>DASXCJ010000030.1:0-136887 GCA_036491175.1 Rhizomicrobium sp.
TTCTGCGCCGTTCCACGCCGGCGGCTCCGCGCCGCCGACAAGAAAGAGAACATTCGCACTGTTGGCGTTTTCATCTTCGGTGGTGATGAGCACCGGTTGACGCTTCGCATCGCCATCGCCAACCTGTGCGTGCGGCAGGAATGTCTGGTCGTCATAGGTCCACAACAAATTGTCGAGCGACGATGCACGATCCGCCGAATCCGCCTTGATGAGTGCGCGCCAACCACGCTCAAGCGTGCGCTCGATGAGGCCCGGAAGGACATCATCGAGCGAGCGGCGTTCGAGGTGATAGAACAGCGTTTCCGTCATCACTTCTCGTAATTATCCGCGATCAACCGATCCAGCGTGCGCACGCCCCAGCCGACGCCCCAGCTGGGCGCGAGGACCTTCTGCTCGCCGTCCTGCCAGGCGACGCCGGCGATATCGAGATGGGCCCACGGCGTCTTGTCGATGAAGCGCTGGAGGAATTGCGCCGCCACGATGGAGCCGCCATGCGCACCGCCGGATATGTTCTTCATGTCGGCGATCTTGGAGCGCAGGAGCTTGTCGTAGGCATCGCCCAGCGGCAGGCGCCATACCGGCTCACCGACTTTCTTGCCCGCGTCGGTGATGCGGTTGGCGAGCGCATCGTCGTTGGAGAACAGGCCGGCATGCTCCAGCCCGAGCGCCACCATGATGGCGCCGGTGAGCGTCGCCAGGTCGATGACGAATTTCGGCTTGAACGTCACTTGCGTGTAGGTAAGCGCGTCGGCCAGCACGAGGCGGCCTTCGGCATCGGTGTTGAGGACCTCGATGGTCTGGCCCGACATCGAGGTGACGACGTCGTCCGGGCGTTGCGCCTTGCCGTCCGGCATGTTCTCGACGAGGCCGATCACGCCGACCGCGTTGACGCGCGCCTTGCGGGCGGCGAGCGCCTGCATGGCGCCCGTCACGGCCGCGGCGCCGCCCATGTCGCCCTTCATGCCCATCATGGAATTGCCGGGCTTGAGCGAAAGGCCGCCGGAATCGAAGCACACGCCCTTGCCGACGAAAGCGACCGGCGCGTCGCCCTTCGCGCGCGCGCCGGTCCATTGCATGACGACAAGCTGGCTCTCATTCTCGCTGCCCTGGCCGACACCGAGCAGCGAGCCCATGCCGAGCTTTTTCATCTCCGCCTCGCCCAGCACCGTCACCTTGATGCCGAGCTTGGTGAGGTTGGCCCTTACCCGCTTGGCGAACTCGACCGGCGACAGCACGTTCGGCGGCTCGTTGATCAGGTCGCGGGCGAAGGAGACGCCGCCGGCCACGGCATCGAGCGTCGCCCAGGCCTTGCGGGCTGCGGCGGCCTCGACCGTACCGACCGTCACCGACTGGATGGTCGATTCGAATTCCTCTTTGCCCTTGGTGCGGTAGGCGTTGAAGGTGTAGCCGCGCAGGCGTGCGCCCATGGCGATATGCGCGGCGAGTTCCGCCGGCTTGGCGCGGCCCTTCGGCGGATCGATGGCGAAGGTTACGGCCTTTTCACCGCTGCCCGAGAGCCGCGCGATGGAAGAGGCGCCGAGCTGTTCCGCCGCGCGATCGTCGAACTTGCCGCCGAGGCCGATGAGCAGAACGCGCTGCGCCTTGATGCCCGTGGGAGCCAGGATTTCCAGCATCTGCCCGGCCTTGCCCTGGAAACGGCTGGCCGCCTTGGCGCGGGTCAACGCGCCGCCACTCGCCTTGTCCACCGCCGCGGACGTGGCGGTCAGCCCGCCCCCTTCCAAAGCCCCCAGGACCAGGGTGCCTTCGTTGCCGGTGGAGGGTGCGGCGAAAACGATCTGCATGGCGGAAACCTTTCTGACAAATCGGAGCGGAAACCATTTGCCGAAACAGAGGGATAAGGGCAAGTTCCGGCCTGCCGCAGACGGGCTGCGGTGTGCCTACCTTAGACACAAATGTTACAGCGGCGAAGGGCGGACATGTCGCGACTGTCGATCTACGTCCTGCGCCAGCTTGCCGGACCGATCCTGCTCTTCGCCTTCCTGCTGACCTGCGTGATCTGGCTCTCCCAGTCGCTGCGGCTTCTCGATCTCGTGATCAATCGGGGCCAGTCGGCCCCAACCTTCGTCTATCTCACCCTGCTCATCCTGCCCGGGCTGATGGTGGTGATCCTGCCGCTGTCGTTCTTCGCCGGCGCGCTCTACGGCCTGCACCGGCTCAACAGCGAAAGCGAACTCATCGTCATGCAGGCGGCGGGCTACAGCCAGCGCCAACTCGCCGTGCCGGTGCTGACCTTGGCGGTGATCACCATGTGCTTCGCCTGGTTCTGCAGCCTCTACCTCATGCCGCTCAGCCAGCGCACGATGAAGGGCGCGGTGCTCGACATCCGCGCCGACATCGGCGCCGCCGTCCTCAACGAGGGTGATTTCAACACGCCGATCAACGGGCTCACCGTGTTCATCCGCGAACTCAGCTCGGACGGCCATATCAAGGGCATCCTCGTCCACGACAGCCGAAACCAGAAAACGCCCACCACCTATATCGCCCAGACCGGCGCGCTCGTGACCACCAACGCCGGCGGACGCCTGATCATGAATGACGGCACGATCGAACAGGCGGGCCAGGGCGGCGCGCAGCTTCAGGTGCTGAAGTTCAAATCCTATGTCTTCGATCTCGATCAGTTCGGCGGCCAGGCGCAGGAGCAGAACCTCGAAACCAGCGAGCGCTACCTGAACGAATTGTTCTGGCCGAAAGCGACCGCCAAACTCAATCCGCGGACCGTGCGCATCTACTACGCCGAAGGCCACAACCGCCTCTCCGCCCCGCTCTATTGCCTCGCCTTCGCGATGATCGCGCTGGCGGCCGTCACGCGCGGGCGGCGCGGGCGAGGCGCCTATGCCTTGCGGCTGACCATGGCCTCGGTCGCGGCCGCCGGCCTCAGGCTCTTGGGCTATGTCGCGCAAGGGGCCGCGGCGCGCAACAATTCGCTCTGCGTGATCCTCTATCTCATTCCACTTGCGGGCATGGGGGCGGCGATGCTCGACGTCTCGGGCCTGGATTTCGGCGCGCTTCTCAACTGGATGCGGCCGCGGCCGGCGGAGCCCGCGACATGATCTGGTCGTGGACGCTCTATACCTATCTCGCCCGGCAATTCGCGGTCGGCGTCGCCGCCGTGTTCGGCGGCTTCGTGTTCCTCACCCTATCCATCGACATCGTCAATCTGTTCGACGTGACCGCCGGCAAGCACGTGCCGACCGGCGTGGTGGTGGGGATGAGCTTCCTGCAAATGCCCGACCTCGCCTTCAAGCTCCTGCCTTTCGCGGTGCTGCTGGGCGGGGTGTTCGCTTTCGTGCGGCTGTCGCGCAGCCAGGAACTGCTCGCGATCCGCGCCGCCGGCGTGTCGGCTTGGAACCTGCTCGCCCCACCGCTGACGGTTGCGATCTGCCTCGGCGTCATCGCGGTCGTCGCCTTCACGCCCTTGTCGTCGCAACTCCTCGTCCAATATGCGGGGCTTGAGGCCAAATATATCCGCGGACAGGAATCGCGCCTCGCCATCTCGCGCAACGGGCTGTGGCTGCGCCAGGGCGACGCCCACGCCCAATCGGTGATCCATGCGCTGCGCGTGGCCGAGCAAGGCACCAAGCTCGACGACGTCATGATCTTCCTCTACGGCGGCAACGACCGCTTCCTGGGCCGCATCGATGCGAGTTCCGCCCGGCTGGGGCCGGGCAATTGGACGCTCACCAACGCTTGGGTGAGCGGGCCCGAAGGCAGGCCGGAACATCATGCGAGCTACAACCTGCCCACGACGCTCACCGTCCAGCGCATCAAGGAGAGCTTCGCCTCGCCCGAGACCTTGTCGTTCTGGGCGCTGCCGGGCTTCATCGCCAACGCGCAGGCCGCCGGCTTCGCCGCGACGCGCTATCAGCTCTATTTCGACTCGCTTCTGATCCTGCCCGCGATGTTCGCGGCGATGGTGTTCATGTCGGCGAGCTTCTCGCTGCGGCTCGCGCGCCTCGGCGGCATGACGCGCGTCATCGTCTACAGCGCGCTCGCGGGCTTCGGCATTTATTTCTTCGGCGACGTGGCGCAGGCGCTGGGCGAAAGCGGCATCCTGCCCATCGCGCTCGCGGCCTGCGCGCCGGCGACGGCGGCGATCCTCATCGGCATGACCCTCGTCTTCCATCAGGAGGACGGATGAGAAAGCTCGCTTCGCTCGCGATCCTCTCCGCTTTCCTGCTCGCCTCGGCAGCGGTGCAAGGCGCGGGCACGATACAATCCAAGGCAAGCTCCAGCGCGCTTCTGGGCGGCAATGACGGCCAGATGCTGGTGAAGGCCGACCAGGTCGATTACGACACGCAAAGCGGGCTGGTGACGGCGCGCGGCCATGTCGAGATCGATTACAACGGCCGCATCGTCACGGCGGACACCGTCACCTACAATGAGAATGTCGACCGCGCGACGGCCGACGGCCATGTGGTGATGATGGCGCCGAACGGCGACGTCGCCTTCGCGCAGCACGCCGTGCTGACCGACAAGATGCGCGACGGCGTCATCGACGCCTTCTCCGCGCTGGTCGGACGCACCGGCCGCTTCGCCGCGGCGCATGCCAACCGCACGCAGAACGGCGATCGCACCACCGCGGTCAAGGCCGTATTCAGCCCGTGCAAGATCTGCGCGCAGAAGGGCGAGCGCACGCCGCTATGGCAGGTGAAGGCCGATGAGGCGGTCTATAACCAACCCGCGCACAAGATCGTCTACCGCAACGCCACGATCGAATTGTTCGGCGTTCCGGTCGGCTATACGCCCTATTTCTCGACCGGGGACGGCACGCAGAAGCACGTCACCGGCGTCCTCGCGCCCGACATCGGCACCTCGAAGGTGCTGGGCAGCTTCGTGCGCATCCCGATCTACATCGCCTTCAACGATTCCCAGGACATGACCATCGCTCCGCTGATCTCTACCGAGGGCGGCGAGTTGCTCGAGGGCGAATACCGCCAGCGCCTCACCAACGGCGGCTACTGGCTGCAGGCGAGCATCGCCAACAATCCGCATGGCGGGCTGTCGGGACGCGAGGACCAGACCTATTCGTCGCTTTTCGGCTCGGGCATCATTCCGATCACCAATGTCTGGCGCTTCGGCTACGACGCCCAGCTCACCTCGAACGATACCTATCTCAAGCGCTACAACATCTCCGACGATCAGCGCCTGACGAGCGATCTGTTCATCGAGGGGATCGACGGGCGCAGCCGCTTCCAGATCACCGGCTATTTCTTCCAGGGCCTGCTCGCGACCGACGCGCCGTCCACCATCCCGATCGTGGCGCCGCTGATCCAATACAGCTTCCTGCCCGAAAAGCCCGTGCTCGGCGGCGAATTCCGCTTCGACGTGAACACGGCGGCCATCAGCCGCGACGTCGGCGTATCGAGCCAGCGCGCGACCGCCCAACTGAAGTGGTCGCGCCAATTCGTCACCGACGACGGCGAAGTGCTGACCTTGCGTGCCGACGCGCGCGGCGATGCCTATCGCACCACCAACAACGACCTCGTCGATTTCCCGACGATCCCGAACAGGGCGCACTATGTCGAGCGCGGGCTTCCCGATATCGGGCTCGACTGGCGGTGGCCTTTCATCTCGCCGGGCAGCGGCAAGACGTCCTTCATGATCGAACCGATCGTGCAGTTGATCGCGGCGCCCTATGGCGACAATCCGAATGGCATCCCCGACGAGGATTCGACCCAGGTCGAACTCAACGAGCTCGACATCTTCAGCTTCGATCCCCTCCCCGGCTACGACATCGTCGAGACCGGCCCGCGCGCCAATATCGGCCTGCACACGGAGGCCTTCTTCCCCTCGGGCTCGGCCGAACTCCTCGTCGGCCAGAGCTTCCGCCTGAAAGCCGATCCGCAATTCGGCACCGATACGGGTCTCGCGGGCAAATCCTCCGATGTGGTGGAGCGATTCACCGTCAATTTCCCGCCGCATCTGTCCTTCACCCAGCGCGTCGATCTCGACCCCGACACGGCGACCGTGCGCCGCGACGAGGTCTACATGGATGCGAGCTATGGGCGGACGTCGGTCGAGGTAAGCTATCTGCGCCTGCCGCCCTCCGCCGTCGTGCCCGGCGTCGATACGCGGGAGGAGATCAACGCCCAGGGTACGTTCGGCCTGTGGGACAATTACCTTCTCTACGCCGAGGCCCGCCGCGACCTGGCCTCCAGCGAGATGATCGATACGGAGTTCGGCTTCGGCTATGACGACGAGTGCCTGGGCGTCTCGTTGTCCTGGCGGCGGCAATATACCCGCGACCGCGACGTGCCGCCCTCGTCCTCCGTATTGCTGCGCTTTAACCTAAAGACCGACCAGAACCAGGCCGAGACCGGGGATATCTTCCCCCGCCATATCTTCTCGGCGACAACGCTTTGATTCTGGCCGGAAAATTGCTTATGGTCCGGATGCGCCCCCAAACTCAGAGCCTAGGCATTCCGTGATCGCTCGCCATCGTTTCCTTATCGCTTTGACCGGCGCGCTCGCGCTCGCCGCTGTCTCAATTCCGGTCAACGGCGCGCCCGCGCCCAAGCCGGCCGCGAAGCCCGCACAGGCGGCTTCTACCAAACCTGGCCCCACCAAGCCCGGCGACGAAGTCGCGGCGGCGCAAGCGGAGTCCGCGGCGCACAGCGCCGACGGCGTGGCCGCTGTCGTCAACGATTCCGTGATCTCGACCTACGATCTGCGCCAGCGCGTCGCGCTGTTCGTGGCGACGTCTAACGGGCGTCCGACCGATGAGCAGTTGAAGGCGATCCGGCCGCAGATCCTCAAGCAGCTCGAGACCGAGCGGCTGCAGCTTCTGGAGGCGCAGAAGAACAATATCACCGTGTCCGCCGAGGAGGTGGACAAGGCGATCGAGAACATCGTCAAGGACAACCACCTCCAGGCCGGCCAGCTGGAGGGGCTTCTGGCACGCGCGGACGTCGCGATCGGGACCTTGCGCGCGCAGATCGCGGCGCAGATCGCCTGGGCCAAGACGGTGCAGGGCCAGTATGGCGACCGCGTGCATGTGACGAAGGAAGAGATCGACGCGGAAATGGGCCGCATCAATGCCGGCGCGAACAAGCCGCATTTCGCCGTCTCCGAGATCTTCGAATCCGTCGATTCGCCCGAGCAGGAATCGAAGGTCCTGAAGGACATGCAGAACCTGAAGGAGCAGCTCAGCCAGGGCGCGCCCTTCCCCACCATCGCGCGGCAGTTCAGCCAGAACCCGACCGCGGCGCAGGGCGGCGATCTCGGCATCATCCAGGAAGGCGAGATTCCGAAGGAGATTTACGACGCGCTGCTCAAGATGCGCATCGGCGAGGTCAGCGAGCCGATCCGTTCGGTCGGCGGCTTTTACATCATCGGCCTGCGGGATCGACTGGAAAGCCCGGCCAACATGCCGAAGGACGCCGCGCCCCCCGTCGATCCCAATCCGTCCTCGCTGGCCCTGATGCGCGTGCTGCTGCCGATAGGAGCCAAGCCGCCGAAGGAGCTGGTGCAGCAAGCCGGAAACGCCGCGATGGCGCTGCGCTCGCGCATCACGAGCTGCGCCATGGTGAGCGATATCCCCAAGCAGATGAAAGGCGTGCAGGTCTTCAATCTCGGCACGATGCGGCTGGCCGATCTCAGCGCGGAGATGCAGTCGGCGATCAAGAACACGCCGTCCGGCGGGGTCACGGCGCCGCTCCTGTCCTCGGCCGGCATCGAGCTCCTCGTGCGCTGCGACCGCGCCGTGGTGAAGCCGCACGGCTGGATAGCGCCGACGCGCGACTCGGTGGAGAACCAGCTCTTCGAGGACAAGATGGGCGTCTTCTCGCGGCAATATATGCGCGACCTCAGGCGCACCGCCGATGTCGAAGACAAGAAGCTCTAGGCCACCCGTTCTCATCACCATGGGCGAGCCATCCGGCATCGGCCCGGAAGTGGCCCTGCGCGCCTACGAAGCGCTCGGCGGCGTCATCGGCGAACGCCCGCTGAAATTCGTCGGCGACCCCGCGCTGTTCCCTGGCGTGCCGAGCGACGCGGTGATCGCATCGCGCGGCTGCTCCGCCGAGGCCGTACCGGGCAAAGCCGATCCCGCCAACACGCCGGCCGTGGTCGACGCCATCGACACGGCGGTGAAGTATGCGATGAGCGGGGCCGCGGGCGCCGTCGTCACCGCGCCTATCCACAAGGCCTCGCTGCTGAAGGGCGGCTTCGAATTCGCAGGCCATACCGAATATCTCGCCCAGATCACCGGCGCCGACCGCGCGGTGATGATGCTGGCGGGACCGGGCCTGCGCGTCGTTCCGCTGACGATCCACATCGCGCTGAGCCAAGTGCCGGCGCGCATCACCAAGACCGCCATCGTGGAGACCGGCGAGATCGTCCTCGCCGCGCTCAGGCGGGACTTCGCCATCGCCGATCCACGGCTGGCCGTCGCCGGCCTCAATCCGCATGCCGGCGAGGAAGGCGAGCTGGGACTGGAGGAGCGCGACACCATCGCGCCGTCCTGCGAAGCGCTGCGCGGCTTTGGGCACAGCGTGCTTGGGCCGTTGCCGGCGGACACCATGTTCCACGCGGAATCCCGCGCGCGCTACGACGCGGCGCTGTGCATGTATCACGACCAGGCGCTGATCCCGCTCAAGACGCTGGCCTTCTGGGAGGGCGTCAACGTCACGCTCGGGCTGCCGATCGTGCGCACCTCGCCCGATCACGGCACGGCGCTCGACATCGCCGGCACGGGAAAGGCGGATGCGCGCAGCATGATCGCCGCGATCAGGATGGCCGCGGAGATCGCCGATGCCAGAGAACACTAATACAGCGGGCGCTGACGCTTCCGCCGATCCGCTTCCGCCCCTGCGCGACATCATCGCGGCCTATGGCCTGGCGGCGAAGAAATCGTTGGGCCAGAACTTCCTTCTGGACCTCAACCTCACCCGTAAGATCGCCCGCGCCGCAGGCCCCCTCGACGATTCCACGATCTACGAGATCGGCCCAGGTCCAGGCGGATTGACGCGCGCGCTGCTGATGGAGGGTGCGGCGAAAGTCGTCGCCGTCGAACGCGACGCGCGCTGTCTGCCCGCGTTGGAGCAGATCGCCGCGGCCTTTCCTGGGCGGCTCGAAATCTTCTCCGCCGACGCCCTCGAAATCGACGAGGCCAAGCGCTTCCACGAACCGGTCCGTATCGCCGCCAACCTGCCCTACAATATCGGCTCGGCGTTGCTGGTGAAATGGCTGACCGGTCCGCAGTTTTGGAAAAGCGCGACGCTCATGTTCCAGCGCGAGGTGGCGGAGCGTCTCGTCGCTCAGCCCGGCACCAAGGCCTATGGCCGCCTGTCGATCCTCACCCAATGGCGCACAAGAGCGAAGATCCTGTTCGACGTCAGCCCGAAGGCCTTCACGCCGCCCCCGAAAGTGACCTCCTCCATCGTGCGCATCGAGCCGCTTGCCGAGCCGGTCGCGCCCGCCGAACTCTCGGTGCTGGAGAAGGTCACCGCCGCCGCCTTCGGCCAGCGCCGCAAGATGCTGCGCCAGAGCCTGAAAGTGCTCGCGCCCGACGACACCGAAGCCTTCATCCGCGCGGCGGGGCTTGATCCCACGGCGCGCGCGGAAACGCTCACCGTCGCCGATTTCGCCAGCCTTGCGCGGCAGCTTCAGGCGGCTATTGCCGCAGGGCCGTGAAGCTCTGGGTGCTGTTGCGCATGGCATCGACGGAAACCACCATCATGGTCTTGCCGTCTTTCGTCGACCACGTGTTTGTCGAAACGACCTTGCCGTCGCGCATATCCGTCTCCACGACGGCGTCCGGGCCCGACCGCGCCACCGAGACCGTGGCAATGCCGGCATCGCCGACATACGGCACGGCCGGTCCGCCGAGGGTTGCCGTATAGGATTGGCCGGTCGGCTGGGAGAACGAGAAACCGTCGCCGTCCAACTTCAGCGTGAAGACGATCGCGCTGTCCGAGAAGCCTTCATATTTCGTCGCGCGCCACTCGCCGGAAACAGGATGCGATCCCGCCGGCGCCATCTTCTTGCGCTCCTGCACGATGGTGCCGCCGGCGGGCACGCCATTGGCGGCGCTGTTGTCGGTGAAGACGGTGGTCATCGTCTGGCGATCGGGCGATACGGTCATCGTGAAGGTGAACATCGTCTTGCCGCCCTTGGTGTCGGTCTCCACGACGGTGCGCGGATCGACGATCCTGACCGCCACGCTGTCGACATAGGGATTGCCGCCGATGGCGTGCGGCGCGCCGTCCGCCGGGACCGTGAAGGGCGCCGCGCAGCTGCGGCAGGAATAGACGCCGGCTTGCAGCAGGAACACGTTGGGCTTGTCGGGCGCCTGCGCCGTGCCGGTGTCGATCTTCCAGGTGCCGTCGAACGGGCTGGCGGCAAGGGCCATCGCCGGCGATAGCAGGAGCATCGCCGCGAGCAGGGGGGCTTTCATGACGCCAATCCTTGTGTGGGAAAGCCGGCTCGGTTGAGGCGGCGCGGGGAGCATGCCACAGTGACAAAAGATCACCAAACCGGGAGACAGGAATGCGCAGTGAAGCCATCGTGGAGTTCGGCAAGCCGCTTCAATCGATCGAAATCCCGACACCGTCGCCGCAGGGCACCGAAGTGCTGCTGAAGGTGCACAATGCCGGCGTCTGCCATAGCGACGTGCATATCCATGACGGCTATTTCGATCTCGGCGGCGGCAACAAGCTGCCGATGGCGAACATCAAGCTGCCGCATACGCTCGGCCACGAGATTGAAGGTGAAGTGATCGCCGTCGGCCCCGACGCGGGCGACATCAAGGTCGGCGCGCGCTACGCCGCCTTCCCCTGGATCGGCTGCGGCAAATGCGCCTCCTGCCTGCGCGGCGAGGAGAATATCTGCGTCGGCGGTCCGCGCCAGCTCGGCTGTTCCAACGGATGCCCGGGCGGCTATGCGACCCATGTGATGGTGCCGCATCCCAAATACCTCATCGACTACGGCAAGACCGATCCGGCGCTGGGCGCGGCCTATATGTGCTCTGGCGTGACGGCTTATGCCGCGATGAAGAAGGTCGGCGAGCTTGGCCCGAAGGACCAAGTGCTGGTCTTGGGCGTCGGCGGCGTCGGCATGATGGGCGTGCAATTCGCGAAAGCCATGTTCGGAAAAGGCCCTCTGGCGGCCGATATCGACGACGGCCGCCTCGAAGCGGCGAAGAAGGCCGGTGCGTCCGCCACCTACAACACCAAGGTCGACGGCGAAGCCAAGCGCCTGATGACGGAGACCGGCGGCGGCGCCTATGCCGTGGTCGATTTCGTCGGCTCGGAGAAGACGTTCGCGTTCGCGAGCCAGACGGTGCGGCGCGGCGGCAAGATCATCATCGTCGGCCTGTTCGGCGGCGCGATGGCGATGCCGCTGCCCATGTTCCCGTTCCGCACGATCTCCATCGGCGGCTCCATGGTCGGCTCGCTCGACGACACCAAGGAGATGATGGAGCTGGTGCGCGCGGGCAAAGTGGACCCGATCCCCTACACCAAGCGCCCGCTCGACCAGGCGAACGCCGCGCTGGAAGACCTTGTCAACGGCAAGATCACCGGCCGCGTGATCCTGACGCCTTGAGCACGCTCTACGATACGATCGGAAAGGGCTATGCGGATTATCGCAAGCCCGATCCGCGTATCGCGGCGCTGATCGAAGCGGCGTTGGGCGATGCGCAAACCGTGATCAATATCGGCGCTGGCGCGGGCTCCTATGAATCGCGGGGCCGCCGCATAACGCCCATCGAGCCGTCGGCGACGATGATCGCCCAACGCCCGCCCGGCGTGGCGAAAGCGATCCAGGGCTATGCCGAGCACCTGTCCTTCCCCGACAAGAGCTTCGACGCCGCAACGGCCTTCCTCACCACGCATCATTGGGCCGGCCTCGAAGCCGGCTTGCGCGAGATGAAGCGCGTATCGCGCGGACCATGCGTCTTTTTCGATCATGACGGCAGCACGCATGACTTCTGGCTCATCGACTATTTCCCCGACGCGCGCCCGCATATGAGGCCGCTTCTGGCGATGGAGACGGCGCGCGCGGTGTTTGGAGAACTGCGCATCGTGCCGGTGCCCGTGCCGCGCGACTGTACCGACGGCTTCCTTTGCGCCTATTGGCGGCGGCCGGAACGCTATCTCGATCCGAATGTGCGCGCCGCGATCTCGTTCTTCTCGCTGGTGGACGATCCCGAGCCGTCACTCGCCCGGCTTCGCAGCGATCTCCAGGATGGGACATGGGCGCGGCGCTACGGCGGGGTACTGGGTGAAACCGAAATGGACTTCGGCTATCGTCTCGTCATCGCCCAAGCCGGAGGCTGACTTGCCCGAACCGATCCTTGAACCCGAATTGCCGATCGTCGATCCGCATCATCATCTGTGGGACCGGCCGACGGAGGTGCTGCGCAACCTGCCCCCGATCGAGCACGGCTTCATGGATATCATCCGCGAGATTCCACGCTATCTGCTCGACGAATTGCTGGCCGATCTGCACAGCGGCCACAACGTCCGCGCCACCGTCTACATGGAATGCGGCGCCATGTATCGCGCCGACGGGCCGGACGCCTTGCGCTCAGTGGGCGAGACGGAATTCGTCAACGGCATCGCCGCGATGACGGCGAGCAATATCTACGGCGCGGTGCGCGCCTGCGCGGGCATCGTCGGCCATACCGATCTGCGCCAGGATCCGGGCGTGGTCGAGGACGTGCTGCGCGCGCATATCGGCGCCGGTCATGGGCGTTTCCGCGGCATCCGCCAGAGCGCGAGCCATGACGACGACGCGAGCGTGCTCGGCCCGCTTGCCGGCCGCGTGCCCGCCGGCCTCTATCGCGACACCAAATTCCGCGAAGGCTTCAAGGTGCTGCACAAGCTCGGTCTCTCCTTCGACGCCTGGCTGCTGGAGCCGCAGCTTCCCGACCTGATCGACCTCGCCCGCGCCTTCCCGGAGACGACCATCGTGCTCGATCATGTCGGCACGCCGCTGGGCGTCGGCCGCTATGCCGGCAAGCGCGAGGAGCGCTTCGATGAATGGCGCGGCAACATCCGGGCGCTGGCCAAGCACGAGAATGTCGTGGTGAAGCTCGGCGGCCTGCCCATGCCATTCGCCGGCTGGCGCAAGCGCATGGCCGAGCCGCTGCCCTCCTCCGGCCAGCTCGCCGGCGAGTGGCGGCCCTATATCGAAACCTGCATCGAGGCTTTCGGACCCAAGCGATGCATGTTCGAAAGCAACTTCCCCGTCGACCGTTTCGGCGCGGACTATGCGGGTCTGTGGAACGCGTTCAAGCGCATCGCCATGAACTTCTCGGCGGACGAGAAGACGGCCCTGTTCAGCGGCACGGCGGCGCGCGTCTACCGGATCGCGGCGCCGTGATCCGCGTCGAGCGGGTGGTCCAGCTCCCGCTCGACATCCAGACTCTGCGCGAGGAAGCGGACCGCGACGGCATCCGCAATATGGGCCTGCTGGTCGAGGAATGGGCAAGCGGCTTCGAACGCTTCGACAAGCCCGGCGAAGCGCTCTTCGCCGCCTTCGACGGCGGCACGCTCATCGGCATCGGCGGCGTGACGATCGAGCGCGACGCGCCGGCCATGCGCATGCGCCGCCTCTATGTCCTGTGCGACCGGCGCAAACAAGGCGCGGGCCGAGCGCTCGCCGCCGCGATGATGGCGCAAGGCTTCCAAAGCGCCGATCTGCTCACCAGCAACGCCCGCCCGCCTGGCGCCGCCGAATTCTGGGATGCGATGGGATTCAAACGGATCGCTGCGCCGCGCTGGACGCATGAATTGCGGCGCTGCTAGCGCGTCAACGCCGCGACGAATTCACCGACGCCAGTGAGTCGCGTGCGGCGCGCCCGCTCGGCATCGAGGATGGACCGCACCTTGGTCTGTGCGCGCACGAGATCGTCGTTGAGCACGACATAGTCATATTCCGGCCAATGGCTCATCTCGCTGGCCGCCTTCGCCATGCGGGTAGCCACGACTTCATCGGAATCCTGTGCGCGGGTGCGCAGGCGCCGCTCAAGTTCGTCATGGCTTGGAGGAAGCACAAAGATGCTTACCACATCCTGGGGCGCCTTTTCCTTGAGCTGTTGGGTGCCTTGCCAATCGATATCGAACAGAACATCCTGCCCTTTATTGAGCGCTGTCTCTATGGGTTCGGCGGGCGTGCCATAGTGATGATCGAAAACCGCCGCGTGCTCCAGAAAGGCATCCCTTTCTAGCCAATCCTGGAAGGCGTCGGTGGTCAGAAAGTAATAGTCCTTTGCCTCTACTTCGCTCGGACGTTTGGGCCGCGTGGTCGCCGAAACCGACATGAAAATATTCGAATCTGTTTCCAGCAACCGCCGCGACAGCGTCGTCTTGCCCGCGCCCGACGGCGAGGAAAGCACCAGCATCAAACCCCTTCGGCGAATCTCCCCGCTCATTCCACGTTTTGGGCCTGCTCCCGGAATTGGTCGATGGCGTGCTTCAGCGCCAGGCCCACGCGCGTGAGGTTCACGTCGGCCGATTTCGAGCACAGCGTATTGGCTTCGCGGTTGAATTCCTGCGCCAGGAAATCGAGCTTGCGGCCGATGGCCTCACCCGACGCCATCAAGGTCCGCGCCTCGCTGACATGGGCGGCGAGACGATCCAACTCCTCGCGCACATCGGCGCGGGTGGCGAGCAACGCCACTTCCTGCGCCAGCCGCTCCTCAGGCAACTGCGAATTGCCGAGCAGCTCCTTCAACTGCGTGGCGAGCTTCTCGCGCAACGCGGCTGGCTGGCCGGCGGCGCGGGTGGCGGCTTCCTGCGTCAGCGCATCGATCTCGCCGATCTGGCCGTTGAGCACTTGGGCAAGCTTGGCGCCTTCGTTGCGGCGGGCGCGCTTCAGCGCGTCGAAGGCGATGGCGAGGCTTTCCAGGATCGCGGCTTCGCGGCCCGCGCGCTGGGCGGGATCGTTGGGCATCGTATCGTCCTGAACGATCACGCCGCGCAGGGCGAGCAGGCCGTCGACGCGCGCGGGCGCAAGGCCCGTCTCCAACTCGATCTCCCTGGCAATGCGCACGGCCGCGGCGAGCGCGGCGGGATCGATGCGAAGCCCGCGCGTGCCTTCCTGCGGCTCCATGGTGAGCGTGGCCTGGAGATTGCCGCGCCGGAAGCGCTCGTTCGCCAGGGTGCGCGCGACGGCCTCGATGCCGTCGAAACCCGGCGGCGTGCGCAGGCGCAGTTCCAGCCCGCGGCCATTGACGCTTTTGACTTCCCAGCGCCAGCGCAGCGCGTCCTTCGCGCCATGCGACTCGGCGAATCCGGTCATGCTGATGACGGTCATGCGATTCCTGCCATGGCAGGAGATTAGACCTTAATGATGCGCCTTTTCCACCTGCCGCCAGCGGGCGACATTCTTTTGATGTTCGGCGAAACTCGATGTGAAGACATGCCCACCCTTGCCGTTGGCGACGAAGAACAGGTCCTGTGTATTTTCGGGATCGAGCACGGCGGCGATGGCGTCCTTGCCGGGGTTGCAGATGGGCGCGGGCGGCAGGCCTGGGATGACATAGGTGTTGTAGGGCGTGGCGCCGGTGAGTTCGCTCTCGCGGATGCCGCGGCCCAGGGGATAGCCCTTGGTGATCCCGTAGATGATCGTGGGGTCGGATTCGAGCCTGATGCCCTGGCGCAGCCGGTTCTCGAACACCGAGGCGATGTGGCGGCGCTCCTCGGCGATGGCGGTCTCCTTCTCGACGACGGAGGCGAGGACGATCGCCTGCGCCTTCGTCTTGACCGGCAGGCCGGAGGCGCGCGTGTCCCATTGCGCGTCGACGAATTTCTTCTGCGCGGTCTCCATCATCGCCAGCATGTGGGCGCGCGTCATGCCGCGGGTGAAGAGATAGGTCTCGGGCAGCAGCGTGCCTTCCGCCGGCTCCGGCCCCGCATCGCCTACCAGCACCGGATCGGCGGCGACGATCTTGTAGATCATGTCAGAAGTCAGGCCCTCGGCGGCGGTGAGCTTGTGCTCGATGGATTTGCCCGCGATCAGGATGCCCGCGACGCTCGCCATGCTGGCCTGCGGCGGAAACCAGTACTCGCCGGCCTTGAGCTGGGATTGCTGGCCGCGGATGCGCAGGCCGAGCCGGAAAAGATCGGCGTTGGAAACCACGCCCGCCGTCTGCAATTGCTGCGCGATGGAGGAGACGCCCTCGCCCGGCTTGATCAGCACCACCGCGCCCTGCGGTGACGGCCCGGGCGCGGCATAATTCGCCTCTTCCCAATACCAGGCTCCCGCGCCAAGCAGCGCAAGCAGGATGACGATGATCAGGAAACGGCGCATGGCGGGAACTGACTTGAGACGCGCGAGTATATCATCGCGAGACGGCGCATCCTAGGCATCGCAAGAGTTGCGTTAATCCACGGCCTGGAAGATCACGCTCGCGTTGGTGCCGCCGAAGCCGAAGGAGTTGGAGAGCGCGGCTTTGACTTCGCGCTTCTTGGCCTTGTGGGGCACGAGGTCGAGGTCGGTCGCAACGCTCGGATTGTCGAGGTTGAGGGTGGGCGGGACGATCTGGTCGCGGATGGCGAGGATGGAGAAGATGCCCTCCACCGCGCCGGCGGCGCCCAAGAGATGGCCGATCGACGATTTGGTCGAGGACATCGACATCTTGCCCGCGGCGTTGCCGAACAGGCGCTCGACGGCGCGCAGCTCAATCTCGTCGCCCAACGGCGTCGAGGTGCCGTGCGCGTTGACGTAGTCGATGTCGGCGGCCGTGAGGCCCGCGCGCTTCAGCGCCATCAGCATGGCGCGGTAGCCGCCGTCGCCGTCCTCGGCGGGGGCGGTGATGTGATGGGCGTCGCCGGAGAGGCCGTAGCCGACCACCTCGGCATAGATCTTCGCGCCGCGCGCCTTGGCGTGCTCGTATTCCTCGAGCATCACCATGCCGGCGCCCTCGCCCATGACGAAGCCGTCGCGGTCCTTGTCGTAGGGCCGCGAGGCTTTTTCGGGCGTGTCGTTGAAGCCGGTGGAGAGAGCGCGGCAGGCGGCGAAGCCGGCCATGCCGATGCGGCAGATGGCGGCTTCCGCGCCGCCGGCCAGCATCACGTCGGCATCGTCGAACATGATCAGCCGCGCCGCGTCGCCGATGGCATGCGCGCCGGTGGCGCAGGCCGTGACGACCGCATGGTTCGGGCCTTTGAAGCCGTGGCGGATGGAGGCGTAGCCGGAGACGAGATTGATCAGCCGCCCAGGAATGAAGAAGGGCGACAGCTTGCGCGGTCCCTTCTCGTGGACGAGGATCGAGGCCTGCTCGATGCCCTCCAGCCCGCCGATGCCGGAGCCGATGAGCACGCCGGTGCGGCAGCGCTCCTCCTCCGTCTTTGGCTCCCAGCCGGAATCGGTGACCGCCTGCTGGGCGGCGGTGAGGCCGTAGACGATGAAATCGTCGACGCGCCGCTGCTCCTTTGGGTCGAGCCACTGGTCGGGATTGAACGTCCCGTTGGCGCCGTCGCCACGCGGAACGTGGCAGGCGATGCGGGCGGGCAGATCGTCCACCTTGAACTTGGTGATCGGGCCCGCGCCGCTCTTGCCTTCGAGCAGGCGCGACCAAGTCTCCTCGACGCCGCAAGCCAGCGGCGTGAGAAGACCCAATCCAGTGACGACTACTCTACGCATACGGGATGAAAGGCGCGCGCAATGTCAGGGCTGCGCCTTCTCGATGAACTTCACCGCGTCGCCGACCGTCACGATGGACTCGGCCGCGTCATCGGGAATTTCGATGCCGAATTCTTCTTCGAACGCCATCACGAGCTCGACAGTGTCGAGACTGTCGGCGCCGAGGTCTTCGATGAAGGACGCAGTGTCCGTGACCTTGTCGGCGTCGACATTCAGATGTTCGACCACGATCTTCTTCACGCGATCGGAAATATCGCTCATTGCCTTTTTTGACCCTCTCGTTGTTGCCATCGCCGTCTTGACGGGGGCACGGCGAACCCCAAGGCCTGCCTGTAGCAACGCCCGAGGGTCCGTGTTGGTAGCACAACGTCCCCGGTGTCCGCCACAAGCGGGTTAACCACTTGAATTCATTGTCAGATCATGGCCATTCCACCATTGACGTGGAGGGTTTGACCGGTGACATAGCCACCCTCCTCGCTCGCCAGATAGACCACGGCGGCCGCGATTTCGGCCGGAGTTCCCATTCTACCCGCGGGAATCCGGGGGAGAATCGCCTGTTTCTGCGTGTCGTTGAGCACGTCGGTCATCGCCGTCGCGATGAAGCCGGGGGCGACGCAGTTAACCGTGATGTTGCGGCTGGCGACTTCGATGGCCAGCGACTTCGACATGCCGACCAGGCCCGCCTTGGCGGCGGCATAATTGCCCTGGCCGGGATTGCCGGTCTCGCCCACCACCGAAGTGATGGCGACGATGCGGCCCCAGCGCTTCTTCATCATGCCGCGCAGCACGGCACGGGAAAGGCGGAAGGCGGCCGTGAGGTTCACGGCGATGACCTGGTCCCACTCCTCGTCCTTCATGCGCATGAAGAGATTGTCGCGCGTGACGCCGGCATTGTTGACCAGGATGTCCATAGGCGCGCCGGCGGCCTCCTCGGCCTTCTTGGGCAGCGCCTCGACGTCGGCGGTGTCGGAGAGATTGCAGGTGGCTGCGAAGGCGCGGCTGCCCAGTTCGCTCCTCAAGGATTCGAGCGCGTCGGCGCGCGTGCCGGAGAGGACGACGGACGCGCCTTGCGCATGCAGGGCGCGCGCGATGGCGCCGCCGATGCCGCCGCTGGCTCCCGTCACGAGTGCCGTCTTGCCGGAGAGGTCGAACATCACAGCGTCCTCGCGAAGGCTTCGAGTTCGGCGGGCGTGTCGAGCGTCACGGTCTGCAGATCCTTGTCGATGCGCTTGACCATGCCGGTGAGAACCTTGCTGCCGCCGGCTTCGACGGTGGTGTCGATCCCCAGCGGTTTGAGCGCGAGCACGCTCTCCCGCCAACGCACGCGCGCCGTTATCTGTTCCGCCAACAGGCGGCGGATTGTTTCCGGCTCGGCGGTTTCCGCCGCCGTGACATTGGCGACGACCGGCACGAGCGGCGGGCGGATCGTCACTTGGGCCAGCGCCTCGCGCATCTTGTCGGCGGCAGGCTGCATCAGCGGCGAATGGAACGGCGCCGACACGTTCAGCGCCATGGCGCGCTTGATGCCCTTGGCCTTGGCGATCTCGGGCGCCCTATCGAGCGCGGCTCTGGAGCCGGATATCACGACCTGGCCGGGCGCATTGTCGTTGGCGACGACGCAGATGCCGCCGGTCGCCTCGGCGCATTCCCTGGCCAGCGCTTCGGCCTGATCGATCTCCGCGCCGAGCAACGCGCTCATGCCGCCCTCGCCCACCGGAACCGCCTGTTGCATCGCCTGGCCGCGCGCCTTCAGGAGCCGCGCCGCATCGGCGAGCGTGAACGCGCCCGCCGCGCAGAGCGCCGAATATTCGCCGAGCGAATGGCCGGCGACGAGACGCGCATGCTTGCCGAGGTCGAGGCCGCCTTCCTTCGCCAGCACGCGGATGATGGCGAGGCTCGCCGCCATGATCGCGGGCTGGGCGTTCTCGGTGAGCGTCAGATCGCTCTCCGGCCCTTCCCACATGATCTGCGAAAGCTTCTGCGAGAGCGCGTCGTCGACTTCCTGGAACACTTCGCGGGCGGACGCGAAAGAGTCCGCCAACGCCTTGCCCATGCCGATCTGCTGGCTGCCCTGTCCGGGGAAAAGGAATGCGCGTGTCATGAGCCGGACAAAGACCAACCGGCCTCGCCTGTCAAGGCAGCGCCGTCACGGCGCTTTCCTGTGCGGGTCCGATGGGCTTCATTGCATCGCCGACAAGATCTTCCAACTGCGACTCGCGGTCCATCGCGTCCTGGAGATTCAGGCCGGGTGGCGCGGGCGTGTCGGGCGTCGGCGCGTTGGTGCGCAAAGTCAGCGGCTTTTTGTTGCCGCCGGGAAGGAGACTCACCGAAGCGCTGCCGTTGGCGCTGTTGGCGAGCTGGTCGCCGCTGCTCAATTGCGACTGCTGCGCGTAGTTGGTGATCGCGCTGTTCTGCTGCGCCTTGCGCACATCCTGCCTGGCGGCGCTCTCGCTCATGTCGGTCTGCGCGACATTGCTGACGGAATCATGAGCGTAACGCTCGGCCTGCATCAAGACGAGGAAGGTGAGCGCGTCCGCCTCGGTCTCGCTCGCGCCATATTGCAGGGCGGCATTGCGCGCGGCGCTGTCGGAGATGGTGCGCGAGGATGAGATGCGGCCGGCCTGTCTGAGGATCCAATCCTTGGCGCCCGGACCCATCTTTGCCATCAACCGGGTTTCGAGCCCCTCCGCCCCGGAAGGATAGGCAAGCGCCGGCGTGGCGAGCGCGCCGAGCACGCAACAGAGAAGCACCAGACCGCGCATGCCGTAACCTCTATCCTTGCGGCGTCACTCTAACACGGCGGGCGAAGAGGAAAACGACCAAGGCTGTAATGATAAGGCCCGAAGCCAGCACCGCCATCCCGGCCGAATAGTTTCCCGTCGAGTCCTTGAGCTTGCCCACCAGGTCGGGACCGAAGAAGCCGCCCAGGTTGCCGATGGAATTGACGAAGGCGACCGAGGCCGCCGCCGCCGTCCCGCCCAGGATGGAGGTCGGATAGGTCCAGAACACAACCAGCGCCGCATAGATGCCGATGGTCGCGGCGGTCAAGGTCAGCAGCGAAAGCGCGCTGGCGCCGAGGAGGGCGGTCGCGAAGAGGCTGGCCGAGGCGAAGAGCGCCGGTATCACGACATGCCAGCGCCGCTCGTTGCGGACGTCGCTCGAATAGGCCCAGGCCAGCGTGGTGACCATGGCGAACGCATAGGGCGCGGCGACGACGAAGCCGGTTTGGAGATTGCTGAAACCCATCGGCTTGACGATCTGCGGCAGCCACAGCCCGATGCCGTAGAGCGCGACAATGATGCCGATATCGGCGACGCCCAACACCCAGACACGCGGATCGCGCAGGCCTGTCCAGATCGTGCCATGCGGCTTCGCATCGCGAGCGAGCGCCGCGGCGATGATGCGTTTCTCTTCTTCGTCCAGCCAGCGCGCGTCGTGGGGCCCGTTCGGCAGGAAGGCCAGCACGAAGAAGGAGAGGATGCAGGCCGGGAAACCTTCGACGAGGAAGAGCCATTGCCAGCCATGCAGGCTGCCCGATCCGCCGAGGCCCAACAGCGCGCCGGAGAGCGGCGAGCCAATGACATTGGCGATGAGGATGGACATGAAGAACGCCGCGTTGAACCGCGCCCGCGCCGCGGCCGGAAACCAGAACGTCAGATAAAGGATCATGCCGGGGAAGAAGCCGGCTTCCGCCATGCCGAGCAGGAAGCGCAGCGCGTAGAACTCGAACGGGGTGCGCGCGAGCGCCATCGCCATGGAGATCAGGCCCCAGCTCAGCATGATGCGGAAGATCCAGCGCCGCGCGCCGACCTTCATCATGATCGCGTTGGACGGCACCTCGCAGAGGAAATAGCCGAAGAAGAACAGCCCCGCGCCGAAGCCGTATTCGTGCGCCGAGAGGCCGAGGTCCTTGTTCATGGTGAGGGCGGCGAAGCCGACATTCACCCGGTCGAGGAAATTGACGACATAGAGCAGCCCCATGAACGGGATCAGCCGCCACGCCGCCTTGGCGAATATCGCGCGCTCGTCCATCCCCGCCCTTCGCGCTCCCACCTTCGCACTGGCCCCGCCCTGTTCTAGCCTCTAGGACGAAGAATGCACAGGAGCCGGTCATGAGTGAGGCGCAGCGCGCGGTCGAAGCCTATTTCGCCGCCTGGAACGAGAAGGACCCGGCGCGTATCTCGGCGCTCGTCAAATCCTGCATCGCCGCCGATGCCCAGCTCACCTCGAGCGCGCATAGCGTGACAGGCGCGGATGCGCTGGCCGAGTTCATCGTCGCTTTCCGGCAGATGCGTCCTGGCGATGCCGCGGTCCTGACCAGCAAGGTCGAAAGCGTTGGCGCGGTCTTCCGTTTCACCGGTTGCGGCAAGCAGCCCGACGGCACGGTCTATAGCGACGTGATGGATGTCGGCGAGTTGGACGCGGACGGCCGCATCAAGCGCCTCGTCACCTTCGACAGCGTGATGCCTAGTTCTTCTTGACCGGGGCGCCGCGCAACTTCGCCTCGCGGATCAGCGCGCCGCAATCGGCGTCGTCCGCCAGGCCGGGGCTGACGAAGGGCAGAAGCGCCGCGATCGGCGCGACAATCGCGCCCAGCGCCACGCCGATGCCGGCCTGCGGCAAAGCCTTGCCGGCATCGACGCCGACCTTCGGCGCCTGCAGCGAGCCTGAGACATCGATGGGCGCGTCGAGGCGGCCGATGCGGAATTTCTTGGGCTCGCCGGAAAGCTGGAAGTCGATGGTCTCGTTGCGCAGGTTGATCTTGCCCTTGCCCGTCGCCGAGACGACGTCGGTATCGAACGTGACGCGGCGCGTGTTCAGGATGCCCTGGTGGGCGTCGAACGATGCGACCATGCAACGGAGCTGGGTCGGCGATTTGTCATGTGTGATCAATTCGATCCCGCCGTTCAGCAGGTTGATGCCGAGAAGTTCGGCGAAGGCCGCGCGCATCTGTCCGTGCGGCACGACGAAGGTGACGGCGCCATTGGCGCTGGCCATCGTCTTGTGGACGGAGTCGCCGGCGCCGTCGAGCTTGGCGCGCGCCATCACGGTGCCCTCGACGGCCGGCGGGTTCTGCTGGGCGAAGAATTGCTGGAGCGAGATGTCGCGCACGCGCAGGTCGATGGCGGTCGCCGGAACGTCGTGGCGCGCGTCGATCCTGATCGAGCCGTCGATGCGGCCGCGGACTAGGTTCATCGACAGCGGATCGATGCGCAACACGCCGTCCTGCAGCGCGAGGTTGACGCTCATGCGCCTGAGCGGGAAGTCGCGGGAATCCACGCGGTCGGCGTCGTAGCGCACACGCGCATCCATCTGGCGCACGCGATCCACGGCCAGCGGCGTGTCGGGCAGGAACAGCGTCGCGGGCTGCTCGCCGCTCGCCACCGTGATGTCGCCCTTGGCCTGCGGCGCGGGCCCGGCCTTGACCGATGTCGCGCGGCCGTGACCGCCGCCGAACAGGAAGCCGAGATCGTCGAAATTCACGACATGCGAATGCAGGTTCGCGGTGAGATAGGGCTTGGCGCCCGAGGCGTCGACCTGCATGAAGCCCGCGATGTCGCTCTTGCCCATGCCGCCCCTGAGATCGTCGAGGCGATAGGTCTCGCCCGCGCGGCGGAGCTTGGCCGTGAGGTGATAAGGCGGCGTGCTCGGGAGCGCGAGGCCAGTGAGGTAGTAGAGGTCGGCAAGCGTGTGGCCGCTAAAGGCGACATTGGCCTGCAAGCGTCCAAAGTCGAAGGGATGGGTGATCGAGCCGCCCGCCGTCACATGCGTGGCGCCGGAATGAATGTCGAGCGTGAAGGGATAGGCGGTGCCGGCGTCGACATCGAGCAACGGCGCGCCATGCGCCTCGGCATGGAACGGATTGGTGTTGAGCGTGCCGTCGCCGATCATCCAGAAGCCACGGCGATTGCCTTTCACGCTCTCGTTGGAATTGATCGTCCCGGTGAAGACGAGCTTGCGCCGCTCATCGGTGACCTTCAACTGCGCGTCCTTGACGACGAAATGCCTTATCGGCGGCAGATTGAGCGGTCCGTTGTCGGGCTCGGCGCTGCCGAAGGTCCAATTGTTGCGGCCGTCCCGATCGCGCACGAGATCGAACTTCGCCTGCTCGACGTCGATCAGCGGGACGACCACGCGCCCCTTGATCAGCGGCACGAGTCGAATGTCGAAAACGAGATGACCGATATCCGCCAAATCCCCGCCGCCCGCCCAATCGGCATTGGCGACGCGCAACCCGTTCACCTCCACGCGCGGCGTCAGCGTCCAGATATGCACATGGAGATCGCCGTCGATATTCACCTGGCGGCCGAGCCGCGCGGAAGCCAACCGCGCCGCGGATGCACGCAACAGATTCCAATCCATCGTCGCCAGCGCGATCAGCAGCGCCACGAACGCGCCGCCGACAAGTATCGCGATCCAGCGAAAGGTTTGAACCACGGGATCGCGGCGAAGCTGGGCGCGGCGGGCGGCCTTCTCGACGCGCTTTCGTTCCGAATCCGGATCGGTGCGCGCGCCCCACAACCATGCATCGCGCAAGTGCAGACGCGCGGAATCCCAGCCTTTCTGCAGGTTCGGCAATGCGCTCATAGTACCTAAAGCCCTGACGCCAAAAGATGTTCCGTTCGAGAACGGGACGAACTGTCAGCTCTTTCCGTTGACGGAACCGGACGTCGGAGGGAAAATCCGTTCACGCTTTCCGGTCCGGAGGGCGCAAAGGACGGGCCCGAACCTTCGAGCCTGTCGGCCCAGACGCCAAGTGCGCGGGCTGCAAAGACGAGGGCGCTGCCGTGAGCGACAGCGCCCTTTGTTTGTGGAGCTTGTGAACAGCTTGCCTCCCCTGCCCCCTTCGCCTATAAGCCCGGCCTTCTAGGCGGCTGCGGTCGCGGGGGGCCGGATTTCCGGCTTTGCGCATGGTGCGTATTCCCCGTGAGCCAAAGCGGATGAAGGCCTCTCCCGGTCACGTCCGTTCCGCAGCCCAGGAAAGGGACTTATATGGCTCTTTACGAGCATCTCCTGATCGCGCGCCAGGATATCAGCGCGCAGGGCGTGGACGCGCTCGCAACCCACCTCAAGACCATCGTCGAAGGCAACGGCGGCAAGGTCGAGAAGCAGGAATATTGGGGTCTGCGTTCGCTCGCCTATCGCATCAAGAAGAACCGCAAGGGGCATTACGTGCTCCTCAACCTCAACGCCCCGCCCGGCGCCGTGCATGAGCTCGAGCGCCAGCTCAAGATTAACGAAGACGTGCTGCGCTTCATGACCGTGAAGGTCGATCAGTTCGACACCTCGTCGAACAAGAACAAGCGCGAGCGCGAAGACCGCAAGCCCGAGGGCGCGGTCGAAGCCGAAGGAGCCGTCCAATGAGCCACTCCGGAGCCGCCGGCGGCCAGCGCCGCCCGTTTTTCCGCCGCAAGAAGACTTGCCCGTTCTCCGGCGCCAACGCGCCGAAGATCGACTACAAGGACGTGAAGCTGCTCCAGCGTTTCATCTCCGAGCGCGGCAAGATCGTGCCGTCCCGCATCACTGCGGTGTCGACCAAGAAGCAGCGCCTGCTCGCCAACGCGATCAAGCGCGCGCGCTTCATGGCGCTGCTGCCCTACGTCGTGAAGTGAGGGCCAGACCATGCAAGTGATCCTGCTCGAACGCGTCGAAAAGCTCGGCCAGATGGGCGAAGAAGTGAAGGTGAAGGACGGCTTCGCCCGCAACTTCCTGCTGCCCAAGAAGAAGGCCCTGCGCGCGACCAAGGCCAACCGCGAATATTTCCAGACCCAGAAGTCCCAGCTCGAAGCGCGCAATCTCGAGCGCAAGGGCGAAGCCGAGAAGGTCGCCAAGAGCCTCGAAGGCAAGAGCTTCGCGCTGCTGCGCCAGGCGGGCGACCGCGGCCAGCTCTACGGCTCGGTCTCTCCGCGCGACATCGCCGAAGCCATCACCAATGGCGGCGTGTCGGTGGGCCGCGGCCAGGTCGCGCTCGACAGCGCGGTCAAGACGATCGGCCTGTTCAACGTCAGCGTCATCCTGCACCCCGAAGTGCGCGTCAGCGTCCAGATCAACGTGGCGCGTAACGAGGATGAAGCCGAGCGCCAGGCGCGCGGCGAGGACGTGCTGGCCGAGCAGTCCCCGGAAGAGGAAGCCGCCGTCGAGGCGAACGCCAGCGCCGAGGCCCTGTTCGAGGAAGGCGCGGCCCCCGCGGCCGAAGGCGAGGAAGAAGCCGAAGAGGCCTGATCCTCCCGTTCCAACTACAAATGCGAAGGGCCGGTGTTCGCACACCGGCCCTTCTGCTTTTTCACGTTAGGAATGTGCATTCCAACGGTTACGCCGGGCGCGGCCAGACCACGCGCATGCCCTGTCTTATCTCGACATTGGCATGGCGTGCGCTGAACGATCGGGCGTGCGCGATCGCAGCCTCGTCGTCGGCAAGCGCGGTGACATAGATTTCGGCGACGGAACCGTCTGCCGCCAGAAGGCGGATTTCGCAATCAGGCATGGGACTCCGAAAATAACTTAGGTGGGGCCCCAACCCCGACGCGGAACAACATGTTCCTGCAATGCGGCCCGATTGGGGGCTCGCTTTGTCCGTATTGCGGCGGACTTAACCTGTGATGCGCGCCTTTGTGTATTTCTGTCCGATAACCGCGATACGGATCGCGATTCACTTGCCGGCAAGCGCGAGTGCGAGAGCGGCTTCGTCGTGATCGTCGGCGCGGGGGCGCGTGAATTCGAGATGGCGGTCCCATTCGAACAGGAAGGTGCCGAGGATCATGCTGGCATCGATGCCGTCGTCGGAGAGCGGCGTCAGCAGCGCGTCGAACAGCTTGGGGCCTTGCGCATAGTAGCTACCGGCGCCGCGCACGCGCACCGGCGCGCGGCGGTTCACCACCGTGCGATAGACGCGCAAGCTCTGTTTCACCGTGTCCTCGCCGAACGCGGCGAGCGTCTCGCTCATCAGTGCGCCCGTCGGGTTGCCCGCGAAATAGACCTGGAGCTGGCTGCCGATGAGGCGGTAGCGGAAATCGTGGCCGTGATCGACAACGTCGGCGAGCAGGATATGCGGCAGATGCGCCTTCATGTCGGAGGGCACGACATCGCGCCGGCTCGGCATGTCGCGCTTGCCGCGCTTGGCCTGCCAATAGTCGCGCACGAAGGCAAGAAGCGGCGGCTCCGGCGTCTTGGGATCGATATCGTAATTCGGGCCAGTCATGTCGTAACCCGACGCAGCGTCAATGACTTTATGGCGGAACCAGCGCCGCGGGTCCACCCGCCCGTTCACGCCCAGAGGTTGAAAGTGCGGGCTATTTCGCACCCGCAGCATGGGCTATAGTCCCCGTCCCTTCCATGCGGGAGTAGCCATGTCCGCCGTCGTCCAGACCAAGCGCGTCACCGTCCCGGAGATCCGCGCGCATAAGAACGCCAAGCCCGTGGTGTGCCTCACCTGCTACCACGCGCACACGGCCAAGCTGCTCGACCAGCATGTCGACCTCATGTTGGTCGGCGACAGCCTGGGCAATGTGATGCACGGCCTGGAGTCCACCGTGCCGGTCACCTTGGAGATGATGATCCTCGCCGGCCAGGCGGTGATGCGCGGCTCCAAACATGCCCTCATCGTCGTCGACATGCCGTTCGGCTCCTATGAGGAGAGCCCGCAGATCGCCTTCCGCAACGCGGCGCGGGTGATGAAAGAGACCGGCTGCACCGCGATCAAGATGGAAGGCGGCGCACGCCTGGCCGAGACCATCCACTACCTCACCCAGCGCGGCATCCCGGTGATGGGCCATATCGGCCTGACGCCGCAGGCCTTCAACGTGCTCGGCGGCTTCAAGACCCAGGGCCGCACGCAAGCCGAATGGCCCGCCATCGAGGCCGACGCCAAGGCCGTGACCGAGGCCGGCGCCTTCGCGGTCGTGCTCGAGGGCATGGCCGAACCTCTGGCGGCCAAGATCACCCGCGACATCGCCATCCCCACCATCGGCATCGGCGCCTCGGCGCAGTGCGATGGCCAGATCCTGGTGATGGAGGACATGCTGGGCCTGAACCCCAACCCGCCCAAATTCGTCCGCCAATACGCCCAACTGGGCCCGCAGATCGAGGCGGCGGTGAAGGCCTATGCGTCGGACGTCCGCGCCCGCGAATTCCCCGGCCGCGAGAATGTCTACGAGATGAAGAAAACGGCCTGAATTCGGCCCTTCCGGCTCGCGCTTAAGCATTGCCCCGGTTTCACGGGGGCCTGAGTTGCGCCGCCCCGCCCGAGCGGCTAAATCATCGCGCGGCCAAGGCTTTAGGAGCCTGGCGTCGAAAGGGACCCACGTGAGCGACATCTTCCGGGAAGTCGAGGAAGAAGTCCGCAAAGAGCGGCTCGACCAGCTTTGGAAACAATACGGCGACTACGTCGTCGCCGGCGCTTGCTTCCTCATCATCGGGGCCGCGGGCTTCCAGATCTGGAAAACCTACGACCAGAAGCAGCACATGAAAGCCTCCGACCAATACACGGTCGCGCAGAGCATGATGGATGCGGGCCAGGCCACCCAGGCAGCGGACGCGTTCGGCCGCCTCGCCGACACCGCGCCCAGCGGCTACAAAGAACTCGCCCGCCTGCAGCACGCCGATGCGGCGATGGCGTCCGGTGAGCGCGGCGATGCGCTCGCCCTCTACAAGCAGATCGCGGCCGGCGACGATCCCGTGCTCGCCGCCGTCGCCAAGCTTCACGCGGCGTGGGGCATCGCCGACAGCCAGCCGCGCGCGGATGTCGTGGCGACGCTGGGCGCGCTCGACGACGAGACCAGCCCCTGGCGTCCGCTGGCGCAGGAGATCATCGCCTATTCCGACTACCGCGCCGGCAACACCAAGGCCGCGCTCGCCGAATACACCGCACTGGGCGCCAGCCCGAAATCGGCCGGCAATCTGAGGCTGCGCGCGAAATACATGGCCGACTTCCTCAAGGCCGGCGGCGACGCAAATTACGGCGCCGTGCCCGAGCCGCCGAAGACGCCGGCCGACCAGCAGCAACAGCCGATCGATCCGCGCACCGGCATGCCGGTCGATCCCAACGCCGCGCAGGGCGCAGCGCCGCAAGGCGCGGCTCCCGGCGGTCCGCAAGCGCCCAATCCGAATGTGGCGCCCAATCCGAACGCTCCAGGCCATCCATGAAATCCGTATTGCTTCGCGCCGCGTTCTGTCTCGGCGCCGTATTCGCGTTGTCGGGCTGCGAACAGCTCTCGGCCATCCAGGACGTGACGTCGAGCTGGTTCAACGCGCCCAAGAAATCCAACGTGAAGGGCGAGCGCATCTCGGTGATGTCGAGCGACTCCGCGCTCAGGCCCGATCCGGATTTGGCGAAGAGCGAAGTCATCCTGCCGCCGCCCTATCAAAACGCCGAATGGCCCGAGCCCGGCGGCTTCGCGGCCAATTCGATGTATCACCTCACGGCCGACGGCGGGCTCAAGCTCGCCTGGACGCAGGAGACCGGCAAGGGCTCCGACGCGGATTCGCGCCTCACCGCGCCGCCGATCGTGGCGGGTGGACGCATCTTCGTGCTGGATGCCGAGGCGCACATCTATTCGTTCAACGCCTCCAACGGCAGCCCGCTCTGGGACAAGGAACTCGCGCCGCCGGGCGGCGACGGGCCGTGGCTCGGCATGTTCGGCTCCGATCACTCCATCGATCCGGCGAAGGGTTTCGGCGGCGGCGTGGCGAGCGACCAAGGCCGGCTCTTCGTCACCACCGGCTTCGGCGACGTGTTCTGCTTCGACGCCTCCAACGGCAAGCAGCTCTGGAAGATCAATCTCGGCGTTCCGATCGTGAACGCGCCGGTCGCCAATGGCGGGCGCATCTTCGTCTCCACGCAGGACAACCACTTCTTCGCGCTGGCGCAGGAAGACGGCCGCCAGCTCTGGGACAACCAGGGCATCACCGAATCCGCGGGCATCCTGGAGAGCACCAGCGCCGCGGTGTCGGGCAGTGTCGTCATCGTGCCCTACACTTCCGGCGAGCTCTACGCGATGAACGTCGATTCCGGCCGCATCGCCTGGAACGACATGCTGTCGCGCAACGGCACCGTCACCGCGCTCTCCGAACTCGACGACATCGCCGGCCGTCCGGTCATCGACCGCGACATGGTCTTCGCCATCAGCCATTCCGGCATCATGGTCGCGATCAACCTCAACACCGGCGACCGCGCCTGGAGCCGCGACATCGGCGGCATCCAGACTCCCTGGGCCGCGGGCGATTTCCTCTATGTGCTCACCACCGACAGCCAGGTGCTGTGCCTTTCGCGCAAGGACGGCCGCATCAAGTGGGCGCATCAATTGCCGCGCTGGCGCGATCCGGACAGCCGCGACCATCCGATCATCTGGTCGGGACCGATCCTGGTCTCCAACCGGCTGGTGATCGTGTCGTCGGACGGCACGGCGGCCTCGCTCTCGCCCTATACCGGCCAGCTCACGGGCCGCATGGAGATCCCGGGCGGCGTGCTGATCTCGCCGGTCGTCGCCAACGGCACGATCTACATGCTGACGAGTGACGCGCAGCTCGTGGCGCTGCGCTGAGCCCCGCGATGGCGCTCAAGGTCGCCATCGTCGGGCGCCCCAATGTCGGCAAGTCGACCCTGTTCAACAGGCTGGCGGGCAAGAAGCTCGCCATCGTCCACGACACGCCGGGCGTCACCCGCGACCGCCACGACGTCGAGGTGCGCCTGGGCAACATGGCGCTGCACCTGATCGACACCGCCGGCTTCGAGAGCGGCGCGGAGGGCAGCCTGCCCACGCGCATGACCAAGCAGACGCAGACCGCCATAGCGGACGCCGATGTCTGCGTCTTCGTCATCGACGCGCGGGCGGGGGTCACGACGGGCGACGAGATCATCGCCGACGCGCTGCGCAAATCCGGCAAGCCCGTGATCCTCGTCGGCAACAAATGCGAAGGCCGCGTCAGACCCAACGTCGCGGAAACCACCGCGCTCGGCTTCGGGGAGCCCATCGCGCTCTCCGCCGAGCATGCTACCGGCATGGAAGAGCTGGCCGACGCGATCGCACCCTTCGGCGAGGAGAGCGAGGAGCCGGAGGAAACGAAAGAAACCGACGGCCCGCTCAAGCTCGCCATCGTGGGGCGGCCCAATGTCGGCAAGTCCAGCATCTTCAACCGTCTGTTGGGCGAGGAGCGCTCGCTCACCGGCCCCGAAGCCGGCATCACCCGCGACGCGGTGCGGGCGATGTGGCCTGCCGGCGCTGCGATCATCGGCCGCGAGATCCTGCTCCACGACACCGCGGGCCTGCGCAAGAAGGCGCGCGTGGCGGGCGAGGTCTTGGAGGAGATGAGCGTCGGCTCCACGCTCAGCGCCATCCGCTTCGCCGAATGCGTCGTCGTCGTCATGGACGTGATGCAGCCCTTCGAGAAGCAGGACCTCACCATCGCCGATCTCATCGCCCGCGAGGGCCGCGCCATCGTCTTCGCGCTGAACAAATGGGACCTCGAGGACGACAAGGCCGGCGCCATGGGCCGCTTCCGCAAGCAGCTCGACAAGCTGCTGCCGCAAGTCGAGGGCGCGCCGCTCGTCGCGGTGTCGGCGCGCACCGGACAGGGGCTCGACCGCCTCGCCCCCGCCATCGCCGCGGCGGACAAGGCGTGGAACACGCGCGTCTCGACGGGGCAGTTGAACCGCTTCCTCGAAGGCGTGCTCAAGCGCAACCCGCCGCCGGCGGTGAACGGACGGCGCGTGCGCATCCGCTACATGACCCAGGCCAAATCGCGCCCACCGACCTTCGCGCTGTTCGGCACCCAACTCGACGCCGTGCCGGAGTCCTACCAGCGCTACCTGCGCAACTCGATCCGCGGCGCCTTCGACCTCGGCGGCGCGCCGATCCGCTTCTCCCTGCGCAACTCGAAGAACCCGTTCGCGGACAAGTAGAGAATACCTTCGACTCGTAACAACCAAACTCGGTGTCATGGCCCGCGAATGCGGGCCACCCAGGTGGAGTTGCACAGTGTTGCGCCGTTCAGGGCAAATCCTCTGCGTCTCTGCGGCTCTGCGTGAATCTTTTTTGCACGCAGAGCCGCAGAGACGCAGAGAGGGCAAACATAGATCTTCATGAACAAACAGGCCTCACCGGGTGGCCCGCAGTCGCGGGCATGACACAGAGGCTTGTGTTCCAATCGATCACCGTCCACGCCTATAGAAAAAAGGCCCGGTTTCGCGACGACGTCCCATCGCGATCCTGAGCCTCTTCCCCGGTTTCCATCGCTTTATTCAGCCGGCCTCGTACGTCTTTCGACGTCGCGGCGCGCTCGGTTCAACCTCTGCGGTCTTGGCCTGGACGCGCCTTCCCCGGTTTTGACCTGGTTTCGGCTTTCCGTCCGAGGCACGGATGCACGCAAGCTTGCACCCTCACCTGTATGGTCTTGCGGTGGCGTCAAAGCACAGATTTCACCTTTTGTTCTGTTCCACGCCTAGAAGTAGAACCCGCACCTCAGGATTGCAAGCGGTATTTTCGAGAAAGATGGGAATTTCCGTAAGCCTTTGATCCTACTTCCTCTTCCTCCCCCGCTTTGCGGGGGAGGTGTCGGGCGCGGGCTTGCCCGCGAACGACGGAGGGGGTGGTTGCGGCGGTGCAAGGCTAGTTCTTCCCGGTCCCACGCGCGCCCTCCGTCTGTCGCGGCTTCGCCGCGCCATCCACCTCCCCCGCAAAGCGGGGGAGGAAGAAGGACCGCGTGGCGCGCATCCTGGTGCGCAAGGGGCCGGGGCTGAGCAGGTTCACGCGCACGGCCGAGCGTTCGCACGCCGCAGCCTTGGCGTAGGCGGGGGAGACATATGAGGTTCGCCCCGAGAAAGTCGCACTCTTGGGCGAATCTTCGTCCAAACGGGGGACGCCATGAAATTCGTATTGGCCGCGATGCTCGCCTTGGCGACGGCCGAAACCGCCGGCGGCGACACGACGCGCACATCCGAACAGCTCTGGGCCATGCCGCCTCAGGAGGTCGCCCGGTTCGCGGGGGTGAGCGGTACCGACTTCATCGCCAAGACGATGTATTCAGCCGTCTGGCTCGGCGGCGGTGTGGGTGGGATCGTGCTGTTCGCGCGACCCGCGCCGGCGGGCGGGGGCGTCAATATCTGCACTGTCGAGACCGTCCATATCGGCTTCCGCACGGACGCGACCGGCACGCCATCCAATACCACGCCCTACGCCGTGACGGACCGCTCGCCCCGTAGCGCCTTCATCCTCGCCAAGGGCGACTGCGCGCGCACGCCGATTGCTCCGGACTTCATGCGCAGCACCGGCGCGACGAACGTCTTCACCGCGCCGTCGGCGGAGGACGCAAGCCGCGGCACGACGGCGTTGCTGGCGGTTCTCGCGGACGCGCATGGCGCGGCCAAGACGCTGCCCTTCACCCTCGCCTGCCAGGGCAACTTGAAAGAGACATGCGCAACGGCGCGCCAGACGCTGGCGAGCCTGGACCCCGGCACGATCGAAGAGATCAAGCCTTGCGAGACGAAGCGGGCCGATTGCCTCGCCGTAAGCGGGCACACTGGACCCGAAGACTGGTGGATGGAGATCGCTCTGGGGACAGATGGAAAGCCGCGCGACATCGCATTCGGCACCGTGTTCGTGCCGCCGACCTGAGCTAGCGCCGGTATTCCACGATCTCGCCGTGCTTGGTGCATCCCGGCGACAGCAGCTCCACGATCAGCGGCGCGACGGTCTCGGGCGGCTGGAGCGTGCCGGGGTCTTCGCCGGGCATGGCTTTGGCGCGCATCCTGGTGCGCAACGGACCGGGGCTGAGCAGGTTCACGCGGACATTCGTGCCTTCGCATTCGGCCGCGTAGGTGAGCGCGAGCGATTCGAGCGCGGCCTTCGTCACGGCATAGGCGCCCCAGAACGGCGTGTGCTTGCGCGCGGCGCCGCTCGTGACGAACAGCGCGCGGCCGGCATCGGAGCGGCGCAACAGCGGATCGAGCGAGCGGATCAGCCGGTAGTTGGCGATGACGTTCACGTCCACCGCTTCCTGGAAGACCTTGGGATCGAGATGGTTGAGCGGGGACAATTGCCCGAGCTGGCCGGCATTGCCGAAGAATCCGTCGAGCCGGCCCCAGCGCTCGAAGATCGATGCGCCGAGACGGTCGAGCGCCGCGGTGTCGCGCAAATCGAGCGGCACGAGCGTGGCGCTGCCGCCCGCCTTCTGGATCTCCTCGTCGAGCTCCTCCAGTCCGCCCACGGTGCGCGCCAGCGCGATGACATGCGCGCCGGCCTCCGCGAGCGCTTTCGCCGCCGCGCGGCCGACCCCGCGCGAGGCGCCGGTGACAAGGACGATGCGGTCTTCCGGGGGCGCGCTCATTTCAAATCCAACTTCGTGTCATGGCCCGCGAATGCGGGCCACCCAGGTGAAGCCTGCAATAGCGTGGAAGATTGAAGGACATTCGGAGAATCCACTTTTGAGGTCGCGCTTGCGTCACCTGGGTGGCCCGCACTCCGGCGGGTCATGACACACGCGGTCGCGTACTACGCCACGTCCGCCAGCAGCGAGAGTTGCCGCGTGGCGGGGCCGCCGGTCATGTCGGTGAGGCCGATGGGGTAGTCGCCGGAGAAGCAGGCGTCGCAGAAGCGCGGCTTCTTGGGATCGCGGCCGGTTTCGCCCATGGCGCGGTAGAGGCCCTGCATGGAGACGAAGGCGAGGCTGTCGGCGCCGATATATTCGCGCATCGCCTCGACATCCATGCGGTGGGCGAGAAGGTCGTCCGTATACGGTGTGTCGACGCCGTAGAAGCAGGAATGGGTCGTCGGCGGGCTGGCGACGCGGAAATGGACCTCGGCCGCGCCGGCGTCGCGCATCATCTTCACGATCTTCTTGGAGGTCGTGCCGCGGACGATGGAATCGTCGATCAGCACCACGCGCTTGCCCTTGAGGATCGCGCGGTTGGGATTGTGCTTCCGGCGCACGCCGAAGTCGCGGATGCCCTGCTGCGGCTCGATGAAGGTGCGCCCGACATAGTGATTGCGGATGATGCCGAACTCGAACGGGATGCCCGACGCCTCCGCGTAGCCGAGCGCGGCCGGCACGCCGGAATCGGGCACCGGCACGACGAGATCGGCCTCGACCGGATTCTCCTCCGCCAGCTCCTCGCCGATGCGCTTGCGCGCCTCATAGACGTTGCGGCCTTCGACGTTGGAATCCGGCCGCGCGAAATAGATGTATTCGAAGACGCAGAAGCGCTGCGCGTGCTTGGCGAAGGGATGCAGCGACTCGATGCCGTCCTTGGTGATGACCACCATCTCGCCGGGCTCGATGTCGCGGACGAATTCCGCGCCGATGATGTCGAGCGCGCAGGTCTCCGAGGCGAGGATATAAGCGTTGCCCACCTTGCCCATGACGAGCGGGCGCACGCCATAAGGATCGCGCACGCCGATCAGCTTCTTGGACGTCAGCCCGACCAGCGAATAGGCGCCCTCGACCTGGCGCAGCGCGTCGATCAGGCGCTCGACCATCGCGCCCTTGCTGCGCGCGGCGAGGTGCAGGATCACTTCGGTGTCCGAGGTCGACTGGAAGATCGCGCCTTCCTTCACCAGCGCGTCGCGAAGCCCCCGCGCATTGGTGAGGTTGCCGTTATGGGCGATGGCGAGGCCGCCGCCGGCGAGATCGGCGAACATCGGCTGGATGTTGCGCTCGCCCGAGCCGCCCGCGGTGGAGTAACGATTGTGACCGACAGCGGCGTGGCCCTTGAGGCCGTCGACGCGCTTGGTGTTGCGGCCGCCGAAGATGTCGCCGACGAGGCCCTTGTGGCGCTCGGCGATGAAATGGCCGGCGTCGAAGGTGACGATGCCGCTCGCCTCCTGGCCGCGATGCTGGAGCGCGTGCAGGCCGAGCACGGCGAGCGAGGCGGCGTCGGCATGGCCGAAGATGCCGAAGATGGCGCATTCCTCGTGGAATGCGTCGTCGAAGTTTTCTGGCGCGCAATTTTGCGGGCGAACCGCTGCACACTTCGCCCGATTGCGCTTGGGAAAGGGCAATTCGCGTTGCGCTGCGCTCATGGCTTCTGGCCGCCGGTCTGTTGGATGAGGTTGTCTAGCGCGCGGCGGTCGCGGGCGCCATAGCCCTTTTTGTCGTGCTTGGCGGGTTTCTGGGATGTTTTCTGGGAACCTGCCCGCGGATTGGGCTTGGGAACCGGCACGTCTGCCGTGGAGGCTTGCGGTTGCGCCGCCGGCAGCGCGGTTTGCGCGTGGCTTTTGTCCCCACCCGGGACAAGGGCAAACAGCACCTGGGCCGCGCTTTGGATGATCGGCAGCGTGTGGGCATGGACCAGCATTTCGGGCTGCTTATGGGTTTCCACCGCGCTGGTGAAGATGATGTAGGCGAGGCCGACGATGGCGAGCCCGCGCACGATGCCGAAAGCCGCGCCCAGCGAGCGGTCGACCGCGCCGACGGGCGAGCGGTGCACGCCTTCCGCGAACCGGAAAGAGATGAAGGAGAGCGGGATCAGCACCAAGAGGAACACGCCCAGATAGCCCAGCACGAAGCCGAGCAGCGCGGGCGAGAATTTGTCTTCCAGCAGATGCGCCGCGCCGGGGCCGAAATAGAGCGTGGCGAACGCCGCCGCGACCCAGGCGAAGACGGACAGCGTCTCGCGCACGAAGCCGCGCCAGGTGGCGTAACCCGCCGACACCAGCACGACCAGGACCACGATCAGATCGACGAAGTTGAAGTGAAGGTCCATCGATTCCTACTCACCCACGCGTCCTGCTGCACGACGCCTCTGACTCTACTACGCCGCTATTCTACTACGCCCAGGCGCCTTTCCGGCTGCGCCGCGCCGCCCGCGAAGGCGGCGAGTTCCGCCACGTTGCCGATCTGCCGCAGCGCCAGGCCCTCGAACTTCGTTCCTTGCGGCACCAGCGCGCGTTTGAAGCCCAGCTTCGCGGCTTCCTTGAGGCGAAGCTCGGCCTGCGGCGCCGGGCGGACATCGCCCGACAGGCTGATCTCGCCGAAGAACACGCAATCCTTGGGCAAAGCCCTGCCGGAGAAGGAGGAAATCAGCGCGGCCGCCGCCGCGAGATCGGCCGCCGGCTCGCCGATCTTCAGCCCGCCGGCGACGTTCAGATAGACATCGTGGCCGCTCAATCCAAGCCCGGCGCGGGCGTCGAGCACGGCGAGGATCATCGCCAGCCGCCCGGAATCCCAGCCCACCACCGCGCGGCGCGGCGTGCCGTAGCCGGCGGCGGCGACCAGCGCCTGCACCTCCACCAGCAGCGGCCGCGTGCCTTCGATTCCGGCGAAGACCGCAGCCCCAGGCGAGGTCGCGTTGCGGTCGCCCAGGAACAGCGCCGACGGGTTTGCGACTTCGGCGAGGCCCTGGCCCGTCATCTCGAACACGCCGATCTCGTCCGTCGGCCCGAAGCGGTTCTTGGCGGAGCGCAGGATGCGGAAATGATGGCCGCGCTCGCCCTCGAAATAGAGCACCGCGTCGACGAGATGCTCGACCTGTTTGGGCCCCGCGATCTGGCCTTCCTTGGTGACGTGGCCGATGAGCAGGATCGCCGCGCCCGACGCCTTCGCGTAGCGCACGAGATCGAACGAGGCGGTGCGCACCTGCGCGATGGTGCCGGGGGCGGCTTCGAGCGCGCTCGTCCAGATCGTCTGGATGGAATCGATGGCGATGATGTCGGGCGTCCGGCCGCCGTCGATGGTGGCGAGGATGTCCTCGACGCAGGTCGCCGAGCCGAGCTGCACCGGCGCATCGGAGAGGCCCATGCGCTCGGCCCGCAGTCGTACCTGCGCCATCGCCTCCTCGCCGGAGATGTAGACGACGTTGCCGCCCGCCTTCGCATATTCGCCCAGCGCCTGAAGGATCAAGGTGGACTTGCCGACACCAGGATCGCCGCCGATGAGCAGCGCCGAGCCCGGCACCAGCCCGCCGCCGCAGACACGGTCGAACTCCGCGATGCCGGTGGCGCGGCGCGGGGGCGCATCTTCCTGCGTCTTCAGATCCTCGAGCGCGAAGCGGCGGCCCTTGAGCCGCGGCCGCGCGGCGCCGCCGATCGGAGGCGCCGCACCCTCCTCCACGATCGTGTTCCATCCCCCGCACGCCTCGCACTTGCCCGACCATTTCGAATGGACCGCGCCGCAGGACTGACAGGTGAAGGAGACGGAAGATTTGGCCATGATTCGACTATACCACGCGGGTCAAGGGCGAACTTCCTCCCCCGCTTTGCGGGGCAGGTGTCAGGCGCGGCGAAGCCGCGAATGACGGAGGGGGTGACGGAGGACTCGAAAGCGCGTTCTTCTCCGCCGCAGCTTCCCCCTCCACCGCTACGCGGTCCCCCTCCCCCGCAAGGCGGCGGAGTAAGAGAAAGACCTCTACGCCTTCACTTCCATCTTGATCGGGCCTTCGGCGGAGCCGTGGATGAATTGTTCGACGTAGGGGTTGCCCGAGGCGTCGATCTGCGCGGTCGGGCCTTCCCAGATGATCTTGCCTTTGTAGAGCATGGCGACGTGGTCGGAGATCTTGCGGGCGCTCACCATGTCGTGGGTGATGGAGAGCGCGGTGACGCCGAGGTCCTTCACGGTGGAGACGATGAGGTCGTTGATGACGTCGGCCATGATGGGGTCGAGGCCGGTGGTCGGCTCGTCGAAGAAGATGATCTCGGGGTCGGAGGCGATGGCGCGCGCCAGGCCCACGCGCTTCTGCATGCCGCCCGACAATTCCGACGGCGAGAGGTTGGCGACTTCCGGCCCGAGCCCCACCTTGGCGAGCTTCTCTATGGCGACGTCGCGCGCCTTCTTTCGCCCCATGCCGCGGCCCTGGATGAGGCCGAAGGCGACGTTCTCCCAGACCGGCAGCGAGTCGAACAACGCCGCGCCCTGGAACAGCATGCCGAATTTGCGCAGCATCTGCTCGCGCGCGCGGCCCGACGCCCGCGTGACCTCCTGCCCGTCGACGAAGATCTGGCCGGCGTCGGGGCGGACGATGCCGAGCACGCTCTTGATCGTGACCGACTTGCCCGAGCCCGAGCCGCCGATGATGACCATCGACGTGCCGGGCGCGATGGCAAGATCGACGCCGTCGAGCACGACCTTGGGCCCGAACCGTTTCTTGACGCCCCTCAATTCAATCTTGGGAGTAGCCATCTTCGCCTCACTTCGCCGCGAAGAGGATGGAGGTGAGCAGGTAGTTCGCCGCCAGGATCAGGATCGAGGCGGAGACCACCGCGTTCGTCGTCGCCGCGCCCACGCCCTGCGCGCCGCCCTTGGAGTTGAACCCGTTATAGGAGCCCATCAGCGCGATGATGATGCCGAACACCGCCGCCTTGATCAGGCCGGAGGTGACGTCGCCATGGGTGACGAAGTCCGCGGTGTTCTTGATGTAGACGGCGCCATTAAAACCAAGACTCTTCGTCGAGACGATGTAGCCGCCGAAGACGCCGATGGAGTCGGCGATGGCGACGAGGATCGGCATCGAGAGGAACGCCGCCCACAGCCGCGGCACGACGAGATATTTGATCGGGTTGGTGGAGAGCGTGGTCAGCGCGTCGATCTGCTCCGTCACGCGCATGGTGCCGATCTCCGCGGCGATGGCGGCGGCCACGCGGCCCGCGACCATCAGGCCCGCGATGACGGGCCCAAGCTCGCGGGTGATGCCGAGCACCACGATCTGCGGCACGATGGCTTCGGCGCCGTAACGGTTGCCGCCGATATAGATCTGCAAGGCCAGCACGCCACCGGTGAAGAAGGCGGTGAGGCCGACCACCGGAAGCGAGAACCAGCCGATGCGCATCATCTGCCGCCCGATCAAGCCCCAATAGATCGGCGGCAGGAAGCAGGCGGTGAAGGTGGTGATGGTGAAACGCGTGAGCGCGCCGATCTCTGTCAGCAGCGCCAGGAATACGCGGCCGATGGCGGCGAAGATGTTCATCGCACGCCATCCTGGTAGCGGCGCGCGATCCGCGCGCCCATGCGGGTGAGGATCTCGTAGTTCGCGGTGCCGGCGGCGGCCGCGATCTCGTCCAGCGTGATGGCGTCGCCGAAGAACTCCACCTCGCCGCCCTCGAACGCGGCGGGCGGAACGTTCGTGACGTCGACGGTGACGAGGTCCATCGAGACGCGGCCCACGATGGGGGCGCGCACCCCCCCGATGGCGACCTCGCCCTTGTTGCTCAGCGCACGCATGACGCCATCCGCATAGCCGATCGCCACGGTTGCGAGGATGCCGGACCGCAGGGTCTCATGCGTGGCTCCGTAGCCAACGCTCTCACCGGTGTCAACGCGGCGAAGCTGGAGGATGCGGGCCGACAGCCTTGCTGCGGGCTGGAACGGATTGTCCGGCCGGTTCGACGGATTGCCGCCGTAAAGCCCGATGCCGGGGCGCACCATGTCGAAGGCGTAATCCTTGCCGAGCAAGACGCCGCCCGACGAAGCGAGGCTCGCGGGCGCGGGCGGCAGCATGGCGAGCGCGGTCTTGAAGCGCTCCCGTTGAAGCGCGTTCATCGCCGAGCCCGCATCGTCGGCGCAGGCGAGATGGCTCATGACGAGCACGACGTTCAGGCCGCGCAGCAGCATCTTGGCGTCGGCGGCGAGTGTCGCCAGTTCGTAAGCGGGAAGGCCGAGCCGATTCATGCCGGTGTCGATATGGATCGCGGCGTCGAGCGCGGTGTCGATCTCGCGCGCGGCGGCGGACCAGGCGGCGATGTCGGCGAGCGAGTTGAGCACGGGGGTGAGGCGGTGCGAGAGCAGCGCCGGCGCCGCTTCGGGCGCGGCGCCATCGAGCACGAAGATGCGCGCCTCGCGCACCAGCGGGCGCAGCGCCATGGCTTCGGACAGGCGCGCGACGAAGAAGGTGTCGCAGCCCTCGGCCGCGAGCGCGCGCGCCACCGGGCCCATGCCGAGGCCATAGGCGTCGGCCTTGACCACGCCGGAGACGGCGGCCGGGCCGGACAGGCGGCGGACCTCGCGATAATTGGCCGCCACCGCGCCCAACCGCACCGTCAGGCACGCCACGTCGTAACTGGGTTTGCTCATGTCCGCGGACAATGACAGGCCGCCCCCGGCCCGGTCAAAGCGGCGAAGCGCGCCTGTGCCCATGGTCTGTCCTCAAAGCCTCGGCGCGACCCTAGGCCGCCAAAATGGCGGAATTCCGGGCGGGTTGTTTTAACCTTTTTCGCGAAAAGCGGGAGCCCGCCGCCCGTCCCTGCTCCAAAATGGGACAGGAGGTGATCCATGCGTTTGGTTTTTGTTCGATCTGGCATTCGGGCCGGCATCCCGGCCGCCCTGCTGGCCTGCGCCCTGGTCGCGGGCTGCGATGACGCGCCACCGCCGCCGGCCGCACCGGCCCAGGCCTGCAACTGCCAACCCGCGCCTGTGCCTGCCCCGGCGCCCACGCCCGAACCCATCCGCGAGACGCGTCATCATACCACGCATCACCGCACGCACTACGCCACGTCCGAAACCGACACCGAGAGCGCGACGACGGAGTACGACTATGTGAGCGACTCCCGCGTCGCGTCATACGAAGGCGAACACCGCGTATCCCACGCCAGCGGCTACACCGGCGGCGCCCTCTGGATCGACGGCTACGGCCGCGCCTACCACGCGGACCATGCCACGCGTTCATCCGGCACGATGACCCGCGGCCGCCTCAAGCCTTGGGCGCACTACGACGAGGATTGCGACGAACGCTAGACGGGTTCGAGCCGGACCGGCTCAGCGACCGGCCTTATCCGAAAGCCAGGTCTTGATCAGCGATTGATAGGGAACGTCTTGCCTGTTCGCGGCGATCTTTATGCGCTCCAGCAAACTGACTGGGAGGCGCAAGGAAATCGCTGTCGTCGTCGGCTTCAAATTCGCGAGCCTCACCCGCTCCGCGCGGCGCCAATCGACGTGATCCGCGGAATCGTGTTTTTCCCAATGGGCCCGTTCCGCCGCCTCGCTGGAAAAGCGGTCAGGATTCCGTGTTGCGCTTTTCTTCGGCATATATATTTCGCTCCTTGCGGCTCATCTCCCGGGCCGAGATGATCCTGATCCGCGTTCCGGCATGCCTCAGCGCAAACGTCGCGTGCAGCAGCCGGCCGGTTTCCGTAACGCCCAGCGCATGAAACCGCGGCTCGACCGCGCTGTGTTTCGTGTCCTCCACGACCAGCAACGGCCAGCCGAAAAACATCTGCTCCGCTTCGCCCTGACTCACATTGTGCTTGTCGGAACTCTTTCGGGCATTGCCCGCATCCCACTCAAATCCGACGACCAGATCGAAGCCGATGCCTAGCATGGTTGTATATTACCAATATATACACCGAATACAAGATGCCGGGTTATGGGACTACGTCCCCTCCTGCGCCAAGCTCGAGAACCGCGTGAACCGGTCGTCGAACATCACGTCGATCTTGTTGGTGGCGCCATGGCGGTGCTTCTCCACCAGCACTTCGGCGCGGCGGTGGACGCGTTCCATCTTTTCCATCCACTTGCCGTGTTCGGGGCTGCCAGCCTCCGGCTCGCGGGATTTCAAATAATATTCCTCGCGGTAGACGAACATCACCACGTCGGCGTCCTGCTCGATGGAGCCGGATTCACGAAGGTCCGACAACACCGGGCGCTTGTCGTCGCGGCTGTCCACCGAACGCGAGAGCTGGGAGAGCGCGATCACCGGCACGTCGAGCTCCTTGGCCAGCACCTTCAGGCTCTTGGAGATCTGCGTGATCTCCTGCACGCGGTTCTCGGGCTTGCCGGCCGGCGCGACGAGCTGGATGTGGTCGATGATCACGCAGCCGATGTTCTTCTCGCGCTTGAGGCGGCGGGCGCGCGCGGCGATCTGGGCGATGGAGATGCCGCCGGTGTCGTCGATATAGAGCGGCAGCGTGGACAGCTCCTGCATGGTGAGGACGAATTTCTCCCATTCGCTTTCGGAGAACTTGCCGTTGCGGATCTTCCACATCTCGATCTCGCTCATCTCGGACAGAATGCGCGCGGCGATCTGCTGCGCCGCCATTTCCAGCGAGAAGAACAGGATCGGCGCGCCGCGCGAGATGGCCTCGCCGCGCTCCTGGTCCTGGACCCAGAAGCGGGCGGCATGCACGGCCATGTTGGTGGCGAGCGAGGTTTTGCCCATGCCGGGGCGCCCGGCGAGGATGATGAGGTCGGAGCGCTGCAAGCCGCCGAGCAGGGAGTCGATGTCGGTGAAGCCCGTCGAGACGCCGGAAATGCGCCCGCCGCGCTGCTGCGCCTCCTCCGCCAGTTGCACCGCGCGGCGCAGGCTTTCGGAGAAGTTGATCGGGCCTTCGCCGTAGCGCGAGGTCTCGGCGATGCGGTAGAGCGCCTTCTCCGCCTCCTCGATCTGGGCCTGCGGCGGCTTCTCATGCGGCGCTTCGTAAGCGGTGTTGACGATGTCCTCACCCAGGCGGATGAGGCTGCGGCGCATGGCGAGGTCGTGCAGGATGCGCGCGTAGTCGCGCACGTTGGGCATCGAGGGCGCGGCCTGCGCCAGCCCCGCGAGATAGGCGTGCCCGCCCACCTCGACAAGGCCGGGATCGGCCTTCATCGCGGCGTTGAGCGTCAGCGCGGTCAGCGCCATGCCGCCGCGCTCGCCCATCGTCTCCATCGCCTCGAACAAGCGCTGGTGGAGCGGGTCGTAGAAATGCTCGGACTTGATGTGCTGCGACGCGATCTCAAGCGCGCGGTTATCCACAAGCACGGCGCCCAGCAAAGCCTGCTCGACTTCGATGTCGTAGGGGACGTGACGGTAAGACTCTTGTTCCATGTGCTCTTTTTCGCGGTGCTCTGATGCGCCTTGGGGACGGGAGGCGGAGAGCGAATCAATCCGCGCTGGTCCGGCGGCGCAAGTATAAAGCAATTCGATGCACAGGATTAGCTTTGGTCCGGATGCTTGACTTTTGTTGCTAAAACGCCAGCGCGCCGCGCCATTCCTCCAACGACGGGTGATACGACAGCAGCCGTTCCAATCGCTGCAATTGCGCGGTCGAGAAATATTCCGTCCCGCGCCCTGCCCGGCCCTGGTTGAAACGAAGCGTATCGCGGTCGCGCCAGGCGATGTCGAGCGCAGCCTGGCAGGCAGCGCGGCCGCGAGGGAGGTCGGCGTGGCGAAGCGCGGTCTGCAGCACCGCGGCGGGATCGGCGAGGAGCTGGGCGTAGCGCAGGACGCGGACATCGTCGGGCGCGTGGTGCGCGGCGTCGGCCCACGTCGCGAAATAGCCGACATACCAAGGCGCCACGACGTCGATGAGGAAATCGGGTTTTCGCGCCTGCGGATAGTCCGCGAAACCGGCGGGGATGGGGCAGTTGAGGCCTTCGGCGCGGGCTTCGGGACTCGCGCTCAGCATGTCGCAATAGGAGGCGAGCATGTCGGGGATCGGGCGCAGCATGACGATCGGCCTGATGCCCAGCGCGTCGAGGAAATGCCGGTTGCCGGGCAGCGCTGCATGTGGGCATGCACCACCATTGGCCCTTCGCAGAGCCCGCCCAGGTAATATTGGATGAAGGTCGGCAGATAGAGCTGCGCATCGCGCCCGCCCTGGGCATGCACGGCGCGGACGAGGTTGCCGTCCACCGCATGGATCGCGGCGGTGCGCAGGAAGGTGCCCGCCGCCTTGGGCGCGAAGGCGAAGAACAGGACGGGACGGCGCAGCGCGATCATGCGGATGTAGTCGCCGAGGGGCCCGCGAAAGGCGCCGTCGAATTCCGGCTGCGCGAAGGCGGCCATCACCGCTTGCGCGTCGATCTCCATGCGCCATGAGAGTCAGATTCGGCGGCGGCACGCCCGTGAACAATCGGAAAGATGTCGTGTTGCGATAGGATTACACAGCCGTTATTCTAGGGGCGTCATTCCGCCGCCTGGCGCATCTCGCCCGCCTCTTGCGTCGCCATCGCGCGCTCATCGTCGACCATGTAGTCGCGGATGACGGGCAAAGCCTCGACGCGCTTGGCGAGCTGGATCTGGTAGACGCAGAGATGCTGGCGGCGGAACGCCACCTCCATGCAGGTGAGATAGAAGTCCCACATCCGGCAGAAGCGCTCGTCATAGATCCGCGCCGCCTCGTCCCAGCGGGCGCGGAAGCGGGCGCGCCAGGCCTTCAAGGTCTCCGCATAGTGCAGCCGCAAGGTCTCGACGTCGGCGACATAGAGGCCGGAGCGTTCGATGGCCGGGATCATCTCCGACAAAGCCGGGGTGTAGCCGCCGGGGAAGATGTATTTCGTGATCCAGGGATTGCTCGCGCCGGGACCGTCGAGGCGGCCGATGGTGTGGAGCAGCATCGCGCCGTCGTCCTTGAGCAGCGCGTTGGCCTTGGCGAAGAAGGCGGCGTAGTTCGGCACGCCGACATGCTCGAACATGCCGACGGAGACGATGCGGTCGAACTGCCCGGTGAGCGCGCGGTAATCGGTCAGCGAGAACCGCACCCGGTCGGAGAGCCCTGCCTTCTCCGCACGGTCGTTGGCGATGGCGATCTGCTCTTCCGACAGCGTCACGCCCACCACGCTGGCGCCGCGGTCGCGCGCGAGATCGAGCGCCAGCCCGCCCCAGCCGGAGCCGATGTCGAGCACCGACAGGCCTTCGCGGTCGAGATGGAGCTTGGCGACGATGTGGCGCTTCTTGGCGGCCTGCGCGTCCTCCAGGCTCTCGCCGGGATTGGCGTAATAGGCGCAGGAATATTGCTTGTCGGAATCCAGGAACAGATCGTAAAGCGCGCCCGACAGATCGTAGTGATGCGCGACATTCTGCTTGGCGCGGCGCGCCTTGTTGATCTGCCGGAAGGGCTTGGCCAGCATGCGCAAGCGGCGCAGCGCGCGCAGCAACGCGGGCGTCTTCGCCTGCTCCATATTGGACATCAGGATATCGAGCGCGTCGGTGAGGTCGCCGCCCTCCGCCGTCAGCCTTCCATCCATATAGGCCTCGCCGAAGACGAGCTCGGGGTTCTTGATGATGTCCCATTCCACATGGGAATCGTGGAGGATCAGGGTGGCGCGCGGCGTGCCCGATCCAAAAACCTCTTTGCGCCCGTCATGATGAACAAGCGTCAGCGTGCCGTTGTGGACGATGCGCGAAAACAGCAGACCCAGCATCCGAAAAACCCCCCGACATAGAACCGGTTAAAGGGAAAATGCGCGGGAATGACACCAGTTCCCATAAGCTTGAACCGATCCGGGATAGCGCGCAACCGGGCCGCATGCTTAGCTCGCGGCGAATTTCCCGGAGGATCGCATGGTTTCCCGCCTTTTCCCGCTCGCCGCCCTTTGCTTTTCGGCTGCCGTATTGACCACAGGCGCGCTCGCCGCCGACCCCGCGCCGATGAAGCTGCCGCATGGCCAGAAGGACATCGCCGCCGCCGACAGCGGCGCCTACACGATGGACAAGAACCATGTCGCGGTGCTCGCCCGCGTCTCGCACATGGGCTTCTCCATCAGCGTCTTCCGCTTCGGCGCCGCGGAGGCCACGCTCGATTGGGACGCGAAGACGCCGGGCAAATCCAAGCTCTCGGCCACGGTCGACACCAGCTCCATCGAAACGAACGTTCCGGGCTTCGCCGAGGAATTGCAGGGTGAGAAATATCTGAACGCGAAGGCCTTCCCGACGGCGACCTTCGTCTCCACCGCCTTCCACCAGAAAGACGCGGCGCACGGCACTGTCGACGGCAACTTCACGCTCAAGGGCATCACGAAACCGATGACCTTCACCGTCACGCTTGTCGGCGCGGGCGCCGGCTTCGCCGGCGGGCCCACCATGGGCCGTCTTATCGGCGTCCACGCGGAAGGCGCGATCAACCCGCAGGACTTCAACATGGGTCCGTTCTTCGCCGAGCCCATCGTGCTCACCGTCGACACCGAGTTCGACAAGCCGAACGCGCCCGCGAAATAATTCTGTGTCACGGCCCGCCGAGTGCGGGCCGCTCAGGTGACGGCGCACTTCTCTCACCAACCAACACTCGTCATGGCCCGCTTTATGCGGGTCACCCAGGTGGTGTTGCTTTTCTTTCACCACCCCACGTTCGTCATGGCCCGCTTCATGCGGGCCACCCAATTTCGCTCCTCCAAAAAAATGGGTCGCCCGCATGAAGCGGGCGATGACGATGTTTTTAATTATAGAAAACAGAGCAACACCACCTGGGTGGCCCGCACTTGGCGGGCCATGACACGGACGTTTGTGGTTTCCACAAAGCGCGCCGCCCTCTATCCGAACGCCTTCTCGTAAATCTCCGGCTTGAACCCAACAAGCACCTTCGCGCCCTTCTCCACCACCGGGCGCTTGATCATCGCGGGCTGCGCGAGCATGAGCGCGATGGCCTTGTTCTCGGTCAGGCCATCCTTGTCCTTCTCGGGCAGCTTCCTGAACGTCGTGCCGGCGCGGTTGAGCAGCACCTCCCAGCCCACCGCCGCGATCCATTTCTCCAGCCGCGCTCTGTCGACGCCTTCGGCTTTGTAGTCGTGGAAGACGTAGTCCACGCCCCGGGCGCCCAGCCAGGCGCGGGCCTTCTTCATCGTGTCGCAGTTCTTGATGCCGTAGAGCGCGATCATTTGCGGCGGATCAGGGGGCCGATATGGGCCATGTAGTCGCGCTTGCCGATCTGGATGCCGTTGGCGCGCAGGATGTCGTAGGCCGTCACGACGTGAAAATAGAAATTCGGGAACGCCCACGCCTGCACATATTGCGCGCCGTTCACCGGCAGCACGAGATCGTCCATCAGCGGGATCTCGATCGCCTTGTCTTCCGCGCCGGCGGCAGGCCCGGCCGCCTCGACGATGGCGATGGTCTTGGCGATGCGCGCCTTCATCTCCGCGAAGCTCCGGTCGGGACCGGCCGGCAGGTCGGCCGTGGCGCCGAAGAGCTGCGCCGCGGTTCCGGCGGCGTGATCGCAGGCGATGCGGACCTGCTGGGCCAGCGGATACATGTCGGGCGCGAGGCGCGCGTCGATCAGCTCCGGCCGGTCGGCCGCCTTGTCGAGGATGGCCGACAGATTGCGCAGCATCGCCGCATAGGCGCCGGACGCCATGTCATGAAGGGAATACATCGCCGGGAATCTCCTAGGGTTTCAACCTGCCGCCGCCATCAGGCGCTCATACGTCTGGGAATCTCCAGCCCGCGCTGCACCGCGGGCCGCGCCAAGCCGCGTTCGAGCCAGGCGGGGACATGCTTCAGCGTGTCGAACGCCACGATCTCGCCCGCGCCGTAGAAGCCGATGAGGTTGCGCACCCAGCCCAGCGTCGCGATGTCGGCGATGGAATAGTCGCCCACGATCCAGTCGCGATCCGAAAGCCGCGTCTCGAGCACGGCGAGGAGGCGCTTGGACTCGGCGGCGTAGCGGTCGCGCGGGCGCTTGTCCTCGTAGTCCTTGCCGGCGAATTTGTGGAAGAAGCCGAGCTGGCCGAACATCGGCCCGATGGCCGCCATCTGGAAGAACACCCATTGGATGGCTTCGTAGCGCTGGACGGCGTCCGTGGGCAGGAACTTGCCCGTCTTCTCGGCCAGATAAAGCAGGATCGCGCCCGACTCCCAGAGGCCCAGCGGCTTTCCGCCCGGGCCGTCGGGATCGATGATCGCCGGGATCTTGCCGTTGGGATTGAGGGAGAGGAATTCCGGCGTCGCGCTCTGGTTCTTCATGATGTCGACGAGATGCGGCTCATAGGGCAGGCCCGTCTCCTCCAGCATGATCGAGACCTTCACGCCGTTGGGCGTGGGCAGCGAATAGAGCTGGATGCGATCGGGATGCCGCGCGGGCCAGCGCGCGGCGATGGGAAAGGACGAGAGATCGGACATGGGCTTTCCTAATAGGTGATCCGCTGCGGCGGCACGAAACCCTGCTGCGCTTGGATGCGCGCATTCAAGCCCGACGCCAGCGCGCGAGCCTGCTCGACCGCAACGCGTTCGTGATCCGCATAGGCGTGGACGCTGAGAACGCTCTGCTGATAAGCCGCGAGATCGTCACGATTGATGAAGTAGAGTTTGTCGCCCTTGACGAGCCAACGCCCCTTGGGGTGGGCAAGAAGCGCCGCCATTTTCTGGAATTCGGCGAACTCATTATCCTGGCAGACGAAGATGGTCTCGCGCACGTCCTGACCCTCATTGAGGGCGCGGTTGAAACCTTCCAGCATGGCGAGCCTGTCCGTCTCGCTGATATCCGTGGCCTCGAGGCGGTGGCTGAAATTGACGCTCAGCGATTCCGTCGCCTCGCGGAAATCCTTCAGCACGGCGCGCGCCTCGGCGAGATTGGCGCGGGTGCGCTTCAGGCCCTTGTCCTTGGCGAGGTTCGCCGGCAGCATGATCGTCTTGATGCCGAGCGCCTGCATCTGGGTGAGATAGGTATTCCGCTTGGCGATCAGGTCGGCCAACAGCGGCTTCATCGCGCTCTCCGCCTCCCCCGCCGCGCCCTTGCCGTGGATACGCATGTCGATGGGACCGCCATGCGGGTCCATGGCGGTCTTCATCGTCTTGGCGAGCTCCCCCCAAGCGGAAACGTCTTGCGTCCTGCGCTCGGCAACGGCTCTGTCCCGCACGTCGATGAACCGGCTGAACGTCGAAGCGGCGGCGCCGTAGATCAGCGCGATGAACACGAAGGACATGAGGAAATAGGCATACCCCCAATCGGGCGTGCGCAACCGGCCATAGGTGAACCAGGCGATCAGCCAGGCGACGGAGGCGACGGTGAAGGCCACGCCCAAGACGACGCCGATCATGATGTAGACGCCGCCGCCCGCGGGCAGATGCGCGGCCGCCGTGCCGCTCAGCACGGGCACGATCCCCATCAATCCCAGGAACAGCGAAACGCCCAGCGCGATGACCGTGCCGATGACGATCCGGCCCGAATTGTTTTCCTTTTCCACGATCGACACCGAAGCTGCCCCGGCCAGGGACAATAAAGACAAGTGTCAGTCCGGCCAACGGCCCAGATGGATATGCGTCGTCTTGCCCAGGAGACTGTGGATCAAGACGAAGTTCCGCACTTCCCAGGAAATCGGCTCTATTGCCAGGGGCGGCGCGCGCTGGGCATCGCGCAAAAGCGTCACATGCGGCTTGAAATCGCCCTGGGTGGCCGCGCCCAGGCCCGCTTTCTTCAGCGCCGCGCCGAGATCGTCATGCAGCGTCTTCCACTGCGCCGCGTCGCCCGTCAGCACGAAGGGATAGATCCCGGTGCGGTTGCGGAAGCTCTCCGCGCGCCGGAACGCGACCGGGAAAGGTCGCAGCGCGACTTGGCTTGCCGCCTGTTTGGCGATGGCAACGATCTCTTGCGGCAGCGCCGCCCAATCGCCCAGATGGAACAGCGTGACATGGAGATGCTCGGGCAAGATGAGATTGCCGGAGAGATTGCGTTCGGCTTTCAGCGTCTGCGCCAGCGCGTGGATGCGCGAAGCTGTCCCACTATCGGGCAGGCAGGCCAAGAAGATGCGGTCCTTCTGCGAGGCGCCGAATTTCTTGCGGGGACGGCGGGCGGGCATGACTGCTCTATATCGATCGCGCTATGTTATAGAGATTCCGGTTGGAAGGGGAAATCGCCATGCGCCGTTTCTGGCTGTTCGCCGCCGCGATGATGCTTTGGGCCGGGGTCGCCGAGGCCGATCCCGCGGCGGGCGGCGTCTATGTCATCCTCAATGCGAATGACAAGTCGGACTGGACCAATGTCGCGGCCGCGGCGAAGAAGGACGGCGTCGACGGCGTCTTGATCCACCTGACCTGGAACAAGATCAGCGACGGCTTCATGCATTACGATTTCTCCGCGCTGAAGGCAGCGATCACGCAGGTCGTGCCCACCGGCAAGCGCTTCGAGATCGGCATCGTCACCGACGGCGCGGTGCCGAGCTGGGTCACCGATCCGAGCGGGCTGGGCGCGGCGAGCGCGCAATTCGAGGTGAACGCCAGCGTCGCCTCGGGCTGCCAGAAGCTCACCGTCGTGCCGCCTTATGACGATGCCTATATGGAGGCGTTCCGCGACCTGCTCGCCAAGCTGTCGGCCTATCTGCACAACCAGGGCTACTACGATCAGCTCAGCATGCTCAAGCTCTCCGCCCTCACCACGACGACGGATGAATTGCGCCTGCCCGCGCGCGATACGTGCCCCGGCGCCGATCCCAACGCCAATCTCAAGCTCTGGACGACGCTCGACTATACCCCCGCCAAGGTGCGCAGCGCCTGGGACGGGATGCTCCACGCCTATGCCAGCCGCTTCCCGGACAAGAGCTTCAATATCGGCTTCATCGGGCTGAACGCGTTTCCCGGCATCCGCAACAACGGCACGTTTCCGAGCGACGCGGACAAGCAGGAAGCTTTGTCGGAAAGCTTCCTCGCCAACCTGATCTCGGATGCGGGCAAGATCCTGCCCGGGCGCGTGGCGCTGGGTTTCGACTCGCTCACCCTCAATCCGAACGACGAGAGCTACGGCATCAGCGAAACCGAATTCCTGGCCGATGCCGCGCAGGGCGGATTGCGCCTCGGCTGGCAGACCAACGAGTTGTTCGGACAGGGCGCGAACGGCGGCGCGGCCTGCGACGGCAACAGCAAGAAGACCGCCGCGCGCTGCGCCACGCCGGCCGATTTCCACGCCATGCTGTTCTCCGGCATCTATCCCAACGGCAAGGGCCATGCGACGCCGGCGACGACGGCGCAATATCTCGAGCTCTTCGAGCACGACATCCTGGAATTCCCCAAGGTCGTGCAGCAGGCGGACGGCAACCTGGTCAAGTGATCTCGCCGCGCGCTTCGCCCATCGCAGGGATCGCCAGCGGCGGCGGGACGATGCGTCCCGGCCGCGGTTGCGGCGCGCGCTTGGCAGGCGCTGCTTGCGTCCGCCCCACGATCGCGGCCAGCGCGGAGTCGAGATCGGGATAGGTGAAGCGGAATCCGCTCGCCAGCGCCGCCGCCGGTATGACACGCTGGCCGCGCAGCAACAGTTCCTCCGCGAAATCGCCCAGCACGAGACGCAACGGCGCGGCCGGGATGGGCAGGAACGCGGGGCGGCGCAGCGCGCGGCCGAGCGCCTTGGCGAAATCCCTGTTGCGCACCGGCATGGGCGCGGCGCCGTTGACGGGGCCGCAGAGGCCCGGCGTCGCAAGCGCGTGGACGATCATCCGCACCATGTCGTCGCGATGGATCCAGCTCATCCAATGCGCGCCTTTGCCGAACGGTCCGCCCATGCCGTATTCGAACGGCATCAGCATGCGCGAGAGCATGCCGCCGTCCGCGCCCAGCACCAGCCCGATGCGCAGCAGCACCACGCGCCCGCACGGCACGCGCACCGCCGCGCGCTCCCAGCGCTTGCACAGTTCATGCGAGAAGCAGGGCGCGGCACCCGCTGCCTCGTCGAGGCTCTCGTCGCCGCGCAGTCCGTACCAGCCGATGGCCGAGCCGTTGACCAGCACTTTGGGCGGCCAATGCAGACGCCGCACCAGGCGGAAGACGTCGCGCGTGACGGAAAGCCGCGAGCGCAGGATCGCGCGGCGCTTGGCTCTGGTCCAGAATCCATTCGCCAAAGGCTCGCCCGCGAGATTGACGACGGCGTCGATGCGTTCGCCGCTCGCGATCTGGTCCAGCGCCGTGACGATGCGGATCGGCGCCGGCAACTGCGCTGCATGGGCGCGCGCGCGCGTCAGCACGATCACGTCATGCCCCGCCTCCACCAGCGCCGGCGCCAGCCGCTGGCCGATGAAGCCTGTGCCGCCGGTGATGAGGATGGTCTGCCGGCCTTTCAGCGCCGCGGCCAGATGCGCCGCATCGCCTTGCACGATGCGCGGCGTGCGCCGCGCCGCCGCGAGATCGCGAAGGCCCGAGATCGTGACACCCACGCCGGCAATGACGCAGAGCCAGCTCCAGATTCCGTAATAGCCGCCGACCACGCCCGATGGCAGCGCCGCCCAGCGCGCCAACAGCGGCACGAGCATCGCCAGCACGATGCCGTAGTTCAGCGTAAGCAAGGCATGCGTGACGCGCTCGCTGGCGGGAAGCTTGCGGGTGCGGTCCTCCTCGACGAAATCCCACAGGGTGATGACAAGCTCGCCCAGCATCAGCGCGATCAGGGCGATGGCGAACGCGCCTTGCGGGCGGCTCCAGCCCAGCGCGGCGAACATCGCCGCATAGGCGAGGTTGCGCACGCCGTGCAGCCGCAATTCCGTCTTCTGCGCCGGGCGCCAGGCGAGCCGCTCGGTCAATTCGTGATGATAGAGGGTGTCGAAGCCGCCCATCGCCACCTGCACGAAGACGAGCATCCACAAGAAGTCAGTCACGGGACGTCTCCTTGATGTCGTAACGCTCGCGGAACAGGCCAGCCTGATAAACGATCTCGCCGAACCAGGCATGGCGCAGCGCCAGCACGAACGCGAACCAGCCGTCGCCGAGATCGATATGGCTGATGGTGAGCGCGCCGGGCCCGAACCATTCCGGTAGGCGCAGCCGCAAGCCGGCGGCGGCGAGAAAATAATGATCGCTGTGGAAGTGCAGACCGCGCGTATCGGCGCTGACGGTGAGCGCGATGCCGAAGCCGTAGCCGAGATATTCCTCCAGCCCCGTGGGCCCGGCGAAACATTTGCTGCTCTGGATCACCTGCGGGAAGCCGCCGCGCCGCGTATAGATGCGCGACCACACTTGCCCGCCGGTAGCCAGATCCTCCGTCACGGTGACGACGGAAGCGACCGCGACGTCGTCCCACAGCGGCAGCGGCGCGCCGATCAGCCGGCAAACGCCCGCAAGCATCCGTCCGAACCGGGTGCGGTGGCACTCGGTGATCTCGCCGGCATATGTCACGATCGTTCCAGGCGCGCGGCTGAAGCGGCGGCGCACCGCTTGCGGCAGACGCTGCCACGCGATGTCGCCCACCAAGGCGCGGAAGCGGGATTCCTTCGCGGCCGCGGCGATCCGTCTCGTGATGACTGGTGTTTCCGTCATGAGAGAATTCCCCGCGCAAAAAAATCAGGCCGCGCGTCCTTTCGCATCGTGTTTGCCGCGGCCGAGCCCCAGCAGATGGACCACGCGCGATCCCATCTTGATCAGCGCCATCAGGGTCGACGGCGGCACGGTCAGCATCTGGCCGTACCATTTGTCGAGCGTGGTGACGAAGCTGCGCATCTCGTTGAGCCGCGCGCGCGCGAGCGGGCTGATGGAAGGGTCGCCGTCCGCGGCCTGCAGCGCCTCGCCGATGGCGGCGACCATGGGATCGATCTCGCGCTCCTTGCGGCCCTGCGCGATGCGCGTGAGCATCTGCCACAGATCGGCCTCGGCCTCGTAGTGGTCGCGGCGGTCGCCCAGCACCGGCACGCGGCGGATGAGCTTCCAGTTGATGAGCTCGCGGATGGAATTCGACACGTTGGAGCGCGCCAGGCCGAGCTGCTCGGCGATCTCTTCTGCCGTCAAGGGGCGGTCGGAGAGATAGAGCAGCGCCTGGATCTGCGCGACCGAGCGGTTCACGCCCCACTGCCCGCCCATGTCGCCCCAATGCAGCACGAAGCGCTCGACGGCGGCGGGGAGGCGTCTGGAAGTGACGGTTGTTTCTGTCATGACAGAAATATGAGACAGAGCCGGGCGGAAGTCAAGGCGGGCGGCGGCCTTTTCCGCCTCGCCGGGACGCCGCGCCGCGCCTATGCTGCCCGGCGCTGGGGAGAACCACCATGGATTTCGCGACCGCCGACCTCGCCTTCGCCATCGGCCATCATCTCCTGATCTTCGCGCTCGCCGCCGTGCTCGCCTTCGAGATCGGCGCGATCAAGCCGGGGATGAGCGCCGCCGACTTGCGCCGGACGGGCGGCGTCGACGCCTGGTACGGCATCCTCGCCGGCCTCATCATCGTCGTCGGCTTCGCCCGCGCCAACTTCGCCGCCAAAGGCTGGACCTACTATTCGCACAACCATTTCTTCTGGGCGAAGATCGCGGCCTTCGCCGTCGTCGGCATCCTCTCGATCTGGCCGACCATCGCCCTGATACGCTGGCGCCGCATCGCGAAGACCGACACGGACTTCGCACCGTCCGACGCGCAAGTGCGGAGCGTGCGGCGGTTACTGTGGGCGGAAGTATTCTTCTTCGCACTGATCCCGGTATTCGCGGCGGCCATGGCAAGAGGGTTTGGGGAAGTGCCGTAACGCTCGGCGCTCACGCCACTCGCCGCGCCAAAAACACGCCCACCAGCATCAGCGCGACGCCGATCCAGCGTTGTCCTGTGAGCGGAGACTTCATCGCGCCGAAGAGGCCGAACTGGTCGATGGTGGCGGCGGTGAGGATCTGGCCGACGAGGACGAAGAAGATCGCGTTGGCGACGCCCATGCGGGGCGCGGCCCAGGTGATGCTGAGGACATAGAAGGCGACCAGGAGGCCGCCGGCATAGTAGAGCGGCGGGGCGACGAGCCAGCCCTGCTTGGGGAGACCTGTGATCATGAGTGCCGCGCCCGCGACGGCCGTGGCGAATACGAAGAGCAGGAACGCCGCCGCCCAGGGGCTGCCGAGCTGCGCGCCCAGCCGCGCGTTCAGCGCCGCCATGGTCGGGATGCCCACTCCCGTGGCGAACATGAGGAGGGCCAGGAGAGCGTTGCCGGGAGAACTCGTCATCGCGATGCACCGGAGGAAGCGCATCGATCTTAGGCGCGGACCCGCCGCGATCAAATCCCGGGATTAGACTTTCACTAGCGTCCGAGTGAATATCTTGGGAGATAGCGGCCGCCAGATGCCGCGTGCCGGGAGGGTTTCGATGGTCCTGATCCGCGAGAAGATCCGCAATCCGCTTGCCGGCTGGCAGGTCGATCCGGCCGCGATCCGCAGGGTGGGGCATGATCTCGCCCGCCCCGAATGCGTCCTAGCGGAGCGGGACGGTTCGCTGTGGACGGCGGATTCGCGCGGCGGCGTGGTGCATATCAGGCCCGATGGAACGCAGCGCCTGATCACGGCGGCGAGCACTCCGGGCGCCGGCGCGCAAAATCTTTTCGACGGCACGCTGCCCAACGGGCTTGCCTTCGCGCGCAATGGCGACCTGCTGATCGCGAATTTCGGCACCGATGCGCTGGAGGTGATGACGCGCGACGGGCAGTGCAGCACGCTGTACGACAGCATCGACGGCAAGCCGCTGGGCAAGGTGAACTTCGTGCTGCGCGACCGGCGCGATCGGCTGTGGATCACCATCTCCACCAAGATCAGCCCATGGAACGCGGCGATCAGCAAGACGCAGGCCGATGGATATATCGTGCTGATCGACGAGAAGGGCCCGCGCATCGTCGCCGACGGTTTCCACTTCACCAATGAGATCCGCTTCGATGCCGAGGAGAAGTGGCTCTACGTCGCGGAGACCTGCGCGCGGCGGGTGACGCGATTGCGCGTGGGCGTTGACGGTTCGCTGCGCGACCGCGAAATCTATGGCCCGAGCTCGCTGGGCTCGGGCTTCATCGACGGCATCGCCTTCGACGCCCACGGCAATCTTTGGGCGACGATGATCTTCGCCGACCGCCTGGTCGCGATCACACCCGAAGGCGAGCTGCTGACGCTTCTCGACGACGGCGACCGCGAGGCCGCCGCGCGTCTCGATGCCGAATTCGACAGCGGCCAGATCGTCAGCGTCGACACGATGGGCGCGACCGGCGGGGCGATCGCGCCGTGGATGACCAGCGTGACGTTCTGCGGCGCCGATCTCGGCACCGTCGTTCTCGGCTCGCTCAAGGCCACGTCCCTGCCCGCCTTCACCAGCCCCGTCGCCGGATTGCCGATGGTGCATTGGAGCGAAGGCCGATGGTGACGAAGCAACCGCGCGCGCTGCCCGGCGATTTCCTCTGGGGCACCGCGATCTCGGCGCATCAGAGCGAGGGCAACAACACCAACAGCGATAGCTGGCTGCGCGAGAACGTGACGCCGAGCCTGTTCAAGGACCGCTCGGGCGATGCCTGCGATTCCTATCACCGTTACGCCGAGGACATCGCCATCGCGGCGGAGCTCGGTTTCAATTGCTACCGCTTCGGCATCGAATGGGCGCGCATCGAGCCGAGCGAGGGGTATTTCTCAAACGCCGAACTCGACCATTACGCCAAGGTGCTGGAGACCTGCCGCGCCCATGGCCTCAAACCGGTGGTGACGTTCAACCATTTCACCGTGCCGTTGTGGTTTGCGGCGCGCGGCGGCTTCGAGGCGGCGGACTCGCCCGATCTCTTCGCCCGCTTCTGCGGCAAGGCGGCCGCGCATCTGGGCGGGCTGATGCATCTCGCCACCACCTTCAACGAGGCCAACATCGCGCTATTGGTGCGCATGATGCCGGGCGCCGCGCGCGTCATACCGGCGGCGGAGGCGATGATCGCCGCCTGCGCCGACGCGATCAATGCGCCGAAATTCTCCGCCTTCACCTTCGCCGATCCGGCGATCGTCACGCCGCTGATGCAGGACGCGCATCGCAAGGGCTATGACGCGATCAAATCCGCCCGCCCTGCTTTGCCCGTCGGTCTCACTTTGACGACGCAGGACATCCAGCCGGTGGGCGCGGACTCGCTGGCGGATGACTATCGCGCCCGCCTCTATGGCGATTGGCCTGAGGTCGCCAGGACCCATGCCGATTTCTTCGGGGTGCAGACCTATACCCGCTTCCTCGTGGACGCGCTGGGCATCGCGCGCCCGCCGGACGGCGCGGAGATGACCGATGCGGGCTATGAGTTTTATCCGCAGGCGCTCGCCGCCACGATCCGCTGGGCGCACATGGCCATCGGCAAGCCGATCTACGTCACCGAAAGCGGCATCGCCACCGACGACGACAGCCGCCGCATCGCCTTCATCGACCAGGCGCTGGCCGGCGTCCGCGACTGCCTCGATGAAGGCATCAAGGTGCACGCCTATCTCTACTGGTCCCTGCTCGACAATTTCGAATGGACCTCCGGCTACGGCAAGCATTTCGGCCTGGTCGCCGTCGATCTGGAGACCTTCAAGCGCACGCCGAAGCCAAGCGCGCGCCATCTCGGCGCCATCGCGCGGGCGAACAGGATTTAGCTCACTTCAGCGGCGGCAGGTGCAGCAGCATCAGCGGATTGGGCGTCGGCTCGCCGATCTTCACCAGCGTGTTCACATCGCGGTGCTGGAACGGCTCGGCGCGTCCGCGCACCGTCAGCATCGTGTCGGAGACATAGCTCCAGCTTCCGTCCTCGTGGAAGGCGATCTCCAGCCGATAGGAGTCCGTGCGGAAGGCGTATTCCAGGAAGTCGGTGGAGCAGATGCCGTAATTGGTCTGGCCGCGCGCGGCGCTGACCACCAAGCTCATGTCACCGGGCTTGGCGTGGCCGGCGGCAAGCGCGACCTGGCCGCGCGGGATGGCGAGCGACTGCAGCACCAGCCCCGTCGTCGGCTCCCACAGCCAATAGCCGGTCTGGTCGTGGAACGTCGTCTCTTCCTCGGCGGTGTTGATGTGGATGTGATAGCGCAGGCCATAGAAGAGCTGCGGCCCGTTGGCCTGCGCGTCGATCGGCTGCATCTCGATGCGCTCGATGAATTCGCGCCGCTCCGGGCCCGCCGCCTTGGGATTGACGTCGACGCCCTTGCTGCTCCGCCAGATGCCGGCGAGCCGCCTGAGCGGCCCGAGATTGGCCAGCGTGTCGGGATCGACATCCGCCGGCTCGGTGAAGACGTCTTCTGGAAATGGATTCATCGGTGCGCCCCCATGCGACAGCCAAGCCCGGCATATCAAACGGCCGGCAGCGAATGGTGCTCATGCAGCACGCGCCAGCGCCCGTCCACTTTCCGCAAGCCCATGGTGAGCCGGAATTCGAGCGGCTCGCGCGCGCCGCCCGCAACGATCGTCACGCAGTCGCCGATCGCCGTCGCGAACGCGACATCCGCGCCGCAGGTCACCGCCACGTCGCGGAAGCCGAACGCGACCGGCTTCTCGGCGCCGCGGAAAAATGTTTCCCAGGTCGCCATGTAGGCCTCGATTCCCCGCGACACCAAAGGCGGCGGGACATCGAACATCAGCATATCGGGATCATGGTCTTCGCGGATGGCGGCCCGATCCTCGTCGCGAACGGCCTCGGCCCAGCGCGCGATCAGCGAACGGATGTCGGCTTCGTCCTGCGAGGTCGATGTTTGCGGCGCGTTGTCGGTCATGTCCGCATCCTAGGAAATGCACGCGGCGCTGCCAAGGCGTCTTCGAGTTTCGTGCCAAACTCGTCCGCTTAGCCGGCCGCCAACCGTTTTACCCAGGCGTCGAATGCCGTCAGGAATTTGTCGAGGAAGGACCTGGTCTCGGCGGAAATGAGAGTGCCCTTCTCATCGAAGAGTTCGCCGACGCCGCCGATATAGGCCTCGGGCTGCTGCATCACGAGCAGGTTCAGGAACACGAAGGTCTGGCGCAGGGCATGATTGGCGCCGAAGGCTCCCAACTTGTAGGGCGTGACGCTCACCACCGCGGCGGGCAATCCGTCGAACAGGTTGTTTCCTTGCGGCCGGGAGCCGACATCGACGGCGTTCTTCAGGCAGCCCGGTATCGATCGGTTGTACTCCGGCGTCACGAACAGGATCGCATCGGCATCGGCGATGTCCGAGCGGAACCTGGTCCAGCTTTCGGGCGGATCGGCATCGAGATCCTCGTTATAAAGCGGCAGATCGCCAATCTCGACGATCCGGCACGCCAGGGAAGCCGGCGCCTGCGCGATCAGGGCCCGTGCGACCTTGCGGCTGAACGACGCCTTGCGCAGGCTTCCCACGATGACCGCGATGGATGCAGCCTTGCTCACGGGTCAGGCTCCCGGCCGTCGCAATCCTAACTATCCGCGACAGGTGTCGTTCCGCCCGCCCGGCTTCAACATCCGGACTTCAACAAATGCAAAGAAAAGTTTTACGAAGCCGTAACGGCTGAGGCGCGAACCTTGCCCGCGGAGGTGCGGACATGCGCTGGGCTGCTATGACCATTCTCGCGGGCCTGCCGGTCACCGTTGCCGGCGCCGTGCTGACGGTTCGCCAGGTCGCGCGGCGGATGCGGGAGACGATTCGCGAACGCAGCGCCCGGCAAGTCGAGGAGATCGCCGACGTCGCCAGCCAGGCGATCCTGTTCGGCGGCGTGGCGACGGTGTTGTTCGGCAATATCGCCCAGCACATCGGCGACCGGAGACCACCCTCCGTTCCCTGGCTCTCGCTGATCTCCATGACCTCGATCGTTCTGGTCTTCGGCGTTCAGCTGGGACGCCTGCTCATGCGCTGGCAGATGCGGCGCGTCCTGGCCGCGCCGCGAAACACCGAGATCGCGTTGCGCGATTAGCGAAGGCCGCGGCGCTTGCAAAGCCCGGCGCGGTTCATAGATATTCGATCATCTATGAACGCGGATCGCTTGCATGACGGAAGAACCAAATCTGGCCGGCCTCGCGCCGGCGGCAGCGCGGTCATGACGATCCCCGTGGCCCTCGGATTTCGCGCGGGGCGTGGCGGCGCGGTCGCCGTCGGCGTCGCGCTCGACAAGCGCAAGCCGCGTCTCGTGCTGTCCAAATTCCTCGCCACGGCCGCGGACGGCGACCGTCTTTCGCTCGAGCCCTATCACGTCGCCGCCGAGTTGGCGCAGGGCGCGAAAGGCAAAGTCCCCGCCAAGGCCGTGTCGGCGGTCGCCGAGGGGCGCAAGCGTCAGGACGAGTTGGCGGCGAAAGCTTTGGCCGAGGTCTTTCGGCATTTGGAACACGAAGGATACAAACCCGCCGTCGCCGCATTGCTGGTCAATCGCGCGGGCTGGATCACCGATCTGCTGGAATACAGCCTCTTCGCGCCGGAGCATCCCGCCGTGGCCGAAGGGCTTGCGGTGCGCGATGCACTTCGATTTGCGTTCGGCCGCAGCGGCCTCGATGTCGTGGAAGTGGACGAGAAGTCGCTCGTGGAGACAGCGTCCCAGGAATTGCGATTGTCTGCGGCCGCGCTGGACAGCCCGTTGAAGGCTCTCGGCGTGGCGGCCGGAAAGCCCTGGCGCAAGGAACAGAAACTCGCCTGCCTCTCGGCCTGGCTCGCGGCCCATCGCCGTCTCGAAGAGGCCTAGACACAGGCTGGGCGGCAAGGTTCGCCGGCGCGCCTATTCGCGCTTCAGCGACACGACGTTTCGCCAGAAGCGTTGCAGGCTGCCGAGCCCGCCCGTCGTTGAAAATGCCTCTTCGCTGTCTGCGGTCGCTTTCACGAGCACCAGCACACGCATCGTCCGTCTCCTTGTTTGAACGAGCCTGGATCAGAACGATCCGGTTTTGACCGGACCCGCGGGGCGATAGGTGTTGAGGAGGACGCCCTTGGGCGTGCTGCGCGTCTCCACCAAGGCAAGGCCGCGCGGCGGAACGCCGTTCGCGAACAGCCGCTTTCCTTCGCCGAGCACCAACGGAAAGACCCACATGCGATATTCGTCAACGAGGTCCGCGGCGATCAGCGTTTGCAGCAATTCGCTGCTGCCCCAGACGTGCAACGCCGGCCCATCCGATGCCTTCAACCGGCGGACTTCCGCCACGACATCGCCGCCGATGTGCCGCGTGTTCTCCCAGCCGAAACGGTCGAGACTATGCGAGACGACGTATTTCGCCGCCTTGTTGAACGCCTTCCCGATCGGGTTGTCGCCGTGGTGCGGCCAGTAGCCGGCGAAGATCTCGTAGGTCCGGCGCCCCAAAAGCAGGTCGAACTCGCCGGCGATAATCTCGCCAATGACCCGGCCTGAGGCGTCGTCCATGAAGGGCATGGCCCAGCCGCCGTGGGTGAAACCGTTGCTCGGGTCCTCCTCGGGACCGCCGGGCGCCTGCATGACGCCGTCCAATGTGAGTTGGGTGATGACGATGATCTTTCGCATTGTCTACCTCCAGTTCCTTCGCTCCGAACCCCGGAAGATGAGCCCTATCGGCTTCTATCTCCGGCCGCCGGTACCTGAAAGACGAACGGGGCGTCCGGAACCCGACATCGTGCTGAAAATTTTTCGATGATTATCGAATCTGCAAAGATTCAGGGGGAATGGCCGAAAGCGGCGACTACCAGCATAAGCGGTCGCGGGGCCTGCGCCAACACTGCGTAGATGCGCTCAATGAAAAGAGGAGTTCCCGCGCACGGGAACGCTCTTGAATCCCAAGCCAGCGCCGCTCTACCGTTCGCTGTAGAGGATGAAGAAATGCTCGAGCAAGCGCATGAGGCTCTTTGGGTCGCTGAAGGAGAGATCGTCAGCTTCTTTGGCATTGCCTATCCGACGCGTTCCGTCATTGCCCGATTGGAGAACGGCGATCTGTGGGTGTGGTCGCCAGTCAAGCTGACTGCGGATCTGCGCAACGAAGTGGATCGGCTGGGCCCTGTTCGTCACCTCGTGAGCCCCAACAAACTCCATCACCTCTACCTGAAGGAGTGGAAGGCGGCCTATCCCGAGGCGCTGTTATGGGGGCCGCAATCGACAATCAAGAAATGCTCCGACCTCTCCTTCCGCGAGGCGCTGAAGGACAGCCCGCCGCTCGAATGGCTTCCCGACATCGATCAGGCATGGTTCCGCGGTTCGTTCGCGATGGACGAGATTGTCTTTCTTCACCGCCCCTCCGCCACCGCAATCGTCGCCGATCTGATTCAGACGTTCAGCGATCGCTTTCTCAAGGAACATTGGGGTTTTTGGCGCTTCCTGGCGCACCTCGATGGCCTCACCCAGGACCAGGCATGCGCGCCGCTCGAATGGCGATTGTCGTTCATCAACCGCGCGCCGGCGCGCCGGGCGCGGGACAAGATGCTGAGCTGGAATTGTCGACACGTCATTGTGGCCCATGGCGAGCGGCCGCGCGCGAACGGGAATGCCTTGCTCGCAAAGTCGTTTCGCTGGCTCGGCGATTGACCGGCATTGTCCAATGCGCACGCCCGGCGAGAGGTAGAGAGGGCCGTTTGCAACGTCAGGCCTGAAATCGGAGCAGCGGGACTTCTTACCGCGCGGGCCCCTGGTCCTGGGCGGCGTGGGCCCGGCGTTCCATTTCAGCGGGCGGAAGGTCCTCGGTCCAGGTGAGCAGGACCCAGACATGGCCGAAGGGATCGCGGACGCTCGCCGAACGCGCGCCGTAGAACATCTCGGTCAAAGGCTGCTCGGGCGTGCAGCCGGCGGCGAGGGCGCGCGTCAGCAAGGCCGCGTTGTCGTCGCAGAGGATATGCAGGCCGGCGCTGGTCGCGCCCAGGGCGCGCGGCTCGCCATACAGCCGGCCGTCCGGGTCGCCGATCATCAGCGTGGCGCCTTCGATCGAAAGCTCGGCGTGCAGGATTCGCCCGTCGGGCCGGGCGATGCGGAACAGCTCCCGCGCCCCGAAGGCGCGGGCGTAGAAGGCGATCCCCTCGGCCGCTCCGTCCACATAGATGTGCGGGATAACCGCGTTACGATAGCGGGCCGGCCGCAGGGCCATGGCGTGCTCCTTGCCGTGATGGCTCACGCTCTCAGAACGCCGTGGCCGGCGTGCGGTTTCTCCGGTTTCTCCGATACCGTCGCGTATGAGGCGGTCGCGGTTCGCGACGGCTTGGTAATGCTTTCGTGGCAGGAACACATCGGAAGCACGGTCGTACATGTGCTCGATCTTGCTTCCGGCAAGACATACGTCGCCGTAACGCCGGCGAAAGGCGGGTTTATGCGACTGACTGGCCGGATTGAAGTCAAATCCGGCGTCTAACCGATTCGATCGGCAGGTCTGTTGGGACCAAAGCCGCGGTCACTCCCACTCGATCGTTCCCGGCGGCTTGCTCGTCACGTCGTAGACGACGCGGTTGATGCCGCGGACCTCGTTGACGATGCGGGTGCTGACGCGGGCGAGGAACGAATGCTCGAAGGGGTAGTAGTCGGCGGTCATTCCATCGGATGACGTCACGGCACGCAGGGCACAGACCGAGTCATAGGTACGGTCGTCGCCCATGACGCCCACGGTGCGCACGGGCAGCAGCACGGCGAAGGCTTGCCAGATGGTGTCGTAGAGTCCGGCCTTGCGGATCTCGTCGAGATAGACGGTGTCGGCCTTGCGCAGGATCTCGAGCTTCTCGCGGGTGATCTCGCCGGGGATGCGGATGGCCAGGCCGGGGCCGGGGAAAGGATGACGGCCGACGAAGCTGGGCGGCAGGCCGAGCTCGCGGCCGAGCGCGCGGACCTCGTCCTTGAACAATTCGCGCAACGGCTCGACCAGCTTCATCTTCATGCGCGCGGGCAGACCGCCGACATTGTGGTGCGACTTGATCGTGACGCTCGGCCCGCCGGTCGCCGACACGCTTTCGATCACGTCGGGATAGAGCGTGCCCTGGGCGAGGAATTCGGCGCCGCCGATCTTGGCGGCCTCGCCGTCGAATACGTCGATGAAGGTGGAGCCGATGATCTTGCGCTTCCGCTCCGGATCGCTGACGCCTTCGAGGCGACCGAGGAAGAGATCGGCGGCCCCGGCATGGATCAGCGGAATGTTGTAGTGGCCGCGGAACAGCGACACGACCTCGTCGCTCTCGCCCGCGCGCATCAAGCCGGTGTCGACGAAGATGCAGGTGAGCTGATCGCCCACCGCTTCGTGGATCAAGACGGCGGCGACGCTCGAATCCACGCCGCCCGAAAGCCCGCAGATCACCTTGCCCTTGCCGACCTGCGCGCGGATGCGCTTGATCTCCGCCTCGCGGAAGGCGTGCATGTTCCAGCTCGGTTCGATGCCGGCGATGCCGAGCACGAAGTTCTTATAGATCGCGGCGCCGCGCGGTGTGTGCACCACTTCGGGATGGAACTGGATTCCGTAGAGCTTGCGCTTTTCGTCGGTGATGACGGCGTAGGGCGAATGCTCGCTCGTGGCGACGACGGAAAAGCCCGGCGGCATGGCGGTGATCTTGTCGCCATGGTTCATCCACACCGGCTCGCGGTCGCCGATATCGCCGAGCCCGGCCAGCAGCGGCGAGGTCTTCTCGATCCTGATGTCGGCGCGGCCGAATTCGCGGTGGTGCCCACCCTCGACCTTGCCGCCGAGCTGCTGCGCCATCGCCATCTCGCCATAGCAGATGCCCAGCACCGGCACGCCGGCGTCGAACACGCTTTGCGGAGCGCGCGGCGCGCCCTCGTCCATCACCGATGCCGGCCCGCCGGAAAGGATGATCGCGCGCGGTGTCGCGTCTTTCAGCGCGACATCGGCCTTGTTGTAGGGAACGATCTCGCAATAGACGCCGGCTTCGCGCACCCGGCGCGCGATGAGCTGGGTGACCTGCGATCCGAAATCGACGATGAGGACGGGAGCTGCCATGGCGGGATTTACACGGCGGCATCCCACCCTGTCCAGCGACTGGCCAACGGACGGAATGTCGCGCGGATTGGCTATGTTTTCCGCGCCAGAATCGCGGTGAAAAACCCGTCCGTGCCGGTGGACAAGGGGCTGGCGCGGAGGAATTCGCCCAGGCCCGGCGGCGCCGGCGATTCGCCCCATGCGACGGTGGCGGGCACGACGGCGAAACTCGGATGCCGCGCCAGGAAGGCGGCGACACGGTCCTCGTTCTCGCGCGGCAGGATCGAGCAGGTGGCGTAGACGATGCGCGCCTTGCCCGCAGCGCGCGCCGCGGCCTGGTCGAGCAGCATGTCCTGCAGCGCATTGAGTTCGTCGAGCCGCGCCGGGGTGAGCCGCCATTTGTTTTCCGGCTGGCGGCGCCAGGTGCCGGAGCCGCTGCAAGGCGCATCGAGCAGCACCAGATCGTAAGGCCGGCGCGGCGGGTTCGGTCCGGCATGGGTCTGGATGATGGTGACGCCGGCGCGGTGGGCGCGCGGCGCGATCTGGCGCAAGCGGCCTTCGTCGATGTCATGCGCGGTGATCTCGCCGAAGTTGTTCATCGCGGCGGCGAGCGCCAGCGACTTTCCGCCTGCGCCGGCGGCAAGGTCGAGCACGCGTAGGCTCGGTTTCGCGCCGCACAGCATCACCGCGACCTGCGCCGCCTCGTCCTGGAATTCGAACGCGCCGCTTTCGAACGCCTTGGTGCGCCCCAGCGCGGCCGCGCCCTCGCCGGAGGGGATACGGATGCCGATGGGCGAATGCGGCGTGGGCTCGGCGTCATAACCGTCCGCGCGCAATTGCGCGACGACGTCGTCGCGCTGCGCTTTCAGCGTGTTGACGCGCATGTCGATGGGCGCGCGGCCTTGCATCGCTTCCATCTCGGGCATCAGCGCCTCGCCGAAGGCACGCCGCAATTCCGCTTCCAGGAAAGCGGGATATTCGCTCCGCGCGGATGCGGGCGCGTCCCCGCTGGGCGGGACGATCAGCACCGCGCGCTCCTCATCCGTCAGCGGCTTGGGGCCGTAGCCTTCGCCATCGAACAGCGCCTCGATCTGCGCCGCGTTCGATCCGCTCTTGAGCAACGCCGCCATCGCCAGCGCGCGCGGCGCTTCGCTGCCCATGCGCCAGGCGAAAGAGGCGCGGTGGCGGAACATGCCGTAGACGAGCTCGGAGACATTGGCGCGGTCCTTCGACCCCGCATAGCGCCTCGCGCGGAAGAACTCGCGGATGAAGCGGTCGGCGGGAAGACGCGAAGTCTCCAGCGCCTCCACGATCTCGATGGCGGCCTGCAGGCGGGCGGAAGGGGTCATGGCTTTTTCACCGCGAAGAGCACGCGCATCGCCGCGAGCGCGGCTGGATCGTAGATCGTGTCGTGGCGCTCGCTCGGGCGCGGGTCGTAGGTCCAGCCGCCGATGTTGTCGGCCTTCAGTTCGGCGACGATGCGATCCATCGCCTCCTGCATCGTCGCGCCCTCGCCGCCGATGGAAAGCCAAAGATGCGTGCCGGCGAAGCCGCCCTTGGCCAAGTCGCCAGCGGCCTCGCGGCTCAACGCTTCCTTGTCCCACCACAGGCTGGGGCTGATGGCGATGTAATCGTCGAAGCTTTGCGGCGCGCGCAGATAAGTCTCCAAGGTGAACAGTCCCGCCAGCGACTCCCCGAGCAGGCCGGTGCGCCCGCTGACGCGATAGCGCGAAGCGATCCAGGGCTTGAGCTCGTCGACCAGGAAGCGGCGATAGGCTTCCGCACCGCCTTGCGTGGGCGCCAGCTTGCGGTCTTCCGGATCGGAAGAGGGCGAAGTGAGATCGTGCCGGCGGTCGACGCCTTCGATGCCGACGACGATCATCTCCTCCACCGCGCCGTTGAACGCGGCGACTTGGGCCAGGCCCGTGATGTGGTGGAAATCCTCCGCCTCGCCGCCGTCGAGCAGCACCAGCACAGGGAAGCGCCGCGCCGGATCGCCGTAATGCGGCGGGAGATAGACGTTGATGCGCCGCGTATCGCCGAGGATGGCGGAATGCATGGCATAGGAACGCCCGATCACGATGGGACGGCCCTCGCCTTGCGCCCGCGCCAGCATGGGCATGAGCGCGATCAGCAGGGCGAACAGGAATTTCACGCATGCCTCCTTTGGCGGGAAGGGACTATAACGATTTCCATGACAGACGCGCCCCGCATCGTGATCCTCGGCGCCGGCTTTGCCGGGATAGAAGTCGCGCGGCATCTGGGCAAGGTGGGGGGCGCTGTCACACTGGTCGACCGGCAGAACCACCATCTGTTCCAGCCCCTGCTCTACCAGGTCGCGACCGCCGCCCTCTCCCCCGCCGACATCGCCGAGCCGGTGCGCAAGGTGCTGCGCGGGCTCTCCGGCGTGGAGGTGATGCTGGACGAGGCGGTGGGCATCGACACAGCCGGCAAGGGCGTCGCGCTCGCGAGCGGGCGTAACCTTCGCTACGACATCCTCGTCGTCGCCACCGGCGCCACGCATTCCTATTTCGGGCATGACGAATGGGCCGCGGTCGCGCCCGGCCTCAAGACCATCGAGGATGCGCGGCAAATCCGCTCGCGCCTCTTGCTTGCCTTCGAGCGGGCGGAGATGAGCCGCGATCCCGAAGAGCAGAAACGGCTGATGACCATCGTGGTCGTTGGCGGCGGGCCGACGGGCGTGGAGCTCGCGGGCTCCATCGCCGAGCTGGCGCGCTATGCGCTGTCCAAGGACTTCCAGCATATCCGCGCCGAGACGGCGACGGTGCTGCTGCTCGAAGCGGGCGCGCGCATCCTCACCGCCTTCCCGGACGATCTCGCCGATTACGCAACCGAGAAGCTCGCCAAGATCGGCGTGACGTTGCGCACAAACTGCGCGGTGGAGCGGGTGAGCGAGGATGGTGTGGTGGCGGGCGGCGAGACGATCGGCGCGGGCCTCGTGATCTGGGCAGCAGGCGTGCGCGCCTCGCCGCTGGCCAGGATGCTGGGCGTACCGCTCGACCGCGCGGGGCGCGTGACGGTCGCGCCCGATCTGTCCGTGCCGGGGCTCGACAGCGTCTATGCGCTGGGCGACATCGCGCTTTGCGCGGACGAGACCGGCAAGACGCTGCCCGGCCTCGCGCAAGTCGCCAAGCAACAGGGCGTCTATCTCGGCGATCTGCTGGCGGGGAAGATCAAGGACAAGCCGTTCCGTTTCCACAACCGCGGCAACACCGCGATCATCGGGCGGCATGCGGCCGTGTTCGATTTCGGCTGGTGGCGGCTCAAGGGCTGGTTCGCCTGGAGCTTCTGGGCGCTGATCCATGTCTATCTGCTGGTGGGATTCCAGCATCGGCTGATGGTCGCGATCCAATGGCTATGGCGCTACATCACCTATGAGCGCGGCTCGCGGCTGATCGCCGAGGATGTTCACCCGCCCCACAACCGCACGGCGGCATAGAGCACGCCGGCGCCCAGCAACGTCATCGCCGTCGTCGCCGCGCGCGGATGGGCGTGCTGGCTCTCGGGGATGAGATCCGACGCGCCGAGATAGAGGAAACATCCCGCGAACACCGCCAGCACCGGCCCGATCTGCGGAACGCGCACGAACAAGGTGCACGCCGCGCCGACAACCGGCGCCAGCGCGTCGAGCAGGAGCCAGGGCAGCGCCCTCTTCCACCCTTCTCTACCTTCCGGCCCGCCTTTCAGGATGAAGCCGACGGTGTTGATGCCGTCCGAGAAGTCATGCGTGATGATGGCCGCCGCCACCAGCGCGCCGACGGCGGGCGATGCCTGAAACCCGGCGCCGATGGCGACGCCATCGAGGAACGAATGCGCCACGAGCGTGATCGCGCCGAATGCGCCCGGCGCGTGGGTGTGCCCGTGTTCGTGGCCGTGTTCGTGGCCGCGTTCGTGTTCGGGGCCATGATCGCGATGCGCGTCGTCTTCCGCATGTTGCGGATGCAGCAGCACCACGCGGTCGAGCACGAGGTATGCAAAGAACCCCGCAGCCACGAACATCGCCAGCCGCGACGCGTCGCCCGTCAGCCGCATCGCCTCCGGCAACAGATCGAACAGCGCCACGGCCACGACCGCGCCGGCCGAGAAGCCGAGGATGAGATGGAGGTTGTCCCGGAACCTGAGCGCGAACACGCCGCCCAACATGGTGGCGGCAAAGGCGAGGAAGGAAATGAGAAGGACGGTCATCGGCGCACTTACCCCCCTCCGTCTGTCTCGCGCTTCGCGCTCGCCATCCACCTCACCCGCAAAGCGGGGAGGAAAATCGTTTACTGCCCGCCCGGATAGTTCGGGGCTTCGCGCGTCACGACCACATCGTGCACGTGGCTTTCGCGCAGGCCCGCGCCGGTGATGCGGACGAACTTCGCCTTGGCGTGGAAGTCGGGAATCGTGGCGGCGCCGGTGAGGCCCATCGCGGCGCGCAAACCGCCGACGATCTGGTGGACGACGTTCGACACCGGGCCCTTGTACGGCACCTGGCCTTCGACGCCTTCGGGAACGAGCTTGAGCGCGTCCTGCACCTCGGCCTGGAAGTAGCGGTCGGCCGAGCCGCGCGCCATCGCGCCGAGGCTGCCCATGCCGCGATAGCCCTTGTAGGAGCGGCCCTGGTAGAGGAACACCTCGCCCGGCGCTTCTTCCGTGCCGGCGAGCAGGGAGCCCACCATGCCGGCGCTGGCGCCCGCCGCGATCGCCTTGGCGAGGTCGCCGGAATATTTGATGCCGCCATCGGCGACGACCGGAACGCCCGCCTTGTGCGCTTCCGACACCGCGTCCATCACCGCCGTCAGTTGCGGCACGCCGACGCCGGCGACGATGCGCGTGGTGCAGATCGAGCCCGGGCCGATACCGACCTTCACCGCGTCCGCGCCCGCGTCGATCAGCGCCTTGGCGCCGTCCGCGGTGGCGACGTTGCCGGCGAGGATCTGCGTGTAGTTGCTGGCCTTCTTGATGCGCGTGATGGCGTCGAGCACGTTGCGCGAATGGCCGTGGCTGGAATCGACCACGATCACGTCGCATTCCGCGTCGACCAGCGCGAGCGCGCGGCGCAACCCGTCCTCGCCCACGCCGGTGGCGGCCGCGACGCGCAACCGGCCGCGCTCGTCCTTGCAGGCGTGGGGATATTTCTGCGCCTTCTCGATGTCCTTCACGGTGATGAGGCCGACGCAACGATAGGAATCGTCCACCACGAGGATCTTCTCGATGCGGTGCTGATGCAGAAGCCGCTTGGCCTCTTCCGCGCCCACGCCCTCACGCACGGTGACGAGCTTGTCTTTCGTCATCAGCTCGGCGACAGGCTGACGCATGTCGCTGGCGAAGCGCACGTCGCGATTGGTCAGGATGCCGACGAGCTTGCCAACCCCCAAGGTATTTGGGCCCTTGCCATTCGCGCCCTCGACCACCGGGATGCCGGAGATGCGGAAGCGCTCCATCAACTGGAGCGCGTCGGCCAAGGTGGCGTCGGGGGCGATGGTGACGGGGTTCACCACCATGCCGCTCTCGTATTTCTTGACCCGGCGGACCTGCTCGGCCTGGTCCTCGATGGAAAGGTTCTTGTGGATGACGCCCATGCCGCCCGCCTGGGCCATGGCGATGGCGAGCCCCGCCTCGGTGACGGTGTCCATGGCGGCGGAGACGAGCGGGATGCCGAGCTCGACCGTCCTGGTCAGCCGGGTCCGCGTATCCACTTGGTTGGGCAGGACTTCCGAGGCGCCGGGCACCAGCAACACATCGTCGAAGGTAAGGGCTTCGCGGATGGTCATGCAGGGTGCTCCATAAAATGGGCCACTTGGAGCGCCGAGCCTTTACCAGCGCCGCTCCGATTGCGCAAGCGTAAGCACACGCGCCCCCGAATCTCCCGTATAAGGCAAGGGATTTCGAGGGGATTCGCCCATGCATATGCCATCCAACATTTCGCCCGGCGCCTGGCTCAAGCAGGTGCGCGAGAAATACAAGCTCCGCAACACCTACAAGGAAACGCTCGACAAGCTCCCCCCGCTCGACAGGCTGGCGGTGTTCATCACCAACCATGTCGGCACCATGGGCTTCTTCCTCATCATCGTGGTGTGGACGGCGCTCTGGCTGGGCTGGAATTTCCTCGCCCCGCCAAAGCTTCAATTCGACGCGCCGATGGGCTTCGTGTTCTGGCTGTTCATCTCGAACATGATCCAGATCCTGCTCATGCCGCTGATCATGGTCGGCCAGAACATCCAGGGCCGCGCCTCCGAAGCGCGCGCCGAACACGATCTGGAAGTGAACATCAAGGCCGAGCAGGAGATCGAGGTGATCCTGCGTCACCTCGAGAACCAGAACGAGATGCTGGCGGCGATGATCAAGAAACAGGGCATCGAGCTCGAAGCGATCAAGCAGCAGACGGCCGTCGACCCGGGTTAGTTCGGCAACTGCACGAAGAGCAGCGCGATATAGGCCGAGTAGATCACGAACGACACGACCGCGAGCACTTTGTGCACGGTGTCGCTGCGCGAGATCATGCCGGTGATCGCCGCGGCGAGGAAGGCGGCATGCCCGGCGAGATCGACGGGCCGCGGAAGCTGCCCATAGATCACGAGGCTCTTGGCGATGCTGACGAGCAAGGTGGCCACCAGCGCGCCGAAGAACCAGCGCGCCTCGCGGAAATAGGCCTGGCGCAGATCGACCTCGCCCTCGCCTGCGAAATCGGGCGTGATGAACGCCGCCATCATATAGACCGTCACCGGCTGCATCAGCACGACCAGGAACTGCGCGAAGGTCCAATGCGTGACGCTGCGCAATCCGAACAGCGCCCACCACACCTGGACTTGAATCAGGAACACCACCGCCATCTGCATCAGCGCCGGCCAGTAAAGCCGCGCCCGGTTCCGCGCCCGCGCAAGCGCCGCGAACCCGGTCAACATCTGCGTGATGCCGAGCCCCAGCACGATGGAGAGCAACACGGCGAGATAATCGAAGGCGCTCATGAGAAGACAGACATCAAGCGGCTTTGCGGCCGGCTGGCGCGCGGATAAGCGTGTCCGCCGATATGCCAAGCACCTCGTTCAGCCGGCGTATCATTCCTATGGACAGGTTACGGCGGCGATTCAGCACCTCCGCCACCCGCGTGCGCGTTCCGAGAAGTGGCTCAAGGTCCTTTCGCGTCAAACCTTGCTGCTCCATCCGGAATTTGATGGCTTCGACAGGATCCGGCGGATCCATGGGATAGTGGACGGCTTCGTAGGCATCGATAAGCGTTGCCAACACATCAAGCCGGTCGCCGTCCGGCGTGCCGCTTTTCGCACCCCAGAGTTTCTCGACCTCACCCAAGGCTTTTTCATAATCCGCATTCGTGCGGATCGGCTTAATCGCGCCGCGCATATTTCACCTCCGCCACATCAATGCGATCATAGTCCTTGTGGGACCCAATCCCATTTGATCCAGATGATGCCCTTCTCGAAATCCACTGCCGTCACCAGCCTGTAGGAATTTCCCTTGATGTTGAACACAATCCGCTCCGCCGTCACAATGCTGGCGGTGACGTAGGAGCGTTTGATCGCAGCCGCGCTCGACCACCGCGCTTTTCTTGTTTCCTCGAACCAAGCATCCAGCGCCGCCTTGACCGCGCCTTGCTCCTTCTTGCCGCCAAGCGAGGCAACGAATTCGCGCAGTGTTCGCCGGGCGATAATCCGCATTACGGAACATAACATGTGCCCAAAATGGGCGCAAGGCTATCCCCTGAACCCCGTCGCCACGAGATAGAGTTCGACCGACTCCGCGCGGCTGGCCGGGGGCTTCACATGCTTCACGTCGGAAAAACTTTTCTTGATGCGGGCGAGGAGCTCGTTCTTGGCGCCGCCTTGGAAGACCTTGCCGACCAAGGTGCCGCCTTGGCGCAGCGTGTCCTCGGCGACGTCGAGCGCGGCCTCGAACAAGGCTGTGGTGCGCAGATGATCGGTGGCGCGATGGCCGGTGGTGGGCGCGGCCATGTCGGTGAGCACGAGATCGGCGGGGCCGCCCAGCGCCTCTTTCAACATCGCAGGCGTGCCGGGGTCGAGGAGGTCGGCGTGGAAGATGGTGGCGCCGGCGATGGGCTCCATCTCCAAGATGTCGGCGGCGACGACCTTGCCCGTCTCGCCGGCGCGCGCGACGGCCACTTGGGTCCAGCCGCCGGGCGCCGCGCCGAGGTCGAGGATGCGCGCACCCTTTTTGAGGAAGCGGAATTTCTCATCCAGCTCGATCAGCTTGAACGCCGCGCGGCTGCGATAGCCCTTGGATTTCGCCTGGCGGACATAGGGATCGTTCAACTGCCGCTCGAGCCAGCGGCGCGAGGAATCCTTGAGGCCGCGCGACTTCTTTACGCGCACGCGCTCGCCGCCGCGTCCTGAATCCCTGCCGGAATCGCCTTTGCCCGCCTTCATGGAAGATGGCATCGCACGAAACGCGGCAAGGCAAAAGAGATCAGGTGATGTCGCCCAATTCGGCGATGGGAACGAGCTTCGAATCCTGCCCCGCCATCGGCACGCCCGCGATGCGCCGCATGGCGCCGGTGGTGGGGCCGAACATCGCCGCGATGGCCGAATCGAGCTTGGCCACCTTGACGGCTTTTCCCTTGATCGTGGCGGCGAAGGCGGCAGCGGTGATGGCATGGCCGTGGTGGAATTTGCCGTTGGCGCGATAGCGGTCGCCCTCGAGGAAGAAGTCGATCGTGTTCTTGCCGACCTCCGCGTATTGCATGCCCTTGTTACGGTTCATCGCCTCGGAATATTTGATCGCGCTGCCGTCGACCCAGAAATAAAGCGGGTCGCGCCGGTCGCGCGCGATGTCGGCGGCGCGGGCGTAGCAGATGTTCTTGCCGTAATTGGCGTGGACGAAGCCGTCCTGGAATTTCACCCGCACCACGCCGTCCGCATAAACGTAGTAGCGGCTCATTCCGGCGGTGTCGGCGCTGGTGAGATTGGCGCCGCCCGGGTCGGTAGTGAACAGTCTGGGAACATTCGGATAGGGCATGGAGCGCGCGACCGGAAGACCTCATGATAGGACGCCGCGCGCCCCTCTCGCGTGAACGTGACTGACGCGCGCAGGCCCGCGCGGCATTGTGGGTGCGTGTCGAGAGGGAGTTGCCGCATGCGCCGCACTGCAGTTTTCTATTCTATATGGATCGCGGCATGGATCGCGGCGAGCGCCGCGCTTCCCGCATTCGCGGCCGAAGGCGCCGCCGCGCTGATCAAGCGCCAGAGCCAGGAATTCTCCGATGCTTCGGCGAGCGGCGATGCCGCGGTGTTCGTGCGCTATCTCGACGACCGCGTGATCTTCATCAACGAAGGCGGCGACATCGCCACCAAGAAGGACCTCATCGCCGGCGCCGGCCCCCGGCCTTCGCCCGCCCACAACACGCTCACCCAGGCCAACTTCAAGGTCGAGCTCTTCGGCAACACCGCCGTCACCGCGTTCGACGATGTGCTGAGCGGGCAGACGCATGGCCAGCCCGTCCACGCCAAGTTCCGCTCGACGGAGGTGTGGCTGAAGGAGACCGGCGGCTGGAAGATGATCTCCAGCCAGACCCTGGCCCTGCAAGACGACCCGCCCGCCGTCACCCTCTCCGCCCGGGCGCTGGACGAATATGTCGGCACCTACCAGGGCGGCGACCTGACCTTCCGGATCGACCGCGACGGCACGAGCCTCACCGCCACCATCGCCGGCGGCAAACCGGTCGTCCTGAAGGCGGAGTTGCGCGACGTCCTCTTCACCCCGGGCGCGCCCCGGATCCGCCGGATATTCCAGCGCAATGCCCAAGGCCGGATCACCGGCTTCATCAGCCGCCACGAAGGCCACGACTTGGCGTTCAAACGGGTGGCCGCCGGCTGACGAGGGCAACGCCGGACCGCCGATAGCCGACGCTCCGGGCGCCGACGGCCAGCGCCGGGGCGGCTTGAAACAGGGGGGCGGCTGGTCTAAAGACGCCCGCTCCGTTGGGGGATCGTCTAACGGTAGGAGTTGGGTATCCCATTGATTTCTTAGGCGCGCGTCAAACTTTTGGCTTGCATCGCGCGACTTGGGAAGGCGCGGTAAGTCAGGCTTTCGCAAGGGGAGTTTGACGCCGCAATGCCCGCATCGCTCTCTCTATATAGCCTCGCACGTCGCGCATTCGGCGCGGGCGTTCTGTTGGCATCCGCGTGCAGTCCCGCTTTGGCCTGGGGGCCGGAAGGCCACGAGATTGTCGCCCGGATCGCCGCCCACGAGCTGACGCCAGCCGCCCGCGGCAGCGTCGAAGATCTGTTAGGCGCGCCCGCCGACGATGCAATGGCCAAGGTCTCGTCGTGGCCGGACTGGCAGGGCCGAGAGCGGTCGGAGACGAAGCCCTGGCATTATGTGAACATCGAGATGGAGAGCGCGGGCTATGACGCCTTGCGCGATTGCCCGGCCGAGGCGTGCGTGGTGGCGCAGATCGACCGCGACATGGCCATCCTGCGCGACGCCGGCGCGCCACGCGCTGCCCGCGTCGAGGCGCTGGTGTGGCTGATCCATCTGGTGGGCGACGTTCACCAGCCGCTTCATGCCGGCGACCGGCATGACCGTGGCGGTCACACCGTGGCCGTGCTGCTCGACGGCAAGCGCAGCGATCTTCACAAGCTGTGGGATGGGTTGCCGACGCGCTTCTTCGGGCCGTGGCATGGGCGCGAGGCGGCGGATGCGCTCGACCGCAAGATCGGCGCGCGTGATCGCGCGGGGTGGGATCGGGGCACGCCCGCCGATTGGGCGAACGAGTGCTTCGTGATCGCGCGCGACGACATCTATGCCAAGCTGCCCGTCACCGAGCCGTTCGCGCCGGACGATGCCGCGCTCGCGGCCGAGCGCCCCGTCGTCGAGCAGCAGCTCGAGAAGGCGGGCTCGCGCCTGGCGTGGCTGCTCGACCAGGCCTTTGATCAGAACAGCCGCCCCTGATCGAGTTCGCGGCGGATGCGTGTCTCTGCGGCGTTGAACCACCGCTCTTCAATCTCGATGCCGATGAAGTTGCGGTCGCATTGCAGGGCGGCCACGCCCGTTGTGCCGGAGCCCATGTAAGGGTCCAGCACGGTGTCATCGGGCTGCGTTACGCTCTCGATGATCCAGCGCATGACCTCGATGGGCTTCTGCGTCGGATGCCAGTGCTCGCCGCGCTCCGGCCCGCGGTTCGCGCCGCTCCAGAAATAGCGAATCATCCGCGCCGGGCCATCGATGGAACACCAGGCCAGCTCGCAATCGGAGAAGCACATGCTCTTCGCGCCGGCGCGCTTGTCCCATACGAACCAGGCGCGGGAATTGGGGAGCTTGCTGGCGAAATTGTTGGCGCCGAACAGCACCACCGGCTCGACCCAGCCAAGCAGCGGACATGGATCGAACGGCTCGGCATCGCCAACGATGCCGCCGACATCTTTCCAGACCGAGCCGGTCGGCGTCGACGGGTTGTAGCCGATCCCATAGGGCGGATCGGAGACGATCGCGTTGAACTTTCCGGCCAGCGCGGGCAACAGCACGATGCCGTTGCCGAGCAGAAGCGTCGCGCGGCCGAGCGCGACAACCCGGCGCGCGCCGGGATACTCACAGACTGACATGGGTTCGCCCTTCGACACCTGATGCGGGCCGGTATGGCCTGCATGGACACGTCGCTGGGCGAGGTTCTCAGCCTCGCTTTCGCTGCTGATTCGACAGGCTGCCGCCCGCGCGCTTATCTTCGCGCCATGGCAGGAAGCCGATATTGGGATAAGCGCCCCTACGAGGGCGTCACGCTGGCGGACTGGCCGCGGCAGCGATGGATGTGGGCGAATTGCGGTTTGCCCTGTGGGCGCTCCGTGGCGCTTCCGCTGGCCTATTTTCGCGCGAAGCTCGGCGACAGAGCGCCGGTCACCCGCATGCTCTCGAGCCTGCGCTGTTCGCGATGTGGCAAGCACCCGTCCGGTTTCACCGCGCCGTCCCGCGGCGCACTGGGCCAAGAGGCGGAATTGCCGCTCGCTAGCGTGCCGCGCGCGATTCGCGAGCAGCTATCACTGCCCCCGCGGCTGCGTTTTCCCGAAAGCATGGGGAATTATTATACATGAGTCCCTTGCGCCATGATTAGCGCGCCCGCTTCCGTTTCGCAGCCTCGCGGGCGCGGTCTTGGGCTTTGGCCGATAGGACAAAACCTTGTCGGCGATCGCATCTAGTTCCTTCGGGACGGCTGGCGCGGTCAATGGATCAGCCTCTTGTAGGTGAGCCGCTTCCCCTTCGTGCCAGCCACGAAGCTTTCGAGGCGGTCGAGCGTGTGGTTTTTCACGTCGCCATCGTTGAGGCGGAAGGCGAACTCATCGACGTAGCGGCTCAGGTGCTTCTTGCTGGCGTGGTGGTAGACGCCGATCAGGCCGCGCTTGAGAACCGCGAACACGCTCTCGACATTATTGGTCGATACGCCGTCGCGGACATACTCGCCCGCCGTGTGGTTGACTGTCTCGTGGCCGAAGAAAAGGCCACCGATGCCCTTGTAGGCGCTGGCGTCATCGGTGTGGATCATCGAACCGACTTCGACGTGGCGATGGATGGCCGTGTGCAGCGTGGCGGCGTCGGAATCCTCAATCGTCATGGCGACGGTACGCCCGCCCTGTTCACGCATCGCCAGCACGCCCGCTTTGCCGACAGCGCCGCGACCGGCCTTTAGCTTCTTGTATTCGTGCTTGTTCTTTTCGAGGCCACCCACATAGGTCTCATCAACCGCAACGATGCCTTGAAGCTTGATCAGGTCATCGCCGCAGGCTTCGCGAAGACGGTGCAGAACGAACCACGCCGATTTTTGCGTGATTCCGATCTCTTTCGCCAACTGCATGGATGATATGCCTTTCCGGGCCGTCACCAGCAGATACATCGCGTAGAGCCACTTGTGCAGCGGGACGTGGCTGCGCTTGAAGATGGTGCCGGTCCTGACTGTGAAATCTTCTTTGCACTGGTTGCAGCGATAGAAGCCGCCAGCGCGGGCCGTGATCCGCTCACCCAGCCCGCAACACGGGCAACGCGGACCTTCCGGCCAGAGACGGCCTTCAAGGTATTTCCGCGCCGCGTCTTGATCGGGGAAAAGTTTGAACAGTCCAAAGGTCGATATGGTGCTTTTGCTCACGCAACGCGCTCCACGGCCTGCGCCAAAAGCTTGCCGCCGACGCGGCGGTCAGGCTCCTTGTCGATCCACTCCACCCGCGATAGCGCGCCCTTTTCGATGATGGCGTAGAAACGGGGCTTGGTCAGATGAGCGATGGCCTTCTGACCCTTGTCCGTCTTACCGACAAGCCAATGAACGGTCTCGCCAGCACGCGACGAAAGCCATTCCATGATATCGTCGGGTGCCTCGCGCTTCTCGCTGGCATAGCGCCGGACGGTCGTATCGGCGTAGTCCCCGCTCAGAAGCCCCGCCGCGACCAACGCGCGGGCGAGCGGGCGCTGCCATTCCTCGCCACCCCATGCCTCACCAAGCTCGCGAAACTTCACTGCTCGTGCACTGCTCATGACTTACCCCCAATGAGTTGACCCTTCATCTGGGAGATTTCGGTTGGCGTCAGGCCTTCAACGCCAACGCGCAACGCGAAGTCCGCCGCCACTTCCCAGTCCTTCATTTGCGCTTTCGAGCCAAACTTTTTGCTCCCCGAAAGCCGCACCGCCGCCAAAGCCTCAAGGAGTTCTTCGTCGGCCTTGATGATTTTCCGCGCCCGGCGCATGCGGACAATACCGTCTTCGAACGTGCCAGCGCCGTCCTTGGCGAGCTGCACAAATTCGGCGCGCTCCTTAATCTCGGCACTGTTGTTGGGAGCGGCGAACAAGGCGACCGCGTCAACCTCTACCGCCGTCCCGGTGCCTTCCAGCACCGCCACGATGGACTGAAAGGTGCATTTGGCAAGCCCGCGCTCGGCGAGCGCGATCTCAGCCAGGTTAAGGCCGATGTCATAAAGGTTGCTGCCGAGGCCCGAAATTCCGGCGAACACAATGTGGTTGGGGCCGAAGGGGCAGTAGAGCTTGGCATCCCAAGCGCCAGCGCGGGGGCCTTCGAAGATGTAGAGCTTATCCTGGCTCTCAAGGGGGCCGCCGTTGATGTAGACCCGCGTCTCCCCACTTTTGGGGTGCTTCCAGACTGCAAGCTTGTAAGATTGTTCCATCTGACTGGGCCTCCTTGCCCTCGCTCAGGGGAGCCGCGCTCGCCCTTTGGTGTTCCTTATATAGGCCCAGCAGACGAGGGAGTCAAGTATATAATCCCCAAAGCATGGCGCCCCACCCATGAAATGATTGCTTTTGTTTCGCGGGCTGCACATCCGGCGACGGTTGGCGACAACCATCCACAAGTTTTGCGACACCGCCCTGTTAGCAGACTGGTGGCGCTCTCCGGCCGGGATTGATCCGTCTCCCGATCTTTGCGCGAATACGTCCGGAGCCTGAGAACTCCTGATGTAGGCCGACAGCCCGAACTAGGGCGATCGGTGATCGCCCTAGGGCGGGAGTGCGCGAATAGAACACCCGCAAGGGGAATAAGCGCGCGTGACCTACATCACGTTCTCAGCTACCCGCCGCCAGGCGCGCGGTCTGGAGCATCGTGTCGAAAGAACGTGGGGCGCAAGAATGTCGAAGAGCAATTCGAAGCGGACGGCCAAAACAGCCGCCGCCGATCGTAGGCAGATTGCCTCAACCCTGAGCCAGATCCACGGCGCCATCGTCTGCGCGCTCGCGGCAGGCGGCCAAAATGTGCCGGACGCGGTCGCGGCGGCGCTTTGGGGAGCAGCGCGGCTAGCAAGCAACGAACTCGCAACCCTGCAGCGCTCGTGAACTTCGAGACAGATTAACTGTTGATAGCGTCGGGCGCGACCATCGCAAGTCGCATCCAAAAGTGGAACTATTAGTCCCTGTCGACGGGGCGCGGAGGTCCATGATGTGCGGAGGAAAAAAGGCGGCCACACTATCCCTACTCACCTTGTTGTTCGCGGGGTGCGAAACCACCGCCCAGCTACAAGACCACGCTCCCGACAGGGTTAGCGTCTTTCACACCGACGCGGACAGGATGAGCAATTGCCTCCTTCGCGACCTGTCCGCGCGCCTCAGAACCTTTGCCCTAACGCGCACCGCGGACAACGCTGGCGTCACGATTTCGGCGGAACTGACCGACCTCAGCTTCGACAACGATTCCATCGTCCAGTTCTCCCTTCGGATCGCACCGGCCATGCCGAACGAAGCTCGAGTTGCGCTCTGGTCGCGGCACTCGCTGATGGGAAGCCCGCTCTACGCGGACACGATCTGGCCCGTCGTCGTGCAGTGCGAACGCGCGGCTTAGAAGGCCACCGAAGCGTTAGCGCGCGAGCCCGAACAGCTTTGCGAAGCTGACGACGTCGTCCCAGGGGATGATGGACTTGCAGATCAGATAGAGAATCAACCCGACCAGCAGGCTGAACGTGCGGCTGTTTCGGTTCGCGCTGCGCTCGTCCAGCAGATCGAGGCGCACCGTCACCAGCTCGTAGCTAAGGCGATTGAGGACGTTGCGCCTCCGGCACACCAGCGAATGGACGTGTGTGTCGGTCGATTCCTCGGGGTCTTCCAGCGCGGGATCGGCCTTGAGGGTGTCGTGAAGCCGGCGCTTGTCGGCGAGCTCGCCGGACAGTTCCTGCTCGCGCTGACTGGCCCGGCCGAGAAGCGTGTCGATCAAGTTCATGGCACCCCCAAATCTCAAAACGGCGATGTGGGCGCGGCGCCGTATCGCGCCGCGCCCCCTTCGCCTTCACCACGCCTGGATCATGGCGTCGTTCTCTTTCAGCGCGGCGACCAGGTTTGCCAGGTCGTCGGCCGTCGGCTCGCCCTTGGCCTGGGCGGCCTGGAGCTGGATGTAGACCGAGAGGGCGACCGCCACGCCGCCCGTCACGAGCTGCACCGTCTGCGTCTGGCCGCTCACGCTCTTCGTCGAGGCGGCGGCGAGGTCCGCAGTGACCGTCTGATAGGCGGCGATATTGTCGCCAATCTTGGCCAGCGCCTCCGCGATAGCGGCGGGATCGCCTTTCGCCGCCTTGATCGCGGTGAGCCCATCGTCGAAGGCCTGGACGAGCCCCGCGTCGGCCGCCTTGATCTTGCCCTTGTTCTGCGTGCAGAGCGCGGGCGCATTGGCGGCGATGCACACGCCGATGACGCCGCGCTGCGCGCCGGAGAACACGATGGCCGACGTCTGGAACGCCTTGCCGGGCGTCACAGCCGGCGTCGCAGTCGTCGGCACCGTGGCGATAGTCGTCGGCGGCGCGGTGGAGGCCCCGCCAAGGATGCCGGTGATGCTGCCGCAGCCGGACAGCGCGAAGGCGATTGCCGCAGCCGCGGCGATTTTAAGGATGTTCATTTATGACTCCTAGTTGAGGTTGCGAAACGCCCTCGGCCTATTTCGTCTGAAGTTCGGCCGCGAGTTTGTTGAAGCTGGTTTGAGACGCGCCGGCGTCGAGCGGCAGGCGCGCCCAGATCTTCTGTGCGATGCCCTGCGAGCCGCCGAGCCAGGCGACCAGCCATGCCTCGTGATCGAGGACGTATTGCAGCGCCTGCGCGGTCACCGCGCTCCCGACGCCGACGTTGAGCTTTTGGCCCGCGACGGCGCCCTCGACGGTGTTGAGGCCCCAGCCGATGGCGTTGGCGAGAAGCTGCTCGGCGTGCGCCGAGACCAGCATGGTCAGGATTTGCGGGGGCAGCTTGCGCGCGAGCCACATCAGTAGCGCGAAGGCGAGCAGCGCGACCACCTGCGCGATCTGCACGGCGTAGTCGCCCCACGCAACGGTGACGGTGGTGGGCGACGCAACGGCGGCGAGCGCCGCCTGCGGAAGAAGAGCAAAGACAACAACCGCGCAAAGCGTCGCGCGGCCCAAGTTGAGCTTGAGCATTGATGGTCTCCGGAGGTGTGAAGCCACGAGGTCCCGCGTGGCGCGGGTTTAGTCGCGCGCCGGCGAACCATCCCCAGAGGGAAGGCTGTCCGAGGCGAGATATATGAAGGTGACGGCCTCTATGCGGCCCGGGCCAGACGGCTTCGCACGCGCCGCCGCTGCCGCCAGATCGTCGAGCCAGCGCAGGTCGATCGCTGCACCAAGCACCGCATGGCCCTTGCGAGACCGCATCACGTCAGCGTTCCGCCGCGCGTGGTCGTCTGCATGCGCTTCTGGCGGTACACCGATGCCATTTCGCCCGTGGTGAGACGCTGGTTGATGATGGTCGCCCAGACCACGCGGGGCATATAGTTGAAATAGGTCGCGACGTTCCAAGACGCGTTGCCGAGCGCAATCGGCTGCGCGCTTGTATTCGGCAACAGCACCGCAGGCTTCGCGGTTTTCAAGCCCTCGCCGCGGCCCCCAACGAACGCTTCCCAGCCACTCGCGTCATAGGTCAGGCCGAAGAAGAACAAATCTCCGGCCACGAGCCGCGCAGGGGCATTTAGAAGCTGAGAATTCGGTCGCACGCCGACGCCGGAGACCGGGTCTGCCGCGATAACATTTGCGTACAAGCCGGCCGGCAAAGAACCGTTGCCTCCGTAAATCATGGAGAAGTGGCCGCCTGCTGCTTGGCTGGAGAGCTGCGTACCCTCCAGCCATGCCCCAAATTCGGGGGCAGGAACATTATAGGCCGCGATCAACATCACGGTCTGGCCGAGCTGTTCCACGGTCGCGGACTTGAACCCAAACCGGCCGGCCACCGCCGGCGTGGCTGAGATCGCATCGAAGGTCGGCGTGCCGCCGCCAGGAATAAGCGTCATCGCGCCGTTGAGGCCCACGAAGCTTGCCGACGAGACGCCCAAATTCCATTCGTCGACGGTGTTCGGCAACAGCTTGGCGGGATAGACCAGCGATGCATCGGAGAACGGTATGGGATTGCCGCCCGATCCCACGCGAACAGGCAGTGACTTGGTGAGCAGCGATTTGATGTAGGTCATTATTGGTCTCCCAACGTAACGCCGGTGAGGTAGCCGTGTGGACAGCGGTGCGGCATCGCATACTTTGTGCCGGCATGAACGTAGTAATCCGCCGTGGAGTCTCGCAGATCGCACGACGCGCCGAAGAGTGGCGGGACGGGCAAGTTTTGATCGAGGTAGTCGAAGCCCATGCGGAATTGCCAGGCTCCGACGAGCGCGCGTGATGGGGTGAGGATGAGCTTTCTGCCTAGGATTTGCGGGTTCATCGTGAGCGGGACCATTCCGACGGTATCTTGCAGCGCAAATCCGCACTGCGGCGTCTCCCCGATCATCACCAGCGGGGCGGTCGGGACGATGAAGAGAGCCGATACAAGGCCACCCGAATAGACCGCAGAAACGGGCTCCAGCCATGGCGGCTTCACCTGATCCACGCGCCGGCGCTTCGCGGAACGGCCGATGTAATTTCCGTCCTGCTGAATGCCGATGGCGCTTTCGTGGATGCTGTCGATGGCTTCGTAAGGAAACGCGCCCGTGGTCGAAACAAAGTCGAAGTGCGGATCGGTCATGCAGAGGTTGAGAAGCGCCTGCTGGATCGAGCCGCTATAGCCGGACGCCGGCATGTGCGAGGACATTTGCGAGACCGCGAAGCAGACTGGGAACGTCTGCAACGTGATAGCGCGGATATCCGCATCCAGATCGGAGCGAAGCTGGGCGTAGATGCTGATGAGCGTGGAAACGTCGAGCGCCAGATCGCTGGCGGCGGCGCCCGGAGCAAACGGCACATATAGGACGGAGAACGACTTGCCCGCGGCCGTCGCAGCCGCATAGGCCGCCGCGACCTGGTCGAGGGCGAGCTGGTAGAATGGCTGTCCTTTGACAAGTTGCGTGATCGCGTAGGACGAGTGCCCTGCCGCTGCCGCGAAAATCGTGATCTTGCCAGCGGTTCCGTTCAGCGCAGCGGCGGGACCGTTCTCCTTGATGTGGATCTGTGTAAAGCCGTTGGCCGCGCCGGAGGCCCAGGTCTCGCCCTCAACGCCGCTGGTGCCATCGGCCGCCGCTCCGTCGACCTCGTTCAAGGTGACGATCGGGCCCGACGCATCCCAGGGATTGAACCCGATACCGCCCGGCTTTGACGAGCGCACGCCCGCGCTCAGCATCAGATGCCCGTAGGGCGACGCGCCAGAAATGTGCGGAATGGCATTGTAGCCAAGCCGCAGGCTTTGGGAGGTGCTGACAAAGCCCATCCAGTCCGTCGCAGCCGGAATATCGCCAACGGCCAGCGGCGTCGGCGGCGTCGTCACGGCGTTAATGCCGGGGCCGACCAGAACACGCGAATCCTTGTCGAACCCGATCAACGCCGCATCCGCGCCATATTCGAGCGGCAGGAGGGACGTGGTGCTGTCCGGCGTGTGCAGTTCCTGGCTAGTGAATGTTCCCTCTATCATCGCGGTGCGCGAAGCCAGCGCTGCCTCCGCGGCGCTCGCGCGCGACGTTTCGCCCGCGAGCGCAACGGTGAGCGCGGTTGCAATTCCGAAGACGATCACCGGAAGCGCCGTCGTGCCGACCGTGATCGCGGTCGCGGCGACATTCACCTGGAGGACGTAGCCCTGGTATAGCGTGCCCGCCAAAACCACGGCCGTCCCGTAGCCCAGCTCGCTCGCCGAATCCGCGTCGGTGGCGCGGGTCAAAATCCATGGATGTGTGGAGTCCCCAATCTGGGTCACGACATAAATGCCGTTCTGCAGGGTCGATGCCTGCCACCAAACCCAGAGGCGCTTGTTCACTACGACGGCTTGGCCGTCCTGAGAGGCGAGTGCACCATTGGCGGTGGCCGTGAGCATCGCTCCGACGCCGGACGTGCCGGGAGCATAGGTGCAGCTAGGCAGGGCCGCAGTGGTCGCAAAGTCGACCGTGCCGGGAGGTGTGCCGCCGCTGACCGGATTGTAGTGCTGCGCGACGCCCGTGATGTCCTGAAGACGCGCGGCGTCGCCGGGATTAACGGGCGCGGGGAGCGCCGGGGACACCGTGAACGTTTTTTGGACCAGGATCGTCTGTGGGGTCGTGAGGTCGACGAAGATGCCGCTGTTCGGCATCGCGTCCTCGATTTGGCCGAACAAGGCGCGGATGGACGGTTTATCGGGCTCCGCGACACCGCTATCGGGATCGTTCGGAATGTTGAAGTCCTGGTAAGCAGCATCGGCCGCATCGCGGATCGCGCCCATGTTCGTCTCCTTGAGATAGTTGGATTTCAGATCGTGACAGTCACCGGGCCCGTGTGGCCTGAAGGGGTGCCAGCGCTGTTTTCAGCCGTGACCCAATAGTCGTAGGCGCCGGATGTCAGACCGGCGTCGAGGTAAGAGCCGGTGCCCCCCAACGGGCCAGGCTCCGCTCCCGATACATCCGCCGCCGCGCCGAACCCTGCTCCGTGCGCGGCGCGCCAGACACGCGCCGCCGCGAAGTTCGAGGACGTGGGATTGCGCCAGCCAATTGTGGCATCCGTACCGGACACCGATTCCGTCACATCGCTCGGCGCGCCCGGCGCCACGTTCGAGGTCGACGTGGAGACCGTCGTCGTGGGGGACCAATCGGAGAGCGAACCGGCACCGGTGAGATAAGCAACCTCGACCTCGATCGAGGCATCCGCCGGCACGAAGTCGGTGTCGATTACAACGTCGGGATAGGCGGTTATCGAGGGATAGCTAGCCTCGACCCAACTCACCGCGCCTGTCTTGCGCCAGCGCGCCGACCAGGTGAGGTCGTTGCGGTCCGGCCCCGTCGCGTCGATTTCGATGCGCACACCTTGCGTATCGCCGGTTCCGGTCGTGTCGAACATCGCCGACGACGATGTGATCGTGGGCGCATCCAATTGCTCGCCTTCGACGCGGTCGACAGTGGAGGGGCCGCCGCCTTCCTCGGTGAGGTAGTTCCAGGCGTCGACATTCGGATCGGCCGCAGTCACGGTGAAGACGATGGACAAGCCATCTTCAGCGATCTCCGGATCGCCCGTGACCTCGACCACCACGTCATCGAGCTCGTCGATCTCGTTCGGGCCAGCCTGCACGCGGATATAGCGTTCGCCTATCCCATCCATGCCCGATAGCTTGGTGCGGATCGTTCCCGAGCCCGCGAGCAGCTTGGCCAAAGCGCGCTTGGCGAGGCGCCGCGCCTGACTGTTCTGCTGGCACCATTGCGGATAGAAGGACTGGGCGCGCGTGGCACCGCGCTGGACGATGTCTTCCTCGTCGTTCCATGGATCGGTGTCGACCTGGTTGTAGTCGAACTCCGGCGCGCAATAGCTGACATTGAGCTGGTTGCAGGCCTGCTCGTCCACAACATAGGAGGACCAGGCGTAGTCAATGATGTCATCGGCGGTCAGCGTCACCGTCGGCTCTTCGTAACGCCCCGCCTTGATGATAACGGCGCCTTGCCCGTTGCGGCACATCCAGCCATCGCAGCATGTCCGGAATTGCAGCACCACATCGGAGAGCTGGTTACCCCCGGTATAGTATCCATTGCAGGTGTAGCGCTTCTCCGTCGCCGGATTGGTCGGATCGGACAGCCAAGTCACGTGCTCGTACATCGCGTGGCTATGGGCCAGCGTGCCGCTGATATTGATCGTGAACGGCGACGATGTCCCGCTGACCGAAGCGACCGTGACTGTCTCGGCATTGTCCTGGTTCGGCGCCAGGTTGACCATCATCCCGGCATGCAGCCCGGCCGCCTTGCTCAATTGGAACGAGGTGTCACCATGGCTCGCATCGGCCTGGACCACGGCGAGCAGCCCTTTGACTGGCACGTCTTCGTCGCACACATCCGCGGACACCGTCAGGATGTCGAGCGTGGGCGCAAAGCATTTGTCCCAATCGTAGTCCCACTTGCGCCACAGATCGTTCACCCAGCAGACGATAGGGTTATCGCTCCACGCCCAGGTCGAGGCATCGTCCTTGGACTGGCTGCCGTCGCGCCAATCGTAGACCAGCGATAGGCGCGCCGCGACCGACGGCGAAGGCTTGCCGTTCGGAAACTGCTTGGGATAGATGCTAAGACCGCCGCTGCGGACACGTATCCAATAGCTCGCGATGCCGTCGCCGCGGCAGGATGTCGACCAGGCCGCCGGAAGCTCCGTCGCCAGATCGGAGTAGGCGGTTTCCGTGGCGAGCCCCAGGCGCGTCTGGATGATGACTGGCGCCGTCGTCGGATCGACCGCATTCAAACCAAGCAGATTGATGATGGGAAGCAGCGGATCGGTGCCGTAGATGCGCCCATAATTCCAGTCGTCGGAGGAATAGGACCCATCCTTGAGCGGGATGACGGCCCCGGTCTCGTACAGCCGGACCTTGTCGTCGTTGAGATACCACTGCTCGTAGCCGTCGATCTGCCCCTGATGGAACGCGAACACGCGCTCCAGAATATTTGCCGTGACTTCATCGAGCATGAATGCGCCGGCGATGCGCGCCCGACCATAGCCGACATTGGCATAGGGTATCGGCTGCTTGACAGGCTGCTTGCCCGCCTGCGGGTCCGGTACCGATGGCGCCAGCGCCGCGCTGAGGCCGATGCTGGCGGCGGTGAGCGCGACGGTCCCGATGATTTCGGTGACCGTCGCGCTCACTATGATCGCCGTACCCGTGACTTCGCTTACAGCCCAGATGATGGCCGCCCCAACCGCCTGCGGCATCGCCTACAGGCCCCACGCGGCAGTGAAATCTGTCGCGAGCACGAGCAGCCCGCGTGCGCCCAGCATCGCCCAGCCATGCGCCGTCTTGACGCCGCCGACGACGCGGTTGCCGCCTTTGGTCGCGACCAGCACCGCGCCCACATCGCCAGGCTTCGGCGCCTGGGTGCGCATCACGCCGAGGGGAGCAAGCGCCTTGTGCATGATCGCTACGACACCGCCCTCGCGGCGCAGGATGCGCTCGCAGCCCAGCGCGCTATCGTACGTGCCCCGCCACTCCGCGGCAGGATCGACGCCCAGGCGATCGCGTACGCAATCGGCCGGAAACAGAAGGCAATCGAACGATCCGAACGCGAAAGGCTTTGCCGCGGCGCGCGACAGGAATTGGGCGAGCGTCATGTCGGCCACCGTTCCGTCGTTTGCGAGTTGTAGAGAACGACCCGGTCGCAGAATGCGTCGGTCGGCGAACGCAGCCGCTGGTCGATGCCCGTCCAGCGCCACAAGTTCTTCTGCTTGCGCCCGACCTCGCCTGTGCCGACCGACAGCGACACGGTGCGCGTGACGGGTTGCTGCGAGCCTGTGCGCGCCGCCTTGGGCGTATCGGCAACGCCGTTCCAGAACCACGCGACCGAAGCCATCGGCTGCTTGTCGGGGCCGAGCATCGTGAGGCCCCAAAAGACCTCCGCGCCGCGCACCGTGGCGCGGTCGGCATTCGCAAGCCGAAGCACCTCTGCCGTGACGCCGCTGAGGGCAAATTCGTGCCGGATCATCGCCCCGTTCAACGGCACGCGGATCGACGGGATCTGGACGAAGATGCCGAGCCCCCGATAGACGCCGCCCGCCGTGTCGACGCTGTCGGACGGCAGGCGAAAATCCCCGACGCCGCTCCAGATGCGAACCGGCGTGTCCGTCTGCATGAAGAAGAACCAAGCGGGCGGATTGCGGTCGCTGCGGAGCTGATCCTGCGTCAAGCCGGTCACGAGAAGGTTTCCTCGAAGGTGATCGAGGGCTGGCCGCGATAGGGCCGCTCGATCTTGGGCCAGATCGAAGAGAGCGCCGAGGCGGACAGCTTCATCGTGCAGCGCGGCTTCTGGAAATCGGCGAAAGTGCCGTCGGCATAGTCCTCGCGCAACGGCGGCAGGAAGCTGATCGAGAAAAGGTCACCATCCACGTCGGTCACCGCGCCGATGAGATAGAGCCGGTCGCCATAGGTCGGCCCAGTCAACGTGAAGAACTCGCCACCCTTGATCGCGGACCCCATGCTTCGCGTGACTTGCATGGACGTCGCGCGCAGGCTCGCGTCCCCCGTGACCGCGTACGAAATGATGCCGGTCTCGTAGAGCGAGCCGTCCGAGAACGGCGATCCGTCGCTATGCGGCACGAGCGCCGCGCCCGTGAACCCGGCCGGCCACGGCTGGGCCACATCGATCACTGGCACGACGATGGGCACGGCGCCGGAGCCGAGCCGGACTGCGAGCGCCCGCCACATCCGGATTTCGGCCGTGCTGGTCAGCAACTTGATGTCGCACTGCGCCGTCCACCAGCCGCCGCCCGAAATGTCCGGCGCGGGCGGCGGTCCGGAAATCGGCTGGCCGCCAGTCACCACCGTGCCGGCGAGCGCCCATTGCAGCCCTACGGATGGAAACAGCGTGTTCTGGAAGGTCTCGATCATCAGCCGTGCTCGTAAAAGTCTTGCTGTTGCCAGTTCGCATTGACGCGCCGCGCCTGCTTGAGCGCCGACGCGGTCGCGTTGCGCTCGGCGCGCGAAGCCATGGCGTTCATCTGGGCGAGAAGATCCTCGGTCATCACCGCCCCGCGAAGGTCGAAATACATCCCCGACTGCTGCCTGGCACCCTTCGAGCTCGCCGATGACTGCCGGTCGAACGATGCCTTGGTCTCTTCGAGATTAAGGACGCGCTCGCCCCGCTTGAGGATCGCAGGAACCTCATCGCCGGCCAGACCACCGCCGTGGTAGCGCGGCGCGCCGCGGAACGCCGATGACGGCACATAGCGGACATTGGAGAAGCTTCCCGCAACGCCGCCTTCGTGGAAGGTCGAAACCAGGCTGGCGACGTCCGTCAGTATCCCGCTGTCGTCGTTCGCGCCATCACCGCCGAAGTCGAACAGGCCGCCGAGCGACGACGACAGCGGCGACATGATGACGTAGAAGGGTGCATCCAGGCTGCCGTCCGGCTTGACGCCGGGGATCGCAACGCCGGCGCCCGGCGTGCCGCCTCCGAACAGCGAACCCAACGCGCCCCCGACAGAATCTCCGGTCGGCAGGTTGGTGCCGAAGGTCATGTTCTTCAGCGGGTTGATCACGCCGAGCTTGAGCAGATCGCCTTCGAAATCTTGCAGCACGCCGAGGCCGAGCTTCTGGAAATCCTTCCAGCCGAACTTGCCCTGCACGATGAAGCTCGAGAACTTGCTCGACATGCTGTCGAACACGTCCTCGACTTCGCCGCGGCTGGATTTGGCGAGGTCGAGCTGCTGGTTGAGGATCACCGCCTGCTGGGCATTGGCGATGATCTGCTTGCCCTCGTCGCTTTCCGCCTTGATGTTGTCGTTCAGCAGTTGCTGCTTGGCCTGGAGCGCGGCGGTCTCGACCTGACGCGCGCCGTCGTTGTCGTTGGCGATCGCCAGTTCCTGCTTGAGCAGATCGATGTTCTGGTCGCCCTGCGTCCGCAGCGCTAGCGCCTTGGTACGTGTCTGCTCGGTATTGTCCTTCTCGCGCGCCGCCGTGAGCGCCGCGATCACCTTGGCGAGCTCTTTCTTCGCATCGCCCTCGGCGAAGGCCTGCGCGATCAGGAGTGGCGCGATCGCGGTCTGCGTCTCCATCTCGCGGCTTGCCTGCTCGCTCGTCATCGTGCCTGCGGCGACCTGGTCGTTGAGCTTCTTGCGGGCCTCGTTCTCGTAGTCGAGCTGGGCGGCCTGCTTGGCGCCCTGGTCCATCGCCTTTCCAGCCGCGTCGCCGAGCTTCTTCGCGCCGGCCTCGGCGGCCTCCCCGGAGGCCGCGCCCTTCAGATAGGCCTCGGCCAGCGCGATATAGGCGACCGCCTGCTTGTCGATATTGGCGGTCGCCTCGGCATAGGCCTTCGCCCCCGCCATTTGGATTTCGCGGTTCGCCTCGGCCGTGGTGACCACCTTGCCGGATAGTTCCACCGCCTTCTGCTGCTCGGCGATGGCTTCCTTCTGGGCGGGCGTCTTGGCTTTGAGCGCCGCGATCTGAAGTTCGTCAAGCTTTTGCGCTTTCGCGGCCGGGTCGAGATAGGAGCTGATCGCGTGGGTATAGGCGTCCTGCGCGCCCGCCACTTCGCGCGCAGTAACAGCGGCCTTCTGCTGCGCCAGGCTGTTCCCGGCGAGCTGATCCATCGCCGCTTTGTTTTTGTTGAGGCTCTGCTCATCCTCGAAGCCGGGCGTTGCTGCGCGCACGATGGGTCCGGCCACAAGTGACAGCTTGGTCGCCGCGGCGTCAGCGGCCGTCTGCTTCGCCTTCTTGTCCGTCTGGTCTATCGCGGCGTTGACGCGGCCCAGGTCGGCAAGGATGTCAGGTATCGGTCGCGGCATGCTCGTCTGGCGCGTGGAGTGGCTTTCCGGATCGTATTGCACAAGGCCCTGGCCCTTTTGCGCCAGGGCGAGCTCTGTTTGCAGCGCCGTTTTCTGCGCGGCAAGGGGCACTGCTTCAAGGCCTCGGCTCATCACCTCGATCGCGTCGGAGGCGTGCTGTTTGATCGAGTCCCAGATGCCAGTCCAAAAGCCGGTCTGATCCTCGGCGTCCTTGATCGAATTCTTCAGCGCTTCCATCAGGATGGCTTGCGCTCGCGCCGTGTCGTTCGACGCCATCGCCGTCTGGATGTACTGCGCAGTCTTGTCGTCGAGCGCCCCAAGCCCAGCCAGGAGTTGCTCACCCGCCTTGGCCGGGTCGGCAAACGCCTTCACGAGCGCGTTCTGCGCCTCGTCCATGCTCTGCCCCGTCGCGTGGGCATATTGCACCGTCAGGTCGATCAGGCCCTTGAGCTGCGTGCCGCCGACCGAGCCTGTTTTGGCGAAGGCGACCTCGATGTCGCGCGCGGCGTTGACAGAGATGTTGTCCGCGTTGGCCGCGCTTTCCGCGAAAGACTCGATCTGATCGCGCGTCGCGCCCACTGCGCGTCCCGCGCCCGTGGTCGCCTGCTCCAGGGCGTGCTCGGCATCCTCCGCGCGGTTGAAGGCGAGAACCACGGCTACGCCGGTTGCCACGACGCCGGCGATGATGTCGACGAGGGGATTGGCAACGATGCTGCCAACTAGCGCACCAATACCCTGACCTTCGGACGCGCGCATGAAGTCCCCAGCCGCCATGCTCAACTGGCGGAGCGACAGCCCCCCCGACGCGGCGTTTTCCGCCAGATGCAAGAAGCCTTCGCCGAGTTCACGCGCCTTCGTCACGCTGATCGCTTCGCCCTCTGAAAGAGCAGCTAGCGAGGCCTTGGTGTCGTCAAAGCTCTTGTGCGCCAGGTAGACGGCTGCTGTGTACTCTGCCTGGCCGAGAGCGCCCTTGTCATAAAGCTCATCGGCATCCGATAGGGCGGCGTTGAGGCGGACTTGGGAGGCACTAAGCGGATCGATCTGCTCGCGCAACGCCGCCGCGCGTTGCTGCATGGCTGTCTGCGCGGCATCCGCGTCACTAAAGACCGCCGCAGAATCCTTCGCCGACTTGGCGCCTACCCCGACGCCAAATGCGGCGTTGAGCGTATTCTGAAAATTCTGCCCGACCTGCTCCGCCTTCATCTGTGCGATGGCTGCCGCCTGATCGAATTCCGCTTCGAAAGCCGACGCGGAGTCCTGTGCCGACTTGGCGCCAGCGCCAATTCCGAACGCAGCGGTAAGGGTGCTTTGGAACGATTGACCAATCTGCTCGGCCTTCATTTGCGCGACCGCGGCCACGCGATCGAACTCGGCCTCGAAGACTTTGCTGGCATCGCGCGCGGAGCTGGCCATATTGTCGTTGACGCCCATGAACCGGCTAAACGATGTCTGGTTCGCCTGCTGCGTCTGCGCGTTCTTTTGGGCTTCGGTGAGTTGGCGCTCTGCGGCCTCCTGGCGCTGAATGGCCGAAGTCGCCTGGTCGATGGACTTGCCGAGATCCCCGAATACGGCATCGCCCGTGCCGCCGATATCCTGCATTCCACGCTGGACATCGGCTTGTCCTTCCAGGCCGATGCGGATGGCAATCTGGCGAGCGGTCATGTGTTGGTCTTTCGACGGCGTTTCAGCCGCAGATTTCGTTGAAGTCGCGCACGACAAGAGCCTCGACCTCCGGCAAGAGGTCGAGAAAGAGTTGACCCGCGCAATTCATGGCTTGGGCCAGCATGATGACGGCAGTGAAGTCGAGGCCGGTGGCGATGCGGATAAGCTTGGTGCCTCCGGTTGGAAGCGTCGCCGAGGTGATAGCGATGCGCATTTGACTGTGGGCGCATCGGAACACCTCCCACACGGCGATGCCTTCCGGCGTCGCCAGTCTGTTCACTTCGTACGGGCACGCTTCGCACGTTTGCGGGCAGAATTGGCAATAGCCTTTGCCCGCGTTTTCGCCCCCGAAGTGCCATTCTGCGAGGGCGCGGATGCGTTTTTTTCGTCGTGCCTCGACAGCGCCGGCATGACGTATTTTCGGTCGATCTCGTCGAAAACGCGCCAGTTCTTCAGATAGGACGCGATGTTCTCTGGCGTCGGCTCGACCGGGTTGCCGTCCTTGTCGCCGACGCCCTCCCATTCGACGATGCCGAGCTCGGCGATGATGCCGGTAAATGCGGCGCTGCTCGCGGCCTTCGCGGTTTGCGGGTGGGCTACGGCCGCTTCGGAGGCGCGCATGCGCGCCGCCAGCACCATCGGCGTGTCGATGGGCCGGAATCGCGTGCGCTGCGCCGGAATTTCGACGAGATTCCCCCCGTCCATGAATGAATGCGCGGGGAGGATTTCGAGCCAGAACGGCGCGGCCCCGGTGTCGAGTTTGAGCATGACAGTCTCCGTGATGATGTTTCGATGATCGCCCGTCAGGCGTAGCTGGCGACGTCGTTGACGAGCGTGATTGTGCAGGCGCGACCCACGTTGGTGTCCTTCGCTCCCTGCCAATTGTAGGTCGCCTGGATCGCGCCCGGCCCTGTGATCGGGAATTTCGACTTGGGCAGGAAGACGCGGTGGTAGGCGAAGGCCAGGCTGAACGCGCCATTCGTCCACTTGTAGGTCAGGTCATCGACAGGGATGCCGTTGGACGCAAGGTCGCGCAGCACCGTGTCCTTGAAGCGCAGCACCGACTGGCCGGTATAGGCGGCCTCACCGGGATCTGCGCCACCGATGCGGCCATCCTTGCGGATGATGTCGACCGTGTCGTAGCCATTGTCGAAGGAGAAGTTGCCCGACACGAGGTCTCCGAGCTGGACGCCGGCCCGCGTCACCGAGCCCGAGAATTGCGCGAAGCGCAGGACCGCATAGGCCGTCGGCGTGCCCGCGGCGCTCGTAGGCGTGTTGGGCGATTCGCCCTGCGCGATGCAGCTCAGCGTCGCGCTGAGATTGCCCGACCGCGCCAGGTTGATTGTGAGCTTGTTGGCGACGATGCCGTAGTTCATCGCGTAGTTCGGCACGTCGCTGTAGCCCTGCTCGACCGAAAGGCTGGGCAGCGCTTCGGCGCCGGAGGCGAAGACATGGTTGTAAGGGCCGCTGGCCGACCCACCGGCGAGGTCCGCTCCAGATGCGGTCGCGTGCGACGCCGGCGAGGACGAGGCCGCCAGCGCCACGCTGTTTCCGGCCGTTCCGACGGTGCCATAGGTGACGTTGACGGTCTTGCCGTCGAGCGCAAGCTCGAACTTGCACGCCGCGAAATCAGAGGTCGCGCTGGCATTGAGGCCCTCGACAGCCGCGATGAGCGTGTCGAGAAGCGTTGCGCCGATCTGGCTCTCGTCGCCTGTCGGCGTGCCGGTGACGAAGGTCCAGGCCGAGGTCCCGACCGTGATCGTGCCGTTGTTCGTGGGCTGCGCGGAAAACGCGAAGCTCCCGGTCGCCGCCACGCCCTGCGTCGTCGTCGGCGCGCCGCAGAGGGCTTTGAGCCAGTGCCCGATATTGCGGGCATCGACCGGGATGACCACATCGCCCGTGTCGTTGATCACATCCGGCGACGGATCGGCGGGATCGCGGCCCTGCCCGAGCAGATCGCTCGCGATCAGGCCCTGTTCCTCGCCCAGTTGGGAGGACACGAAGGGCACCGTGAAGAAGCCCGAAAAGGGCGGGACGCCGTAACTGGTTTCAAAAGCCAAAGCCATGACGGCGTTGGCGCCGCGTGCGCGAGCCATGTGAGTTCTCCTTGGTTGAACGAGAGTTGCGCCGGCGTGGCGCTACGCGTTGTCGCCGATGTGCGTTTCAAGGATCGGCTCGACCTGGTCCGCCCAATGCTGGGCGGCATCGTCTACGTTGAGACGTTTCGGCATGCGCGCCGTGGGCGTCAGAATGAACATCACGACCTGGGCAGCGCGTTGCGCCGACTTGCCCTTGGCGTAGAGACGCACGAGCTGCTTGCCCGTCGCGCGCTTGAAGCTGGACGCCGCCGTGCCGATTACATCGACATAGGCGATCAGCCTGCCGTTTCCGGCACGCGCGAATTTGAGGTCTTGGTTGAAATAGGTCTCAACCTCGGCAGGCGACATCCGGTGACTGCCGCCGCGCACACCCGGCCCCGCCGCACCGTGCGGCACATTGGCGGTCGGGATCGCCAGATAGCGGCGCCCGTTGATGGGCACGATGGTCGGCGCGCGGTCGAATGCGTCGATGATCTCCGGCGCCTTTGACCATACGAAGGCGGCGGCATTGGCGCTGGCCGAGGCGACGGGATAGCGCCGTCCTTGCCATGTGTTGGCGAGCCGCGTGCCTAGGCCTGCGCCTTCGACTTGCGCCCGCAATTCCGTCTTGAGGCCGGTGGTGACCTCTTCGGCCGTCGCCGTCACGGCCGTGGCGACGTCATCGGTCCCCAACACCGAAGAGAACTTCGGCACCTGAAGCGTGAAGCGCGCTGGCACGCTAACCCGCGCCCGTCGCCGTCGTGTAGGAAAGCTGCACCGAGAGCATCGCTGTCCGCTCGGTCTCCGCGCCGTCTACGGGGTACTCGTGGATTTCCGGTGCCAGCACGATGCGCGCATCGTCCACGGCGCCGCCGAGCGTGCGATCCGCCGCCAGCGCGGGCTCGAACAGCGCGATCACGGCCTCGACAGCCGCTTCGCGCTCTTTCCCACTCGCCGTGATCTCAAACGAGGCTTGATGCTCCCACGAATAGCTCATGGGCGAGAGGATGTATTCCGGACTTCCCGGATCGCCGTCACGCATGATCACGACGCCGTCATGCGTTGCATCGACCGATTTCTCCGGGTCGCGGTGAAAGCCAATGCTCGCCACCGCCGTCGCGGCGCTGATCGCGATTTCGAGCGCGGCAAGCGCGCCAATGCGCGTCTGGGTGGTCATTGCGGCGCAAGCTCTAGACGCCAGGTCAGGCGCATCGGATCGTTGGCGTTGAAGTTGAGCAGCCGGAACGGCGCACTACCGGCAGGCACCTGGACCGTATCGTTGTCGGCGGGCTGCGCGATATCGCAAGCGCGGACGAGCAGCACGCGCTTGCGGTCGCGGATTTGTGCGCTCTGGATTTGCGTCTCGATGTCCGGCTGCGCATAGGCGCCGCGGCAGGCAATCGCGCCGCCCGCAGCCGGGCAATAGACGATGTCCATGCCGAGGTTCGGATCGCTGAATAGTGTAGCGAGCATCACGCCGAAGGCGCTCATCTGCCAGCGAGGGTCCGTGCGGCTTCGACGCCGGCGCGCGTGAGATTGGGGGCACGCTCACCGCCATGGACGAGATTGCGCTGGCGCAGGTTCGCTACCGCTTCCGCGACCTTGGGCGCGGGAACATCCTTCGGGTAGGGCTTGAGCACGCCCGCAATGCGCGAAAGCGCGGCGAGCAGAATTTGATCTTCGACCGATTGAAGATCGAGTTCGAGAGTTTTCTTAGCCATGGTTGCCTCTGTTCGGGATGGAACGCGAAAGGCCGCGGCGATGAACCGCCGCGGCCTTTCGGTCGATGTCTAGCGCGCCGCTTAGGGATGCACGAGGCGGCTGCCGCGCAGCAGAACTTCCGGACGCGAGCAGATATGCAGCGGATAAGACCGCAAGTGCGCGTCCACCCATTCCTGCAGCGTGGACGGGTCCACCACGATGCGCGGCAGGAGCGGGATGCCGGGCGTATTGACCACGTCGAAGCCTTCGCCAGGCGACCACGCATTGATGAAAATGCCGGGCGCGTTGGCCGGGAAGAACTTGACCTCGTCCGGGTCGATGGCGATGGTCGAATTGTCGTCGGTGCCGCGGTAATCGACCCAATACACGCCGCCCCAATAGAACACCTCGAACGCGCCCGAACTGTCGTCCGGCTTGACTTGTTGGTAGTTGCCGTAGGCGCGTGCCACGTCGCCGTGCGAGGTGAGCTTGTCGAAGAACGTGTTTCCGCACAGCGCCATGATCTTGGACTGCGTGGTGATCATACCCTTCGAGGCCCGGATCATGGGGCGAACGACATTCTCGCGGATGAAGGCCTTGAGCACGGTGGCGCCGTTGACGGCGGTCGAGGCCGCGTTCGCGCCCGTAAGGTCGAAATAGATCACGTCGGGCTGCGAGATGCCGAACTCGTCGTAGTAGTTGTAGATGACGCTGCCGTCCGCATCGAGTACGATGCCCTGCACCATGCCGTGCAGCATGTGCTCCCAGGTCATCTCGATCTCGGACTGCAGACCTGCCGGACCAGACAGACGGCGCATCAGCTCCTTCTGCATCGCCTGCACATCGCTCTCGCTGCCGAAAGCGCGGATGCCAGCGATTTCGTCCGCCATCAGCCGGTCCTTCTTGGCGATGCGCACCGTCTTGAACGGACGCACGGCGCGCTTTTCGGTCGTGCGCTCCGGGGGCGGCGAGCCGCGCGGCGTGGTCTGCACCAGACCGAGCGTGCCATTGCGTTCCTCGACATAGACCGAAGTCGTCGTGACAGGCCGGGGAACGCAGAGATTGAGGCTCTGCATGAAGGTGGGATTGTACGGCACCTTGTCGATCGCACCGACGAGCTGGGTGAACGAGAAGGCGTCGTCTTCGAAGACGTTGATGGCAACCATGAGTTTCTCCGTTGGCCGGAACGCGCCGGCGCTGGTTTTGAGGTCGAGTGCGCCGGGGAGCGCGTTGAGGGAAGCGAGAGGCGGCTAGCGGCCGACGAGGCCGAGCGCGGCGAGCGCGGCGATGCCCGCGTTCTTGTCGTTGTCGGAGATGCCGGTCTTCCAGGTCACTTCCGAGGCGTTGTACTCGACGGGGCCACGCACATGGGCCGTCGCCTGGACATCGGCAGTGGCGGCGAAGGCGGGGCCGTAAAGCAAGGCGCACGCGTTCTGCGAGCCATCGGTCGCGGTCGCATCGTGCCCGACATACTTGAGCGATCCGGTCGCGTAGGTGACCGAAATGGTGAAGCCATCGCCGGCCACGAAATCGATCGCGCCATCCGCCAGCGGGAAGTTGATGCCGCCGTTGTAGGCAACGCCCACATTGCCGGTGCCATCGAGCGTGCCGTTCGGCTTGAGTACCTCGAAAGCGCCCGCGTTGGTCGCCTTCTCGACGATCACGACTTTCCAGTCGCCCGCCAACGCGCCGGCATCGCCCGTGAGCGAACCCAGCGTGCCGTTGCCGGTGTTGCCCGCAAAGGCCACGGCGGCGTGAACGGTCTGCGCGCCGATGGTGATGCGGCCCAACACGCGGCCCGCAACGAGGTCGGCGCCGGATGCGACCGTGATCTGCTCGCGGCAGAAGTTTCCGGGGCCTTCCGAGACGAGATGGCCGCCGGCATGGGGGTCTTCGGTGAGAGTAGTCATGGGGGGTTCCTATTCTCCTTTGAGTTTTCCACCGCGCGCGGCGCGGATCGCGGCCTCCCAACCGGCCTGTGCCGTTTGGGAGGAAGTTCCATCACCAGCTTCGGGCAGAATGTGCCCGCTCACTGGCCGGGCGGCGCTGGCCTGCACCCGGCGAGCCTGCAGCGCCTCCCGCACATGGGCGAGGCTCGCGCCTGTGCGGATGAAATCAGAGGCAAGATCGGGTACTTCGGCGAGGCGGCAGAGTTCCACGATCTCGACGTGAAGCGCCACGGCATCGCCTTGCGCGAGCGCGCGCACACTTTCCAGGTCGATGACATTCCCGGCGCTGATCGCCGCCACCGCGTGGGTCGCCGCCGCTGCTGCCTCTGCCGCCGTCACGGGCACGGCTGTTGCGAACGCGACAGGCTTGGGCGAAATGGTGGCGCGCAATGCGGCGAGAGCGTCGAGCGGCGTGCCCATCTGGTCGGCGAAGTTTGCCGCGATCGCCTCGTCGCAGGTCATGATCCGCGCCTGAGTTGCCAGCACCGCATCGGCGGAGAGGCCGCGATTGCGCGCCACGATGACCGCAAAGATGCCGCGCAGCCTGTCGCAATCGGCTTGCAACCATGCGCGCGCGTCTTCCGTGAGCGGCGCGTGCGGGTTGGCATCGACCTTGTTCGAACCGGAGTAAACATAGGTGTACCGCAGCCCTTCGGCCTTATCGGCTGCGGACTGATCGACATGGAGGCAGACGACGCCGACCGAACCCGTCATGCTGGTGCGGCTCACAAAGATGCGCTGCGCCGCCGAGAGCAATGCGTAGCCGGCGCTGGTGGCGTTATCCGCCGCGACACCGTAGATCGGCTTCGCGGCGCGCGCCGCATAGATGGCATCGGCGGCGTCGAAGGCGCCGTTGCACTCGCCACCCCAGGAGCCGACCATGAGGAGGGTCGCCTTGACGGCAGGATCTGCGGCGGCGCGCTGCACTGCCGCGACAACGTCGGAATAGGCGGTCATGCCCGACATTGCGTCGAGCCACCCGGCCTTGTAGACGAGGGTGCCTTCGGCCGCGATCAACGCGATGCCATCGGCCGTCACGCAATAGGGAACGCCATCGTCTCCGTCGTTGTCATCGGCGCCCGGCAACAACGCAAGATTGCCGGGAGGCGACGCGCGCAGGCGCGCAGCTTCCTCATCGGACAGTGCCGCGCCGATATGCACGCCCGACAACATTCCGAGCCTGGGGCCGATGCCCGTCAGGATGGCGTCGATCTTCGGCGCGGCGATCAAGAGCGGCGTGTCGAAGATGCGGCCCATCACATGCGGCAGATCGGTGCGCGCGACGCGCGCCGAACGTGCGCTCGCGGCCTGCGCAGGGTTGCCATCAGGCGGGTCGACGGACGGCGGTGCCGGCGAAGCGCCAGTCTCGCTGTTTTCGGGGGGCGGTGGCGCGTCGTTCGTCTCGACGGGATCGGCTTCCGGCGCAACTTCTTCGGTGGTGTCTTCGATCATTTAGGCTGCCTCCTCATCCAAGTCCTCGCCGACAACGGTCTCATCATTCGGCGGCTTTTCTGTTTCTGCCGGTGCGCCCACGTCTGGAGGCGGCGCCGAGCCGCGCGCGTTGGTGCGGCGCGCGTCGGAATCGAGTACTAAGCCATAGGCATCGGCGCTGGCATTCGAGCGCGCGATTGCCGCGTCCATCTCGGCCAGCGTCGAGCCGCGCGAGAGAACGACAGCCTCGCGGCTCTCGGTGCCGTCGCGCATCGCCTTTTCCTCGGCCGCGGTATCCTTGAGCGGATCGACCCACTCCTGCTTCGGAGGAATCCAGGTCGCGCGCACGAAGTCGCGGGGCCGCGCATTGAATTGCGCGGCGCGGATTGGCAGTGCGCCCGCGAGCACGGCCTCGGCGACATAGCGCCGATAGACGGGCTTGCAGAACTGAAAGATGAAGGTGCGCTGGAGCTGCTTGAGCGCCGCACGCATGTCGATCCGGCTCTCGCGCAGGCTCGAATAGTTTGCCTTCGAGTAGTCGCCCGTTACCGTGGCGTAAGGCAAATCCATGCCCGCAGTCAGATCGAGCAGGCAGCGGTACTCGAAGGCCTCGAAGTTCGGGCCGACATCGGCCGGGGTCGAGAACGTGATCTGCTCGCCGTCCTCGAGATACTGCAACGTGCCGGGCGAAAGGCCCGCGGTGACTTCCTGCTCGGCATCCGAACTCGTGTCGCGGACGCCGAGCCCTGGCTGATCCTGTTCGCCGAGCGGCGCATCGTCGGAAGCGTTGCTAAGGCGGTAGATGAACCCGGCATACAACGCCGCCGTCAATTTGCGCTGCAATTCCGCGTCCTTGTATTGGTCGCGGATATAGGCGAGCACGATGGAAGTCGCGAGCCAGGAAACGCCCCTGATCTGGCCCGGCCGGAGCGGCTTGAACACATGCACCACTTCGCTCGCGGGCACGCGCGTCCAGCCGACCTGCAGGTTCGGCACTGCGGTTTCGCCGGGATGCACTTTCCAGAAATAGTAGGCGACGCGCTGGCCGATGGGGTTGAACTCGATGCCCGCGCGCACGGCATTGCCGTTCGCGGCGATCATGTTCAACTCATAAGGGCACATCTCGGATTCGAGGAGCTGGATTTGTACCGGCACCGCAAGGCGATCGCGCGCCAGGCGCGGACGCAATCGCACAAAGAACTCGCCGGCCTCGAAGATCGCGTTGGCGCCCAACTCCATCAGGCCATAGAGGTCGCACAGTCCGTCCGCATCACTTTCCTCGACGATGTCGTCCCACAATTCCGCGATCAGCGCCTTGAGCGCCTCGTTCTTCGGCGTCGGGATGGGGCGAATGCCCGTACCGACCAAGCCGGTGGCGAAGACGCGCTGGCCTTTGCGCGCGATGGGCACGTTGCGCACGAGATGGCGCGCGCGGGCGCGCAGCATCGGACCCGAAAACAGCAGCACGCTGGTGGGACCAGCCTGCGTCGGGCGAAATCCGAACAGACGGCGGCGCGCCTGCGCGCCTTCGTAGCCACTGCCCGCCGAGAGGCCACCCGTGCTGGCAGCGAAATTGGGGCCGGAGATTTGGCTCACTTGGACGATGCGGCCGTCCGCGTGCGCGGCGATGCGATAGCGAGGCTTTGCCATGTCAGATTGCCCGGTTCTGATCCGCGCGCGGATCGAAATTGTCCCAATCGTGGTCGCGGAAATCGCGATCCGTCCGTGACGGCTTTTGTCCGCCGTGGCTCGCCAAGCGCGGGTCGATCTGCGCGCCGGCGAAGTCCTTGACGGTCGCCTCGTGTCCGCACTGGCGGCACATGGCGACCGCATCATCGTCCCCTGCCGCACTCACATCCGAGGATGAACACACCGGACATTGGTGCGTGCAGGGGCGATGACTCATGGCTGCTAGGCGTTGTCGAAAGTCGCCGGGTTCTCGTCGCCGGCATTGGCGCGGAGCATCACGCCGGTGTTGATGGCGTTGAACGTCTCGTTCGCGCCGTCCGGGCGGCGCCCATAGATGCTCTTCGCCGAGACGTTGCAGTAGTCCTCGCCCAGGCTCACGCTGGTAATCGTTGCCGGGATCAGGACGGTATCACCGGCCTTGAGTTCGCGGCCTTTTGCATCGTGCATGACAGTCTCCGTTTTGTGGTTGGCTTCAGAGGTCTTTGATTGCAAAGACCTTCACGCGACGGACGGTTTTCTTGCCCGTTCCGGCGTTCACGTCGGCCTCGATCAAGGCCTTGATTTTCAGGATTTCGTCCACGGGCCGATAACCGACCAGGCCGACGCTCGGCAGCTCGACACGGTTCGCGCCGGTCGCGAGAACCCTATTGATCGCGTCGAGGTCGGCTTGCGTATAGGCCACGGGCGTCTCCAAAAAAGCGGCCTCGCGGCGCGAACCGCGAGGCCGAGTTGGCAGCCGCCGCGGGGAGCCGCGACGACATCGGATGCCGCGACGGCGGCAAATGCGTTCATTCCATGAAGCGCGACTTGATCACGCGCCGCGCTGCGGGACGCGCGCCTGGCCGCGCTGTTGTGTTTGCGGGCGCAGCACCAGCGGGTGTCGCCCCTTCGATGCGCGCGGCATGCGCCATAAGGTCGTCCGCGCCGCCAGCGTCCGGTGCCGCGTGCATCGCCGTGCGCGCCGCCCATTTGGCCGGCGTGTAGCGGTCGAGGCCGAGATGCGACGCCATCGCGCGCGCGCCGACCCAGATGTCGAGTTGCTCGTTCGCCTGACCGTGGCGCTTCTTCCACATCCGGCGCACGAGGCCGTCGCGTGTTTCGCTGGCGTCGAGATACTCCGCCGTGATCTGCGAGAAGAACGCCTCGTCGCAATTGCGCGGGAAGCGCGTGCAGGCGGCAGGCCATAGCCCGGTCTGCTCGTCCGGCCCGACGATCGTCTTCTGCAGGCTCGCGTAGAGCGCGCTCTTGAGCGGATGCGTGCCGAGCGGCCAGAGCAACACGCCGCGCTTGATCACCTTGCCGCGCCAGTTCACGTCCTGCTTCTTCGGCGTGCCGATGAAGGGTCGCGTGGCGCCGTCGCGCCCGTCCGTCGCGTAGACGTTGGGGCGGCGGCGGCAGAAATTGTAGACGGCATGGCTGGCGTAACCAGAATCCACGCCAAAGGCCTCGATGGGCCACACCCGGCCCCATTGGTCCTCGTAAGGCCGCGCGATGATCTCGGCCAGCGCGTGCCAGGGTGCGTCGTCGAAGGCGTTGCCCTCGATGACGCCGTAGTCGAGCAGCCAGCACGACATCTTGTCGCCCCAGCCATAGGTGCCCCATTCGAGGCGCGCCGGACTTTGCTGCACGTCGCAGAAGCCGGTGACGGCGAGCACGCCATCGGGAAGCGTCGGCCCCTTCTCGCGTTCCTCGCGCCGGGCATAGAGCTTCAGGTGATCCGGCGCCTCGCCGGTTTCCTCGTAGGCCTCGGCCTCCACTTGCTGGGTGAAGGTCTTGAGCTTCTCCGGGTTGTCCTTCGCGCCGAGATAGTCGCGAACGATCATCTCCCAATCGTGGAACGTGCTCTGGCCGCGCCAGAGATGAAACCCCGGTTGACGCCCGAACGTCTTGCGCTCGCGGAAAAGGTCCATCTCGACCTTCGGCACGATGTCGCCAGGCGCGCGATCATGCTCGCCGTCGCTCGGAAACGTCTTGAGCCAGACGCCGCCCGCGTTCATCGCCTGCTTCTGCCAATGCGGCAGTGCGCAACCGCAACACGGCGCCGCGAGATAGGAGCCGAACGGCGCGCGGACATTGTCGTTCTTCAGGTTCGCGAGGCGGAACACGAAATAGTCGAGGCATTCCGGACACGGCCAGTACCAGCGGCGCTGATCGGACGCGTCGTAGAACTGCGAGATGCGGCACGAGCCCTTGAGCTTGGGCGTCGAGGTCCACAGGCACTTGCCGCCGCGCACCATGTAGGTCGAATTGCGCTGGCGCATCTGCTCGATGGGATCGCCGCGACCGCCCGCGTCGAGCGGAAACTCGCTGATCTCGTCGCCCCAGATGTGCTTGACCGTGATCGCCTGCAGGCCTTTGGACGAACCGGCATGCGTGATCTGCACGAAGCCGCCGCGAAAGCGTTTGTTGCTCGCCGTCGAGCCCGTCTCGTCGCGGCTCTTGACCTCCCGGACCTTGTGTTTCAGCGCCGGCGTCGCGTCGAGCGTCGGCTGAAACTTGATGCGATTGAACTTCTGCGCCTCGTCGATCGAGGGCAGCACCACGAGGAACGGCGCCGGCGCCTTGTCGATGGAGGCGCCGATCCAGTTGACGCCGATCTCGCTCTTAATCATCTGCGCCGCGCACATCAGCGTGACATCGGTCGCGGGATGATTGATCGAGAGGCACTCCATCGGCTCGATGCCGTAAGGCGTCTCCGCGTTGTGCCACTTGCCCGGCCTGGGCGAACCCGATTCCGCGCTCACTTCGCGCGTGTCTTCGGCCCACTGAGCCACCGAAATGTCGGGCGGCACCGTGAAGCCGATGGTCAGCGCATCGAAGATCTGCACCTTGGCATTGCCGAGCTGCGCGAAATGCGGCGCGCGAAGATCGACCGCCCGTTCAAGGTGCTGCATCGTCCTGCGGAGCCTGCCCTGTCGCGATCGCTTTCTTCAGCGTTGCGATGAAGTCCTCGAGTTGGGCGCGGTTTGCCTCGCGCAAGATCGACTGGATGGTCCGCGGGTCGCGTTCTTCTGCTAGGCGCTCGCAAAACACCGGCTCCGGTCCCATCATCCGGTCCCGCAAGGCCGATGCGGCTTCGACCACGGCATCAAGCTGCTTCGTCGGATCGACGAGCTGGTTGATCGAGACCGCCCAATCGCGCTCCGCCTCCCAGGTCTTGATCTCTTCGAGCCGATGCTTGCCGCCGCGGCGCGTCGGATGGTCCGCCTTTGCAGGCTTCGCTTCCGAAGACGATGCGGAGGCATCGGCGATGCGCGGGTTGTCGGCGCGATGTTGCTTCAGTTGGGCCACATCGACGGTGCCTTCGGCGTCGAGCAGCCCTTCGTACTGTTGCAGATAGCGCGAGAGCGAACTGCGATTGATGCCAAGCAATCGCGCCGCTTCTGCGGGCTTTACGCGGCCCGAAGTGTTGCAGCGTGCTGCATCATCAGGTGCAACCTGTTGCATCACTTTCCAAAAGCTCCACTACAAAGTCGAAACGCGCAGTTTGCCCGTATTCGATCTGGCCGCAGGAAGGACCCACGCGTTGGGGTGCGGGCCATGCGCCGCGTGCATAGCGAGCGCAGCCGCGCGACGCGTGCGCGATCAAGTGGCCTGTTTCCCGGAGATATGTCGGTGTCGATGCGCCCGAAAGCGTTGCGCCCGGCAAGCCGTTTCGGGCCGCCGGGCGCATTTCAACATCCGCACCCCTTGTCAACGATTCGGCGAAGTCCGTCAAGCCCCCGCGAGCCACGGCTCCGGCGGCGGCAACGCGTCGGCGAGCGTGTGCGTGCCCAACATGCCCGGCTCGCTCAAGCTGGCATGCACATCGCTGATCGCACGCGCCCAGCGTTCATAGGCCTGTCGCCGCTCGGCCACGATCTCCGGCAAATCCCCGCGATAGTAGAACAGCCGAAACGGGCAGATGTGGCGCTTGCGCTTCTTGTCGAGGTGCAACGCGTGGCCGGTTGGGCCGCGTTCGACGGTGATCGACGGATACGGCGTCCAATCTGGCCGCGCGCCTATGATGGCATACTCGCGCACCACGCCCGCCATGCGTCCGGTCAACAGCACGGCGCGCATCACGGCATAGGCATCGGCTGGCGCTTCAAAGCCAAGGTTCATGCTCGATCCAACGGCCGCGCCGATGCGTTCGGAGTTCGCCGCGCCCGGATAGCCGCGCGGTCCAAAGCCAGCCGCCGCGCCCATGCCTTGCATCCGCGCCAAGTGAACCTTCTCGCGCGCATACGCCCAGTTCAACAGCCACTCCACAGTTACAGCCTGTCGGCTATCAATCTCTAAGGGAGTAAGGGATGTATCTGATAATCTCGCATGTGGGCGCGCGCGCTCACGCAAAGCTATGGGATCGGCTCCATCCCTCCCCGAACCGCTAACCGTTTTCACCACCGTCATTTTCCCTCGCTTGCCCAATGGGGAGGAATGGGGACGAAGGGACAAACGAGAAAACGACCTAGTATGTGGGCGCGCGCCGACACACAAGCCGAAAACCCGCCGCCGCGCCTTTGGCAAGTCGCAATCATCCCTTCGTCCCCATCCCTCCCCAATATCGTCCCGGCTTTGAAGCGCTGCGTCATCATGTCGGGTCACCGACCACATGCACGCCCACATACACCGTGTTGCCGCCCGTCTTGCGGCGCTCTATGCCGCGCCCGGTGAGCTTGGTGCCGAAGGTGCGCCCGGTCAGCGGATCGAGGCCTTCGTCCTTGCACCACTCGGTATAGACCTCGCGCAGCCGCTTCGCGCTCGTCTCGAACGGCCGCGCCGTCGAGGGATTGATCGCGTGCGCGCTCACCTCGCAGCGCGCCTTCAGGAACTCGCCCACGGGATCCTCGTCGGCACGATAGGCTTCGACGGCGGCGATGGCCGCTTCTGGCGGGCGCAATCCCGTGGCGAACCATTCCTCGCAGCCGTCGAGCATCCATTGCAGGATGCCCTCGGCTTCTTCGAGCAGCTTGGCTTCGAGGTTGCGGTCGATCTTGTCGTCCGGGATCGACACTGTGAACGGCACGAGCCGGATGCGCCGCCAGATGCCGCGATCGGTGCCGCGGATCACCGGCTTGTGGTTGGTCGAGATGACCGCCTTGAACACCGGCCGGAAATCGAAGAAGCCCTGGTTGAGGTGGCGCACGGTCATCGTCTCGCCGCCCGACATATCCTTGACCTTCGCCTCGTCGAGACGCGCGCCTTCGGGCGGCTCGGCCGCGCTCACCATGCGCGCACCCGGCAGGCGCGCCAGGTCCGGCGAGGCCTCGGCGCCGCCAGAGCCTTCGCGCTTGGCCAGGAACGTGGCAATGGGCGAGTTCATCGCATAGCTCGCCATGATGAACCGGATGATGTTCATCAGCGTCGATTTGCCGTTGCTGCCCGTGCCGTAGAAAATGAAGAACACCTGCTCGCGCATCGAGCCGGTCAGACAATAGCCGAGGATGCGCTGGAGGAACGCGCGCATCTCTTCGTCCGGCATGATCTGTTCGAGGAACGCCTCGAAGCGCGGGCATTGCGCAGCCGTGTTGTACTTCACGCCCAGCACGCGCGTGATGCGGTCGGCGCGCCGGCTTTCGCGCAGCTCGCAATGCGTCGAAAGCTCGATGGTGCCGTTGGGCGCGGCGAGCAGATAGGTGTCTGCGTCGAGCGCCTCGACGCGCTCGGCGAGATAGGGCTTTGACGCCGCCAGCATCGCGCTCACGCGCGAGGTATTTCCCGTCTGCACCGACCACGCATAGAGACGGTCGATGCGCTCCGGCGACACCTTGCCGGGCTTCGCTTGGAGCGCCTTCGCCTCGGCGATGATCTGCTGGCTCACCTGGTGGCCGCGTTTGATCGCGTGCGCCTCGCCGCTCTCCACATCCCAGCGCGCGCCGTCCCAAGTGAACCAGCCGACCTTCTCGACATGCATCAAGTCCTCGCCGAAGCGCGTCTGCAGCCGCTTGGCGTTGCCGAAATCATTGAGCGGCGCGTAGGACAGAACACGGTCGACATCGTCGCCCTCATCGGCGTCGCCGGGCGCAAACGCACCCCGCTCCGCCTTTCGCTTCGAGCCCTTGGGCGCGGCGACAGGCGTAAGGTCTTCTTCGTCGAACGGATCGCCGTGATCGCTCATGGCCCCCCGTTCACTGGGGTCGTTCCCATTCGACGCGCGAAGCGGTCCATGAACGCTTTGTTCCGAAGCCGCGTGCGCTCGCGGCTGCGCTCCGCCTCAAATTGAAAATAGGAGAGCTGCGCCTTGAGCAGACCCACATCGCGCCGACAGTCACCCGAATTGCGAAGGAGCGAGACGATGAACTCCCAATCCGGCGGAGCCTTCTGGCGCATCGGTGCGCGCCGCTTGACGGCAAATCTCTCGCCATCCCATTCCTGCAACCCGGCATAGTCCGGAAGCTCGCTAAGTTGGACGAGGCCTGGCGGCGTCACATACCAGAAGCGATCTGACCATTGCAGCGCGCCGGCCTGCTTATCGTCGCCATCGCGCAAAAAATCCGAGCGGCTCACCTTGATCTCGTAGGCGCACGCGCGAAAATGCGCGGACCCGATAGGCTCAAGGGTCCAGAAGTCAATACGTCGCTTTCCGGAGAACAGTGTTAACTCCGTCGCCCATATTTTGTCGTCGGATGTGGCGATCAGTGCATCCAGAATGTTGTCCGCGCTCAACGGTTTCATCGCCCCTCGCGATCTGCCGCGTCACAGAGCCCGCGCGCTTGCCATGCAGCCCATCCGGCGCGCGCTGTCGCCAACACGTAGTCGCCGCCACGCGAGCGCGTGAGCAGCGCTATGGCCTCCTCGCGGCGCAATGCGCGCGTCACCCAAGCCTCGAAGCGTAGCCGCTCGATCTCGGTCGGTGACACGGCGTTGAGCGGCACGACGGTAGCCATCAGGTCCCCACGTTGTTCGCCGGACGATACAAAGCCCGCGGCGCGCCCTCGCCGTTCAGGACGCGCAGATACTTGTCGGTTTCGCAGAGGATGTTCGGCACGTCGGAGAAATCCATCTCGACGCCCGTCTCCTGGCGGATGGTCTCATAGAGCGTGCGCAGTTCGGCGAGTGCCCGCCATTGGGGCAGCGCGAAGTCGGTGGCGCGTCCGGCGATGCGGTTGAGGCCGCGCACCGTGCCTGGTCCTGCCGCTGCCCAGGTTTCCACATCGTCGGCGCCGCGCAACAATGCGGTGAAGCGCATGTCCACCACGACCTGATACGCCATGAATGCGCCCCAGCCCTGATACTTCGACAGAGCTATGTGCGTGTCGCGCAGCGTCGCCGCGCGGACCGAGCCATCGAGCATCGCCCCGATCCGCAGCCGGTCGCGCCACGGCTCGCCCAAGACGGTTTTGACCACATAATCGATCTTCGACGCCCCCTTCGTCGCCGGAGCGTTGATCGTATAGGCGCCGGTAAAGACCTTCTCGCCGCGCGCCTGGCGCATCGCTAAAATTTCGCAAAGGCGTGGCAGCACGAATTGTGGATCGCTGGGCAGTCCGGCGATGATTTCTTGAAGCGTATCCGGCCAGTTGATCCAGCGACCTATCGCCAGCATGAACCATAGATTCGGCAGACCGGCGAAGCGCTCGCGGATGTTGCGCCGAATCCAGACCGTCACGCGGTCGTCCTCGCGCCGCACATTGCAGAAGCGGTACTTGGCGAGGATCGGATCGTCGGTCCACGGCATGGGCGCGCCGCTTTCCTTGCGGATACGCATAGCCTCGCGCTCGCGGACCCAATGTCGTAGGGCCTCGGCTGCGATCATGCCGCGTCACTCCTTCCCATCGGCCAGGTCAGCCCGGCGAGCTTCTCGACGCCGCCGCTCCACAGCGGCACCTTGGTCTCGTACTCCGGAGGCGGCGTGACGCTCGCGGTGACGGCCGCGTAGACCGCCACGACGCTGTCCACGCTGCGGCCCACCTTCGGGCCGAGGACCAGCGAGCGCTTCACGCCTTCCATCAGCCCGCGCAACAGCGCCGGCGACGCGCCCGCGGTCAGTTCCGTCAACAGGTCCACGTCCTCGTCCGGAAGGTCGAAGGGCGCGGCATAGCGCTTGATGATGGCGAAGCGTTCTTCGTCGCCCGGCAGGTCTATCGGGATCTGCATGTCGAAGCGCCGCCACAGCGCCGGGTCGAGGAAGTCGTGCCTGTTCGTGGCGGCGAGCCCGATGCCCTCGAATTGCTCGATGCGCCGCAGCAGCACGTTGAGCGAGTTCGCCCGCTCGACGCTCGCGCCCTGGTCGTTCATCCGCCTGCCGCCGATCGCGTCGACCTCGTCGAAGAACATCACGACCTTGCCCTCGGTCTCGTCCATCGCCCGGAACAGCTTGTCGATGTTCTGCCCGGTCGCGCCGAGATAGGCCGCGATCAGGCTCTCCGAACGCACACAGGCGAGCGGGAAGCCGAGCCGCGCGGCGAAGTGGTGCGCGAACGTGGTCTTGCCGCAGCCCGGTGGGCCGTAGAGCAGCGCCAGATGGCGCGCCTTGAGCCCCGCGGCCTTCAGCTCCTTCTTGAGCCTGAGTTCGCTCATCCACTCGAACAGCGCCGCGCGCACGGCAGGCGCGAGGATCGGTTCCTCGCATTCCTCCGGCAGCATGATGTCGGCGAAGGGCGAGAGGTGACGCTTCACCTTGTCGTACTCGGCGTCCTTGCTCATGGCGCGCCATCGCCATCGGGCTTGCCGTCGCCTTTGCCGTCCTCGTCATCGGGCTTTTTCTTTTCCTTGCGGCGCCAGGCCTTCGGCAATTCCATGCCGTCCGTGCCCGTCTCCGCGCACCAGCCCTCGTCCCAGGCAGCGCGGCGCGGATCGTTCGCGGTGTAGGGATTGTCGAACACCCGCTTGCCGTCCCGCGCGGCCTGCGCGCCGGCGTCGCGCGCCTTGGCGATTTCTTCCGGGCCTAGCGCGTCCGGCTTCTTTTCGGGCGCCCCCCCCCGTGCCTGCTCGTCACCGTCCGATTCCGGCTTGTCGTCCTCGCCGGACAGGCGCTTGCGGGCATCCTCGCCGAGCGGCGTGCCGTGCAGCATGCCGATGGAGGCGCGGTACATCTGGTCGAGCGCCTGGCGCTCGCGAAGCGTCTGCTCGTCCTCCTTGCGGTCGCGGACAATGCCCTTGATGACCTTCACGTTGAAGCCGCGGCTGCGCGCCTGCTCGTATTCCTCCGTGATCTGCTCGGCGATTTCCTTCTTCTTGATTTCGAGCAGCTCGACGCGCTCGATCACGCCCAGCAGCTCGTTGCCGATGCTGCTGGTGTTCTTCGCGGGCTTGCGGATTGCCATGTCAGCCCTCCGCCGTTTCGGCGCGGCTGAAGCCCACGACGATGCCCTTCTCGTCATCGACCTGGCCGTCGAGGAAGTGCTGGCCGTCCGCGCACGCCACATAGAACCCGGCATGGTCGTCGCCCTGCACGAGCGCGACCTCGGCGTCGTACTCGACGGTTACGACGGTGCATTCCTTCAGGCAGGTGAACGCCTCGTCGGCGATGAGACGGTCGCCTGCTTTGAGGTCTTGGATTTTGACAGGCGTGGCGGCGCGGTTTCCGGTGACACCATCGAAGAGCTTGTCCAGCGCACCGCTCTTGGCGTCTTCCTCGATCTGGCGATCCCAAGCATCCGACTCGGCGGACGTCAGTTCATGATCTTCCGCGCGGCGGAAGCCAACGACGGGAAGGAAGCGATGCGGCTTGCCGGTGAGATAGTGGCGGCCCAATGCGCATTGCACGAACGGCTCCGCGTCCGTCGCCATCAATTGGCGTTCGACCTCGACTGTGACGACTTCTCCGGGCTGGATGCAGTCGTAGCCGCCATCGTCTTGGTGTGTCAGGCGGTCTCCAGCCTTCAACTCGTGCGCATATAACGTGGTCATGCCGCTTCCTCCTTGGGGTCGGACTGTGGGTCGATGAAGTCGAACAGCGAAGGCATCGCCATTTCGCGGGCGGCGGCTTCGCAATAGACGGCGCCGTCGCGCCAATAGGCGGTGGACAGCTCGATGCCGATGCCCTGGCGGCGCGCCTTCAGCGCGCGATACGGGACCGTCATCAGCCCGCCGAAGGGGTCGAGAACGGTCTCGCCCGGCATGGTGAACTGCGCGATCGCGCGGTCCACGATGTCGAATTGCAGCGGGCAGAGATGCATCTCCTTGCCCTTGGCGTATTGCGCGCCGTTGAGGGTGCGCATGCGCGTGACATCGCTCCATACGTCGTCGTGCCAGCTCGCGGGCGGCAGGAGCATGAAGGTCGGCGGCAATTGCCCGGCCGCTTCTAGGGCCTCGGCAATCGCGACATGGTTCTCGAAGTCGTAGACGCTCTCCGCGCTGTACTTGCGGAACGCCTGATAGATCACGTCGGCCTTGAGCCCGACCAGCTCTTCGCCCGTGAGCAGCCGGTCGCCGCTGGAGCGCTGGAAGCCGTGCGCGTCCACCTGCCAGCGGGCGCGGCTGTAGCCGCCCTCGTTCTGCCAGCCATCGCGCGTGTGCAGCTTCTTCGCCTTGACCACCGGCACGTCGGCATAGCCGTTCGACGCATCGCTGGGCGGCTTGCGGAACAGCAGGAGATATTCCGGCATGCCCGCGCCTTGCCGCGAACCGTCCTTGCATTGCTCGGTCCAGCCCAGGCGATAGGTCTGGTTGTTCTCGCGCACCACGTCGGTCGTGATCGTCTTGCGCGCGAGGAAGGCGAAGCCGTGGCGGCGGAAATGCGCGACCGTGTCGTCGGAGAACGGGCTCACCGTCTGGAAGCCCAGCCCGGTCATGCCGCCGGGCACGATGCGGTCCTTGACATGGATCGCCGCCACGCGGCCCGGCTGCAGAACGCGGAAAAGCTGCGGCGTCAGATAGTCCATCTGCCGGAAGAAGTGCTTGTCGTCGTCGGTGTGGCCGAAGTCGTTGAACGAGGGCGTGTACTCGTACTGCGTCGAGAACGGGATCGAGGTGAGGATCAGATGCGCGCTGTTGTCGGGGAGATTCGACACTTCTTCGACGCAGTCGTTGTTGATCGCCCGCCAGCCCGGCCCCGAAACCTCCGCGCGCGCGACGCCGAACGAGCGCTGGAGCGTGCCGCACATCGCCTCGTGGCTAAGCCCGTACTCGCGGATGATCCTCGACATCGTCTCGGCCTGTTCCTCGTGCCGCGCCCACTTGGCTTCGAGGTTGCGGCGCGTCTCGCGCTCGGCCTCGGAATAGATCAGGTCGAGCCGCACCGTGAAGCGCTGGCCGAACCGTTGCAGACGATGCACGGCCTGGATGAAGTCGTGGAACTTGTGGCCGATGCCGAGGAACACATGCCAGTGGCAGTGCATCTGGAAATTGCAGCCTGCGCCGGACATGGAGGGCTTGGTCGCCAGCTCGGCGAAGCGGCCGTGCTTGAAGCCGAGCGCCGCCTGCTCGTTCTTCTCCAGATCTTGTCCGCCGAAGATCGAGACGACGCCGGGCACGGCGCGCTCGATCGCGTCGCGCTCGGCTTCGAGGTCGTGCCACAGGATGCGATGCTCGCCCGGTCCCTCGGCCCGGATGGCGAGCATCTTGGCGACGCGCGCGCCCAGGCTCTCGCGCTTCTCCTTGGCGGCATCGACCACGCCGAAGGCCGTGTTCTTGAACATGCGGCCCTGGCCGTCGCGCTCGCTGCCCGCTTCGCGGTGATCGCTCGGCACCTCGTGCCAGCGGATGTCGAGCGCCGGCATGTCGTAGCCGTCGTCGGAGTAGCCGAGGTCGGATGGGCGCCGGACGAACAGCGCCCAGCTCGCGACCCACATCCAGAACTCGCGCTCCTTGTGGGGATGGATGGTCAGCGCGTCGGCATGCTCGCTGTCGCGCTTGAAGAACCGCGTCTTGGCCTGCCCGACATCCATCACGCCGAGGAAGGCGGCATAGGCCAAAAGCTCGATGTACTCGTTGGGGTCGGGCGTAGCCGTCGCCACGAAGCGGAAGCGCACGCCGTCCGTCTTGACGCCGCCCGTCCGGTCGTCGCCGGCGAACAGGCGCATGAACTCGCGGAAGGTCTTGGAGCCGCCGAAGCCGCGCAGGCACGCCGCCTCGTCCAGCGACACGAAGCCGAACACGGTCGGGTCGATCTTGCCTTCGCGCACGCTCTCGTAATTGGTGATGTTGATGGCGCCGGGGTCCATCTCGTCGGTGCGGCGGATGAATTTGAGCCGCACCGCGAAGGCGCCGGTGAAGCGCGCCGCGGCTTCCTCGAAGAACTCCTGACGCACGCCGAGCGGGATGCAGATCAGCGCCGCGACCTTCTCCTTGACCATGGCCAGGCGTGCCAGTTCGATCTGCGCCGAGGTCTTGTGCAGCCCGAACGACGCGAAGATCGCCCGCCTGCCGCCAGCCGCCGCCCACGGCACGATGGCCTCGCGCACGAAGTCCTTGAGCGCCGGGTTCACCTCGTGCGGCTCGACGGTGAAGCCATGCGCGCCCGCGAGCCTGATCTTGCCCTTGAGGAAGTCGATATAGGTCGCGGGCTCGGTCATTCGCCAACCGCCTGCTTGATCTTCGCGAGGTTGCAGACGACGAAGCCTTCGTAGCGCAGTCGGCCAAGCACCCAAGCCGCGTTCGCCAGCACGTTCTCGCGCATAGCCGCGGTGTAAGCCGCATGAACGAGCGATGCGTCCAGCGTGCAGTCACACACCGCCAGTTCATGCTCAAAAAGAGCGACGGCAACCGCGCGCAAGGCTGCAGGCGACGGCCAAGATCGCATATCGCGCAGCAACGGCTCTTTCGTGATCGCCTTGCGGCACTGCTCGTCTGTGGCTTGCAGCTCGTCGGGCGTCATGCGGCGCGCACCGCGAACAGATCGAGGAAGATGCCCTGGCTCGCCTGATGGTTGCGAAGGCAATGCTGGCAGAGGAACGCCGGCGCCTGGTTCAGGATCGTTCGCGTGAGCGCGATCCGAACGATGGAGAGGCGCTGAACTTCACCGTCAGCATTGGCGCACCAGGCGTCGATGCCCAGACGCGGCCACGCGACGCCGCCGCGATCCTTGTTGACCGGAAGCGCCAGCATGAACTCGCCGTTGCTGGCGCGACCGCCGAGCGCGTGATTGCGGACCCCGCACACAGCGCAGCGTGTTTTGTCCACGCTCATGCTCCGGACGCCGGCACGCGCGCGAGGCACTCAATGAGGCCGTCTGCGAGGCGCTTGATGGCGAAACTCTTCTTAATTTTTAGAGCATCGGCATCGGCATCGGCATCGGCATCGGCATCGGCATAGGCATAGGCATAGGCATAGGCATAGGCATAGGCATAGGCATCGGCATCGGCATAGGCATCGGCATAGGCATCGGCATCGGCATAGGCATAACTTTTCTTCAAAGCCGTGTACCACTCGTCCCGCGCGACGGTTTCACCAGCGAGCGCGCGGCGATGAAGCGCCTGTACCGCGAGATGAGACGCGGTGTCTGCCTTGCGCAAGGTCGCGACCTCGATCCGCAACGGCATCACGAAATTGGCGCGCCAATCATGCACCACCGAGAACGGCACCTTCCCGTCGAGCCGCGCAAGTTCGGCGTAAAACGCAGCGCCCCAAGTTTTCGCGTCGTCGAATTCCTGGGTGTCGAAAAGCCACGGCACCATCTGCGCGAGCCAGCGCGGCATGATCTGCGCCGGGCAAGCACTGGCCGAATTGACATCCGGGCCGATGACCGCGAGCGCGCAAGCGAGATGGCGGCCGTCTTCCTCGGCGTGCCACTTGCTTTGAACAAGGCGCCCGTCTTGAAGGGCCGAGTTGTAGCGGTCCAACGCCTGTGCTGCGGTGGTCGCAGTTGTGATCGTCGCGTCCATGGTCAAGTCCTCCGGTTGGATGCTTCGGTGAAAGGGATGGGGCGCGTGGTCATGCCGCCGCCGCGAGTTGGAGCGGCGCCGGCATTTGGTGCGGCAGCAGCTGGTAGGCCAGCAGCTTTTTCTTCTTCGTCTCGCCAACGAGACGAAACCCGGCCTTCCAGAAGCAGAAGCCCTTGATCCGCTCGCCGCGCACCAGCACGCCGGGCACTTGCTTGGGGTCCACGAAGGTGACGCAGCCGAGCGGCGGCACGTCGTAGAGCGTCTGCATGATCGCCAGCGCCTCGCGGATCATGTCGGATGCGAGCGGCCCGGCGTTTTCGTTGCGAAAGATCGACGTGATCCACGCACCCAGCCAGGCATGATGCACATACTCGGCCTTGGGATAGCTCAAGCCGAACACCGCGCGCTTGTTCGTCGCGACCAGGACCCGGCACGAGCCCGCCGGCATGAACTGCGGCGAGCCAACCTTCTGGCGCGAGTAGTGCCTATCGGCGAGCGCACGACCGTCCGGATCAGCGCGATGGGCGAGCCTCCAAATCATGGCAAGACCTCGCGAAAGACGATCCCAGCTTCGACCAGCAGGTCTTTAGCCTCGGCCAAATCGGCATGCCATTTGGAGAAACCCGCTTTCTGCGGATACGACACGATCTCTCGAACGCCGGACTGGATGATTTCAACCGTGCATCGCACACAGGGCGCGCCGCCCCACACTTGGCCGCTCGCATCGGTCGCTGCGAGGTAGAGTACACAGTCCTTGGTACTGACCCCGGCCCGGGCCGCAGCGAGGATGGCATTCATTTCCGCGTGAACAATCAGCCGGAGCTTGGTCTCTCTATCGTCGAGACGATTCGATGTGCACGCGACCCCCTCCGGAAAACAGTTGTGCCCGATGGCGACAACGCTACTGGCAGCATCAACGAGCAGCGCGCCCACTTTGGTCGATGGGTCTGGAGAGGCGCCAGCGAAACGATGTGCAAGAGCCAGGTAGTCGCGGTCGGCTTGCTCGCTCATGCCGCCCTCCGCAATTGCGCGTCGATACGTTCGCCAATCCAGCGCACGGCCGTGGTCGCCATGGAGTTGCCGAGCGCCTTGTAGCGCGGGCCGTCAGCGGCGCACCGCACCAACTCGTCATCGCCGGCGTCCGGATAGGCCGAGAGAAAGTAATCACGCATCTCGTCCATCTCCCGCGACCAGTTGCGCTTGCGCGTCGGGATCAGCGTGAAATCGTCCGGGAAGCCTTGGAGCCGTTCGCACTCGCGCGGCGTGAGGCGGCGCACCTTCGCTTCCGCAATGTAACTGCGCGATGATCCACCACTCGCGGCTCGCAGGTTGGCTGTGTCGTGCGGGCCCTCGAACGCCGCGCCACCATCTCGACCTCTCAGGTCGTATGCGACCGCTACTTGGCCGCCAGCATTCTGGTGGCTGTCCTTGCGTCCCATCGCGCGCAGCGGCGGCGATATTTTCCCGACTCCAAAGCCGTTTTGGCCGCTGGCCTTGCAATCGAACGCCACGACATGCGGGGCACCTGTTGTCAGGCTATAGGTGGTGCCGTCCTCCAAAATTCCGAAGCCAGGTGGTCTGGTGCGAAAGCCTCCCGAACTATCGGCGCTCGGCGTGATTGAGACCCCGGAGCGCGCCACCGCATCGGCGTGAATACAAAGAGGCACGATGGGTATGCCGCGACCCGTCCCGTCCTCGGACGCATCAAAACCCTCGGCGCGCAGCGTGTGCGCGATCAACGTTTCGCTTTCGTAGTCTTGCCTACCCATGCCCCCCCCCATTGAGGCAGTGGGAGGCTTCGCGCGTGACGAGACCGCCGTCGCAATCGGAGTCCGTACCGAGTCCGCCACCGCCTGAAGCGCGCGCAGCAATTGTTGGGGCAATGTCTTTCCGCGCTTCGCGGCGCGGCGGAGAATTCCCGCGCAGGCCAAGGCGCTCAAAAAGTATCGCGGCGGGATCGGCCGCGTCTCTAAAACAGATGACAGCGAACACACGCTCGCGTCGTTGGGCCAGGCCGAAGTATTGAGCGTCGAGAACCCGCCATGCCGCCCGTGCCCTCGGCCCCTCAGCCAGACCTTCGCTGGGCCACCGGCACGATTGCCAGCCATAGGTTCGATGGACGTTGTATGACCGATCGTCGAAGTGAGGCAGCGGACCCCAGATGGCATCGGGCGGGACCAAGGGATCATCGGCCCCGACAAATCCGCCCAGGAAACATCCAAAGGCGTTGTCGCCCGTGGTGAGGACGCCGGGGACGTTCTCCCAAACGACGATGAGGCCGGACTTTCCTTCTCGTTCCCGAACATGGTCAATTGCATGGGCGATCCTGACGAATGTGAGTGCGAGGTTGCTGCGCGCGTCCGATAAAGAGCCGCGCAATCCGGCGAGCGAGAACCCTTGGCAGGGCGTGCCTGCGATCAGCACGTCGGGCATCTCGATGCCGAAGCGCTTCAGGTGACGCACGCGCATGGCCGCCATGTCGCCCCACAGCGGAACGGTGCCGGCCGCGCGACCAATACGCAGATCTCGCGCGGCGTGCCGATACTTCAGCACCGCGATGGGGAAGTCCTCGATCTCTGAATAGAACGCGGGCTCCCAGCCAAGCGGCATGAACGCGATGCTTGCCGCTTCGATGCCGGAGCAGAACGATCCGAACGTGGTCATGCCGCGCGCTCCCCGTCGTCGAGGATCGCGGCGATCATGTCTTCTTCCGCGGCGATGGTGAGCAGGCGCCGCGCCAGTCCCTTCACGTCGACTTGGCGGCGCGAGGCTTCGCGGGAGAGCAGCGTAAGGATGTCCGGCTCGACATAGACGAGCTGCCCGCGTGGCACGCCTTGCAGCGGCGTGCGGTCGAACGGCGGGATGGCCTTGCCGCTGGCGCGCGCGGCTTTGATCACCGCGTAAATCTCGTACATGAACACGCGCTCGGCGAGCATGCCCTGGATCAGGCACGGCCGCGTGCCCTGCTCGGCCAGCGTGACGATGCGGGTGCGGGTCGCGTCGATCATGCCGCTGCCCTTTCCGCTGGCTTTGCAGGGCCGCGCACGGTCGGGATGGGGCGCACACGCACCTTGGCGCGCAGCAAGCCGTCGAGATGCTCGGCGAACTTGCGAGAGTCCGGGCAGAGAATTTCGCTGACTTCCTTGGGGAGGCTGCAGTCGTGACGGCAGACGCGCCACTCGAAAGCGCGATGCTCGACCAGCAGCGCGCCGAACGTCTCCGGCGCATCGAATGGCATGCACTCGGTTTCGATCAGATGCGCGGGCCACTCGCTCGCCTTCGCGCGGGCGCGGGAGATATGCGCATCGAGCCACGCCTTGCCGCTGGTGTAGAGAACGAGCCGCCCTTGGGAGTCCGGCTGCAAGTGACCGACCGCGAGCGTGTGCCCGGTGAAGGACAGCGGCCTTCCGCCGTCGAGCGGCAGCGCGATCAGGTCGCAGACCTGGTCGAGGAAGTCCGCATCGGCGAAGCGCCAGCACGAAAGCGTATCGGCGATGCACGCATCGGCGACCGGAAGGATCAGCGCGGGCGTTCCATCCTCGCCGGGATTTTCGGGTGTGCCGGTGAGCGCGTGGCGCCAGCGCGGCGCGGCGTCGGTAATCTCGCTCTCGTCGTCCCAGGCGAAACGCGACTTCACCTTGCGCGGCTTGTCATGCGGCTCGCGCACGATGCGCGCCATGACCACGCCCATCTCGAGCAAGACGAGCTGATCCACATTCGCGCTCTCGCCGCTGCCGATCACACTCGGCAAGCCGCAGGCGCCGAACATCGCGCCAAGATCGAACGTCTCGATCAGCGAGACATACTCACCGCGCGCGCGACGCCCGCCGCGACCACGCGGCAACGCATCACCGCCCGCGCCATCGACGCGCGCCGTAATCGCCGCGATCATTTCGGCGAAGCCGGTCATGTCTCGCGCACCCAATAGGGCGTCGCGGCGGCTTGCTCCGGCGATTGTTCCGGTTGCTGGCCGCGCAGCGCCGTCACGGTGTCCGCCAAGCTCTCGGCCGCGGCGGCCAGCGCCATCGCGTCGGCGGCCTCCTTGAGCAGCGGCGCGATGTCGGGATGCGTGCGTGCCCGGCGCCGCAAGTCGATCGCGATCTGCGATGCTGTCCGCGCGCCCATTCACCGAGCGCCTCCGGCGATTGCCGCGAAAGGCGGCGGCGCAAGTTCGGCGGGCGTGAAAAAGAAATCCTCCGGCGCGAGCGGGATGCCGGCGAGCTGGGCGCGGGTCAGGATTGTCTGCTGGTGCTGGGTGGGGATCAGACCACCCGTGCCGCCCCGCGCCCGGTCATAGGTCCAGCGGTAGAGCCGCGACTCGTGGACCCCGGTCCATTGTCCGACCAGGGCTAACCCATGGGAAAAGCTGCCTTTTCCGCATTTGGTGATGACGCGCGTGGCGGGGCTTGCGATTCGATCCATGGCCAAGGCTTGCGATATTCGCAAGTTTATGGCAAGTAAAACTTGCGATTATCGCAATTGCCTACGCTGGCGATTTTCGCAAGGGTGTGTCCCGTAACGTTCGTTACCAGGCCCATGCAAAAGAACGACCTCCTTCGCGAGTGGATCGCCGACGCCCTTAAGCGGCGCAAGTATCAGGGCAAAACCCAGCGCGGGCTCGGCCACGAGCTGAACATCGGCGAGACCGATGTCAGCAAGATCATCAAGGGTCGGCGCGAGGTGAAGGCCGCCGAATTGCCTCTGATCGAACGCTATCTCGGCGAGCGCGCGCCCGTTCACGCGGAAGCCGAGACGCACGTCGAACCCGACGACGCTGCGCCCGGCTACGTGCCGATCGCCGTCTACGATCTTCGCGCCTCGGCTGGCGCAGGCGCGGTTGCGATCGATGCCGACGCCATCGGGCATGTGATGTTCGCCCAGGATTTTATCGCCAAGGCCGCGACGAAGCCTTCCAATCTCTTCGTGCTGGAGATTTCCGGCGACAGCGCCATGCCGACGCTCTACGACGGTGATCACGCGCTGGTGGATCGCGGCCAGGTCGATCCGCGCCGCTCCGGACTTTACGTGATCCGCGTCGACGACGTGCTTCAGGTGAAGCGTATCTCGATGCACCCGACGAAGAAGTCACTCTCGCTCATCAGCGAGAATCCGATCTATCGCAGCTACGACAACATATCCCCGAAAGATGTCGTGTTCGTCGGGCGCGTCATCTGGATTGGCAGGCGCCTTGCCTGAACCTTGCACAGCCTCTCTCAGAAGGAGCGGTGGCATGAATGTGGATATTTTTGACGGCATCGCTTGGGCGCGCGGCGTTCCAATCGACGAGGCGTTTCCCGAACCTTCGGATCGCGAGTGGGTGGAGCGTGAGCTCGACGCCAGCGGCGTGTTGATGGGCGGCGGCGCGGCGCCGCTGACATACATCGCGAGGTCCGCCGATGGCTGACATGACCTTCGCGGAGTTCCGCGCGACAAAGGAAGCCGTGGACGATCCGGCAATCCTGAATGACCGGCTGGGGCAAGACCTCTACACCGGGCCCTGCCTCGTCTATCTCGGTGTCCTCGCAATCGAGATGGAGACGCCGGAGTGGAAGGATGCCACGCCCGCGCTCGACCGCTTCCAGCTTGTCATCGGCAACGTCTGCACGATGGACCGCGACCTCGAAAAGCTGGAACGCGAACTCTATGCTTGGGCCATCGAAGAGGGCTTCGCGTGCTTCGCCGCATAGACCCGCTCGACGTGGCCAAGTGGATCGGGACGGCCCTACAGATCTTTGGCTGCCTGACACTCGCGCTCAACATCGCAAGTTCGGCGTGGGCGTTCCCGGTGATGCTCGCGGGCTCGGCGCTCTGCATCGTCGCCTCGCTCGCGCGTCGCGACCGCGCGCTGCTTGCGCTCAACGCGGCCTATTCCCTCACCAACATCGTCGGCATCCTGCGGTGGCTCGCGTGATCGCGCGCGCCGCGATGCTCGGCGCCGTGGCGTTGCTCGCCGCGAACGCAGCCGACGCTGCGGATTACTTCGTGCAGGGCGCGCCGGCGCGTGCCTGCCCGCGCGTGGACGAACTGATGCTCGGCGCGAAGGATTGCGTGGCGCTCCCCGTCAACGCCCGCGTGGCATGGAACGGCCATCGCATCGACGGCTTCAGGCCGCGCTATCTCGGCGGCGACGCCGCGCACATCATCTCCAACGGCCGCGCCCTGTTCGTCTACGCCAACATGCTGCGCGAGCTTCCGTGGCGCGATCCGCTCAAGACAGAGTTCGTCCTCGCACGCGATGCCGTCGCCTGTCCCGACCAGGGCCGGATGGGAGATGCCTTGCACGCCGTTTCCATCGGTGATCGCGCGTGGCTGGCCCAGACCGGGTGCATGATGGTCCCTGCTGGAACCGCCGCCTCACGGCTCTCCCCCGAACTGGCTGGCCGCGAATCGCTTTGGCATCTCCGGTTGCGATTTTCGCAAGGTTCGCCCCGCGAGCTTTGGATGAACGCCTCCGATTTCCCCTGAAACACCCGCTCAATCCCTGGACTTTTTTGAGCTTGCGATTTTCGCATTGACGTAACTTGCGATTTTCGCAAGCGTTCCCCCCGAACGTTGGAGGAACCGAATCGATGGCCAGGTACTGGGGCGCCCGCGGAACGACCAAGCCGCCCACCAAAGCGCAGCGCCGAGAGGCCGCGCGCGAAGCCGCCAAGCGCGCGACCGCGAAAGTCGCGAAGAAGAGCGACATGCTCAAGACCCGCATCCTCGCCCGCGCCATCGTCGCCGCCGCCGAGAAGCGCGGCAGCGTCGTGATGATGGACGGCACGCAAGCCGGTCTCTCCGAAAGCGACGTGTCGCGGCTGTGGGACCCAGCGATCGATCTCGCCCGGCGCATCGAGCCCGGCCTTTGCGAAATGGCGGTGACGCCTTGAGCCCGCGCCTGCTCGCGATCCTCGCCTTCGGCAGCGAGTTCGCCATCGCCCTCACCATCCTCGCCCTCGCACTTTCGGAGCGCGCCCAATGAGCGAACCCCAGGAGACCATCTGCCGCCTCGCCGGCATCTGCTACATCCCGCCCGCGCAATCCGCGCCGCTGGTGCGGCAGGGCCGCTTCGTCTCGCCCGCGGGTTGGGTCTATATCGCGCTTGCCGTGGCGTTCGTCGCCGGCGGCGCATGGCTGGCGTTCCAATGAGCGCCACCGCCATCATGCGCTCCGGCGCGCGCGTCGACCTCTCCAAGCCGAACGCCGACAGCCTGTTTCTGCGCGACATCGCCGAAGGGCTCGCCAAGACGCCGATGTATGGCGGCGCGACGTGGGGCTTCTACAGCCACGCCCAGCACGCCACGCTGCTCGCGGCCGAGGCCGCGCGCGAGGAAGGCCCGCAGGCCGGGCTCTACGCGCTGCTCCATCACGCCCATGTGGCCTTTGAGAGTTTTGACACGCTCAACAGCGTCGAGGCCTGGCGCGGGCGGCGGCAGGCCGTCATGCGCGCGGTCCACGAAGGCTGCGACCTCGACTGGCCGATGCCCAAGCCCATCGCCAATGCGCTCGCCGTCGCCCATGCCTGCGTCGAGATGACGGAGCTTCGCCAGCTTTGCACCGATTGCGATGCCGAGGTCGCGGCACTGGAACGCAACGGCGCCCGCAGCTTGCGCGGCGCGATCAAGCCAAAGGCCTGGGACCGCGCGCTCGATGGCTTCATCGAAGCCCTGCGCGTCAACGCCGTCGCCGCCCAGCTTCCAAGGATGCCCATTTGGGGAGACATCCTGTGATCCGACGCGCATGGATCGCAGCGCTAGCGGCCCTGCTGCGCTATCTGCATCGCATCGTGGCGGACGTGCGCAATCCAGATTTTGTCATTGGCGGTCGCGATGATCCCTACCTGTGCCGCTGGTTCTTGACGCCGTGGAGTGGCAACAAGCGCGGCATCGCGAAGCTTCTGCCCAATGTTTACCTTCACCTATTCCTTCGTTCGGACGCGGACTTCGCCTTGCACGATCACCCTTGGGCGAACCTTTCCATTCTGCTCGACGGAACCTATGTCGAGCACACCATCCGCAACGGCGGCGTCCATATCCGCACGCGCCGCTTCGCTGGCGATATGAAGGCGCGACGTGCAAGCGCCGCACATCGCATCGAAATCGTTGCTCCGTGCTGGAGCCTTTTTCTCACCGGCCCGACCGTTCGCGATTGGGGCTTCCACTGCCCGCAGGGTTGGCGGCATTGGAAGGACTTTGTGGATGAGGCGGATAGCGGCGCAATCGGCAACGGGTGCGAGTGATGACCGCGAGCAAGATCGAGTGGACCGACAGGTCCGACTGGAACCCGGTGCGCGGCTGCACGCGCGTCTCTCCAGGTTGCGGGGGCCCCGGCGATCACGGCGGCTGCTATGCCGAAGGCATGGCCGCCCGCTTCTCCAAGCCCGGCCAGTGGGGCCACGGCTTCGCGGAGATGAAGAGCGGCAGACCGCGCTGGACCGGCAAGGTTGCGGTCGCCGAAGATCGCGTCACGCTGCCGCTGCGTTGGCGCAAGCCCGCCAAGGTCTTCGTGAGTTCGACCAGCGACGTGTTCCACGAGGCACTGCGCGACGAAGCCATCGACCGCATCTTCGCGGTGATGGCGCTTTGCCCGCATCTGACGTTCCAAATCCTGACGAAGCGGCCTGATCGGATGCGGGATTATATGTCTCCCTATTCGAGCCGCCGTGCAGATAGCCTCGGCACGAAGGTTGTCGCGCTCGGCTATCAGGAACCCCTTGAGCATTTGCGCTGGCCGCTTCCAAACGTCTGGCTCGGCACCAGCGTTGAGAACCGCGGCGTCATTGGCCGGATCGATGAATTGCGCGCCACGGCCGCCGCGGTTCGCTTTATCAGCTTCGAGCCACTTCTCGGCACCCTCGGCAATATCGATTTTAGCGGCATTCATTGGGCGATCGTCGGCGGCGAGAGCGGTCCCCGCGCCAGGCCGACGCACCCCGATTGGGTGCGCTCGCTGCGCGACCAATGCCTCGCGGCCAAGGTGCCGTTCTTGTTCAAGCAATGGGGCGAGTGGGCGCCATGCGAAAAGGTCCGTTGCTCCGAAGGCCATGACCATCGCGTCAACCAGCTCCCCGCCGGCTTCCGCTTCGACGATGCCCGTCGCTACCAGATCATGGATGGCGAGGGTATCGAGTGGGCGAAGGTCGGGAAGAAGGATGCGGGCCGCGAACTCGACGGAGCGGTGTGGAGCGAGTTTCCGGCAGCCACATGAGGTCGAGCGCCACCATCCACAATCCCTTGCTGGCGCTCGACAGCGCAAAGCGGATCACGGGGCTTCCTCCGGAGGCCAAGGCCGCTTTCCGCGCGGTGCTAATGGATCTGCGGAAAGAAGCGGCCGACAAGGCGCAGACCTACTGGAAGCACAACAAAGCCATCACAGCAGCCTATTGGAAGGCGGTGTCGATTTGGGCGGGGCACTTCGCGAGATTGGCCCGATGACCGACGCGCCGCTCCCAACCCCGGAGGCCGAGCCCCGCATCGGGGCGAGCGAGATCTGCGTGATTGCCAAGCTGTCCCGTGCGACCTTGGGTCGCCGGGTTCGGGCAAAGCGGTTTCCATCCCCAATAGACAAGGGCCGGGAGCAGCTTTTCGACCGCCGCGCGGCCTATCAGGCCCTTGGCATCCTCGCGAAGGAGGACAATCATGGCGACGAAAACCCTTGGGAGAGGGGCGCCCTTGCCCTCCACGACCGTAAAGCTGCCCCCCTACGTCGTTCTCCAGCGTCGCGGTGACGGGCGAACCGCCTTCTATTTCCAGGTGCCGAAGCGATTGAGGCCGGACGGCTGGTCGGGCGCGTATCGCCTGCCGCTCGATCACATGAAGCGCACCGGCGCCGGCGACGCCGCCGAACTCGCCGCCGTGACGGCGGACGCCGACACCTTCCTGCGCCGTCTCAAGGCCGAGCGATCGGGCCAGCCGGAGCATTATCGGCTCTACACGTTGCCGTGGCTGATCCAATCCTTCGATCAGAAGATGAAGACGAAGGAGCGCGCGCCGCGCACGCTCACCGGATACGCCTATGCGGCGCGCCAGGTCGAGGCGTGGTCGCAGGAATCGGGACACCCGCATGTGCGCCTGATCACGCGCCCAGCCGTGCTGCAGTTCCTGTCGACCATGGACGCGACGCCGATCAAGCGCCGCTTCGTGGCCTCGTATCTGCGCAGCCTCATGACGCACGCGATGGACAAGGGATTGCGCACCGACAATCCCGCAATCCGCCTCGGCCTCGAAACGCCTGAGGCGAAGGTTCACATCTGGAGCGATGCCGAGCTCCAGACGATGCTCACCGCCGCCGATGAGTTGGGCCTCGAAGGCGTGGCCACCGCCATGCAGATCGCCCACGATGAAGGCCCGCGGCCGGGCGACATCCTCGGCTTCCAGAAGCATCGCGACTTCAATGTGCGCGACTGGACCTTCCGTTACTTCCAGAACAAGACGGGGGGATGGGTTGTGTCGCCGGCGGGACGGCGGGTGCGCGAGCGCCTGGCGCAGCAGCCGGACACCCAGCTCATGCTGGTGATCAACCCGCGCACGATGAAGCGCTACAACGAGCGCGTATTCACCCGCGACTTCGACCGCCTGCGCACCAAGACCGGGTTGACGGAACTCAACTTCCGGCACCTTCGGCACACCTTCGTGGTAAAGTGCAAGCGGGCGGGACTCGACGAGTTCGAGATCGCCTCCAAGACCGGGCACTCGGCCAAATCCGTCCGCGATATGCTGGCCCGACATTACTTGCCGCACGATAGCGAAGTTGCTACGAACGCCACCGCAAAGATCGAGGCCTACCGGGAACGGAAGTTGGACGCCAAAGTCTGATGGAAGTTTGACGCCTCATCTAAGCCATTGATCCAGAATGCCTATTCTGGGGGATCGTCTAACGGTAGGACTGCAGACTCTGACTCTGCCTGTCTAGGTTCGAATCCTAGTCCCCCAACCAGCTGCATTCTGGTGCTACGGCGCCGTGGTTCGTTTCTTCCAGCTTTCGGGTGTGTAGGTTTTGCTCTCGCCAGGCAGCCTGGTGCCGGGCGGCTTGATCTTATGCCAGCGCAGATAGCGGGCGGCCGTCAGATAGCTCTCCTCCCGCGCGGCGACGGGATCGTTTCCCTCATTAACGGCACGGCGCACGGCTGTTTCGATGAACGCGAGCTTGTCGAGCGACTGGTCGATCAGCGCCTTGAACAATTCGCCATATTGCCCCTGCGGATAAAGCCCGACGCGGTACACCCAATAGGCCATCGCCAAGCAGACAGCAGCGAACAGCGCGGTCCAGCCCGGCGGCGGCACGAAAGGCAGCACAACAGGAGCGACCGGCCATTCGTAAGGCAAGAGCTCGAGCACAAGGTAGAAAAGCAGGAGCGGCGCCGCACAAGCGATGGAGAACGAGACATACAGCGCGCTGTCGGCGATGGCCTGCGTCTGGTCGAGAGCGTCGCGAATGTCTTTGTCCGCCGCGAGCCAGATGCGCGGCCAGTAGAAGATCGAATCCATTCCATAGCTGGTCTCGGAGTATGTCTCATAGGCGTCGATGAGATTTCCCATCCGCGTGGGGCTGGTGATCGTACGTTCGCCGTCGTCATCCAGCGCATAATCGAGCATCCGGAAAGACACCTCCACGCGCTTCAAATCCTTGTATTCGGGTTTGCGCTGCGCCGGCGGCTTGTCGAGTTCGGCGCGCAGATCCACCAGCTTGTTGAGGCGCTTCCGCTGTCTTGCCTCCCAGTATTTCTTCAGGAAACTCGGCCAGTACCGGCGGCCTTCATAAAGCATGTAGATCGGTTGATCGGCCATCACGACCATCCACCCGAAGACCACGGTCAAGGCGGGTATGGTGGTTGCCGCCGCGCTGTCGATGCTCAAGGCGTCGAGCAGCGCCGTGGCCAAAGGCAGAAACGCAACCGCCAGAACCAGGCCCGGGAAGATCAGGCGGAAGACCAACGTGACGCCGAACTCGAACGGAAACTTCATGCGGCAATCCTAAGCTGCGGCGATCATTTGTCGTCGTCGTCGCCAGCCCCATGCGTGCCGATCATGTGGGCCAGACTATGGACCGCCTTCTTTGCCGCACGCTTGACCCGGCGGGCGAGTTTTCTCGCAATCGGCCGTTTGCGCTTCTTGACGGACCTGCTGGGGCCGCCGCCTTTTCGGACGATCCGCTTCTTCTTGCCGGTCTTCTTCGCGCGTGCGGATTTGCGCGCCTTGACCCGCTTCTTCCTGGACCGGATTGCCATGCGAATCTCCAATGGAGAGGGATTAAATCGATACGCACGAACGCTTGCGGGCAATATAGCCCAGACATCGCCCCGGCAACAGCCGGTCAGCCCTCGCGCGCCAGCCTGGCTTCGAGCGCGCCGAGTCTGTCGATCTCCACGCGTACGACGTCGCCGTCCTTCAGGAAACGCGGCGGCTTCATCGCCATGCCGACGCCGTTGGGCGTGCCGGTGAAGAGGAGATCGCCGGGCTCGAGCGTCATCGCTTCGGAGAGGAATGCGACCTGGTCCCAGATGTCGAAGATCAGGTTCCTGGTGTTCGAAATCTGACGCGTCTCGCTATTGACGAGGCAGCGTATGCCGAGGCTGTGCGGATCTGGGATCTCGTCCGCCGTGACGATCCAGGGGCCGATGGGGGCGTGGGTGTCGCAGGATTTGCCGACGATCCATTGCGAGACGCGCTTCTGCCATTCGCGCTCCGTCACGTCGTTGCCGCAGCAATAGCCGAACACGGCGGCCTCCGCGTCGCCCTTGGCGATATGCTTGCCACCCGCGCCGATCACGGCGACGAGCTCGGCCTCGTAGTCGGTCGAATGGCTGAGACGCGGGATGATGACGTCATCGTACGGCCCGTTGATGGCGTTGCCCATTTTGGCGAACCAGGTCTGGTGCTCGGGCTTCTGCGCGCCGGTCTCCGCGATATGGTCGGCATAGTTGAGGCCGATGGCCATCACCTTGCCGGGCCGGGCGATGGGGGCTTCGAGCTTCACGCCCGCGAGTGGGAACGAACGTGCCGCCGCCACGGCGCGGCGCCTCGCCTCGGCTTCGAGGGCGGGCCAGAGCGCGATCAGGTCCTTCATGTCGCGGGCGAGATCGCCGAGCGAGACGATGCGATCGCCCTCGACCGCGCCCAATTCGCCGCCGTTAAAGCTCGCGAGCTTCATCCGAGGCGCGAATCCTCGGCGCGGTGTTCGCCGGCGATGGCCTCGCGCATGTGCTGGCTCAATTGCGCGCGGTCGAGCACGACCTTGCCGGCCACCACTTCCTTCACCGCACTCATCGGCACGGTGAAATCGCCCGCGTTCTCCACGTAGACGACGATCTCATGCTTGTGGATTTCGCGCACGGCGCCCACGGCCTTGTCGCCGTCATGCAGGAAAACGTCGTTGCCTTCTTGGATCGGTTCCATTGTCTCTCCTATTTGAGCAAATCGGCCGCGAATTGCGACAGCGTATCATCCCTGGCGCCCATCACCACGATGCGGTCGCCGGCTCTGGCGTGGGTTTTGAGCCATTCGCCGCACAACGCGCGGGTCTCGAACGCGTGAGCCTCATGGCCGGTTGCGCGCACGCCTTCGACGATGTCCTCGGAGGAGACGCTTTTGTCCGTCGTGCCGCCGAAATAGACCGGCTCCGGCATGATCAGGACGTCGTCCCTGGAAAGGCCGCGCGCGAAACCGTCGATGAATTCGGCTTTCATCTTCTTGAGCGGGCCGAAACCGTGTGGCTGGAACAGGATGAGAAGGCGCCCTGGGAAGTCGTGCAGGGTGGCGAGCGTGGCGGCGATCTTGTCCGGATTGTGAGCGAAATCGTCGATCACCGTGACGCCCTTGGCTGCGCCGACCACTTCGAGCCGGCGGCGCACGCCGGTGAAGCCCTCAAGCGCCCGCGCCGCCTCGGCCAGCGGCACGCCGACAGCTTGCGCCGACGCCAGCGCCGCCAGCGCATTGGCGACATTGTGCCGGCCGGGCACCCGCAGCTTCATCTTCACGCCGTTGACCGCGAAGCCGATGCCGTCCGGCGCGGGCGTCACGTCCGTGCCGCGCAGGCTGGCGTCGCGGGTTAGGCTGTAGGTGATGGCGTTCTTCGTGACCAGCGCCGCCGTCTCGTCGTTGTCGAGATTCAGCACGGCGATTTTCGCCTTGCTGACGAAATCGGAGAACAGAGCGCGCAGCTCGTCCATCGATTTATGATCGAGGGAGATGTTGTTCACCACGGCGACATGCGGCGTGTAACGCGCGATGGAGCCGTCGCTCTCGTCGACCTCGCTGACGAAGATGTCGCTCGCGCCGACCAGCGCGCTGGCGAAAGGCGCGTCGGCGGAGACGAAATTCTTCATCACCGCGCCGTTCATCACCGTGGGATCGCGGCCGGTGGCGGAGAGGATCCAGCCGATCATGCCGGTGGTGGTGGATTTGCCGCTGGTGCCGGCGACGCCGATGCCGCGCGCCGAGGCGTTGAAGAGCTGGGAGAGGAGCTCGGCGCGGGCGAGGAGCGGCGCGCCCAGAGCGCGCGCCGCCACGACGTCCGGCACCGTATCCTCCACCGCGGCGGAGATGACGACGATCTGGCCGGCATCCGTCACGCCCGATCCGTCCTGGGCGAAGAGCGCGATGCCGCGCGACTGCAGGAATTCGAATTTCGCGGCCAGACGGCCCTGGTCGAGCGAGCGGTCGGAGCCCGCCACGACCGCGCCTTTCGCGCGCAGGATCAGCGCCAGGGGCAACATCCCGCTGCCGCCGATGCCGCAGAAGAAATAGGGCCTGGAATCGAAACTGGATTTGTCGGGGATCATCGCCGGACGCTATAAGCTGGATCATGGGCGACGGCAAATTCCGCATCGGCATCGTGGCGCCTGCTTCGCGTATCGAACCGGCGCTGGCGGCGCACGTGACGGCGCTGGCGGCACGGATCTATCCGGGGCGCGCTGAGCTCGTCTTCCATCCACAATGCTTTCTTGCGAACGGCCATTTCGCGGGTGACGACGCGGCACGCGCAGACGCGTTCCTCGAGATCGCCAACGATCCGGGATTCGATGCGCTGTGGGTGGCGCGCGGGGGATACGGCTCCAACCGGATCCTGGCGCGCGTGCTGCCGGCGCTGAACGGCGCGGCCAAGGCCAAGACCTATTTCGGCTACAGCGACGCGGGCTTCGTGCTGGGCGCGCTTTATGGGCGCGGCTTCTGCGTCGCGCATGGGCCGCTGCCGGCCGATCTCCGGCGTCAGGGCGGCGACGCGGCCGTGACGCGGGCGCTGCGCTGGCTGATGGAGCGCGCGCCCGATGCGCTGGAGCCATCGCTGGATGGACGGCCCACGGCAGCGTTCAACCTCACCATCCTCAGCCACCTCATCGGCACGCCCTTCATGCCCGATCTTTCGGATCATGTGCTGATGGTCGAGGACGTGGACGAGCATCACTACCGCATCGACCGGGCGCTGTTTCATGTCACGGCGGCGTTGCCGAAGCTCGCGGGACTCAGGCTCGGCCGCTGCAGCGCCATCCCCGACAACGACCCCGCTTTCGGGCAGGACGAGGTCGCCATCGCGCGGCATTGGTGCGCGCAGTCCGGCATCGCCTATCTCGGCCGCGCCGATATCGGCCACGACGTGGACAACAAGGTCGTGCCGTTTGGTTGTCCTCCCCTGCGATAGCGGGGGAGGTGGATGGCGCGCGCCAGCGCGACAGACGGAGGGGGTAAGTCCGCCGACGTTCGGCAAACTTACCCCTCCGCCATCGCTTCGCTCGGCACCTCCCCCGCAAGCGGGGGAGGATAAGAGAACTAGAACTTCTGGCTGAACGTCACGCCGATGGTCCGGGGCTGCGTGGGCAGGATGTACGGCTCCGCGCCGCAGGTGCCGGGGGTGCATTCGGCGTAACGGCCGAGCTGGCCGCGTTCGTCGAACAGGTTCTGGGCATAGAGCTCCAGCGACCAACTGCCCCGCTCGATGCCCGCGGTGAAGTCGATCGTCGTGAAGGCCTTGTTCTTGCCCATCAGCGAACGCTCGAACAGGCGAAGGTCCGACCAGGTGCCGCTCTGATGGACCAGCGCGCCTTGGACATGGGCCTGGAAGTCGCCGATGTTCCACTCGTAGCGCGCGGTGCCGTTGATCTTCCAAAGCGGCGTGATCGGCAATTGCGTGCCGGACGGCGCGTTGGCCACGGGGTTGGTGCAGACGATGGTCGTGTCGCGGCAGAACGGCTTGGTCAGGCCGCCGTCGTTGTAGGCGCCGGACGACGACAGGGTCAGGTTGTCGAGCGGCAGCCAGGTCAGCTCATACTCGAAGCCCTTCACCCGTGCGCTGCCGCCGTTCTCGACGATGGTGACGGAGTTCGGACCCAGGAACGGGAACTGGAAGTTCTTCCAGTCTTCCCAATAGAGCGCGCCGTTGAAGCGCAGCCGGTCGTCGTCCCAGGTCGTCTTGAAGCCCACTTCGTAGTTGTCGAGGCTGTCCGGCGAATAGGGCGCGAAGGGATGGCCGGTCGACGGGTCGGTCACGCGGTTGGCGCCGCCGGGACGGAAGCCCGTGGAGTAGGTCGCGTAGACCATCTTGTCGTCCGTCACCTGCCAGGTGAGGTTGATGCGATGGGTCTCGCCGTCGCCCTTGGCGCCCGAATCGAGATCGGTACAGGGGCCGGCGTTGACGCTGGCCGGCGCGAAGCACTTAGACGCCTCGTAGGAGTGGAAGCCGAAGAAGCCCTTCAGCGTGTTGTCGTATTTGTAGAAGCGGATGCCGCCGGTGAGCGTCAGCCCCTTCACGATATCGAGCGAGGCTTCGCCGAACGCCGCGTAGTCCTTGTCCTCGCGCTCCTCGTCGGTCAGCCACAGCGTGTCGGGCCATCCGGTGACATGTTCGGTCGGCTGGCCGGTGCCGGGATCGGCAAGGCCGGGGATGACATAGTCCTGAACGATGTGATGCTTCTGGTCCTCGTAGAACGCACCCGCGGTCCAGCGGAAGCGGTCGTCCTTCGACGATTGGAAGCGGATTTCCTGGCTCATCTTGGTGAAGTGGTCGTCGCCCAGGATGCGCTGCGTCGGGTCGATCTGATTGCCCGCATTGTCGGTGAAGTAGACGTAGTAGGAATTGTACTGGTCGTACCAGAATGTGTAGTCGGTGTAGTCCGCCGCGGAATGGACCGTACGGTCCATGTAGCCGCCGGCATAGGTCATATCGATGTCGCCGATCTTGCCCTGGACCGTCAGCCCCGCCTGATACCAATTGTCGTGGACATATTCCGGCAGGAAGTGCTGGACCTTGAGGTCGCCGGCGAAGTTCGGGTCGTAGCCGAAGACGCCGTCGCTGTCTTCCTTCTGCGCCATCAGCGTCGGCGTGATGGTCCAACTGTCGTTCAACTCGATGCCCAGCGCGGCGCGCGCGCCGAGCTTGTCGACCGTGTTGTAGTTGTTCTTGGTGCGGCCGGCGTTGGAGATGGTGATCGGCGCGCCCGGCACCGGCGGATTGGCGTTGGTGAAGGTATAGGTGCGGGTGCCGACGACATTGTCGATATAGCCCGCGTCATGCTCATCCCAGGCGACGACGCGCAGCGCCACATTGTCGGCCAGCGGCTGGTTCAGCATGCCGTGCACGGTGTAGCCGATGCCGCCATGGTCGACCGCGTCGACGCCTGCCTCGTAGTCGGCGGCGAAGGCGCTCGGGTCCGGCTTGTTGGAGATGATGCGCACCACGCCCGATTCCGCGCTCGCGCCATAGAGCGTGCCCTGCGGGCCGGAGAGCGCTTCGACGCGGGAGATGTCGTAGGCCGGAACGTCGAGCGTGCCGTTGATGGTCGTGATCGGCTGCTCGTCGAAATAGACGCCGACGGTCGGCACCGGGCCGGAATGGTTGCCGTTCTGGTCGGAGACGATGCCGCGCATCGTGATGTTGGCGAAGCCGGGGCCGCCGTTGGAGCCCTGGCCGCTCACGGCATAGGTCACGTTCGGCAGATAGCGCGCGAAATCGGTGAAGCTCGTCAAGTGAAGGTCCTCGAGCTTCTGGCCCGAAAGCGCGTTCACCGTCATCGGGACTTTCTGGACGTCTTCCGAGCGCTTCTGCGCGGTGACGACGACGATCTCGAGGCCGCCCTGTTGTTGCGCGAGCGCCGGAACGCCGGCCAACATGGTTGTCGCCAGCAGCGCCGGCAGGATGGCACGCGATTGCATACGCATGATGGAATGCCCCTCTGGCCGGACAGCGCCCCCGCCGTCCGGAATCCTCGACGATCATATGACAACGGCCTTCGCACTTGCGTCAATGGTGCGTAGTGGGGCTATGCAAAGCAATTTTGTTGTGTGGCGCTCAAGCCCCAAGGCCAAACCCGATGGCCGTCTTCAGCGGGCCAAGCCAGGGTTCGAAATGCCGCCATTGCTCCAGCCCGTCGGCAAAGATCGGCATGCGGACCTGTTCCGAAGAGGCGGTACGGACGGCGCGGTCGTTCTCGTAGAAGCGCAGGCAGGCCGGCTCGAAGGGCAATGCACAATATTCCAGCAGCCTGCGGGTCTCGCCCTCGGGGTCGGCGACCATGTCCTCGTAGAGGACGCGGTGCACCCGCCCCGGCAACGCCGCATCGTAGCGTGCCATCAGCGCGACATAGTCGGCGTAGTAGCGGCCGATGTCCTCCAGTCCATAGGTGAAGGATTGTCCGCGCGCGAAGTGCTGCTTGAACCCGGAGAAGCAGCAGGCCATCGGGTTGCGGCGGGCGTCGACGATCCTGGCGCGCGGCAGGATCAGATGGATCAGCCCGATATGGAAGAAATTGTTCGGCATCTTGTCGATGAAGAAGGGCCGGCCGAGCTTGCGGTGCACGCGGGTGTGGGCGATGTAGTCCTCGCCCAGCGCGCGCAAATCCGTGCGCGTGGGTACGATCTCCGGGTAGGAGGGCTTGCCCTCCTCTTTCGTCCAGCGTGCCAGGCCGCGGGCGATCTGGCCGATGTCGTGCAACTCCATCGTGCCCTCGACTTGGCTGTGGCTGGCGAGGATCTGCTCGACAAGCGTGGAGCCGGAACGCGGCAATCCCACCACGAAGATGGGATCGGGCGCGGCGCTGCCCTCGCCTTCATGCGCGGCGAAGAGTTCGCGGGTAAAGACGGATTTCAGCCGCTCGGCGAAAGCGTGGTTGTTGTCGGCGCTGTAGGGAAGGCTTTCGCGGCGGATTGCGTTGCCCTTCCGGTAGTGCGCGAAGGATTCGTCATAGGCGCCCGCATCCTCCAGCGCCTTGCCCAGCGCGAATTCGAAATGGAGCCGGTCGTCGGGCATAAGATCGCCGCGCGCCGCCTGCCGGCGCATGGTTTCGATGTCTTCCGGCGTGAAGCGGAAGGTCTTGAGGTTGGCGAGGCTCCACCATGCCTCCCCCAGCCTCGGCAATTGCTCCGCCGCCTTGCGATAGGCATCCACGCCCTCACGCTGGCGGCCCAGCGTCTTCAGCGTATGGCCATAGCTCATCCAGCCCTTGGGCTGGTTGGGGAAATCCGCGAGCAGGCTTTCATAGCTGCGCGACGCCTCGGCATATTCGCCCAATTGGCTGAGCGTCGCCGCGCGCAGGGCACGATAGCCCGGATTGCGTGTGTCGCTCTTCAGCAACATGTCGGCCTGCGTCAGCGCGTCGTTCGGCTTGTTCTGGCGCAACAGCACCGACGCGTAATTGTGCCGCGCCGGCGCGAAGCTAGGCGCCAGTTGCAGCGCGCGGGCGAGCAGCTTCTCGGCGTCGTCGTAACGGCCGAGCCGCGCGGCCACCTCCGCCAGCATGCGAATCGCGCCCACGTCGGTGGGATTGTCGATCAGGAAGGCGCGCAGCAACCGTTCCGCCACCGCGAGCTTGTTCTCGAGCAACGCATTCGCCGCCTCGATCAGCCTGGGATCGTTGACCGAGGCCTTGATATGCTCGGCATAGGCCTTGTCCGCGTCCTCGCCTGCCAGGGTTTTTTCGTCGCCCAGCACCCGCCACGCCTGGGCATGGCGCGGGACCAGCGCCACCACGCGCTCCAACAGCCGGATCGCACGGCGCGTGTCGCCCAGCGCAGAATGGGCCAGCGCCGCCTCGAAAAGAATATCGGGCATATGCGGATGGGCCGCGGCAAGCGGCTCCAGCACGCCGAGCGCCTCGCGCGGACGGCCCTGCAGGCGCAACGCCACGCCCAGGAAGACCGCCGCCTGCCCTTGGCCGGGAGCGGCCCGCAGGATTTCTCGCGCCTGCTCCTCGGCCAGAACCGGGTTCTCGCCCAGAAGCTTCGCGGCCTGGGCCAGGGCAGCCGATATCGTCCCGGTCTGGTCTGTCATCGGGGCGGATCAAGAGGCGGCTACCAAGCCAAGTCAACTGTGCCTACAATCGCGGGAACAGCCATTGGGAGCGAAACATGGATCGCGAATCCACCGACAAGCTCGCCGAAGCCGCCGCTCACGCCTATTCGATTCCCATCGCGGAGATCGAGGTCGGCAATCCCGAGCTCTTCCGCACCGATACGCTGTGGCCCTATTTCGAGCGGCTGCGCAAGGAAGACCCGGTGCATCACTCGGTCCATCCCGAGCACGGCCCTTATTGGTCGATCACCAAATACAACGACATCATGGCGGTGGACACGAACCATCAGGTGTTCTCGTCCGAGCCGTCGATCACGATGGTGGACCCCAAGGAAGACTTCAAGCTTCCGATGTTCATCGCGATGGACCCGCCCAAGCACGACGTCCAGCGCAAGACGGTGAGCCCCGTCGTCTCCGGCCCGAACCTCGCCGCGCTCGAACCCATCATCCGCGAACGCGCCGGCACGATTCTGGACGAGTTGCCGGTCGGCGAGACCTTCGACTGGGTCGACAAGGTCTCCATCGAGCTCACCACCATGACGCTTGCCACCCTGTTCGATTTCCCGTGGGAGGACCGGCGCAAGCTGACGCGCTGGTCCGACGTGGCGACCGCCAATCCCAATGCCGGCATCGTGGAGTCCGAAGAACAACGACGCGCCGAGCTTTACGAATGCGTCGAATATTTCATGCGGCTGTGGAACGAGCGCGTGAATGCCGAGCCCAAGGGCGACCTGATCTCGCTGCTCGCCCACGGCGAATCCACGCGCAACATGGACCGCATGGAATATCTGGGGAACCTGATCCTGCTGATCGTCGGCGGCAACGACACGACGCGGAACACCATCACCGGCTCGGTGCTGGCCCTGCACCAGAACCCCGACCAGGACCGTCTGCTGCGCGGCAATCCCGAGCTGATCCCGGCCATGGTCTCGGAGACCATCCGCTGGCAGACGCCGCTGGCCTATATGCGCCGGCGCGCGACCCGCGATATCGAGCTGGGCGGCAAGACCATCAAGGCCGGCGACAAGATCGCCATGTGGTACGTCTCGGGCAACCGCGACGAGGAAGTCATCGAGCGGCCCAACGACTACTGGATCGAACGGCCCCGGGTGCGCCAGCACCTGTCCTTCGGCTTCGGCATCCACCGCTGCGTGGGCAACCGCCTGGCCGAGCTGCAACTGAAGATCATCTGGGAAGAGATCCTCAAGCGCTTCCCCAAGATCGAGGTCACCGGCCAGCCGCGCCGCGTCCTGTCCTCGTTCGTGAAGGGCTATGAAAGCCTGCCGGTGTTCATCCCCACGCGGCTCTAGCCCAGCGCAAGACGCAAAAAGCCCCGGCCTTGCGGCCGGGGCTGGATGTCTTGCGACGTCTGAACGGGCGTTAGGCGGCGACCGCGGCTTGCCGGCGGCGCAGCATGGCGCCGGCCGCGCCGAAGCCCATGATCATCAAGGCCCAGCTCGCCGGTTCGGGCACGCTCGCCAGGCGGATGTTGTCGACCCCAAAGTCGTTGCCGCCCGGGACGCCGGACTGATCCACA
>DASXCJ010000031.1:0-63602 GCA_036491175.1 Rhizomicrobium sp.
CAAGATCGAAAACGCCTTCTGTCGTCTCAAGGACTTCCGGCGCATCGCGACACGCTATGACCGGCTCGCCAGAAACTTCCTCGCTTCCGTATGTCTCGTCGCTGCCGTCGTATGGTGGATTTTATGAGTCGTGGCCCTAGTCTCTAGCAGATAGCGCGGCGGAGAGCAGTCACATGCGGTATGTTTTCTTGGCATTGGCGTTAATGGCGGCCCCCGCCTTGGCCCAGGACCAGACCTATCGCGATCCGAGCCTCGGCTTCTCCATCGCCTACCCCGCCGGCTGGACGGTCGACGCGCACTACGCCCGCGACCTCAGCCCGCCGATCCACGGCGTCGCCTTCACCGTCCCCGCAAGCTTCACCGCCGGCACCAATCTGGGAAGCGACACCAGGCTCAGCGTCGAGCACGTCGCAGGTCCGTGCTCCGCATCGCGCTTCCTCGACGCGGCGGTGGATGAACACAGCGTGACCGAAGACGGCCGCACGTGGTCCGTCGCGACGGCAAGCGATGCGGGCGCCGGCAACCGCTATGAGGAAACCGTCCATGCCGTGGCGCGCGGCGAAACCTGCTTCGGCATCCACACCTTCATACATTACGCCGCGATCGAGAATTTCGATCCCGGCACGGTGAGGGCGTTCGACCGCGCCGCGCTCGGCAACATCTTCGACCGCATGCGCCGCTCCTTTGCCGACTAGCCGTTCACGATTTTGCGAGCTTGGCCGTCTGTTCATCCGGCGGAAGCGCCGCGATTAGGTCGTCGAGCGAAGTTCCTGAGACCGGGTGACGCCAATCAGGTGCGACATCGCGAAGCGGAATCAACACGAATCCCCGGTTCGCCATCCGGGGGTGCGGCAAAATCGGCGGCCCGTCCTGAACGCGTCCGTCATAGTCCAGGATATCCAAGTCCAAAGTCCTGGACGAATAAGTTGTATCGCGCACCCGGCCAAAACTACGCTCGACTGAATGAAGATGCGACAACAGCGCTTCCGGCGTCAGTTTTGTGCTAAGTTTAGCTATTGCGTTAGTATAAATCGGTTCCGATGGATCGGGCCATGCGGCCGTCTCGTAAAACCGCGACACCGAGTCGATGCGGATTTGACTATCCGCGAGCGCGGCAAGCGCTGCGTGTAAAGTCGGGCCCGGCGGTCCGAATTGCGAATTTAGGTTACTTCCAAGAGCGACAAGAATCATTAGTTTTGCCTTCGAGAAAGCTTTGCATTCGTTCTCGAAAATATCCTAGAACCGGTTCACGGGCTTCGGGGGCGGATTACCGACTGACCTACTCATAATCGCCTAATACTCGAAAGGATCACGAATGCTCTTCTACCCTCAGGAAAAGCTCGCACTCTTCATCGACGGCGCGAACCTCTACGGCGCCGCGAAGGGGTTGATGTTCGACATCGACTACAAGCGCCTGCTCGAGCTCTTCGCGCGCAAGGGAACTCTCGTCCGCGCGTTCTACTATACCGCCGTGGTGGAGAATGAGGAGTTCTCGCCGCTGCGTCCGCTGGTCGATTGGCTCGACTACAACGGTTTCGCGGTCGTCACGAAGCCCGCCAAGGAATTCACCGACAGCCAGGGGCGCCGCCGCATCAAAGGCAACATGGACATCGAGCTCGCCATCGACGTGATGGAGATGGCCGAGCAGGTCGACCACATCGTGATCTTCTCCGGCGACGGCGATTTCCGCCGCCTCGTGGAAGCCGCACAGCGTAAGGGCCGCCGCGTCTCCATCGTGTCGACGATCCGCACCCAGCCGCCGATGGTGGCCGACGAGCTGCGCCGCCAATGCGACAATTTCATCGAACTCGAGGAACTGAAGCCGATGATCATGCGCGAGGGCGGGCCGCGTTCCGTCGCCGCCCAGCAGCAGCAGCAGCAGGCTGCCGCGAACAACTATGCCCAAACTGCCTAACCCGTCCGCCTGACACCCAGGCTAGACAGGACGCGGCCGGTCTCTCTTTTGGGAGTCCGGCCGCTTCTGTTATCAAGCGGCAATGGCCACCGCCGAACCGCCCCGCGACTGCCCGCTCTGCCCCAGGCTCGCCGCCTTCCGCGACGCCAACCGCGCCAAATTCCCGGACTATTTCAACGATCCGGTGCCGGCGTTCGGGCCGCACAGTAGCGCGCGCCTCCTGATCGTCGGCCTCGCGCCGGGCCTGCACGGCGCCAACCGCACCGGGCGCCCCTTCACCGGCGACTATGCCGGCGACCTCCTCTACGCGACGTTGCTGAAACACGGCCTCGCCCGCGGCACTTACGGCAAGCGCGCCGATGACGGCCTCGTGCTGGTCGATTGCCTCATCGCCAATGCCGTGCGCTGCGTGCCGCCGGAGAACAAACCCCTGCCGGCGGAGATCAACACCTGCCGCCAGTTCCTGACGGCGCAGATCGCGGCGCTGCCGCATCTGCGCGCGATCCTGGCGCTGGGCAAGATCGCCCATGACAGCGTGGTCAGGGCGCTGGGCGGCAAGCTCTCCGTCCATCCCTTCAAGCACGCCGCGCGCACGCGCATCGGCGAACTGCAACTGGTGTCGAGCTACCACTGCTCCCGCTACAACACCAACACCGGCGTTCTCACCGAAGCGATGTTCGACGCTGCGGTGAAGGAAGCCAAACTCGCGGCGATGCCGCAGCTTTGATGGAATAAGCCAAACTCAGTGTCATGATTCAACCGATCACAACCCGCTCCAACGGAAACAGCGGACACGGCAGTCCGATGGCGGAGAGGCTCTACCCCTTGTCGCGCATCAGACGGGCCTTGTCGCGCGCCCAGTCGCGTTGTTTTTCGGTCTCGCGCTTGTCGTGGATCTTCTTGCCCTTGGCGATGCCGAGTTCGACCTTGGCGATGCCCTTGGGCGTGAAATAGACGCGCAACGGGATGAGCGTCATGCCCTCGCGCTGCACGGCGGCGGAGAGCCTGGCGACTTCGCGCTTGTGCAGCAGCAGTTTGCGCGGGCGGCGCGGCTCGTGATTGAAGCGGTTCGCCATCTTGTATTCGGGGATGTAGGAGTTGATCAGCGTGATCTCGCCGTCCTTCGCCTGGGCGTAGGATTCCGCGATCGTCGCCTTGCCCGCGCGCAACGCCTTCACCTCGGAGCCGAGCAGCATCAGCCCCACCTCGAGGGTGCTCTCGATGGCGTAGGAATACCGGGCTTTCCTGTTGTCCGCGACGACTTTGCGCTCGTCGTCCTTCTTCTTGGCCATTTTTTTACTATGCCGCTCCGCGATGCCGCCCGTCGATACGCGGTCGCTATCGACCCCATCGCGAAGCGGCAGAAATATTAGGGTTTGATACCCGCCAATGCCATGGCTTCGCGAATGCGCGCCCGCGCCGACTCGCTCGCCGCCGTCATCGGCAGGCGCACTTCGTCGGTACACAGGCCGAGCAGCGACGCGGCGTATTTCACCGGCCCGGGGCTGGGTTCGCAGAACATCGCGTCGTGAAGCGGCATCAGCCGATCCTGGAACTGCAGCGCGACATCGTAGGTACCGCGCAGGCAGGCGGCCTGGAACAGCGAGCAGGCCTGCGGCGCGACGTTGGCCGTCACCGAGATGCAGCCATGGCCGCCATGCGCCATATAGCCGAGCGCGGTCCCATCCTCGCCGGAGATCATGCGCCAATCCGTGCCGCAGGCGAGCCGCTCGCGGCTGGGGCGGGCTATATTGGCGGTCGCGTCCTTCACGCCGATGACGTTCGCGATCTTCGAGAGCCGCGCCATGGTCTCGACGCTGATCTCCACCACCGCGCGGCCGGGAATGTTGTAGACCAGGATCGGGATATCGACCGCTTCGGCGATGGTCGCATAGTGGCGGTAGAGACCCTCCTGCGTCGGCTTGTTGTAGTAGCCCGTCACCGAGAGCACGGCGTCAGCGCCCACGTCCTTGGCGTGACGGGTGAGCGACACCGCCTCCGTCGTGGAGTTGGAACCGGCGCCGGCGATCACCGGAACGCGGCCGTTGGCTTCCTCCACGCAGAGCTCGACCACCCGCATGTGCTCTTCATGGCTGAGCGTGGGTGATTCGCCGGTCGTGCCGCAGGGCACCAATCCGTTGCTGCCCTCGGCGATCTGCCAGGAGACGAGCTTGCGGAACGCGGCCTCGTCCACCTTGCCGTCGCGAAACGGGGTGATGAGGGCGGGGATCGAGCCCCGGATTCGGTCGCGCGCGGCGCGCATGCAGGAATCCTGTCTGGAAAAACAATCAGCTAGATCAGCTTTGAGGCAAAATAGCGCCCGATGCATGGGCGCGGCAAGGCGAACACTGGCCTTGGTGAATGCCCCTCGTTAGGATGGGACAATTCCAAAGGATCGGTATTCCATGACGAAGCTCCGCGCCCTCCTCCTGGCCGCGGCCGGATCGGCCGTCATCGCAGCGGGCGCTTATGGACAGCAGCCGGCGCTGCCGCCCGGCCTCGTCCAGCAGGGCGGCGTCGTCATGATGCACCCGATCTCCGACACCGGCGACAACGGCCCGCCGATCAACGGCGAGCGCCGCGTCGGCCTCGTCCATGTGCTGAGCGCGGCCGACCATCAGCTCTACGAACAGGCCTTCTCCGCCGCCGACCATGGCGACTGGATCGGGGCGCGCGGCTTCGCCGACCAGGGCCATGACCCGGTGGCGCACAAGCTCATTACCTTCCGTTACGTTTTGGACAAGAACAGCGGCGCCTCCTTCGGCGACGTCACCTCCTTCATCAGGTCGAACCCGGACTGGCCGGCACATGAGACGCTTCTCGCCCGCGCCGAGGCCGCGATGGATCCGAATTTCGATCCCCATGCCGCCATCGCCTGGTTCAACACCTATGCGCCCGTCTCGGGCCTCGGCCGCATCCGCTTCGGCGAGGCGCTGATCGCGACCAATTCGGTGACGCGCGGCCGCGAACTCGTGCGCCAGGGCTGGATCGACGGCACGTTCGATCCCAACGTCGAAGCCCAGATCATCCAGCGCGATGGCGGCTTCCTCACGCCGGAGGACGATGCCAGGCGCCTGAACCATCTCCTCTCCAACAACGCCGTCACCGATGCGCGGCGCGAGATCGCCCGCGTCGATGCCGATACCCAGCGCGTCGGCCAGGCGCGGCTGATGCTGCGCACCAATCCGGATGCCGGCCACAAGATGGTGTCCAACCTGCCGGCGGGCCTGCAGAACGATCCCGGCCTCTTGTTCGACCGCGTGCGCGCCATGCGCCAGGCCGGGCACACCGCCGACATCCCCGACTTCCTCGGCAATGCGCCGGTGCGCGACATCGCGGCGAGCAATCCCACGCGCTGGTGGGCGGAGATGAATCTCGCCTCCCGCCAGGCGCTGGCCGACGGCAATTACGGCGCCGCCTATTGGCTCGCCGCCAAGAACGGCCTGCCCGCGGTCGGCCAGGACTATGCGGATTCGCAATTCCTCGCGGGCTGGATCTCGCTGCGCTATCTGCGCGACGCGAAGTCGGCGCTGCCGCATTTCCAGAATCTCGACGCCGCGACCACGCGCCCGATCAGCAAGGGCCGCGCGCGCTATTGGCAAGGCCGCGCCTATGAGGCGATGGGCCAGGATTCGTCCGCTTGGCGCGCCTACAACCAGGCTTCGCACTATCCCGAGACCTTCTACGGCCAGCTTGCGCTCGCCCACATCGATTCGACGCCGCATCTGCATTTCGCCGAGCCCGCGGTCGAGCCGGGGCCGGAACTGCGCGCCGCTATCGAGAGCGAGGAGCAGACCCGCGCCATCGGGGTGCTGGCCGATCTGGGGCTTGAGAGCCTGTTGCGCGTATTCGCCGTGCATGACGTCGAGGTCTATCCCGAGCCCAAGCATGTGAAGTTGCTCTGCGAAGACCTGACCAGGATGGGCTTCCGCGAGATCGCCGTGCGCGTGGCCAAGACGCTTTCCTATAACGGCCCGCTGCTGCTCGCCTATTCCTACCCCACCGTCTCGATCCCGCCTTATGCCGGGCCGTTCACCGCGCCCGACCAGGCCTATGTGCTGGGCATCATCCGCCAGGAGACGGAGTTCGACCCCGATGCGGTGAGCGCGCCGGGCGCGCGCGGCATCATGCAGATGATGCCGGAATCCGCCCGCATCGCCGCCGCGCAGAACGGCATGTCCTACCGGTTGGGCGACCTGACGGCCGATCCCAACTACAACATGCAGCTCGGCATGACCGAGCTTTCGAACCGCATCTCCGATTGGGGCGGCTCGCTGATCGTGGCCGCCGCCGCCTACAATGCCGGCCCGACCAACGCCAAGCGCTGGATCGACGCCTTCGGCGACCCGCGCTCGACCACCGATCCCATCGACTGGATCGAACGCATCCCCTTCGAGGAGACGCGCAACTACGTCCAGCGCGTGATCGAGAACACGCAGATCTACCGTTACCGCCTCAACGGCCCAGGCACCTCTTTGAGGATTCTGTCGGATGTCTATCGCCCGCGCGAGGCGCCCACCAAGGTGCTGTCCAAGCCCGGCGGCGGCGATCCCGATGTGGAGCAAAAGCGGTAACGATTTAAGCGCTACCTGTCATTCCCGGTCGACCTGAGATCGCAAACAAAACGTGTCATGGCCAGCGAATGCGGGCCACCCAGGTGACGCGTGCCGGTGGTGGTGAAAAACACTCCGAACCAATATGGCTTCGATCTGCCGAGCCCAGCTGGGTGGCCCGCATTCGCGGGCCGTGACACCGGGTTTTGATCGCATCAATCTGCACGACGACGCCTCCAAGCTTCGGCGCGCCGCAACAGCGGTGCGTCGGCTCAGCGGAAGATCGACAACCACTCGCGGGCGAGTTTCTGCGCTTCGGCGATCTGGCTGGTGTTCATCTCGGCGGAGATCTGGGCACGCCAGCTCTTGGCGATGTCGCTGCCCTTCATCGCCGCGAGGTTGAACCATTTGTGGGCCGCGATGTAATCCACGTCCACGCCCTGCCCCGTCGAATAGGCGAGACCGAGATTGTAAAGCGCATCGGGACGCCCTTGTTTGGCGTCCATTTCGTACTGCGCCAGAGAGTCGATATCGATACAGGCCATGACACATTCCCCGTTGATCAGGCTGAGGGAATGCTGCGTCCGAGAAGCTAAAGCGCGGTTAACGCGCTTAACTTTGATTTTCATAAACCATTAAGGTCCGGGACGCGGTTTTGCCGGTTTGCCGCGCCGCGCACTACCGCCGCGCGCGCTGGCCGAACAAAATCTTGCGCGCTTCTTCCTGTGCTTTCGGATCGTTCTGCTGTTGCTCGCGCAATTCGCGGCCGAGCGCGAAGCCCTTCTTCACGGCGGGCCGCGCGCCGATGCGGTCGCGCCACGCCTTCACATGCGGGAACTCCGCGAGCATGTCGTCGAGCCGCGACGCGGCGATGACCCAGCCCCAGCATGCCATGTCGGCGATGGAATAGGTCCCGGCGAGGAACTTGCGCGTCGCGAGCCGCTTGTTCATCACGCCGAGCAGACGATGCGCCTCGTCCATGTAGCGCTTGGCGGCGTATTCGTTGTTCTGGTCCTTGGCGTAGGTGCGGAAATGGTTGGCCTGGCCCAGCATCGGCCCCAGCCCCGCCATCTGCCAGAACAGCCATTCGTCGACCTGGACCCGCTTGCGCTCGTCCTGGGGATAGAACTTGCCGGTCTTGCGGCCGAGATATTGGAGGATCGCGCCGGATTCGAAGACCGAGATCGGTTTGCCGCCCGGCCCGTCGGGATCGACGATGGCGGGCATGCGGTTGTTGGGCGCGATCTTGAGGAACGCCTCGGTGAACTGCTCGCCCTTGCCGATATTCACCGGCGCCAGCGTGTAAGGCAGCCGGCACTCCTCCAGCATCATGGAGATCTTCCAGCCGTTGGGCGTCGGCCAATAGTGGAGCTCGATGGGGCGCGGGGCCTTGCCGGCAGGTTTTTTCCTGCTGGTCTTGCTGGTTTTGTGTTTAGCTCCGGCCATCGCACCCTCCTTGATCGTCATGGCCGGGCCTGTCCCAGCCATCCATCGCCTCGGTCCCCGGCGAACGGGCCTCATCCATCAAACAACGCCTTAACCATCGCGGGTATGGTTGGCCGGGACAAGCCCAGCCATGACGGGTACCCCAGAAAAGAGTTTGGCCGCGGTCCCGATGGCGCTATCGCACATCGGGACCGCGGCCAAAAATAGCCTAGCTGACTAGCAGCAGGTTATTTCTTCTTCTTCTTGCGCTTCTTCGTCTTCTTCGCGGCGCCTTTCGCGGCGGCCTTCTTGACCGTCCGCTTCTTCTTTCTCTTCGCAGTCATTGGCATGTGAAACGACTCCTCTGTGTTTTCGAGGCCGTGCGACTCGCACCCCCCAAAACGTTGAAGAATATGGAGTAATTCCGGTTAATGACGCAATAGCGCTCTTGCGGCGACGATTTTCGCTGTCAAGCGAAATTCACAAAACCAGCGTCATTCTTGAACTTTTTCCGCTCCGTCTTTATACGGATCAAATTCGTCCTTTTCGCCGCTGCGGTTCCGCGCAGCATTGCAAATGTGCGAATCACCCCTCGTCGGGCAGATTGAGTCGCTGCTTGAGGATGGCGTTCACCGCCGCCGGATTCGCTTTTCCGCCGGTCTGCTTCATCACCTGGCCGACGAACCAGCCCGCGAGTTTCGGTTTGGCCTTCACCTCTTCGACCTTGGCGGGGTTCGCGGCGATCACGGCGTCGACCGCCGCTTCGATCGCGCCCGTGTCGGTCACCTGCTTGAGGCCGCGCGCCTCGACGACCTCTTTCGGATCGCCGCCCTCGCTCCACACGATGTCGAGGAGGTCCTTCGCGATCTTTCCAGAGATGGTGTCGTCGCCGATCATGCGGATGATGGCGTTGTTCGCCGCCGCGCTCACCGGAACGTCCGTGATGGACTTGCCGTCGCGGTTCAGCCGCCCCAGGATCTCGTTGTTCAGCCAGTTGGCGGCGACCTTCGCATCCACGCCCTTGGCCATGTCCTCGAAATAATCCGCAAGCTCGCGCTCGGCGACCAGTACGCCCGCGTCATAGGCCGGCACGCCATAATCTTTCACGAAACGGGCGCGCTTCTCGTCCGGGAGTTCCGGCAGCGTGGAGGCGATCTCGTCGATCCAGGCCTGTTCGAGGACGAGCGGCAAGAGGTCGGGATCGGGAAAATACCTATAGTCGTGCGCGTCTTCCTTGGAGCGCATCGCGCGCGTCTCGTTTGCCTTGGAGTCGTAGCGGCGCGTCTCCTGCTTGATCGTGCCGCCGCCTTCGAGGATGTCGACCTGGCGGCGCGCCTCGTATTCGACGGCCTGCTGCACGAAGCGCATGGAGTTCACGTTCTTGATCTCGCAACGCGTGCCGAGGTTCTTGAAGTCGCCCGTCGCGCGGAACTCCTCATAGCCGCCGACGCGGCAGACCGAGACGTTCACGTCGGCGCGCATGGAGCCTTCGTCCATGTTGCCGTCGCAGGTGCCGAGATAGCGCACGATGGAGCGCAGCTTCTTGAGGAAGGCGGCCGCTTCCTCAGACGAGCGCATGTGCGGCTTGGAGACGATCTCCATCAGCGCGACGCCGGAGCGATTGAGGTCGACATAGGAACTGTCGGCATGCTGGTCGTGCAGCGACTTGCCGGCGTCCTGCTCCATGTGCAGGCGCTCGATGCCGACCGTGATGGTCTCATCCTTCATGTCGAGGAGGATTTCGCCCTCGCCGACGATCGGGCTTTTGTACTGGCTGATCTGATAGCCCTGCGGAAGGTCAGGAAAGAAATAGTTCTTCCGGTCGAACACCGAGCGCAGGTTGATCTGCGCCTTCAGGCCGAGGCCCGTGCGGACCGCCTGCTCGACGCATTTCCGGTTGATGACGGGCAGCATGCCGGGCATGCCGGCGTCGATGAACGACACCTGGCTGTTCGGCTCGGCGCCGAATGCTGTGGCGGCGCCCGAGAACAGCTTGGCGTTGGAGATAATCTGGGCGTGGACTTCCATGCCCACGACGATTTCCCAGTCGCCGGTCTGGCCCTTGATGGTCCTCGTCATGCCGCCCTCCACCAGGCGCCCGGCTTGGCCGTGAACTCCGCCGCCTGCTCGATGGCGCGGCCGGCGCGTAAAACCGTAGCCTCGTCAAAGGCTTTGCCGATGATCTGCAGGCCGAGCGGCAGGCCGTCCGCGGTCAATCCCGCGGGCACGGCCAGGCCCGGAAGCCCGGCCAGGTTCACCGTCACGGTGAAGACGTCGTTCAGATACATGGACACCGGATCGTTGGACTTGGCCCCGATCCCGAAGGCCGGCCCAGGCGTCGCCGGCGTCAGCAGCACATCGCACTTCTTATACGCCTCCTCGAAGTCACGCAGGATCAGGGCGCGGATCTTCTGGGCGCGGGTGTAGTAGGCGTCGTAATACCCGGCGGAGAGCACATAGGTGCCGATCAGGATGCGGCGGCGCACCTCCGGCCCGAAGCCCTCGGCGCGGCTCTTCTCATAGAGATCGGTGATGTCGAGCGCGCCTTTGGCCCGGTGGCCGAAGCGCACGCCGTCATAGCGCGCCAGGTTCGAAGAGGCCTCGGCCGGCGCTACAATGTAATATGCCGGCAGCGCATACTTGGTGTGGGGCAGCGAGACCTCGACGATCTCCGCGCCTTGCGCCTTCAGCCACTCAGCGCCCTTCTGCCAGAGCGCATCGATCTCCGGCGGCGCGCCATCGATGCGGTATTCCTTCGGGATGCCGACCTTGAGGCCCTTCACGCCGTTCTCCAGCGTCGCTTCGTAGTCCGGCACCGGTACATCGACGCTGGTGGAATCCTTCGGATCCACGCTCGCCATATGCCTCAGCATGATCGCGCAGTCGCGCACCGAGCGCGCCATCGGCCCGGCCTGATCGAGTGACGAGGCGAAAGCGACGATGCCCCAGCGCGAGCAGCGGCCATAGGTCGGCTTCATGCCGACCGTGCCGGTGACGGCGGCCGGCTGGCGGATCGAGCCGCCGGTGTCCGTGCCGGTCGCGGCCAGGCAAAGATTGGCGGCGACGGCGGAGGCCGAACCGCCGGACGATCCGCCCGGCACCAGCGCCTCGTTGGAATTCCGTGCCCGCCAGGGGCTGAGCACCGGCTTGAAATACGACGTCTCGTTGGACGAGCCCATGGCGAACTCGTCCATGTTCGTCTTGCCGAGCATCACCGCGCCCGCGTCCCACAGGTTCTGCGAGACAGTGGATTCATAAGGCGGGATGAAATTTCCCAGGATGTTCGAGGCCGCCGTCGTGCGCACGCCCTTGGTGCAGAACAGGTCCTTGATCGCGAGCGGCAAGCCTTCCAGCGGACGCGCCTCGCCCTTGGCGATGCGCGCGTCGGACGCTTTGGCCATGTCGAGCGCCTTCTCCGGCGTCTCGGTCACGAAAGCGTTGAGCGTCCGCGCATCCGCGACGGCCTTGACGAAAGCCTTGGTCAGCTCGGTCGAGGACACTTTCTTGGAATGGACGGCGTCGCGCGCTTCGGCCAGGGTGAAATCGGTCAACTCGCTCATGCCGCCACCTCTTCACGCGCCAGCGGCTTTTCGTAGAACACCGAGAAGGTCGTATCTGGATAGTCCAACACCGCACCGCACCGCGTGAACCCGCCGCGCTCATAGATGCGCCAGGCGGCGGGATGACGGTCGCCGGTCTCCAGCACGAGGCGTGCGAGGCCATCGGCGCGCGCGCGCGCTTCGATCTCGGCGAGAATACGCCCGCCCAACCCGCGCCCCTGACCTTCGGGCCGCGTGTACATACGCTTCACTTCGCCGATGCCGCCTTCATGGCGCTTCAGCGAGCCCATGGAGATCGGCTTGCCGTTCTCGCGGGCGACGAACACGGTCGTCTCCGGCCCGGCCATTTCCTCGGCGGTCATGTGATAGCAGTGCTCGGGCGGGGTGAGCTCCAGCAGCACGGCATCCAGCTCCGCGATCAGCGCGCGGATGTCGTCCTGCAGCGGACTCTCGATTGCGACGATGGGGGCGATGGCCGTGCTCATTCCACCACCTTCGGGACCAGGAAGAAGTGATCCTCGCTCTCCGGCGCGTTGGCGACGATCGCGTCGGCGTTGCCGCCGTCGGTCACCACGTCCTCGCGCATGCGCAGGTTCTGCGCCACCACGCTGGTCATGGGCTCGACCCCCGTCACGTCGACCTCATTCAGTTGCTCCACCCATTTCAGGATGCCGTTGAGTTCGCCCTCCATCGGTGCGACCCGGTCCTCGGGCAGCGCGATGCGGGCCAGTTTGGCGATACGGCGGACGGTGTCCTTGTCGACGGACATGGGCGGTTCAGCTGTGCTAAGGGTTCGAAGGCCTTGCTACCAACCACCCGCCGGACTGGCAAGCGACGCGGAGTCCTATGTCCATTGTCGATCTTTCAGAGCTGCGCCCCCTGGTGGCGACCGGCAGGCGCCTCCTGGGTCTGGACCTCGGCGAGAAGACCATCGGCGTCGCCCTGTCCGACACATCGATGACCATCGCCACCCCCATGGAGACGCTGAAGCGCGGCAAATTCTCCGCCGATGCCCAAATTTTGGCCGACGTGATCGCCAAGCTGGGCGTGGGCGGGCTGGTGATCGGCCTTCCTCTTAATATGGACGGCAGCGAAGGCCCCTCGGCCCAGTCGGCCAAGGCGTTCGGCCGGAATTTCGCGCAGCGCTCCGTCCTGCCCATCGTCTATTGGGACGAGCGGCTGTCGACCTCCGCCGTCACGCGCACGCTCATCGAGGCCGATGCCTCGCGCAGGCGCCGCAGTCAGGTCGTGGACAAGATGGCCGCCGCCTACATCCTGCAAGGCGCACTCGACCGCCTGAGAACCATGAGCCCTTCATGACGACGACCGACGATACCGCGATCGCCCGCTTCCGCTGGCTGCCGCCGTTCCTGCGCCCGCCTGTCCCGATGAACGTGGGACAGGAACGCTTCATCCTGCTGGTGGGCGTGGCGGCGCTGTTCGCGGGCTACGATCTCAACATCTTCGGCCTGGCGATGCCGCAGATCCAGGCGAGCCTGCACATTCCCGAGAACCAGGTCGCGCTCACCGTCTCCTATTTCCGGCTGGCGACCTTCGCGGCGATCCTGCTCGCGGCCTCGGCCGACATCATCGGGCGGCGGCGGCTACTCTTGTTCACGATCTTCGGCCAGGCCATCGGCACCGCCGCCACCGCGTTCGTCACCACCTCCGCGCAGTTCACCGAAATACAGATGGTGGCGCGCATCTTCTCCTACGCCGAGGAGATGCTTTGCTATGTCGTCTTCGCCGAAGAGGTCGCGGCGAGCGCGCGCGGCTGGGCGAGCGGAACGCTCAGCGCCATGGACTTCACCGGCACGGGCGTCGCCACGCTCATCTTCGCGGGCGTCACGATCCTGCCCTACGGCTGGCGCTCGATCTACATCATCGGCGCGATCCCGCTCGTCATCATCGGCGTGCTGCGGCGCAGATTGCCGGAAACCAGACGCTTCCAGGTCCGTGCGGCCGAGACGCAACGGCTGACATCCCAATTCGCCACGACCTTCGACATGCTGCGGCGGCTGGCGAAGGAATATCCCGGCCGCGTCATCGCCATCCTGACGGCGGTCGCCGCCTTCGGCTTCGCCAATGCGCCGGCCACCGTGCTGCAGTCGAAATACCTGCAGCAGACACTGCATTACACGCCGCTCGAAGTGACCATGCTGCTCATCCCCGGCGGCTTGATCGGCCTTGGCCTCAGCATCATGACCGGCCGGCTAAGCGACCGCATCGGACGCAAGCGCGTCGTCTTCACCACCGGCTGCCTGACGGGCATCGGCTTCTTCTTCCTGTTCAGCGGCATCCATGGCTGGCCGGTGCCGTTCCTGTGGATGATGTCGTTCTACGGCTTCTTCGCCACCGACACGCTCCTGGCCGGCTTCGCGCTTGAGATCGTGCCCACCGCCTATCGCGCCACCGTGTCTGGCCTGCGCTACACCGTCGAGATCCTCACCGGCGCGGTCAGCCTCTATCTCGAGGGCAAGGCGTACGATTATTTCCACGCCCATGGCCCGGCCATCGCCGTGATGCTGGCGACGCTGCCGATCACCCTGATCGCCATCCTCTTCCTGCCGGAGCCGGCAGGAAAGACGCTGGAGGAGATTGCGCCGGAGCCCGCCGCCCCTCTAAATTAACCGAACAATCGTAGGCCAGACTTTAGGGGCCAGACTTTGGGGGGAATGCGCCAAATGAACACGCGAAAGATCATCGGCCTCGGCAAGGGACTTGCCGCGGCCTGCGCCTTCCTGGCCTTGGGCGGTTGCGGCGATTATTTCAGCCTGTTGAGCGGCCAGCAGGCCTGCAGCAAATGGACCGACGAGCAGAAGCCGGACAATCCGCTCCACGACGCCGCCAACAAATGGGCGACCTCGTTCTTCCCCGCCTTCCAGAACAAATTCTGCGAGAAGAACCAGTGCGGCACGAGGATGCAATTCCCGCAGGACAACGAGCGCCTGCTCAAATCCATGAATGACTTCTGCGCCGCCAACCCCGACGCCAAGATCATGACGGCGGCGGCAAATACGATGGTTGTCGCGCTGCGCAAGCCGCAATAAACATGGCGCATCGCGTGGTGATCGGGGCGAGACTTGCCCCCTGCGCCCGCACGCCTTATAAGGCCCGCTTTGATGACCACGGCCAGCGCCGATCCCATTCTCAAGACAAGCCATCTGCTTGGAATCGAAGGCGTTTCCGCCGGCGAGATCGCGGGCCTGCTCGATCTGGCCGAGCACTACGTCACCCTCAACCGCTCCGCCGACAAGAAGGCCGCCGTGCTCAAGGGCCGGACGCTGATCAACCTCTTCTTCGAGGCCTCCACCCGCACACAAAGCTCCTTCGAGCTCGCCGGCAAGCGCCTCGGCGCCGACGTCCTCAACATGAGCGTGAAGACCTCGTCGGTCACCAAGGGCGAGACCCTGATCGACACTGCGACCACGCTCAACGCCATGCGGCCGGACATCCTCGTCGTGCGCCACCAGGACTCCGGCGCGGCCGAGCTTCTGTCCCGCAAGCTCGATTGCTGTGTCGTGAATGCCGGCGACGGCAGCCATGAACATCCGACACAGGCGCTGCTCGATGCGCTCACCATCCGCCGCCGCCGCAAGAGCTTCGAGGGCCTGATCGTGGCCATCTGCGGCGACGTGCTGCACAGCCGCGTGGCGCGCTCCAACATCCATCTGTTGTCGAAACTCGGCGCGAGGGTGAGGCTGGTCGCGCCACGCACGCTCCTGCCCCGCGATGCCGACCGCTTCGGCGTCGAGGTCTTCCACGACATGAAGAATGGCCTCGCCGGCGCGGACATCGTGATGATGCTGCGCCTGCAACTCGAGCGCATGGCGGGCGCGTTCATCCCGTCGACGCGAGAATATTTCCGCTTCTACGGCCTCGACCGCGAGAAGCTCGCCTACGCCAAGCCCGGCGCGCTGGTGATGCATCCCGGCCCGATGAATCGCGGCGTCGAGATCGACTCCGACATCGCCGACGACGTCGAGGTCAGCCTCATCCAGGAACAGGTCGAGATGGGCGTCGCCATCCGCATGGCGGTGCTCGACGCTTTGGCGCGCGGTCTGGCGGCCGGGGGGCGAAACGCGCCATGAAGAAGCGGATCGCCTTCGTCAATGCCCGCCTGATCGACCCCGCCACCGAGCTCGACGCCAAGGGTGGCTTGCTGGTCGAGGACGGCAAGATCGCCGATCTCGGCCCGCGCCTCTTCGGCGACATCGACCGCAACGATCCCGAGGTGGTCGACTGCCATGGCATGGTGCTCGCGCCCGGCCTGATCGACATGCGCGTCTTCACGGGCGAGCCCGGCACCGAATATCGCGAGACCCTGGCCTCCGCGAGCGAGGCCGCGGCCTCTGGCGGCGTGACGACCATGGTCGTGATGCCCAACACCGATCCGGTGATCGACGAGCCATCGCTGGTCGACTTCATCAAGCGCCGCGCCGCCGCTACCGCCAAGGTGCGCGTGCTGCCCATGGCCGCGCTCACCCGCGGCCTCGCCGGCGAGATCATGACGGAGATCGGCCTGCTGAAGGAGGCCGGCGCGGTCGCGTTCGGCGACGGAGACCGCTCCGTGGCCAACGCCCGCGTGATGCGCCGCGCGCTGGCTTACGCCGCGACCTTCAACGCGCTGGTCGTGGGCCATGCCGAGGATTCCGAGCTTTCCGCCGGCGCCTCGATGAATGAGAGCGAATATGCGATGCGGCTGGGCATTCCCGCCGCACCCGCGATGGCGGAGACCATCGCGGTCGAGCGCGACATCCGCCTCGTCGAGATGACCGGCGCGCGCTACCATTTCGGCCAGATCTCCTGCCGCGCCTCGCTCGACGCCATCGTCGAGGCCAGGCGGCGCGGACTGCCGATCACCTGCGGCGTGTCGGCCCATCACCTCACGCTCAACGAGCTGGATGTCGGCTCCTACTACACCTTCCGCAAAGTGAAGCCGCCGCTGCGCTCCGAGGCCGACCGCGAAGCGATGGTCGAGGGCGTGGCGAACGGCCATATCGACGTCATCGTCTCCAGCCATGACCCGCAAGCGGCGGACACCAAGCGCCTGCCGTTCGCGCAAGCCGCGTTCGGGGCGACCGGCCTGGAGACGCTGCTGCCCGCGGCGCTCACGCTCTATCACAACGGCCATGCGAGCCTGATTCAGGTGATCGATACGCTGACTCACACGCCCGCGCGCATCCTCGACGTGCCCGCCGGCAGGCTCGCCAAGGGCGCGGCGGCCGATCTCGTGCTCTTCGATCCGGACGAGCCTTTCGTGGTCGAGGCGGCGAAGCTCCACTCCCGCGCCCACAATACGCCCTTCGACGGCCGCAAGTTCCAGGGCCGCGCGCACCACACCTTCGTCGGCGGCGAATGCGTCTATGAACGCAAGAGGAAGAGCTAGATGTTCGACCTGCTCCGCAATGTCGATTGGGCTTCCGAATGGCCGGCCTATCTGATCGCCACGCTGTTCGGCTATCTCCTGGGCTCGATTCCCTTCGGCCTCATCTTCACCCATCTCTCCGGCGCGGGCGACATCCGCAAGGTCGGCTCCGGCAATATCGGCGCGACCAATGTGCTGCGCACCGGCAAGCGTTGGGCGGCGGCGGCAACGCTGATTTGCGACGCCGGCAAGGGTGCGCTCGCCGTGCTGCTGGTGCGCGCGCACTATAATGAGAGCATGGCGGTGTTCGCCGCGCTCGGCGCGTTCCTGGGACACATCTATCCGATCTGGCTGCGCTTCAAGGGCGGCAAGGGCGTCGCCACCTTCCTCGGCGTGACGCTGGCGCTCTATTGGCCCGTCGGCATCGCCACCGCGCTGGTCTGGCTGCTTGCGGCGGCGCTGTGGCGCATCTCTTCGCTTTCCGCGCTTGTCGCGGCCGCCGTCACGCCCGTGATCATGATGCTGACAGGTCGCCCCCTCGAAGCTTTCCTGCTCCTGCTCCTCACTCTTCTAATCATCGCCAGCCATCGTGAGAACATCGCCCGCCTGGTGGCTGGAACCGAACCCAGGATCGGCCGGAAGTCGTGAGCCGGCCGCTTTCCGACACCGAACGGCGCGCCTGGCTCAGGCTGGCGCGGACGCAGAATGTCGGCCCCGTCACCTTTGCCCAATTGATCGCGCGCTTCGGCAACGCCAATGCGGCGCTCACCGAATTGCCGCGCCTTGCGCAACGCGGCGGCGCCAAGGACATGCGCATGCCCAGCGATGCCGATGCGCGCCGCGAACTCGACGCGCTCGACAAGCTCGGTGGCCGCATGATCGCCTCTTGCGAGCCGGAATTCCCGAACGGCCTTGCCGCTCTCGATGCACCGCCGCCGCTGATCCACGCGCTCGGCCATGTAGCGCTGCTCGGACGCGACATGGTCGCCATCGTCGGCGCGCGCAACGCTTCGGCATTGGGCCGCAAATTCGCCGAGCGCATGGCAACAGACCTGGGCGTGAACGGCTTGGCCACCGTCTCCGGCCTCGCCCGCGGCATCGACACCGCCGCGCATGAAGGCTCGCTCGCCACCGGCACCTGCGCGGTGCTCGCCGGCGGGATCGACATCATCTATCCGCCGGAGAACGCCGCACTCTATGAGCGCATCAAGGCGCAAGGCGCCATCGTCTCCGAAATGCCGCCGGGCCAGGCGCCGCAAGCGCGCCACTTCCCGCGCCGCAATCGCATCATCTCGGGGCTGTCGCGCGGCGTGGTGATCGTCGAGGCGGCGGAAGGCTCGGGCTCGCTGATCACGGCGAACTACGCGCTCGAGCAGGGCCGGGAGATTTTCGCGGTGCCGGGCTCACCGCTCGACCCGCGCGCCAAGGGCACCAACCGCCTCATCCGCGAAGGCGCGACCTTGACCGAAAGCGCCGCCGACGTGATCGCGGGCCTGCGCCCCATCCTCGGACATTCCTTCCGCGAGCCGGGCCGCGACAGCGAACCGCCGCCGCAGGACAGCGCCGCCATCGAGGCGGAGGCCGATCGCATCCGGGGCCGGATCCTCGAATTGCTCTCGCCCGCACCGGTGGACGTCGACGAGCTGATCCGCCAGAGCAAAGGCGGCACGGCAGCAGTTCTCGCGGTGCTGCTGGAACTGGAGCTCGCGGGCAAATTGGCCCGTCACCCTGGAAATCGGGTTTCGATTGCTTAGATTCAGTCCGGCCCGGAGAGCCGGGCGGCTTCCGCGGCGGCCTCACCCAGCAATTGCGCAAGATGGCTGTGGTTCAACTCGACCGCGATCTCGCGCAGGGAATTGGCAAGTTCCCGGATATAAAGAAGAGCCTCGGGACCCGTTACGCCTTCGCCCACAGCCAACCCTTTTTGCGGTTTCGATCCCATTCCCGCCAATCCCGATGCCAGATCCCGAGGTAACCGAGTCTTCGGAAAATAGCAACTCAAGGTAGATAATTGGACCGAAATGGAGCCGTTTTGCAAGCAAATTCACTGCTCTAACCACTCAAGAGAGTTATCCAGACTTCCTACCACTAGTAGAAGCATCGGGTTTCGGCGTTGACAGGCCTAAGCGCCTTCGGCAAGTGTCCGCCCGCCGTGAACCGGATTTTTTGTAACAAAGTTGCGGCAACTGGAAAGTTATCAGCACCCTCATGAATGTTCTCGTCGTCGAATCGCCCGGCAAGGTCAAATCGATCAACAAGTACCTTGGCCCCGGCTACAAGGTGCTGGCCAGCTTCGGCCATATCCGCGATCTGCCCGCCAAGGACGGCTCGGTAAAGCCCGACGAAGACTTCGCCATGACCTGGGAAGTCGACGCCCGCGCCCAGAAGAAGGTCAAGGACATCGTCGACGCCATGAAGGGCGCCGACAAGCTGATCCTTGCCACCGACCCCGACCGTGAGGGCGAAGCGATCTCCTGGCACGTGCTGGAAGTGCTGCGGCAGCGCAAAGCGCTGGGCAAGGCCAAGGTCGAGCGCGTCGCGTTCAACGCCATCACCAAATCCGCGGTGCTCGACGCCATCGCCCATCCGCGCGAGATCAATGTCGAGCTGGTCGACGCCTATCTTGCCCGCCGCGCGCTGGACTATCTCGTCGGCTTCACCCTGTCGCCGATCCTGTGGCGCAAACTGCCGGGCGCGCGCTCGGCGGGGCGCGTGCAATCGGTGGCGTTGCGCCTGATCGTCGAGCGCGAGGCCGAGATCGAGGCGTTCAAGCCGCAGGAATATTGGAGCATCGACGCCGATCTGCGCGCCGAGGCCGGAAACTTCTCCGCGCATCTGACGCATCTGGACGGCAAGAAGGTCGACAAGCTCGGCATCAACAACGAGGCCGACGCCACCCGCGCCGTCGAGGCCATCGACGCGCAGACCTTCAAGATCGGCAGCGTCGAGAGCAAACCCGTCAAGCGCCATCCCTCGCCGCCCTTCATCACCTCGACCCTGCAGCAGGAAGCCTCGCGCAAGCTCGGCTTCGCGGCCAAGCGCACCATGCAGATCGCGCAGTCGCTTTATGAGGGCGTCGATATCGGTGGCGAAACCGTCGGCCTCATCACCTATATGCGCACCGACGGCCTGACCATGGCCGGCGAAGCGATCGCCGAGGCGCGCCATGTGATCGGCGACCAGTATGGCGCCCGTTATGTGCCCGGGAGCCCTCGTGCCTATACGAGCAAGGCCAAGAACGCGCAGGAGGCCCATGAAGCCGTGCGTCCGACCAGCTTCGCCCGCCGGCCCGAGACCGTGGCGCGGATGCTCGATTCCGATTCCGCCCGGCTTTACGAACTGATCTGGAAGCGCGCCATCGCGAGCCAGATGGAAAGCGCCGAATTGGAGCGCACCACAGTCGACACGATCTCCGCCGACGGCAAGATCACCCTGCGCGCGACCGGCACCGTAACGCTGTTCGACGGCTTCCTGACCCTCTACCAGGAAGGCAAGGATGACGAGACCGACGAAGACGGCGCCCGCCTGCCCCGCGTGAAGGAAGGCGACAAGGCCGCTATCGAGAAAATCATTCCCGCCCAACATTTCACCGAGCCGCCGCCGCGCTATTCGGAAGCGAGCCTCGTGCGCAAGATGGAAGAGCTCGGCATCGGCCGGCCCTCGACCTATGCCAGCATCCTGTCGACCCTGCGCGACCGCGACTATGTCCGTATGGACCGCAACCGCTTCATCCCGGACGACAAGGGCCGCATCGTCACCACGTTCCTGAGCAATTTCTTCAAGCGCTATGTCGAATACGGCTTCACCGCCGATCTCGAGGAAAAGCTCGACGAGGTCTCCGCCGGCGAACTCGACTGGAAGCAGCTGCTGCGCGATTTCTGGCGCGACTTCTCCGCCGCCATCGGCGAGGCCAAGGATCTGCGCATCTCCGAGGTGATCGACCGCCTCAACGACATCCTGGCGCCGCATCTCTTCCCGCCCACCGCGGACGGCAAGGGCCCGCGCGTCTGCCCAACCTGCGGCACGGGCGAGCTGAGCCTGAAGCTGGGCCGCTTCGGCGCATTCGTCGGCTGCTCGAATTATCCCGAGTGCCGCTACACCCGCCAGCTTTCGCAGAAGCCAGGCGACGATATCGGCGGCACGCGTGTGTTGGGCGAGGATCCGAACACGGGCGAGCCGATCACCTTGCGCTCCGGCCGCTTCGGGCCCTATTTCCAGCGCGGCGAAGGCGAGAAGCCGCCGCGCGCCTCCGTGCCCAAGGGCACCGACCTGCAGCAGGCCGATCTCGAACTGGCGCTGAAGATGCTGTCGCTGCCGCGCGAGATCGGCAAGCATCCGGAGACCGGCGAGCCGATCGTCGCCAATTTCGGGCGTTATGGGCCCTACGTGGCGCATAACAAGCAATATGCCTCGCTCGAAACGCCGGAGGACGTATTCACCGTCGGCATCAACCGCGCCGTCACCCTGCTGGCCGAGAAGAAGGCCAAGGGCGGACGCCGCAACGGGCCGGAGCCGCTCAAGGAATTGGGCGCCAATCCGGACGGCGCGATGGTCAAGGTGCTGCGCGGCCGCTACGGCGCCTATGTCTCCGACGGCGACACCAATGCGACCCTGCCCAAGAGCGCCGATCCCATGACCGTGACGCTCGAGGAAGCGCTCGCGCTCATAGCCGACCGCGAAGCCAATGGCGGCGGCAAGAAAAAGAAGAAAGCCAGGAAGACGGCCGCGCCCACGAAAGCGCCCAGCAAGGCGAAAGCGCCCGCCAAACCGAAACCCAAGAAGGCCGCGGCGAAAAAAACCAAGGCCGCCAAAGCAGAAGAACCAATTGAAGAAGCCTGACAAACAGAAAAACATTCTCGACAAAGCGCGCGTTCTCGAAGCGCTGGCCAAAAACCCGCAAGCCACCAAACGCGACATTGCCCACACGCTGAACGTGAAGGGCAACGCGCGCATCGAACTGAAGCGAATCCTGAAGGAGCTGGAAGGCGAAGGCCTTCTGAAACGCGGGCCGCACCGCACCTTCGAGAAGCCGGGCAGCCTGCCCGACGTGACGGTGCTCGAAATCACCGGCCAGGATCCGGACGGCGAATTGCTCGCCCGGCCCCAGCGCTGGGAAGAGCAGACGCCGCCGCCCCAGATCGTCGTCGTGCCGGGCCGCGAGGAGAAGGAAACCTCGCTCGGCATCGGCGAACGCGTGCTCGCGCGGCTCACCGAGACGAAGAACGGCTACGAAGCCCGCATCATCAAGCGGCTGGGCGCCAGCGCGCACAAGGTGCTCGGCGTCTATCGCGAAGGCGATCGCGGCGGCCGCATCGAGCCCATCGACCGCAAGACCAAGTCCGAATTCATCGTCGACGCCAAGGACAAGGGCGGCGCGAAGTCGAACGAACTCGTGCTCGCCGAGCCGCTGTCGGGACGCGCCTCCGGCCTGCCTCGCGCCCGCGTGGTCGAGCGGCTGGGCGACATGAACCAGCCCAAATCCGTCAGCCTGATCGCGATCCATGCCCACGGCATCCCGACGGAATTCCCCAAGGACGTGCTCGACGAGGCAGAGGCAGCCAAGCCCGTCGACGCGAAGGGCCGCACGGATCTGCGCAAATATCCGCTCATCACCATCGACCCGGAAGACGCGCGCGACCATGACGACGCGGTGTGGGCGGGGCCGGACGAGCATGGCGGCTACATCGTCATCGTCGCCATCGCCGACGTCGCCCACTACGTCACGCCCAATTCGGCGCTCGACCGCGAGGCGCTGAACCGCGGCAACTCCGCCTATTTCCCCGACCGCGTGGTGCCGATGCTGCCGGAGCGGCTGTCCGCCGATCTGTGCTCGCTGATGGACAATGTGGATCGGCCTTGCCTGGCGGTGCGGATGCATTTCGACGCCGACGGCAACAAGAAACGCCACGAATTCATCCGCGGCATCATGCGCTCGGCAGCCAGCCTCACCTACAAGCAGGCGCAGGACGCCTTCGACGGCAAGGACACGAGCCCGCTCGCCAAGACCGTGCTGATGCCGCTATGGCATGCCTATCAGGCGATGGCCAAGGCGCGCGACCGGCGCGATCCGCTCAATCTCGATCTGCCCGAGCGGCGCATCGTCATCGGCAAGAGCGGCAAGATCGAGAGCATCGCCTTCAAGGACCGGCTCGAATCCATGCGCCTCATCGAAGAGATGATGATCATGGCCAACGTCGCCGCCGCCGAGAGCCTGGAAAAGGCGCACCAGCCCCTCATCTATCGCATCCATGAGCAGCCCTCGAAGGAGAAGCTGTTCGCCTTCTCCGACTATCTGCGCACCATCGGCATGAATTTCGCCAAGGGTCAGGTGGTCAAGCCCGGAGTGTTCAACCGCATCCTCAGCCAGGCCAAGGGCGGCGCCAGCGCCGAGGTGATGAACGACGTGGTGCTGCGCACGCAAAGCCAGGCCGTCTACGCGCCGGAGAACATCGGCCATTTCGGCCTGAACCTGCAGCGTTACGCCCACTTCACCTCGCCCATCCGCCGCTATGCCGACCTCGTCGTGCACCGCGCGCTGGTTCGCGGGCTGAAGCTCGGCGATAGCGGCCTTACCGACCGCGAGGCGGGACAGCTAGGCCAGATAGCCGATCACATCTCCATGACCGAGCGCCGCGCCATGGCGGCGGAACGCGACTCCACCGACCGTTACGTCGCCGCCTATATGGAAGACCGCGTCGGCGCGACCTTTCAGGCGCGCGTCACCGGCGTCACGCGTTTCGGCCTGTTCGTCCGGCTGCCTGAAAGCGGCGCGGAAGGCCTGCTGCCCGCGCGCACTTTGGGCTTCGAATATTTCCGCCACGACGAGCGCAAGCACGCGCTGATCGGCGACCGCACCGGCACCGCCTACAAGATGGGCGACAAACTCGAAGTGCGCCTGATGGAGGCCGCGCCGCTTACCGGCGGCTTGCGTTTCGAACTCGCCGGAGCAAACGCCGCGCCGCGCCGCCCGCAGATGAACAAGCCGAAAATAACGCGAGGTGGAAAAGGACAAGGTCGCCGCTAATCCCTCATGTGTCATGGCCCGCGACTGCGGGCCACCCAGTTGACGCATCCCGGATGTAAAACGGTACACTCGGTTCAATTCTTCTGCACTGCGCGGTATCACCTGGGTGGCCCGCAGTCGCGGGCCATGACACGGAGTTATATGACCAAGCTCCCCGCCGCTTTCGACAAGGACGAAGTGCTCGTCAAGAACCGGCTGCGTCCGAAGGATGCCGCGACGCTTGTGCTGGTGCGCCGCGGCAAGGACGGCCCGCGCGTGCTGATGGGCCAGCGCCATGGCGGCATGGCGTTCATGGCGAACAAGTTCGTCTTCCCCGGCGGCCGCGTCGATCCCGGCGACAACCGCATCGCCATCGGCGGCGCGCTCAGGCCGCAGGTCGAGGCGCGCCTCGGCAAGGGCGCGCGCGGCTTCGCCCTCGCCGCCATCCGCGAGACCTTCGAGGAAGCCGGCGTCCTCGTCGGCGAACGCGCCGGCAAGCTGCCGCGCACCCGCAACGCCGCCTGGGCGAAATTCTTCGCGCATGGCATCGCGCCCCGGCTCGACACGCTCGACTTCATCGCCCGCGCCATCACGCCGCCCAACCGCACGCGCCGCTTCGATGCGCGCTTCTTCATGGCCGATGCCGATACCATCGCGCATACGCTGGACGCCGCGCATACCGATGAATTGCTCACGCCGCATTGGCTGACCCTGGCCGAAGCGCGCGCGCTCGACCTGCCTTCCATCACCCGCGTCGTGCTCGACGAAGTCGAGGCGCGGCTCAGCGAAACGGACCGTCCGGTCCCGTTCTTCCGCTTCCGGCGCGGAAAGTCGGAGGTTGCGCACCTCTAGGGGAAGCGTAACATTTGGCAAAAATCGGGGGGATTGCCATGTCGAAGACACTGAGCCGCCGCGCCTTCATGGGCACGGCCGCCGCGACCGCCGTCGCGCTGGCGACAACCAGACCAAGCTTCGCCAGGGACACCTATTCCGGCCTCGACGCCATGGCGCAGGCCGCCCTGCTGCGCGGCAAGCAAGCGAGCTCACTCGAACTGGTCGACGCCGCCATCGCGCGCGTCGAAGCGGTCAATCCCAAGATCAACGCCGTCGTCGCGGAATTCTTCGACAAGGCGCGAACGCAGGCCAAGAGCGCGAAGCCGGGCGGCACGCTCTCCGGCATGCCCTATCTCATCAAGGACCTCAACGACGTCAAAGGCGAGGTCGCGACCTCCGGCTCGCGGCTGATGGCCAAGCATGTCGGGACCGAGAACAGCCTGATGGCGCAGAAGGCCATCGACGCCGGCATGATCATCATCGGCAAGACCAATACGCCCGAGTTCGGCTTGATGGCCTCGACCGAAAGCCTGCAGCTCGGCGCCTGCCACAATCCCTGGGACCCGACGCGCTCGACCGGCGGATCGTCGGGCGGCGCGGCGGCGGCCGTGGCGTCCGGCATGCTGCCGGTGGCGCATGCATCGGATGGCGGCGGCTCGATCCGCATTCCGGCCTCCTGCTGCGGCGTGTTCGGACTGAAGCCGTCGCGCGGGCGCATGAATTTCGGCGCCAGGGAGAAGATGCCGGGCGACATCGCGGTCGAGAACTGCGTCAGCCGCTCGGTGCGCGACAGCGCGATGATCTTCGCGCTCTCCGAGGACGTCTCGCCCAAGGCGCCGTTCAAACCCACCGGCTTCGTCAGCGGGCCGTCCAAGAAGCGGCTGAAGATCGCCTTCAACACGCTCTCCTATTACGGCGCGGAGCCGAGCCCCGAGGTGAAAGCCGCCATCGAGGCAACCGCCAAGCTCTGTACCGATCTCGGCCATGCCATCGTGCCGGTGACCAATCCCGTGCAGGGCGAAACCTTCGTCGATTCCTTCCTCACGGTCTGGGCGTCCGGCCCCGCGCAATTGGTGGCGCTGGCGCATAGCCTGAAGCTGAAGCCGGAAGATGTGCTGGAGCCGTGGACGCTCGGCCTCGCCGATTTCTACAGGAAGAAGCCAAAAGACGCGCTGTCCAAGAGCCTTGCTTATTTCCGCACGGTACAGCTCCAGACCGACGCCTTCTTCTCGCACTGCGACGTTTGGCTGACACCGGTGCTGTCCACGACCGCGCCCAGGCTCGGCGAGCAGGCGCCGACCGTGCCGTTCGACGTGCTCTACGACCGCATCGTGCACTACGTGTCCTACACGCCGATCCACAATGTCGCCGGCACGCCGGCGATGAGCGTACCGCTCGGCCTGAGCAAGGACGGCCTGCCCATCGGCAGCCAGTTCGCCGCCGCGCGCGGCAACGAGGCGATGCTCTACGGGCTCGCCTACGAACTCGAACAGGCGCAGCCCTGGGCCGCGAAGCACGGGGTCGTCTGGGGCGGCTGACGGTGGGGCAAGGAACCCTGGGCTCGTTCCTGATATGGTCCTTGACTTTGGGGCGGCGATGGCTAGTTTCCGCCCCCTTCGAACACGACAAGGACCTGCCCGCCATGGCGAAGCCCACCACCTCCAAGATCCGCCTCAACAGCTCGAGCGGCTCCGGCTTCTTCTACGTCACCAAGAAGAACACCCGCACCATGACGGAGAAGTTCAAGATCCGGAAATACGATCCGGTCCTGCGCAAGCATGTCGAGTTCAACGAAGGCAAGATCAAGTAATCTGCTGCCTTCCAGCGAGTTTCGCGCGCGGCCCCGGAAATCCGGCGGCCGCGCGTTTCGTTTCAGGCGGCCTTCCGCGCCTCCACGCCGCTCACGAAATCCCCGATCAGCTTCAGATAGACCGGCACGAGCAGGTCGTTGAAGTCGTGCGCCACGCCCGGCACGATCTCGAGCGCGGCGCCCGGAATGCTCGCCGCCGTGTCCTTGCCGCCCTCGACCGGCACCAGCGGATCGTCCGCGCCATGGATGACGAGGCTCGGCGCCGTGACGTTCTTGAGAATCGCATTGCGCGGCTCCGACGCCATGATCGCCACCATCTGCCGCGCCACGCCCGCCGGATCGTAGGGCACGCGCTTGACCTGCTCCGTCACCAGCGCGCGCAATTCATCGTCCCCGGTCACATAGCCGGGGCTGCCGATGACGCGCCAAGCCTTCATGCCCGCCGCGATGCGGTCCTCGTCGCTGTCGCTGGCAGGCGGCGTGGTGAGCGCGGCCATCGCTTCGGGCTTGGCCTGCGGAAGATCGCGGCGGCCCGTGGTGGACATGATCGAGACGAGGCTCTTGGTCTTCTCCGGATGCTTCGCGGCCACGATCTGCGCGATCATCCCGCCCATCGAGGCGCCGACGATATGCGCGCGGCCGATCTTCAGTGCGTCGAGAAGGCCGGCCGCGTCCTTCGCCATGTCGTCCAGCAGATAGGGCGCGTCGACCGGCTGGCCCGCGAAGGCCTTCGCCATGATCTCCATGGCGTTGGGATGGCCGAGATGGGCCATATGCTGCGATTTGCCGATGTCGCGATTGTCGTAGCGGATGACATGGAAGCCCTTCGCCGCCAGCCCCTCGCACAGCTTCGCCGGCCACATCGTCATCTGGGCCGAGAAGCCCATGATCAGCAGCAGCGCCGGATCGGCGGCGCGGCCGAACGTCTCGTATTCGATGTCGATTCCATTGGCCTTGATCTGCGGCATGGGCTTCCCTCTGGGTGGCGTTTCGGCCAAGCTTAGCGGGCTCGACACGGTGCCGCCAATGACATTCACCAAACGCCTCCATGAGCCGATCGCGCGCGGCGACGTGACCACCTCCATCCGCATCTGGCACAGACCGCGCGTGAAAGTCGGAGGGCGCTATTCGCTCGGTTCCGGCCATGTCGCGGTCCGCCGCATCCGCGAGATCGCGATCTCGGACATCACGCCTGCGATGGCGCGGGACTCGGGCTTCGCCGGCGTGGTCGATCTCCTGAAGGTCGCCAAGCATGGCGCGGGGCAGAATGTGTACCTGGTCGATTTCGAATATCAGCCCACCTGACCCATGCAACGCGACCTCCTCCGCCTTGCCAATGAGCCGTTCGACCTGCTGATCATCGGCGGCGGCGTGACCGGCGCCTGCGTGGCGCGCGACGCCGCCCGGCGCGGCATGAAAGTCGCCCTGGTCGAGAAGGGCGATTTCGCGAGCGCCACCAGCGCGCACAATTCCAAGCTCATCCATGGCGGGCTGCGTTACCTGCGCAATTTCGAGCTCGGCCTGGTGCGCGAGTCCCTGCGCGAGCGCCGTATCTGGCAGCGCATCGCGCCACATCTGGTGCAGCCCCTTCCCTTCCTGGTGCCGCTCTACAAAGCCGGCTTCCAGGCGCGCGCGACCTTGAGCGCCGGCCTCACGCTCTACGACGTCCTCTCCTACGACCGCGGCTGGCTCGACGATCCGGACGAGCGCCTGCCCGGCCATGAATTCCTCGCCAGGGATCGCGCCATCGCCGAGGAGCCGATGCTGGATGCGCCCGGCTTCGAGGGCACATTCCGTTACTACGATGCGCAGATGTACGCGCCCGAGCGCCTGGCGTTGGAGAACATCCTCGACGCGACGCTCCACGGCGCGGCGGCGGCGAACTATGTCGCCGCCGAACGCCTGCTCATCCGCAATGGCCGCATCGAAGGCGCCGTCGTGCGCGAGCAGTTCGGCGGCGGCGAGATCGCGATCCAGGCCAAGCTCACCTTGCTCGCGGCCGGCCCCTGGGCCGATCTGTTCCTGAACCAGGCGCTGGGCAAACCCACCGCGCACAAGCTGCTGCGCTCCAAGGGCATCCATCTCCTCGTGCCGCCGATGACGCGCAAGGACGCGCTGACGGTGGCCGCCGGCGGCGGGCACTTCTTCGTGCTGCCTTGGCGCGGCTATTCGCTCTTGGGCACCACCGATACGGCCTTCCACGGCGCGCCCGACGATGTCGGCGTCAATGAGAAAGACATCGACGATTTCCTCGGCTTCATCAATGGGCATCTGCCGAGCGCGCATCTGAAGCGCGGCGATGTGAAGCACTTCTACGCGGGCCTGCGCCCGCTGGTGGATGACGGCACGGGCGACACTTACGACGCCAGCCGTCGCGCCGAGCTGATCGACCACGGCAAGGATGACGGCGTCGCGGGCCTCTTCTCCGCCATCGGCGGCAAATGGACGACCTCGCGCGATCTGGCTGAAACCGTCACCGACACGCTGGCCGTCCAACTCGGCCGCCGCCTCGGCGCGAGCACCACGGCGACCGCGCCGATGCCCGGCGGCAACATCCAACGCCGCCGCCAGTTCTTCGCCGACCAGGCCAGGGCCTATCCGGGCCTCGCCACCGAACATCTTGCCCGGCTCTACGGCACGCGCCTGCGCTTCGTGATCGAGGCGGCGCACAACCGTCTCGAACCCATCGGCACGACGGGCGATATCGCCGCGCAGGTGCTTTTCGCCGTGCGCGAGGAGATGGCGATGACGCTTTCGGACGTAGTGCTGCGCCGCACCGGCATCGGCCAGCTCGGCGATCCCGGCACGGCCGCGCTGGAGGCGACCGCAACCCTGATGGCCGATGAGCTCGGCTGGGACGCGGCCCGCAAGGCGCGCGAGATCGACACGACATCCCGTTCATTCCGGCTGAGTGGGTCATGAGCGTATTCGTCATCGTCAATCCGAAATCGGGCGGCGGGCGCACGCGGCGCAATTGGGATGATATCGAGGCGCGGCTGCGCGAGGTCTATCCCGTGATGTCGGTGGCCGCGACACGGCGGCGCGGCGACGCGACCGAACTGACGCGGCAGGCGCTGCGCGAAGGCTTCGCCGAGATCGTGGCCGTCGGCGGCGACGGCACGATCAACGAAGCCGTCAACGGTTTCTTCGATGGCGCGGGGAACATCCTGTCGCCCGACGCCGTCTTCGCCTTCGTCACCAGCGGCACCGGCGGGGATTTCCGCAAGAGCTTCAACATCGCGCCGGGCCACGAAGCCGCCATCGCGCGCCTCAAATCCTCCAAGATCCGCGCCGTCGATGTCGGAAAACTCAGCTGCCTCTCGCGGCATGGAGAGCCAGTGACGCGGCATTTCATCAATATCGGCTCGTTCGGCCTCTCGGGCGTGATCGTCGACAAGGTCAACCGCGCGCGCATCGCCAAGCTGTTCGGCGGCTCCTTCGCTTTCGCGTTCCACAGCCTGATGGGCATGATCGGCTATAACAACCGCACCATCCGAATCCGTGTCGACGGGGAGTTCGACGAGATCGCCACCGTCTCCACCGTCGCCGTCGCCAATGGCGTCTATTTCGGCGGCGGCATGCGCGTCGCGCCCAACGCCAAGCCGGATGACGGGCTGTTCGATGTCATCATCATGGGCGGCACCTCCAAAGGCCGCGCCGCCGCCGACATGAAGTCGATCTACACGGGAGAGCACCTGAACAACCCCGCAGTCACTGCCCTGCGCGGCGCCCGCGTGGTGGCCGTGCCGGTGGCGGAGACCAAGGGCCGGCCCGTCCTGATCGAGGTCGACGGCGAAAGCGCGGGCCGCCTGCCCGCCACCTTCGAAATTTACCCACGCGCGCTAAAGCTGCGCTGCTGAGAAGGGAAGCTGCTAGGCTGCCGCCATGAGCGCCGATCGCACGAAAATCAGCTGGAACGGCTGGGGAGCCGCCGGTTTCAAGAACCCGGTCGCATCGCGCGAGGACGTCTGGACATGGCTTGCCGGCGCACTCGGCATGCCGAGCCTGCTCGCAACGCCCGCGCGGCCGCTTGGCGAAATCGAACTGCCCGCCTCGACGCTCGACACCGGCATCCGCGCCCGCTTCGTCGCCATCCTGGGCGAGGACCGCGTGCGCGACGACAATTACGAACGCGCCTTCCACGCGCTCGGACGCTCCTATCACGACCTGCTGCGCCTGCGCGCGGGCGATCTCTCCACCGCGCCGGACGTCGTGCTCTATCCGCGCGCGGCGGAGGAAGTGCAGGCCGTGCTTGCCTGCGCCGACGATGCCGGGATCGCCATCGTGCCCTTCGGCGGAGGCACCAGTGTCGTCGGCGGCGTCACCGCGGCTCGAGGTGAGTTCAAGGCCGTGGCGACGCTCGATCTCTCCGGCATGGATCGCCTGATCGCCATCGACGCGCTGGCCGAGACCGCGACCGCCGAAGCCGGCGTCTACGGTCCCATGCTTGAGAAGGGCCTGCAGGCGAGCGGCGTGACGCTCGGCCACTATCCGCAATCCTTCGAGTTCTCGACGCTCGGCGGCTGGATCGCCCATCGCGGCGCGGGCCAGCAATCCAGCGCCTATGGCCGCCCGCAGGACTGGCTCGTCTCCGCGCGCATCGCCACGCCGCGCGGCATGCTATCGACCGAGGAATTCCCGGCCTCCGCCGCCGGCCCGCGCCTCACCGATCTCATGATCGGATCGGAAGGCTTGTTCGGCATCGTCACCGACGCGACGGTGCGCGTGCGCCGCGTGCCGCGCGAGAAGAACTATCGCGGCTATCTCTTCCGCGATTTCGCCAGCGGCATCGCCGCGATCCGCCAGGCCGCGCAGGAAGGCCTGCCCGCCGCGATGCTGCGCCTCTCCGATGCGGAGGAGACGCACTTCTACCGGGCCTTCGGCGAGATCGGCAAACGCCGCGGCCTCAAGGCTCGCCTCACCGATGCAGTGCTCAAGGCGCGCGGCTTCGACGACAAGGCCGCGATCCTGATCGCGGGCTTCGAGGACAATCATGAGGCCGGCAAGCGCTTCGCCGCGTTGGCGCAAAAGCTCGGCGCCATGTCCGCCGGCAAAGGTCCCGGCGCGCGCTGGTACGAAGGGCGTTTCCACGGCCCTTATCTGCGCGATCCACTGATGGACCGCGGCGTCGGCGTCGACACGCTGGAGACCGCGACGCGCTGGTCGAACATCGAGACTCTCTACGCCGCCGTGAAATCGGCGCTCGAAAAATCCATCGGCGAGACCGCGCCGCGCCCCGGCGCGCGCGGTATCGTCACCTGCCATATGAGCCATTCCTATCCGGACGGCGCGAGCCTCTATTTCACCTATATCTTCCCGCGCGCGCTGGACGGAGAGCTGGCGCAATGGCGCGCGATCAAGACCGCCGCCTCCGACGCCATCGCCGCGCATGGCGGCACGATCAGCCATCATCACGGCGTGGGCGAGGACCACCTGCCCTGGATCGAGAAGGAGAAGGGCGAACTCGGAATCGAGATCCTGCGTGCGATCAAGCACACGCTCGATCCCAAGGGCATCCTCAATCCTGGAAAGCTTATCCCGCCAGCGCGCCCTTGAGCGCGGCCGCCGCGGCCTTCACCGCTTCCGGCGCTTGCGGCAGCACCGCTTGCAGATAGATGAAGTCATGCACCATGTCCGGATAGTCCGCGACCTGCACCTTCACGCCCGCCGCGCGCAGTCTGTCCGCATAGGCCGCGCCCTCGTCATGCAGCGGATCGAAGCCGCCCAGCATGATATAGGCCGGCGGCAACCCGGACACGTCTTTCGCCTGCAACGGCGATACGCGCGGATCGGCGCGGTCGGCGCTGTCGAGCAGATAGTGGTTGAAGAACCACCGCAGCGTCGCCGCATCGAGGAAATAGCCCTCGCCGAATTCGCGCATCGAGCCCGTCTCGGTCCCGATCTGCGTCACCGGGAACAGCAGCATCTGATAGACGATCTTGGGATCGCCCTTCGCTTTCGCCAGCTGCGCGACCACGGCCGCCAGCCCGCCCCCCGCGCTGTCGCCGCCGACGGCGATGCGGTTGGCGTCCACGCCGAGCGACGCCGCGTTGTTCTCGATCCAATCGACGGCGGCGAAAGCGTCCTCGACCGCGGCTGGGAATTTGTGCTCGGGCGACAGGCGGTACGCGACGGAGATCACCCGCACGCCGGCCTCGTTGGCGAGCATGCGGCAAAGCCCATCATGCGACTCGATATTGCCGATGACGAAACCGCCGCCATGGAAGAAGACGAGCGTCGGCAGCGCCTCGCCCTTCGCCGCGACCGGCACGTAGGAGCGCAGCGCGATGTCGCCGCCGGGGCCCGGCATGGTCAGGTTCTGCACCTTGCCGATCGGCACGTCCTTGGGGCCGACAAGCTGCATCATCGCATTGAAGGTCTCGCGCGCGACGGCCGGCGGAACCTCCCACATCTTCGGTCCCGGCACCGAAGCCATCTGGTCGAGAAAGCCTTTCACCAAAGGATCGAGCGGCACGAAAGTCTCCTGTTGCGGACAAGACGAGTTTGCATGTGGGCACAATAGGCGCAAGCGCGGGTTGAGACACATCGCGAAGAAACCCGCACAATCCCGCGACAAATGCGGCCCATGATCCAAAAAGGATTCACGCGGAGCCGCGGAGGCGCGGAGATGACAGGTGTCGAGAGAGAGCTTGACGACGTTACAGAGGGCATCATCGATGCAGCCTACAGGCTGCATACGGTGCTGGGACCAGGCTTGCTGGAAACGGTCTATGAGCAAGTGCTGGCGCGGGATCTTGAGCGGCGCGGCTTCCGCGCCGCTCGACAGATTCCGGTTTCATTCGACTATGACGGGCTGAAATTCGCGGAGGTCTGCCGAATCGATCTTCTCGTAGAGAGTCATGTCGTAGTCGAGATCAAATCCGTGGAACGGTTTTCGCCTGTTCATGCCAAGCAATTGCTGACTTATCTGCGCTTGATGAAACTGCCTCTGGGTCTTGTCATCAATTTTGGCGCCCCTACGCTGAAGGAAGGATTGCGGCGTGTCGTCAACAACCTGCCGCCCTCCGCGTCTCCGCGGCTCCGCGTGAATCAATCTTAGTTCAGGACGATCGGGGCTTCGGGGTCGAGGCGTTTGGTGACGATGTCGTCGAGGAAGACGCTCAGGACGGTCCAGAACGCGGCGCGGTCGGCGGCGCCGGTGCGTTCGAATTCGGTGATGGCCCGGCGCGCGAACTGCACCGCGTCCTCGCCGTGTTCCGACGCCAGCTCGGCCGCCAGATGATAAAGATCGCCCGCTCTCATGCCGCGAAGCCTAGCGCGGCGGGGTAAGCGCCCGGTTAATAGCGGGCGTGGCCTTTGTTGGATTTGCCACCCGTCAGGATACGGACGCTCGACATCACGGTGTTGCCCGCCGCGACCTGGTCGGGCGTGGCATCGGTTGGATTGAGCAGCGAGAACGTCACGAAGTGGTTGGCGTCCGGCTTCACCGCCATCATCTTCACGGTGAGGCTCGTCCCGGAATCGTTCGTCATGGTCGAATAATAGGTAAAACCCTCGATGCCCGAGACCGAGATCGGTTCGCCGCGGCGCGGCGCCGAGGCCTTCGCCACCTGCATCGCCGCCGTCGCCATGTCGTCGAGCGACTGGCCGCCCTCGACGACGGAGATCGAGATCGCCGATGTATGATCGCCGGCGACCAGGATCATGTTGCCGCTGTCATCGGGCGTCGCCGTCCAACTGTCCGGTATCGAATAGGTGATCGCCGGAAATCCCTTTTCCGGAAAACGGACGTCGCGCGCTTGCGCGGACGCGGCGAAACACAGCGCCAGAAGCGCCAAAGCAATCTGTCTCATGAAAACCCCCTCTAGATTTCGATGACCTCTTCCGGCGGCGGGCTCGCGTAGAGCTTGTCGGCCAGCGCCTTGCGGCGTTCCATCGTCGCGCGCTGGTTGATGTAGCCCTTGTCCGTGATCTCGTGCCCGTCCACCGAAGGCGGCTCGGTCATGAGGATAACACGCTTCACCCGTGTCGACGAGCCGGCGCTCGCCGTGTTGTGGGCAGCGAATTTCTCGCGCACCGCCTCGCGGGTCGCCGGATCGTCGATGTCTTTCACCACCGCGCCGTTCGGCCAGGCGAGCAGCGCCACGAAGGGCTTGTCCTGCCCGCAGACGACGCAGTCCTGGATCAGCGGCGACGCGGCGGACACGGCCTGCGCGCGCAGAGTACCGACCGATACCCAGGTGCCGGAATCCAACTTGAAGTCCTCCGTCACGCGACCGTCGAACACCAGGCCCTTTTCGGGATCGTTCTCGTCGACGAAGCGCGCGGCGTCGCCGAGCGAGTAGTAGCCCTCTTCGTCGAACGCGGCCTTGGTGAGGTCGGGGCGGCGGTGATAGCCCGGCGTCACGGTCGGCCCCTTCACGCGCACTTCGAGCTTGGTGCCGTTGGGCACGAGCTTGAGCGTGATGCCCGGCAGCGGCAGGCCGATCAGGCCGACGCGCTCCGTAACCCAATGCACCACCGTGATGCCTTGTGTCTCGGTCGCGCCATACATCGTCGTCAGCGGAATGCGCATGCCGGTGGCGGCGATGGAGAGCGCCTGGAAACGCTCATAGATGTCCTGGCTGAGCGTCGCGCCGCCGTAACCCACGTAACGCATCTTGGAGAAGAAGCGGTCGCGCAAATCCGGGTCTCGCTCCATCGCATCGGCGAGCCAGCCGAAGGCGATGGGCGCGGAGCCGAACACCAAAGGCGAGATCTCGCGCAGATTGCGGATCGTCTCCTCGAACATGCCCGGCAACGGCTTGCCGGCGTCGAGATGCACCGTGCCGCCGGCATTGAGATTGCCGTTGAAGCCGATATTGCCGGCGGAGATATGGTTCCACGGCATCCATTCCAGGCTCTGCGGCACCTCGTCGGGATCGCTCTCCTCCGTGCGCAGCGCTTCGGTCGCGGCGACCACCGCGCACATCATGCCATGGGTCTGGATCACGCCCTTGGGCATGCCCGTCGAGCCGGAGGTGAAGAGATATTTCGCCACCGTCGAATGATCGATCTTGTTCATCTCGTTTGCGACGGCGGGGCCGGCATTGGTCTTGAGCAGATCGGCGAATGAAATCGTCGCACGATCCGGAATCGGCATGACGGTGACGACATCCACGCCGTCGAGCGGCAGGGCCGCGAGCGCTTTCGCATAGACCGGGCCCTGCTGCGCGAAGATCATCTTCGGCTTGGTCGTCTCGAAGACGTGGCGCAGCTTGCCGTGATCGCCGCTCATCAGCGAATAGGCGACCGACACCGGCGCGACCGGCACGCGCGCCTTCATCGCGCCCAGCATCATCACCGCATGGGCGATGGAATTGCCGGACAGGATCATCAGCGGCGCATCCGGCCCAAGCCCGCGCTCGATCAGCGCCTGCGCGATGGCGCTCGCCTGCGCATTGGCCTCGCCATAAGTGATGTAGCGCCAGTCGCCGAGCTTGCCGTCGGGCAGGGGCTGGCGCTCGCCGATGTAGTTCCGCCCGGGATGCAGGCCTGCCCGTTCTTCGAGCAGATGGGCGATGGAGCGGTGCGTGCTCCCGAGTTCGTGATTGGATTTGAGGTAGACGGTGCCGTCCGGCTTCCTGTCCACCGAAATGGAAGGAGCCTTTTGCGCCAAGGGCTTAAAGGGTGGCAGCTTCGGTTTGACCTGGACGTTCATGGTTTCCTCTCCCTGCCGGGAATAAGTACACGTCCCCAGCGTTATTCTATATAAACTCCCCCAGCACGCGGGACATTCCCGCGGAAGGAAGAGCTCATGCGTGGCAATAGCGTCCTGCTCATCATCGGCGGCGGCATCGCGGCCTACAAGTCCCTTGAGCTGATCCGCCGCCTCAAGGAGCGCGGAATCGCCACGCGCGCGATCCTCACCAAGGCCGGCGCGGAATTCGTCACGCCGCTTTCCGTAGGGTCACTCACCGGCGAAAAAGTTTTCCAGGACCTTTTCAGTCTGACCGACGAAGCCGAGATGGGCCATATCCAGCTCTCGCGCTCCACCGATCTCGTCGTCGTGGTGCCCGCCACCGCCGATCTGATGGCGAAGCTCGCGAGCGGCCACGCCAACGATCTCGCCTCCACCACCCTGCTCGCCACCGACAAGCGCGTGCTGATGGCGCCGGCGATGAATGTGCGGATGTGGAACCACCCGGCGACGCAGCGCAATCTCGCGACCTTGCGCGGCGACGGCGTGATCTTCGTCGGCCCCAACGACGGCGAGATGGCCTGCGGCGAATATGGTCCGGGCCGCATGGCCGAGCCCGACGAGATCGCCAACGCCATCGAAGCCGCCCTTGCCGTCCGGGGGCCGCTCAGTGGCACGACAGCGCTCGTCACCGCCGGCCCCACGCGCGAGCCGATGGATCCGGTGCGCTTCCTCTCCAACCACTCCTCCGGCAAGCAGGGCTACGCCATCGCCCGCGCGCTGGCGGATGCGGGCGCCACGACCACGCTGATCTCCGGTCCTGTTTCCATCGCACCGCCTTCGCGGGTAAAGCTGGTCAAGATAGAGACCGCGCGCGAGATGCTCGCGGCTTGCGAAGCCGCACTTCCCGCCGACATCGCCGTGTTCACCGCCGCCGTCGCCGACTGGCGGCCCGAAAGCATCGCCAACCGCAAGCTCAAGAAACGCGAGAACGCGTCCGCGCCCGACATCAAGCTCGCGCAGAACCCGGACATCCTCGCCAGCATCGCCCATGGCGCGAGGCGCCCGCGTCTCGTCATCGGTTTCGCCGCCGAGACCGATGACGTCATCGCCCACGCCAAGGCCAAGCTCGCGAGCAAAGGCGCGGATTGGATCGTCGCCAACGATGTGTCCCCCGCCACCGGCATCATGGGCGGCGAGAACAACACGGTGCATATCGTCACCGCGAAAGGCGTCGAGGATTGGCCGCAGCTCGATAAGAGCGAAGTCGGCCGCCGCCTCGCGCAACGCATCGCCGACACGCTCAAGGGCCACGCCGCATGAAACTCGCGATGAAACGCCTCGCGCATGCGCACGACTTGCCGCTGCCGCATTACGCCACGGAAGGCGCGGCGGGCCTCGATCTGCTCGCCGCAGGCGACGTCGATCTCAAACCCGGCGCGCGCGCCGCAGTGCCCTGCGGCATCGCCATCGCCTTGCCCAAGGGCTACGAGGCGCAAATCCGCCCGCGCTCCGGCCTCGCGCTCAAGCATGGCGTCACGGTCTTGAACGCGCCCGGCACCATCGATTGCGATTATCGCGGCGAGGTGCATGCGATCCTCATCAATCACGGCGAGCAACCCTTCCACGTCGCGCGCGGCATGAAGATCGCGCAGATGGTCGTGGCGCGCGTCGAGCAAGCCGAAATCGAAGAACAATCGGAACTGACCGAAACCGCCCGGGGTAGCGGCGGCTTCGGCTCCACGGGGATGGTGGCCAAACACAATGCTTAAGCTCTCGCGGAAAACCCTTCTCGCCCTCGAGGCGGTGATCGACATCGCCTTCAACGCGCGTCCCGAACCGGTCCAGGCCAAGGAGATCACCGCGCGCCAAGGCGTGCCGCAGCGCTATCTCGAACAGGTCATGCAGCAACTCGTGCGCGCCGGGGTGCTCAAGGGCGTGCGCGGCCCACGCGGTGGCTATCGCCTCGCCCGCGAACGCCGCCGCATCTCCATCGGCGACGTCGTGCGCGTGGCCGAGGCCATCGACGACGGCGAGAGCGAAAGCGCCGCGCCCACCTCGGTCCTCGGCACGCGGATCGTGACGCCGATCATCCACACCTTGCAGGACGAGGTGATGGCCAAGCTCGACGCCATCTCCATCGAAGATCTCTGCCAGCGCGCCCGCGCCGAGGGCGTCGACTGCGGCGGCGGCTCGACGGCGGATTTCACGATCTAGCTTTCCAAAGTGTCACGGCCTGCCTAGTGCGGGCCGCCCAGTTGGGCTAGGTGCTACTTCCACGACGAAACTCTGATAAAACCTCCGGCAGCGAACCACTATCACCTGGATGGCCCGCATTCGCGGGCCATGACACGGAGAGCAAAGTGCCCCACAAACCCGGCCGCGGACGCATCTACAATTCCATCACCGAGACCATCGGCGACACCCCCCTCGTCCGCCTGAACCGGATGGCCAAGGACGCCGGCGTGAAGGCCGACATCCTGCTCAAGCTCGAATTCTTCAATCCCATCGCCAGCGTGAAGGACCGCATCGGCGTTTCCATGATCGAGGCGCTGGAGCTGCAGGGCGTGATCGCGCCCGGCAAATCCACCCTCGTCGAGCCCACCAGCGGCAACACCGGCATCGCGCTCGCCTTCGCCGCCGCCGCCAAGGGCTATCGGCTGATCGTCGTCATGCCGGACTCCGTCTCCATCGAGCGCCGCAAGATGCTGGCGCTGCTGGGCGCCGAGCTGATCCTCACCGACGGCCCGAAAGGCATGCGCGCGGCCATCACCAGGGCGCACGAGATCGTCGCGGCGACACCCGGCGCGGTCATCCCGCAGCAATTCGAGAACCCGGCCAATCCGGACATCCACCGCCGCACCACGGGGGAGGAGATCTGGAACGACACCGAAGGCAAGGTCGACGCCGTCATCTCCGGCGTCGGCACCGGCGGCACGATCACCGGCGTGGGCCAAGCGCTGAAGCCGAAGAAGCCGAGCGTACGCATCATCGCGCTGGAGCCGGAGGACTCGCCCGTCCTGTCCGGCGGCCAGCCCGGCCCGCATCCCATCCAGGGCATCGGCGCGGGCTTCGTGCCCTCGATCCTGGACCGCAGCGTGATCGACGAGGTCATCACCATCGGCAACGAGACATCCTTCGACACCGCCCGCAAGGTGGCGCGGCTGGAGGGCATCCCCGTGGGCATCTCCGCGGGTGCCGCCATCGCCGGCGCCATCGAGGTGGGCCTGCGCCCCGGCTGGGAGGGCAAGACGATCGTGACGATCATTCCCTCCTTTGCCGAGCGCTACCTGTCCACGGCGTTGTTCGAAGGGCTATGAAATTATATTGCGGAATTGAACCGCGAAATTCCAGCGTGCGGCTCCTCGGCAATTTTGTTGCGGAATTGAACCGCGATTTTCGAAGCTAGACGTCAGACATCCAAACCCTGGAGACTCCTCTATGAAACTTTATTACTCGCCCGGCGCCTGTTCGCTGTCCCCCCATATAGTGGCGTTGGAAGCGGGTTTGTCGCTCGACTACGAAAAAGTCGACCTCAAGGCCCACACGACGGAGACCGGCGGGGATTTCTATCTCATCAACCCCAAGGGCTACGTGCCGACCCTGGTGCTGGACGACGGCAGGACGCTGACCGAGGGCCCCGCCATCGTGCAGTACCTCGCGGAGCGGAATCCGCAGAGCAAGCTATCCCCCGCGCCCGGCACCTATGAGCACTACAAGCTCAACGAATGGCTGACCTTCATCAACGGCGAGCTGCACAAGAATTTCGGCCCGCTCTTCGGCAACGCCTCCGCCGACGTGCAGGCCGACGCCAGGGCGAAGATCGCCAAGCGCTTCGACTATGTGAACGGCGAGCTCGAGGGCAAGCAGTTCCTGATAGGCGACCAGTTCACCGCGGCCGACGCCTATCTGTTCGTCATGCTCACCTGGGCGCATCACATGAAGATCGCCCTGCCCCACAACCTCAGCGACTACTTCCGCCGCGTCTCGCAACGCCCCAAGGTCCACCAGGCGATGAAGGACGAGGGGTTGGTGAAGTAATTCCCGCTCACATGCCGGCTTCGGGCGCGTCATAGGACTGTACGCTCCCGGAGCCTTCGATGCCGCTGCTCTACAATGTTCCGCGCCTGCACCAATTCCGGCTCGGATACTGCAAGAATTACTTCGATCATCTTCCATCTGTGATCGTCAAACAGGTCCAGGCGGACGGCCCAAATCCCGGCGCCACTAACTATTGTTGGCTGCTGGCGCCTTCCATCGCCTCCTCGGAATCCATTGGCGAGCTCTATCTCGGCCTCAACGAAACCCATCCGCAGCGCTCATGGGGAACGCTCGATCGGATGACCGCCCTCTTCGGCCTGGTCCAGGGCGGCCTTACGGGCGAACAGCAGACGGCCCTTGTCAAGAACGGCGCACTGTTCCAAGCGGACAATCCGCTCGACACACCGCTAACGATCGCATCTCTGTACAAAACCATGGGCCTGGTGAATGTCCCCGTCACCGACGTCTACAATCCCAATTCCGCCACCGACGCGCAGATGGCCTCGCTCGAGCAATATCTCAAGAAATACGGTCCGATCCTTCTGCTCAGGCCCGCGGGCCTGGGCGGACACATCGAAGCGGTTGCCGGCGTCGCCAAACTCAAGAATCTGGACGACGACAAGATCTACGACTGCGCGCTCGTGTCCTCGACCCAGCCGCACGACGGCAGCGACCGGGGCAAGTTCGAGGCGCGGCCGCTCGTGGATCTCCAGGGTTACGCGAGAAACGGATCGTTGACCTTCTACCGTTGCGGCAGCAAGCCGGCGGATATCGCGCCGTTCGAGGATTTGTGGCGCACGATGTTCATCCGCATGGACGTATTGCCCATCATCACGACGGAATTCAAATCCGAGAAGGGCTTCGTGGAAGTGGCCTGACACTTCAGCCAAACGTCTCGTCGAACAATTGCCGCATCGCGGCCCAGGAGCGTTTGTCGGTCTCGGCGTCGTAGTTGAAGCCGGGCATGCCGAAGGCGTCGACGGTCTTGTCGGTGAAGCTGTGGCCGGCCTTGCCGTAGGTCAGCAATTGCCAGTCGGCGTTGGCGGCGGTCATCAGCGCGATCAGCCGCTCGCGCGCGGAAGCCGGGATCAGCGGATCCTTGTCGCCGGCGCAGACCATGACCTTGCACGTCACCGCGCGGTCATCCTTCTCCGGCAGTCCGGTGAGGCCGGGATGGAACGAGACGACGCAGCCGAGGCCTTCGTTCATCCGCGCCATCTCCAAGACCGTCCAGCCGCCGAAGCAGAAGCCGATGGCGGCGAGCCGCGACGTGTCGGTGTTGGATTGCGCCTTCAGCACGTCGAGCCCTGCTTTCGCCCGCGCCCGCAGCAGCGGTGGATCCTGTGTCAGCGCGCCGAGCAGCGCCATCGCTTCTTCGCGCGACGTCGCCACTTGCCCATACATGTCGAGCGCGAAGGCGACGTAGCCGAGTTCGGCCAGCATGCGCGCCCGCTCCTTGGTGTGCTCCGCGAGCCCTCCGCCCTGATGCACCAGCACGATGCCCGGCGCCTTCGTGCCCCGCGATCCGTCGGCGAGATAGCCGGTGAGCTTCTTGTCGCCGCAGCTATAAGCGATGTCCTGGATGTTCATGCGCAACTCCAAACAAAAATGGGCTCAAAAACGAAACGGGCGCCCTGTGTAGAGCGCCCGTCACGTCAGTGGCAATCGGATCGTTACTTCGGCGCCTTCATCTTGGAGTTCGCCGGGATCAGAGAGGCCCGCAGCGCCGTGAGCGTCGGCGCCGGAAGCTTCCCGGGGAAGTGGCTCAGATCCATCTGCTTGTTATGCGCCCCGAACTCGGACGGCAGATTGTGGCAGAGGAAGCAGCCCGCGTCCGCGCCGCCATTGCCGACCGTCGCGCCCAATTGGCGATAGCCGGACGAGCTGTGCTGGAACCAGGTCTCCATCGTGGTGTTCGCCAGGAACGGAATGCCGGCCGGCGTGGCCGGGTTGTAGCCGCTGATCGGCTGCTGGAAGCCCACGACATAGAAGTTCGTCATGAACGCCGTGTTGCCGTGCGCCCACACCGCGCCCACGAGCTTGTAGTTCGCCCAAGGCCCCGTGCGTTGCGGCATGATCGTGGCATTGAGGCAGGAGATGTTGCCCGCCACGTTGGTATCGCCGCTGACCTTGCAGTTGTTCGCATTCGCCGCGCCCGCCGCCGCGGATATGGTGCGGCAGACATTGATCGGCACCCAGGTGCCGCCCTGCTTGGGATTGGTGTTGCATTGCGGCGGCGAGGCCGTGACGTTGCAGGTCTGGCTCGACATCACGCCCGGCGGAACGGTCTTGGTGTTGAAGAACGCCCAGGCCTGGCCGCCCGGACCCGCCGCCGCGATCGGCTGATCGCCGCCCGGCGTGCAATCCGGATCGTTGGCCACGTGCTCGAACGTCGCCCACACCCATTCGCCGTGGCTGTTCATCTTGTTCACATAGTGGAAGCCGACGAGGCCGAAGCGGCCCTGGCAGTAATAGTTCGACGGACACATGCCGGTCGGCCCGAAATCGCGCCACGCCGTCTTGACCTCGACGGCGCCTTGTTCCGGCAGTTCGTTCGCGCCCGTCGGCGTCAACCAGACCTTGCTCGTGTTCTCGTTCGGGCACGGAGCGTTGGTCGGCGTCTTCACGCCGCAGGCCGCCATGAACAGCGCCTGGGTGAAGACCTGCCCCTGCGTGATCCCGTCGTACATGACCTCGTCGAAGCGGATGTCGTAGCGGACGGTGTTGCCGTTGACGTCGAGCAGATGGTTGTCGTTGCCCGCCTGGCCCTGGTCGAGCAGCGCGGTCTGCAGCGCCGTCGAGCCGCCGGGATAGGCGCCGGGTTGCGGCGAGCCGTTCACCTTCAGCGCGTTGTACCAGGGCGCCATGCTCATGAAGCGCGGCCCAGCCGTGCCCGGCGCGGAAGTCGTGAGGTAGAGGAACTGGTTCCAGGCGAAGGTCTCGACGTCGCAGCCGGTCTGCTGTGCCTGGCCGATCGGCGAGAACGGCGGCTTCTTTCCATAACCCGATGACGCGATGAAGCCGACATCGACCTGGTTCACCGGCGTGCCGACATTGATCGCGTTGCCGTTGCTGAACTGGCCGGTGCAGGTCTGCGTTGCCGCGGCCTTGACCGGCGCGGGCGCCGCCGCGCTCTTCTTGCCGCCATTCGCGTCCGCCGGCAGCGACGCCAAACAGGCGGCGGCCACCGCCGCGGCGACCAATCCTTGAATTTCCTTGCGCATGATTTGCCCTCCCCTTTCGGATTCCAGACGAATCCAATCACGAAGCAGGAAGGCTAGGCCTGTTTGTAACGTTCGTTAAGTCCCGCGCGGACGAATTCCGCGCCGGGACTTGATCATTACAGATAAAAGACGCGCCCGGCCTCAGGCCCTGATCCAGTGCGCGTATGGCGCCGGCAAGGTCCATTTGGCGTTGTCGATGCCGAGCGCCTTCGCGGCGTGATAGGGCCAGTTCGGATCGTCGAGCATGGCATGCGCCAGCATCACGATGTCGGCCTTGCCGCCGCGCACGATGTCGTCGGCCTGCTCCGCCGTGCTGACGAACCAGCCGACCGCAGCGGCGATCTCCGCCTCGGCGCGGATGCGCGCGGCATAGGGCGCCATGAAGGCCGGCCCCCACGGCACGCCCGACACGTCCGGCGTGTTGAAGCCCACGCTGACATCGACGAGGTCGAGGCCGAGCGCCCTCAGCCGCTTCACCAGATCGATGGATTCCTCGACCGTCTGGCTCGCGGGCAGGAAATCGGAGATGCCGAGCCGGACGGTCAGCGGCAACCGCTCCGGCCAGACCGCGCGCACCGCGGTGAAGGTCTCGAGGATGAAGCGGATGCGGTTGTCGAAGCTGCCGCCATATTCGTCGGTGCGGTGATTGGCGATGGGCGAGAAGAAGCTCTGCGCCAGATAACCATGCGCGAAATGAAGCTCGAGCCATTCGAAGCCCGCCGCCAGCGCCCGTTTGGCCGCCGCGACGAAATCGCCGCGCACGCGGCCGATGTCGGCCTTGGTCATCGCCTTGGGCACGCGTGGCAGATTGGCGCCGAAGGCGATGGCGGAGGGGCCGATCGGCTCCCAGGCGCGTGGATCGTCCGGCTTCATGTGGTCGTCGCCTTCCCAGGGGCGGTTGGCGCTCGCCTTGCGCCCGGCATGGGCGATCTGAAGGCCCGGCACCGCGCCATGCTTCTTAAGGAACGCGACAACGGGTTCCCATTTCTCGGCATGGGCGTCGCTCCACAGCCCCGTGCAACCGGGCGTGATGCGGCCCTCGGGCGCCACCGCCGTCGCCTCGCCGATGATGAGGCCCGCGCCGCCGATGGCATGCGCGCCGAGATGGACCAGATGCCAATCGTCGATGAAACCGTCGGTGGCCGAATACTGGCACATCGGCGACACCGCGATGCGGTTCTTGAGCGTCACGTCCTTGAGCGAAAAAGGGGCGAAGAGATTTGGCATGGCGAGTTCCTGGATAGCGTTGCCAGCCTTGTAGCAACGCTACCTGTCGCCCGCCAAGACCGTCGCCAGCACATCCGGCCGGTCGGTGCAGATGGCGTCGATGCCGGCCTTGATCAGCGCTTGCAGCTCGCCCGGCTCGTCCGTCGTCCAAGCGCCGACCTTGAGGCCAAGCGCATGCGCCTCGGCCACCGCCGTATCTGTCGCATCACGATACATCGGAAACCAGCCGTCGCCGCCGGCGGCCTTGATCGCCTTCAGGATCGAGCCTTCATAGTTCACCGCGTCGAAGCCGCCAGCCCAGGGCGACGTGCCGGTGGAGGCCCAATGGCGCAGCGCCATCAGCGCAGCATCGGCCGGCGGGTCATCCTCCGGCGGCGCCGGCCCGTCGCGGAACCAGCTTTGCGCCAAGGTCGTGAACCAGCATTGTACCGATGGCTCGATCTTCTTGGCATGCAGCAGCCCCGGCCAATCGAAGCCGACGAGGATCGCGCGGTCGAGATAATCCGCGTCCTTCAGCACCTTGATCGCCGCTTCGGCCACGGCTTCCGGCGAGGCGGAGAGTGTGCGGTCCGCGAACGAGGTCTTGAGCTCGACGAACAGATGGAACGGCTTCGGCGACAGCTTCGCCAGCTCGATCACCTCGGCCAGCAGCGGAATGCGCTCGGCGTCCGACGGCACGAGATCGGGATGGTCCCTGGCGTAATCGCTCGCCGGATCGGGCACGCCGATCTCATAGGTTTCGAGTTGCGCCAAGGCCAGGTCCATGATCTTGGGCGTGGGCCGCGTGAGATATTTTCCGTCCGCCCCGCGGCAGATTTCCGGCTTCAGCCGGTTGTCGTGGAAGACGATGAGTTGGCTGTCCGACGTGAGCTGCACGTCGAGCTCCGCCCCATCGCAACCGCGGGCGACGGCGTCTGCGAAGGCGGCCAGCGTGTTTTCGGGGCGCAAGCCCGCCCCGCCGCGATGGGCGATGTTCCAAACCATGGGCGGCAGCTAAGCGGAAGCCGCCTATTTGGTCCAGTCGTAATAGAAAAGCCCGCCCAGCACCCATACCGCCGTCCCGCCCGCCGACAGCACCGGCAAGCCCATCACTTCGAAATGAAGCTCCGTCGACCCACGCGCGACGAATTTCACGTCATGGATCTGCGGCGCGTCGTTGGCGATGATGCCCCGCATCGCATCGCCGCGGCATTCGAAATGGGCGCGGTCATAGACTTCGGACAGCTTGAGCCCCGTCACGTCGCAATCGAAGCGCCGGATCAGCGCCGAACCCGCGAGCCGGATCTTGAAATCGCGCCCGCCGTCGAGCGGCTCGTAGAGGATGAGGTTGCGCAGGACCGAGGCCAGCGCGCGCGACGGCACGTCGCGCCCGACCATGAAGCCTTCCTTCGCGCGGCGGCGGCGCCAGGTGTCGAACAACAGCCGCGCGCCAAAATGGATCGGTTCGGGGATGCGGCTGCGTTTCTCCTGCGCATCCGCCGAAGCCGCATCGACGCCGCGCCACACAAGACCGAGTGCCTGCATCTTACGTCCCAAGATGGTTCAGGGAGGGGCCGCCACAGCGACACCCGCAACCCACGCGTTCGTTTTAGACCTCGCATATTGTCCGCCGGTAAAAACAAACGCGCGCATTTGTCTCGAATGCGAACTATCGCGGGCCGCAGCGCTCAGTCCGGCCGCTTGTTCTTGCCGATGAAGCCGAACATGTGGCCGGCGACGTTGCGCATCTGGATCTGGTCGCTGCCCTCGGTGATGCGGTAGCGGCGGTGGTGGCGGTAGATGTGCTCGAACTGCTTGTGGCGCGAATAGCCCCAGCCGCCATGCACCTGCATCGCCCAGTCCGCCGCGTTGCAGACGAGATTGTTGCCCTTGTAGTTGCACATGCTGACCTTGTCGGAGAGGTAAAGCTGGATCTCCGGCCCGGTCATGCGGTCCATCTCCCAGGCGGTGCGGTAGATCAGCCAGCGCAGCATCTCCGCTTCCGTCTGCAATTCCACCAGCGGAAACTGGATCGCCTGGTTGCGCGAGAGCGGCTTGCCGAAGGGCTTGCGCACATTGGCGTAGTCGACGCTCTCATTGATGCAATATTGCGCCGCGCCCAGCCCGCTCGCCGCTTGGCGGATGCGGTTCTCATGCACGAAATGGCGCGCCAGCACGAGGCCGTTGTCGACCGGCCCGAACACCGCGCCGTCGGGCACCCACACATCCTTGAACGAGACCCGCGCGTGGTCCGTCGGCATGTTGAAGGTCCACATATATTCTTCGATCTTCACGCCTTCGGCATCCATCGGCACGATGATGCATGTCAGCCCGCGCGCATCGCCGTCGTTGCCGCTGGTGCGGCAGAACACCATGTCGTGGCTCGCGACGTGGACGCCCGTGTTCCACATCTTCTCGCCGTTGATGCGCCAGCCATTGCCGTCCTTGACCGCGCGCGTCTCCATCCAGGTCGCATCCGAGCCATGCTTGGGCTCCGTGAGGCCGAAGGCGAGCCGCACCGTGCCGTTCAGCATGCCGGGCAGCACCGTCTTCTTCTGCTCCTCGGTGCCGAAATCGCGCATCATCAGCACTTGCGGGAAATTGCCGACGACGGAGGTTTCGTTCTGCAAGTCGTTGAACAGCCCAAGGCCCTTGGCGGCGAGATGCTCGCGGATGATCGCCATGGCGAGGTTGCCGATATTCTTGCCGCCATATTCCTCCGGCAGCGCCAGCCGCAGGAACCCGGCCTTGTCGGCGCGGATGCGCATCTCGCGCAGCAACGCTTCCCAGTCCTTGCGCGGCAGGCCGCCGCCTTCGAAATCGGTGCGCGCCCATTCGCGGCGATGATCGAAGAAGCGGTCGTTGTCGTCCTGCTTCTGCAGCGGAACGATCTCGGCCTCGATGAAGGCGTCGATGCGCGTCAGAAGATCGCTGATCTCCTTGGGGATGCTGAAATCCATGGCTTGGCCTCGAATAGCGTCGCGTCCAAGTCTAGCATCGCGCGGGCCCGCCGCTAGGGCGGGCCTGCCGTTACGGAATCCAGGATCGCCTGCACCCGCCCGTCGGCCGTCACATGCGTGCCGTAGAAGATGAGGATCGTGGTCCCGCCATTGACGGACTGCATCACCGTTCGGATCGCCTTGCCGCTTTTCGTGTCGCGCAGCACGCCCACCAGCGCGGGCCTTTCCGCCACCGTCTCGATGCGGAAGCTGCAATTGGCGGCGGGCGTATCGGGGCCGAAATCGTCGGCGCAGGTCTTGGCCGCGAGATCCGCGAGCTTGTCCGGCGTCGCGCTTTGGGTCAGATCGCCCGGCAGGTTCTGGCCGGGCGTGAATGCCATGCTCAAGGTCAGCGTGTCGGCTGGATTGGGATCGCCGACGGCCTTGGCGCCGCCTTTCGCGTCGAACTGATCGCAGAATTGCTTGGCGAAGCCGGTTGTAGGTTCCTTCGAGCCCAGCAGCGCGCGCGTCGGCGCATCGCAGGCAGTCCATCCCTTTGGCACGGCGATGGACATTCCGCCGCCGACAACGATCCGAGCGGTGCTGGGCGCATCCGCGGCCGGCACAGGCGCGGCGAGCGCCACGAGAGCAAGAAGCGCAAGACGCCGCATGAATTCTCCCAGTGGATTGATGGACGCCAACACGGCATTGGCCTCATCGCCGGTCTCCGGTTTCAGCGATACGGACGAATAGGTCAATGTCTTCAACACGCCCTTGTCGTCAGGCAACGTGCTCGGGCGGCCATCGCGGCGGAGAAATCCATCGGCGCTTTTTGTTTGTGCGTTGCGGCGCAGCATGTGTGGGGCGCGCAACAGGCATGGCTGTTTTCGCCGTTGCGTGTTGACTTAAATGAGGCGTGAGCGTACCCAATCCCCGCTTCGCGCGGCATGGGGCCGTGCGGGCGATTCTTGCGAGCACCGATGACGAACCGACTTTCGAAAGTTTGCACGGCAGCACCGTCCGGGTTTCCGGGCGGCGCCGACGCCGCATCGGCTTGCGAGGAGAACGCGCGTTAGGGCACCCTGACACCGTTCACGTACCCCCTCCCGAGCCCGGCTCCGGAGGGTTTTTTGTATCCAAAGACTCCCTCTCCGCCGGGCTCGGGCTAAAACAGAAAAGCCCGTGTCATGACTGATATCGCAGAACTCGACCTTTCCCATGCCGGCGCCCGCGTCACGGGCCATGGCCTGGATGCCTGGATCGCGGAAGCCCGCGAGCTCCTTAAGCTGGCGCTTCCGCTGGTCGCGACACAGCTCGCCCAGATGGCGATCATGACCACCGACACGGTGATGCTGGGTCACTACAGCGGCACCGCGTTCGCCAGCGCCGCTCTGGGCAACACGGCGTTCTTCTTCTGCTGGATCCTGGGCTGCGGCCCGGTGGCGGCCGTTTCGCCGATGATCGCGCACATCATGGGGGCGCGGCCGAACCATCCGGCCGGCGTCAGGCCCGGCGTGCGCATGGTCGCGCGCATGGGCTTCTGGTCGGTGCTGATCACCGCGCTGCCGTTGATGTTGCTGCTCATCTTCGCGGTCAAACCGGCGATGCGCTTCTTCGGCGAAGCGCCGGAACTCGCCCAGGGCGCGGCGACCTTCACCGGCATCTTGTGCGTCGGCCTGCCCTTCTCGCTCGGCTATCAGGTGCTGCGCAATTTCTCGACCGCGCTGTCGCGGCCCCACGCCTCGCTCATCGTGATGCTGCTGGCGATCGGCTTCAACGCGGCGGGCGACTATGCGCTGATCTTCGGCCATTTCGGCGCGCCGAGGATGGGCATCGCGGGTTCGGCGTTCGCGAGCGCGTGCTCCTACGCCTTCAGCTTCCTGACGATGCTCCTCGTCGTGCGGCTGACGCCGAGCCTGGCGCGCTACCGCATCCTGCGGCGGTTCTTCCATTTCGACTGGGCGGTGCTCGGCGAAATCTTCCGCCTCGGCCTGCCGATGGGGTTGACCATGATGTTCGAGGCGCTTTTGTTCAACGCCTCGATGATCGTGATGGGCGCGTTCGGCATCGTCTATGCCGAGGCGCACACCATCGCGCTCAACGTGCCGTCGATCACCTTCATGGTGCCGCTGGGCATCGGCATGGCGGCGACGGTGCGCGTGGGCCTGGCGGCGGGCGCGCAGGACGGCGAGGCGGTGCGCCGCGCCGGCTATGGCGCGATGCTGATGGCGATCGCCTTCATGGCGGTGACCTCGGTGCTGCTCTGGGTGTTCCCCGAACAGATCGCGACGCTCTATCTCGGCGGCAGCGGCAAGAACGCGCAGGTCATCGCCTTGGCCGCGCTGTTGCTGCACGCGGCGGCGGCGTTCCAGATCTTCGACGGGCTCCAGGTCGTCAGCGCCCTGTCGCTGCGCGGGCTCAAGGATGCGCGCGCGCCGATGTGGATCGCCGGCGCATCCTATTGGCTCGCGGGCGCGCCCATGTGCCTGTTCCTCGCCTTCACCCTGCACATGAAGGGCATCGGCATCTGGATCGGCCTCGCCTTCGGCCTCTTCGTGGCCGCGGCCGCCATGTGCACGCGGTTCTGGTATCTGAGCCGGGACCGGTGACGCGGATAGTACGGCTCGTCCTCACGATATGCCGAATGTCGCGACATCTTCTTTGCGCGCCGCGACTAGCAGCTTGCCGTCCAACGTGGCGAGCGGCAGCCGCTTTCTGGCGGCCAGTTCCAGATAGGCGGCATCATAAAGCGTCAGCCCATGCCGTTCGGCGAGGTTGCTGGTGACGCCCCAGGCCATTTGCCATGTTTCGGAATCGACCTGCACGGGCAGCATCGTCAGATCCCGCAGATAGCCACGCCGGATAGGCGGCGTGATCCGCTTTCGTATCTGCGCGGCCAACAGGGCGTTCGCAATCTCCAGGGGCCAATGCGCGGGAATCCAGGCCCCCCGGCGCGCGACGATCTCCATGGCCATTTCCGCTGTCTCTTCCGCCTCGTCCGGCAGAATAGCGGCCAGGACCACCGATGAATCGACAATGAGGGCGGCCATTCAGTGCCGGCCCTCCTCGACATATTTCTTCCATTCGTTCCAGTCGAACCGCTTGATGCCGGTTGTCTTCGCGCGCTTGCGCATCCGAGCCAGCGCTTTCACCGCGACGCCGTCATCTCCATTGGCGGAGATGGGCATCAATCGCGCGACGGCCTTGCCGCGCTTGGTGATCAGGATCTCCTCGCCGCGCTCGGCGCGATCAAGCAGCTCGGAGAAATGGGTTTTGGCCTCGAAGGCGCCGACGGTCTTTTCCACGATATCCTCTTCCCAACTAGCCGGTAAACCAGTTTAATATCCTACAAAAAGACAAACAATGGGAGTACGCCTATGTTCGATTTCGCGCGGCTCAAATCGGTCGCGGATATCTCGCGCATCCATGCCGAGGACCGGCCGGACGCGGTGGCGCTCGACTTCAACGACCGCCGGACGACCTATGCCCAGCTTGACGCGCACACCAACCGCGTGGCGCAAGGCCTGATCGCAGCCGGCGCCGGGACGGGCGCGCGCGTCGGCTATCTCGGCAAGAATATCGACCGCTATTTCGAGGTGCTGCTCGGCGCGTTCAAGGCGCGCGCGGTGATCGTGGGCGTGAACTGGCGGCTCGCACCGCCCGAGATCGCCTATGTGCTCAACGATGCCGGCTGCGAGGTTCTCTTCGTCGGCAAGGAGTTCGCCGCGATCATCGAGAAGATCCTCCCCGATTGTCCGCAATTGAAGGCGGTCATCGCCATGGAGGACGGCCATCCGCTCTGGACCGCCTACGAAGCCTGGCGCGACACGCAGCCGGACAAGGACCCGATGCTGCCCATCGCCGCCGACGACGACGTGATCCAGCTCTACACCTCCGGCACCACCGGCCATCCCAAGGGGGTGCAGCTCACCAACGCGAACTACCTCGCCGTGTTCGAATGCCTGGGCTCGATGCCCATCGGCAATTACGAGCCGGACGACGTCGTGCTGATCGCGATGCCGTTCTTCCATGTCGCCGGCGTGAACATCGGCCTGCTCTCGCTGGCGCAAGGCGCGCGCGGCGTGGTGCTGGGCGATATCGATCCGGCGGAGATCCTGCGGCTCATCCGCGAGAAGCGGATCACCTACGCCTTCATCGTGCCGGCGGTGATCCAGTTCCTGCTGCAGCACCCCGACGCGGCGAAGACGGATTTCTCCTCGCTCAAGAACGTCTCCTACGGCGCGTCGCCGATTTCGGACGATGTGCTGCTGCGCGCGCAGCACACCTTCGGCTGCGAATTCCTGCAGGTCTACGGCCTGACCGAGACGACGGGCGGCGGCACCTTCCTCGCGCCCGACGATCACGTGCCATCGCGCGGCAAGCTCCGCTCCTGCGGCAAGCCCGCGCCCGGCCATGCGATCAAGATCGTCGACGGCGACGGCAAAGATCTCGCCGCGGGCGAGGTCGGCGAGATCCTGATCAAGGCGCCGAACGTGATGAAGGGCTATTGGAACAAGCCGGACGCAACCCGGAGCGCCATCAAGGACCGCTGGTTCCACACCGGCGATGCGGGCTTTTTTGACGAAGAGGGGTACCTATATATTCACGACCGCGTGAAGGACATGATCGTTTCCGGCGGGGAGAACATCTATCCGGCCGAGGTGGAAAACGCCCTTTTCGGTCATCCCGAGGTGGCGGACGCCGCGGTGATCGGGGTTCCGGACCCCAAATGGGGCGAGGCCGTGAAGGCAATTGTCGTACGGAAAGAAGGGACTAGCCCGGATCCGGCCGACATCATCGCCTGGGCGCGGGAGCGGATCGCGGGTTACAAGCTGCCCAAATCCGTGGACTTCGTGGAGACCATCCCCCGCAACCCGAGCGGTAAGGTTTTGCGAAGGGAACTTCGTCAGCCCTATTGGGAAGGGCGCGACAGACAGGTAAACTAGAATCGCTTCGGAAGGCCTGCTTAATGCGGGAGGAGCATGCGATGCGCAATATCGTGACCTGCTTGGCAGGTATGACAGCACTGGTTTTGGCGAGCCCCGCTTTCGCGCAGGGTGTGACGCCGCTTGCCATGCCGAGCGCGGCGCCGAACGAAATCGGCGGCGAGGCCGTTCCAACCGTCCTGCCAGGCGACGACATCGCCATTGCCTGCGATGCGCTCAAGCAGCGCGATGTAGGCTCCGACGTGCGCGTCGTGCTCACCATCTCCGCCATGCCCGGCGAGACCAAATCCGGCGGCAGCGTGAAGCGCGTGATGGCGACGAATGAGGATGTGATGAAGGGCGCGGTGCGCGTGCGCGTGCCCTCCATTTCCGAACTTGACGACCAGACCGTCGCCCTCAACGTCTACGTCGTCGGCGACCAAGGCTCCAAGACCTGCGACGCCGGCCACGTGAAGATCGCCGACCAGGTCCAGCCGAAGAAGAAGTCGTAATCGATCAGATTTTATAGGGAAACCGTACGCTGGGGTCGCCCGGCGGAAAGTCTTTTGTGTTGCGCGTCACGAGCAACATGCCGCGGCTTTTGGCAGTTGCCCAAATAATCGCATCCGGCAATTTGATTCGGTGTTTCCTTCTTAGGGCGACCGCTTCGTCGGCAATCAAACCATCCAGCGGAACGATGGTGTAGTCATCCAGGAACTCGCGTGTCGCGATCTGAAGCGGCGGCTCCGCCCCTACCATCACTTCAATCCATGTCATGATGCTGATCGCCTTGGCGCTATAACGCGCGATCTCGGCTCTGGCGGCTGGGATGGAATTCAGGTGGTCGACAAGAATATTCGTGTCGAAAAGCGCCATCACCATTCGGAGCGCAGCTTTCGCTGATATTCGAGTCCATCGATCTTGCGATCGCCCCACAATCCGAACGCGTCGTCTTTCTTGGCTTTCGGCTGGGTACCGAGATAGGTCTCGATGGCCTCGCGGATTACGGCCGCGCGCGACAGCTTGCGCTTCTCGCCGATCTGGGTCAGCGCTTTCAACTGACTTTCGGGAAGATCAACTAAAGTCTTCATACCGACATATATACTATATCTATATACCGATATCAATGGTCAGAACAGAAATACCCCCAGCAGCCCCACCGCGGCGCCGGCCGCGATCCATATCGCCACGCGCGCGGCGCGGGTGCGGGCGGCCTGGGCGTCGGCGATCTGGCGGACGGTGTCGGGATGCAGGCGCATGCCGCCGGAAGCGAGCATGGCGGACACCACCTCGGCGTTGCGCAGGAGTTGCGGCAGGTCGCGGGCGAGACGGCCGAGGCCGTTGATGCCCTCGCCCACGTCGCGCAACCGCGCCTCCGGACCCATGTGATCGATCATCCATTGCTCGATGACCGGACGGGCGCTTTCCCAGATGTCGAAGCCGGGATCGAGGGAGCGCGCCACGCCCTCGACCACCACCATCGTCTTCTGCAAGAGCACGAGCTGCGGCTGGAGCTGCATGTCGAAGCGCCAGGTCGTGTCGAACAGTTGCTGCAGCAGCTTGGCCATCGACACATCGCGCGCCACGCGGCCGAAGATCGGCTCGCCGACGGCGCGCAAGGCCTGTGCGAAAGTCTCGATGGCATGGACCGGCGGCACGAAGCCGGCGTCATAATGCACGCGGGCCACGCGCATGTAGTCGCGCGCGAGGAAACCACCGAGCGTCTCCGCCAGAAAGCGGCGCATCGGCGGATCGAGGCGGCCCATGATCCCGAAATCGACGGCGACGAGACGGCCCTCCGCGTCGACGAACAGGTTCCCCTGGTGCATGTCGGCATGGAAGAAGCCATCGCGCAGCGCCTGGCGCAGGAAGCTCTGCACCACGATCACGGCGATCTTCTTGGGGTCAAGACCGGCCGCTTCCAGCGCGGCCGGATTGCGGATCGGCACGCCCTCGACCCATTCGGTCGTCAGTACGCGGTCGGCGGTGCGGTTCCAGTCGATGGCGGGCACGCGGAAGTCGCGGTCGGTCTTGGTATTCTCCGCCAACTCGGATGCAGCCGCTGCTTCCATCCGCAGATCGAGCTCGAGCGCCACCGATTGCGCCAACGTGTCGACGACGGCCCGTACGCGCAGACGCCGCGCTTCGGCTGACAACCGCTCCGCCATGCGGGCTGCGAACGCGAAGGCGGAGAGATCGCGCGCGAATTGCGCCTCGATGCCGGGGCGCAGCACCTTCACCGCCACCTTGCGCGGCGGAACATCGGTCGTCATCGCCTCATGCACTTGCGCAATGGAAGCCGCCGCCACCGCGCGGCCGAATGACAGGAACGCCTCGCCGACCGGCTTGGCGAACGCGGTCTCGACCACCCGCCTGGCGTCCTCGTCGGGGAATGGCGGCAGGCGATCCTGCAGTTGTTCGAGCGCCAGCGCCGTATCGGCGCCGACGAGATCGGGCCGCGTCGCCAGCACCTGCCCCAGCTTCACATAGGCCGGACCCAAGCTCTCCAGCGCCAGGGCCACGCGCACGCCGGGCGCCATCGATTTGTCCTCGCGCTCGCGCGTGCCGAGCAGCCGGCGGGCGATGCGCGCGCCGAGCGGCAGGACGGCGAGATATTCGCGCGGCACCAGCGCGTCGTGTTTCGCCAGAACGCGGGCGGCATGGTGCAGGCGGCGGATATTGGCGAACGCGCCCATCAGATCTTCCACGCCGAATGCATCGCCGCGATCCCGCCGGTGAGATTGCGCACCTTCACCCGCGACAGCCCCGCCTTCTCGATCATCCTGGCGAACTTCGCCTGGGGCGGGAACCGGCGGATGCTTTCCGCGAGGTAGCGATAGGAATCCGCATCCTTCGCCACCCACTCGCCCAGCTTGGGCAGCACGGAGAAGGAGAATTTCTCATAGAGCGTGTCCAGCACCGGCGCCTCGACGCGAGAGAACTCCAGGCACAGGAACCGGCCGCCCGGCTTCAGCACGCGGCGCGCCTCCTCCAGCGCGCGGTCGATATGCGTCACGTTCCTGATGCCGAAGGCTATGGTGTAGGCGTCCATCGTCCCGTCCGGCGCCGGCAGCGCCTCGGCGTCGCCGCAGACCCATTCGATGGCACGTTCGTTACGCGCCTCGGCGCGAACCACGCCCTCGCCCAACATGTCGGCATTGATGTCGCAAACGGTGATCGCCGCCTCGCCGCCCTTCGCCCGCACGGCGTCGGCGATGCGGAAGGCGACGTCGCCCGTGCCGCCGGCGACGTCCAGCACCCGCCAGCCGGGCTGCGGGTTCAGCCATTCCACCATCGTGTCCTTCCACAGCCGGTGGACTCCGCCCGACATCAGGTCGTTCATCAGGTCGTAGCGCTTGGCGACCGAGGAGAAGACCTCGCGCACGAGAGCTTCCTTCTCGCCTTCCGGCACGTCGCGAAAGCCGAAGGATGTGACTGTGTCTGCCATGGCGGCGCAGTATAAAGGGCCTCGAATTCCCGAAACAGAGCCATGCCCGAACTCCCCGAAGTCGAAACCGTGATGATGGGCCTGAAGCCGGCGCTGGAAGGCCACCTTCTGACGCATGTCGAGACGCGGCGGCGCGACCTGCGCATCCCCTTCCCGAAGGATTTCGCCAAGCGGCTCACGGGGCGGCGGGTCGAGAAATTGTGGCGGCGGGCGAAATACATCATGGCGACGCTGGACGGCGGCGAAACGCTGGTCATCCATCTCGGCATGAGCGGGCGGATGAGCGTTTATGCCGCAGGCCAGTCGCGCAAGCTCGGCCAGTTCCACTACGCCGCCCCGCCGGACGAATTCGAGAAGCACGACCATGTCGTGATCGACTCCGACGCGCCGGCAAGGGTGATCTTCAACGACCACCGCCGCTTCGGCCTGATGACATTGATCGACACCGACAAGCTTCCCACCCACAAGCTCTTCAAGGATGTCGGGATCGAGCCGCTGTCCGGCGAATTCGAAGCCGCCTTCCTCGCCGCCAGGCTCAAGGGCAAGAAGACCTCCATCAAGGCCGCCTTGCTCGACCAGCGCATCATCGCCGGCCTCGGCAACATCTATGTCTGCGAGGCGCTATGGCGCGCGCGCATCTCGCCCAGGCGCCGCGCCTCGCGGGTGAAGCCGGAGGAGATCAAGACGCTGGTGACGGCGATCAAGGCCGTGCTGCATGAGGCGGTGAAAGCCGGCGGCTCATCCTTGCGCGATCACAAGCGGGTCGATGGCGAACTCGGCTATTTCCAGCACCATTTCGCCGTCTACGACCGCAAAGGCAAACTCTGCCAGCGCGCCGACGAGGGCGTGATCCAGCGCATCGTCCAGAGCGGACGGTCGAGCTTCTATTGTCCGGTGTGCCAGAAATAGATCAGGCGAGATTGAGCTGCCACGATACGCCGTACCGGTCGTTCAGCCAGCCGAACCGTCTGCTGAACCCATAGTTGCCCAGCGGCATGAGCGTCTGGCCGCCTTCGGAGAGGACGGCGAAGAGCCGGTCGATCTCGGCCTCGTCGGAGCACTCCACGAACAGGGAGGTCGATGGCGTGAAGTCGAATGCGTGCTTGATCGGGCTGTCGCTGGCCGCGAAGCCAGTGCCGTACAACGTGAACGCCGCGCGCATCACGCTACCTTCCTTGCCCGGCCCGCCTGCGCCCCATCGCTCGATGCTTTCGATCCGCGAATCCCAGATCAGCGTCGTATAGAAATCGATCGCCTCTTCGGCCTTTCCGGTGAACATCAGGAAGGTGCGAACCGATTTCGTCATCTCAGACCCCGTCCGGCCATTTGGTGAATTCCGGTTTCCGGGGCGCGTCGAAGATCGTCTCCATCGGCGCGCGGATATAGGTGACATAGACGAATTTAGAGCCGCTCACTTCTTCGCCTCCGCCGGAGCCCGCGTGTCGCCATGCGCCCTGCCGGTTTCCAGATAGGACTGCAAGCTCGACAGGATGCGCGGCCATCCGCCGGACACGGCCTGGATGAACTGCGAGTTCTCCTTATCGATCGTGTGCGTGATGGTGAGCTTGGTAAGATCGGCCTCCTGCGCAAGCTCCATCACGCAGCGCGCATAGCCCTCTTCCTTCAGGTTCGGGCGGAATTCGTTGCGCCACTTGATGACGATGCGGTTCGGCGGATCGCTCTCCAGGATCTCGCCCGAGTCGGTGAGCCCATGCTCAGGCATGAACATCTTCCACTCCGCGCCCGCCTTCCAAGTGCTCTCCTGGTAGCCGCCGAACCAGTAGATCTTCTGGTATTCGGGCTTGGTGAGCGCCTCCCACACCTTCTCGCGGGGGCTGCGGATATAGGTCACGTAAACGAACGAACTTCCTGCCATTGTCGTCACCCTTCTTGTTCCGATTTCACCACATCGACGCGGCTTTGCCCGTTTCCAGCAGCGACTTCATGTTGGAGAGGACTTGCGGCCAGCCGATGCTGACCCCATTCAGCACATCGGGCTGCAGATCGGTGTGCGAGACTTCCAGCCGCGCGATGCCCGGTTTGTGCTCGCTGATGTCGAATTGCACGCGGCTGTGCAGTTCGGGGTTGGCCGCCTTGTGCGGCGCGAACCAGCTGATGATCAGCCGCTTCGGCGGATCGCTTTCGAGCACCTTGCCCTGGACATCGACGGTGTCGCCGTCCAATCGCGTGTGCCGCCAATCCGATCCCGCCTTCCAGTCGGAATCGTTGGTATGCATCCAGAATTGCCGCGTGACGTCCGGCTTTGTGATCGCGTCCCAGACCTTCTGCGGCGTGGCCTGGATATAGGTGACGTAGACGAAACTGTTCATTTGCGCGGTCCTTCCGGCGGCATGGGCGTGGGCAGGCCGAGCGGCTTGCCGGTTTCGATGAGGGATTTCAGCCCCGACAGGATCATCGGCCAGCCTTTGCGGCCGCCTTCGAGCCACGCGCGCGGGATCGCGGTGGGATGGGACTCCGTCATGGTCAGGCGCATGACGCCGTTGCCGGTGTCTTCGATCTCATAGGTCACGATGGCTTCGGGTGGTTTGGGATCGATCCAATCCACGATCCAGGAGACGGCGAGTTTTCGCGGCGGATCGGCCTCGCGCACCACGCCTTTCACGTCGACGCGCCCGTCGGGCATGCGCAGCATCCAGGACGAGCCTTTCTTCCAATCGCTTTCGACGGAGCGGCCGAAGAAATAGCGCTTGGTGAATTCGCTGATGGTCAGCGCGTCCCACACTTTCTGCGGCTGCGCGGCGATGTAGATGATGTAGACAGTGTCTTCCGTGGTGAGATCGCTTGTCATTCGGACTCCAGTGCGGCTTTAAGGGCGGAGAGCGCGGCCAGCCGTCCATGCTCGAACTTGCCGATCCAGCGTTCGGCGATGTCGTTGATCGGGACCGGGTTGATGAAGTGCAGCTTCTCGCGCCCCTGCTTCTTGGTGGAGACGAGGTTCGCCTCCTCCAGGATGGCGAGATGTTTCGTCACCGCCTGGCGCGACATCGCGATACCCTCACACAACTCACCCAAAGTCTGCCCGTTCCTGTTGTGGAGCCGGTCCAGAAGATGACGGCGGCTTTGGTCCGCCAAGGCCCGGAACACAGCATCCACGTTCATGGCTCTAATATGCAACCATATAGTTGCCTGTCAAGAGGGCACATGGATGCTAAAAGCCGCCATGGGCACGATTCAGATCACGCCGCATCTGGCGATCGACGAGGCGACGCTGTCGGAGAGCTTTATCCATGCCTCCGGCCCCGGCGGACAGAACGTCAACAAGGTCGCGAGCGCGGTGCAGTTGCGTTTCGACACGCGCAACGCCGGCCTGCCCTTCGACGTCCATGCGCGGCTCGAGGCCCTGGCCGGATCGCGGCTCACCAAGGACGGCGTGATCATCATCTCCGCGCGGCAATATCGCGACCAACAGCGGAACCGCGACGATGCGCGGGCGCGGCTGATCGACCTCTTGCGCGCCGCCAGCGTTGCGCCCAAGAAGCGCCGCCCGACCAAGCCCTCGCGCGCCGCCAAGCAAAAGCGGCTGGAGAAGAAGAAGACCCACTCCAAGCTGAAGCGGAACCGGTCGAAGAAGTTCGACGACTGAACGGAGACGGAAATGGAATACCAGAACATCCTCGTGAAGACCGAAGGCGGCGTCGGCGTCATCACGCTGAACCGGCCCAAGGCGCTCAACGCGCTGAATTCGGAATTGCTGGCCGAGCTGATCGGCGTGCTCGAGGAATGGGACCGCGGAACGGACGTGCGCTGCATCGTGCTCACCGGCTCCGAGCGTGCCTTCGCCGCCGGCGCGGACATCAAGGAGATGGCGCCGCAATCCTACATGGATATGTACAAGTCCAACTTCTTCGCCCATGTGAACGATCGCATCGCCGCCATCCGCAAGCCCATCATCGCGGCTGTGGGGGGCTACGCGCTGGGCGGCGGCTGCGAACTCGCCATGCTTTGCGACTTCATCATCGCGGCCGACACCGCCAAGTTCGGCCAGCCCGAGATCAATCTCGGCGTCATGCCGGGCATCGGCGGCACCCAGCGCCTCACCCGCTTCGTCGGCAAGTCCAAGGCGATGGAGATGTGCCTGACGGGCCGCAACATGGATGCCGCCGAAGCCGAGCGCGCGGGCCTCGTCTCCCGCGTCGTGCCGGCGGCGGATCTGCTGGCCGAGGCGATGAAAGCCGCCCAAGCCATCGCCGAGAAGTCGACGCCCATCGTCATGATGACCAAGGAGACGGTGAACGTCGCCTACGAGACCACCCTCACCGAGGGCGTGCGCTTCGAGCGGCGCGTGTTCCACTCCATGTTCGCGACCGACGACCAGAAGGAAGGCATGGCCGCCTTCAGCGAGAAGCGCAAACCTGGCTTCACGGACAAATAAGGTGCCGAAGAAGCCGAGCTGGCTGGGCTGGACGGCGCTGATCCTGCCGGCCGTCTTGCTCATCGCCTTCGTCGTCACCTCGAACAAGCCGACGCTGCACACCGATCCGCCTCTCATCGCCAAACAGATCGCCAGCCCGGACGGCGCCCTGTCGCGCATCGCCGATCCGGCAGGCGCGCTGACGGCACGTCTCAAGAAACGTTTTCCTGCAGGAACACGGGCCGCCGATATGCGCCTGGCCCTCGAAGCTGAGGGATTTGCCCAGGTTCGGGAGAATCTGCGCTGCAAGCCAGCCGACCCGTCGCAAGCAGGACACCGCCTGGTGTGCTGGACACCGCCACATCCCGAACGGCAATTGGTCTATGCCTGGGGCCGCGACGACTGCAACGAGGCCGTCTCCATTCGCTGGGACGAGGATGCCCATGGCAACCTCGGCCGCCTCGATGCCGCCTATCGGGTGCTCTGCCGTTGAGACGCACCATAAGCGGCCGCATTGGGGCAATTGACCCCCACTCCGCCCCGGGCTATACGCCCCGCCTCTTAAGGACTTAAGGACGACCATGCCCAATATCGCCTCCGCCAAGAAGCGCACGCGCGTCACGGCCAAGAAGACTGCCGTCAACCACGCCCGGATCACCCGGGTGCGGACCTTTACCCGCAAGGTCGAGGACGCCATCGCCACCGGCGACAAGAAGGCCGCCCAGGCCGCCCTCAAGGTCGCGGAACCCGAGATCATGCGCGGCGTCTCCAAGGGCGTTATCCACAAGAACACCGGCTCGCGTAAGGTTTCGCGCCTCTCCAAGCGCGTCTCCAAGCTGCAGGGCTGAGCCCCTCGCGGCTAACCTCCGCGAATTCTTGCCAGATTCTTTTGTGATGCCAGCGGAGCCGGTTTCCGGCCCCGTTTTATTTGTCCGTGTGCGGAAGAAGCGCGCCGCCGTCATCAAACCTCCACGCAACTGTCGTTAACGTATTGATTCGCCGATGAAAGCTATTTTCCGCATACGTCACAACGTTTTATGAGAGTCACCGCTTTGTCGCGCTGCGCACGGCGTGCATAATTTTAACCAATGATTCGCGATTTTCGCTTGCATCAAATCGGCCCGTCATCCTACATTCTCATCGCTGGATGCGGGGACGCGGCAACAATGTCCAAGATGAACAATAATAATCTGAAAATCTTGGCAAATATTCGTTGCGGCAACGTTCCGAACCTTAAGTCCAGCATCTAATCGAGTTCTTGTCTGTGAAGGACGCGGAGCGCCGCAAGGCGCGCCGGTGCCTTTCCTTTCTCTGGGGTATGCGTCGTGGCCGTATCGAATGCCAGTGCCGACTATGCGGGGGACCTTTCGGCCGGAGAGGCGTGGTCGCTTCTCGAGAACAACCCCAAGACCCAGCTCGTCGACGTGCGCACCACGGCCGAGTGGAGCTTCGTCGGCCTCCCCGACCTGTCGGGCGCCGGCCGCAAGGTCCACACGATCGAATGGCAGACCTTCCCCTCGATGGCGGTGAATCCCGATTTCACGGCCGCGACCGCCGACGCGCTCGCCAAGGCCGGCGCCGACAAGGACACACCGATCCTGTTTCTCTGCCGTTCCGGCGCGCGCTCGCGCAGCGCGGCCATGGCGCTGACGCGGGCGGGCTTCACCCGCGCCTTCAACATCGCGGGCGGCTTCGAAGGCGACGTCGGCCCGGATGGCCATCGCGGACATGTCAACGGCTGGAAGGCCGCCAACCTGCCCTGGCGGCAAAACTGAGAGGAACCCTGATGAAACATGCCTGACGACCAAGGCCGCGCACGAACGGCCGCGCAAAAGATCGAAAAAATACGGGGAAACCGGCGCAAAGCCGGACAAGAAGAAGGCAAGGGACATGACACAAGTCATGACATCGCACATGGATTGGGAGACGGTTTGGGCGGGCGCCCGTGAGCGCCTGCGGCGGGATTTGGGCGAGGCGGTGTTCGACGCCTGGATTGCCCCCCTCACCCTGATGAGCTTCGACAAGGACGAGATCCGTCTCGCTGCGCCCAAGCTGTTCCACCAGAACTGGGTCGACAAGCAATATGCCGCGCGCATCGACCGCGCGTTGCGCGCCGAAGGCGGCGAGCCGGCCTCGCTTTCCATCGTGCTGGTGACGCCTTCGCCCGTGATCGGCGGCCAAGTCGCGCGCGAAACCGCGCCGGCGGTGCAGTCTGTCGCCGCGTCGGTCTCCTATCTGCGCGAAGGTTTCGAGAAGACGGCGCGCGGCCTGTCGCACCGCTTGGTCAATCCGCAGCAGAGCCTCGACAGCTTCGTGCCTGGCCCGTCCAACGATTTCGGTTATCGCGCCGCGCGCGCGCTGGCCGAAGGCGCGGCCGAGGACGTGTCTCTTCTCTACATCCATGGCGGCTTCGGTTACGGCAAGTCGCATCTGCTCAACGGCATCGCGCTCGAAGCCAAGAAACGCGGCCGCCGCGCCCTCTTCCTCGGCGCCGAGGATTTCATGCGCCAGTTCCTGGGCGCATTGAGCCGCAAGGACACGCTCTCCTTCAAGGAAGAGCTGCGCCAGGCCGACATCCTTCTGATCGACGACCTGCAGCATCTCTGCCGCTCGACCTATACGGTCGCCGAGTTCCTGCACACGCTGAACGCCTTCGCCGACCTGCACCGCAAGCTCGTCATCGCCTGCGATCGCACGCCGGCGGCGCTGGAGAACCTGACCGAGGATGTGCGCTCGCGCCTCTCGGGCGGCCTCGTCATCGCGCTCGACAGACCGGACCGCGCGACGCGGTTGGCGATCCTGAAAGCGCGCAATGCCGAATATTCCCGCCAGCGTCCCGACGGCGCCCTGCCCGAGGACGTGTTGGAACGCATCGCCGATATGGACGAGGCGAGCCCGCGCGACCTGATCGCGATCTTCACCAAGCTCGCGACCTATGCCGATTTGACCAAGCAGCCCGTGACGCTCGAAGTGGCGGAGCAGACGCTCGGTTCGCGCACCATCTCCGCGCGCAAGACCTCCATCGAGGACATCCAGCGCAAGACGGCGGAGTTTTACAAACTCGAGCTGCGTGATTTCCAGTCGCCCCAGCGCTCGCGCCGCGTCGCGCGTCCGCGTCAGGTGGCGATGTTTCTGGCCCGCGAACTCACGATGCGGTCCCTGCCGGAGATCGGCAAACGCTTTGGCGGCCGTGATCACACCACGGTTCTGCACGCCTGCCGCCGGATCGCGGCGCTCTGCAACGACGATCCCATGTTCAAGCAGGAAGTCGATTTCCTGCGCCAAGTGCTGTCGCGGACGATGAATTAGGCTCCGGATCCGCTCTCAGAAATGGGGGCG
>DASXCJ010000032.1:0-25536 GCA_036491175.1 Rhizomicrobium sp.
TCGCTTTGCCGCCGAAAGCCGCGATGCGGAAACCCAGCTTGACGTCATGAAGACCGCCAGCCGGATGATGCAATCCGCCGCCCAGGCAGCCCTCGCGCTCCAGCGGCTGCGCAGCCCCGGCACCCATCACACCGTAACGGTGAAGGAGCGGCCCGATGTGGGGAACGGGGGAGGGGTACCCACCCCCGAAAAATCGAAAACGAATGGGCCCGCTTGAGACCCCCCCCCACTTGAGACAGCACCAATGACAAATCGCAAACGCGGCGGTCAGCCCGGCAACCGCAACGCCCTCAAACACGGCCGTCACACGGGCGAAGTGCGTGCCCTGATGAAATCCGCGCGGCTGCGCATCCACGCGCTAAAAGCAGCAATAGCGCAGGCCAATCTCGCCTGCGCTATGCGTGAGTTGAATAAACGGGAAGAGGAAAAGAAATCAGATCGAGGCTTCGATCCATTCCTTGATCTTGGATTTGGGCAGCGCGCCGACCTTGGTGGCCGCGACCTGGCCCTGGCTGAAGATCATGAGCGTGGGCACGCCGCGCACGCCGTATTTCTGCGGCACGCCGGGGTTCTCGTCGATGTTGATCTTGGCGACGGTGATCTTCTCGCCCATCTCGGTCGCGAGCTCCTCGAGCGCGGGGGCGATCATCCGGCAGGGTCCACACCACTCGGCCCAGAAATCGACCACGACGGGCTTCTTGGAATTGAGGACGTCGTTCTGGAAGGAGGAGTCGGAAACCTTGACCGGGGCCATGGGCATCGCCTTTGAAAGGAGTATCGGAGTACGAAAACTTAAGAATAGGGGGCCGCGGAATCAAGGCGGCTGCGAATACGCAGGATTTCCGCCTCCAGCGCGGCGTCCGGCAGTTCCATCAGGCGCGGCCCCTCGGTCCAGACCAGCGCCGTGGCGATTCGCTTGTCGGGGAAGATCTTCTGCAGCGCGGCGCGGTAGAGCGCCATTTGCGCCAGATAGACGGGCGAGACGCTGTCGAGGCTTTGGGGCGGCGGACGGTTGGTCTTGAAGTCCACCGCCAGGACGGTGGTATGGGTCACGGCCAAACGGTCGATGCGGCCATTGATGCGCGCGCCCTCCGCGATCTGCGGCAGGTCGGCGACGATGGCGACTTCGGCGCGCGAGCCGGGCGCGAAGGCCGCGGCGAAAGACGGATCGTCGAGCACCGCGAGCGTCTCGTCCGCCAGCACCGCATCGGCCTTGCGCGCCTTGAGGAAGGCGAGTGCCGCGTCACGGCGCTTCTCGGGCGCGATGTCGGGCAGGCGCGCGAGCATCTCGTGGATGAGATTGCCGCGCTCGAAGCGCGCCTTGTCGCCCAGCGGCGATTGCGCGGCGGGTTCTTCCAGTCCGGCGGCTTCCGATGGGCGGATCAGGCGCGGGCGCACGCGCTCGACAGGCGGATTGGTTCGCACCCAGGCGGGAAGGGTGCGCGTCTCGGGCGCGGCCGTCACGTCCGTTCCGGTGACCGGCTCGGTGTCGGCGTCGCCATAGACGCGTTTGGCATCGAGCTTGATGCCCAGCGCGCCGGCCGCTTCCTCGGCGAGCTTGTACCAGGAGCCGTCGCGCACGCCGGTCTTGTTCTCGAAGCCGCAGACATAGAGCCGCTCGCGCGCGCGGGTCAGCGCCACATAGAGAAGCCGGCGGTGCTCCTTCAGCATCTCGTCCTTGGCGGCCTCCTTGGCGCGGCGCACGGCTTCGGGCGCGATATCGCCGGCGACGGGGAACACCGGGCCTTGCTCCGTGTACAGAAGATCGCCGCGCCCGCCGGGGCCCTGCGGCAGCGCGGTGGTGTCGGGGAGGATGACGATGTCCGCCTCCAGCCCCTTGGCGCTGTGCACGGTCATGACGCGGACCTCGTTGCGGCCGCGCTCCATGTCGCGCTTGATCTCGGCGTCTCCCCGGTCGAGCCAGTGCAGGAAGCCCTCCAGCGACGGGGCGTTGAGCATCTCGTAGGACAGCGCCAGCGAGAGGAATTCGTCGATGGCGTCGTCCGCTTCGTGGCCCAGCCGCGCCAGCAGGCGCTTGCGCAGACCGTCCCCCGTCAATGCCTGGGCATAGAACTCGTAAGGCGGCGCGAAATCGGCGCGGCGGCGGCACTCGGCGAGGAAGGCGCGGGCGAGCGTGAAATTCGCGGTCTCCTCGGCGCGGGTTTCGAGCGCGCGCCAGAGCGTGCCGTCGCGGCCATGGGCGAGGGCGAACAATTCCTCCTCGCTGAAATCGATCAGCGGCGAGCGCAGCAGCGCGGCGAGGTTGAGATCGTCCTCGGGCAAGAGCACGAAGCGGCCCAGCGCCTTCAGATCCATCACCGCGATCTGGTCGTTGAGGCGGATGCGGTCGGCGCCGGCCACCGGCACGCCGCGTTCCTTCAGTCTGCGGATGATCTCGCTGGCGAAAGGCTCGCGGCGCGGCATCAGGATCATGATGTCGCCCGGGCGGATGGGGTGGTCGAGGCCGGGCAGGCGCGTCTTGCCGTCGGTCCAGCGCTTGATCTGGGCGGCGATCTGCTCCGCCAGCTTGACCACGGGGCTCGCCTCGGATTCACGGTCGACGGGGCGCCAGTAATCCGGCTCCGGCGTCGCGGCGGGAGCGACGGCGTCCCAGAACTCCACGCGGCCCTTGGCCTCCTTGCGATGCGCCGCATGGGCGATGGGCGCGCCGTCGAAGGTGACGCCTTCGCGCGCCGCATCGCCCGAGAAGACGCGGTCGACGAAGGTGAGGATCTCGGGGGCGGAGCGGCGCGAGGTGGCGAGCTGCGCGTCGACGAAGCTGTGCGTGCCCTCGGTCGCGGCCTGCGCGAAGTGGCGGCGGTTGGCCTCGAACTCCTTGGGATCGGCGCCCTGGAAGGAGAAGATCGATTGCTTCTCGTCGCCCACCGCGAAGATGGTGCGCAGCCGTTCGGCGCGCGCGCCTTCGCCTGTGAAGAACTCTTCCGTTAGGCGGCGCACGATGGCCCATTGCTCGGGGCTGGTGTCCTGCGCCTCGTCGATCAGCACATGGTCGAGGCCGCCGTCTAGCTTGTAGAGCACCCAGGCCGACGCCTCGCTGCGGTCGAGAAGCGCCAGGGAGCCGGCGATGAGATCGTCATAGTCGAGCGAACCGCGCGCCCGCTTCAGCGCCGCATATTCGTCGCGCGCCGCCGTGGCCAGCGTCAGGGCCGCTTCGGCGAGCGAGGCCGCGTGGGCGGCGCGCCAGCGCTCCTCCGCCGCGAGGAACGCGGCCGCGATGTCCTGCAGCGATTGCGCCAAGGCGGGCTCGGCGTCGCTCAGGCCCTTGGTGGCCAGCGACTTGTAGAGCTCGCCCTTGCCGGTGAGGAACGCATCGCGGAACAGGTCGAAGGATTGCTCCGCCACGGCGCGCGCCAGCGTCTGGCCGCGCGCGATGTCGGTCTTCTTGCCGCCGAGCAGCCATTCGACGATGCGCGTGCAGTCGGCAAGCCCGTTGCAGAAATCAGTGGCGATGCTCTCCGGCGTCTCGTCCGCCCCGGCGCCATGGGCTTTGCGGATGGCGGAGGTCATGTCGGTTTCGAGGCGCGCGAGGAAGCGTTCGAGCTTGCGCCGGTCGCCGCCCAGCGCCGCCTCAAGCGTCACGTGCAGCCGGTTCTCGCTGGTCTGCGTCACCAAATGCGCGGCGGCATCGGCAAGCGGCTGTTCGCCGCGTCCGGCGCGGTCGAGCACGCGGGCGCGGGCGCCTTCCATCAATTCGCGCGCGGTCTGGTCGTCGAGCACGCGGAAGGCGGGCGGCACGCCGGCCTCGAGCGGGAAGCGCGCCAAAAGATACTGGCAGAAGGAATGGATGGTCTGGATCTTGAGGCCGCCGGGCGTCTCCAGCGCTTGCGCGAAGAGGCGGCGGGCCTGGCGCAGACCGACTTTATCGGGCGTCTCCGCGCCGATCTCGGCGATGTTCGCGGCAAGATCGGCATCGCCCAGCATCGACCATTTGCCGAGCTGTTCGAACAGGCGGCCCTGCATCTCCGCGGCCGCGGCCTTGGTGTAGGTGAGGCAGAGGATGCGCTCGGGCTTGGCGCCGTCGAGCAACAGCCGCGTCACGCGGTTGGCGAGCGTGTAGGTCTTGCCCGCACCGGCATTGGCGGACACCCAGGCGGAGCGGCGCGGATCGGAGGCGGCGCGCGCGTCGCTCATTCCTCCTCCTCCCAGCCGGCGAGCGACCATTCGCGCACGCGCGCCAGATGGTCGTAATCGCCCGCGACGGCGGCGCGGAACGGCATGACGCGCGGCAGGTAAGGCGTGTCGGGATCGTCGAAGGCGGCGATGCGGGCGATGAGCTTGGTCTCGGCTTCGGCCACGAGCGCGGCGATGTCGCCGTCGACGGGGCGCAGCTCGCCCGAATCCGCGCCGCCGCTGAAGCGGATATAGAGAAGCTCGCGCGCATCCTCCGCGCCAATCTCCTTGAAGCCGCCATGCTTGAGGATCGCGCCTTCCAGCGGCAGTTGCGGCGACAGCAGCGTGCGCACCTGCTTCTTGCTCGGCGGGTTGCCGGTCTTGTAGTCGACGATGGCGACGCCACCGGAGATAAGCCTGTCGAGACGGTCGGCGCGGCAGCGCAGGCGGAAGTCGCCGAATTTGTGCTCGCCGCGCAGCTCGACGAAGCTTTGGGCGATGTCGTCGCGCCGCAGCCGCTCCATGCTGGCGAACCAGCGCGCGGCGCGGGCGAAGCGCGGCCGCCACATGGCGAGCGTCGCCTTGGGGATGCTCATCTCGGCGAACAGCCGGTCGGAGAGCGCGATCAGCCGCGCCTCCGCGTCCTCGGGCCAATCGTCCGGATGCTCCTTGAGGAAGAGTTCGAGCGCGGCATGCACGGCGGTGCCGCGCTCCAGCGCGCCGATCTGCGCATCCAGGGGATCGAGCGGCATGAGGCCCAGCACATGCTTGGCATAGATCGCGTAGGGATCGCGCAGCCAAGTCTCGATCTCGGTCACGCTGAGGTCGCGCGGGCGGTCCTTCACGGGCGGCTTGGGATGCGGGCGCTGCATGCGCTCCGCCGCGCGCTCCGGCGCGTCGATGGCCTGCGCGAGCGCGATGTGATTGCCCGCATCGCCGAGCATGAGCCCGAGACCCTTGGTCAATTGCAGCAGGCGTTGCAGCCAGCGCGACGGAACCGCCGGCGTGCCTTCGACCTTCAGCGCGCGCGTCAGGAACACGCGCGGGCCGGAGGCGAGGCTGGCGAAATCATGCGCGGCGAGGCCGATGGCGCGCTCCGGCGCTTCGAGGCCAAGCGTCTCGCGCATGGGACGCGACAGCCACGGGTCGGCGGCGGCGGCGCGCGGCCATGTGCCTTCGTTCAATCCGCCGAGCACCACGGTGTCGAAGCGCAGCAAGCGCGCTTCGAGCGGCCCCAGGATCGCGAGCCGCGGGTGGCGGCCATAGGCGGGACGCACCGGGCGCTCCTCGGCCAGCTCCGCGAACAGCGCCGGATAGGCGCCGGGCTCGATGGGCGGGATGTTCGCGGCGCTCAGCCGCAATTCGCTCATCAGGTTTTGCGCCGCTTCGCCGGCATCGCCGCGCCAGAGATTGTCCTTGCCGGCGAGCGTCTCGCCCGCGCGGCTATGCGCGGTGGCGAAATTGTCGAGCGTGACACTGTCACCGGAGAGGATGTCCTCCAGCGGCCGCAAAATTTGCGCGATGCCGTCGAACCATGTGGCCAGCGCGCGGTCGTCGAGCAGCCTGGCGATGCCGTCGAGCCCCGGATCGGGGCGCGGGCCGCGCAGCGCCATGTCGAGCTGGCGCACTTGCGCGCGCGACACATCCGCCAGCGGATGTTTGAGCAGCGCCAGAAGCGGCACCGGCGCGAAGCCGCTTCCCGCCGCTTCGGCGAGCAGCACCAGGAAGGCGCCGGGTGGAGTCTTGGCGAGCGGACGGCCGGCGGAATCGTCGATCACGATGTCCCAGCGCAGCATCTCGCTCGCGACGCGGCGGGCGAGGTTGCGGTCGGGCGTGACGAGCGCGGCGCTGCGGCCTGTCTCGTTCAGGCTTTCGCGCAGGATGAGCGCGATGGCAGTCGCCTCCTCGCCGGGATGGGCCGCTTCGATCAGCGCAATGCCGGTGAGGCCGGTGGCGATGTCGCCGCCGCCGCGTTCGGCGATGGCGCGCCAGGCATCCGTCGTCGGCGCGGGGCGCAAGGTCTCGCGCAAGAGGAAAGCGCGTTCGGGATTGTCGGGCGGCGAGGGCTGCCAGTCGCCGACATCGGCGCGCGTGATGCCGATGCCGCCCAGCAGGTGCTTCATCCCATATTGCGGATGGCCGGGATCGAGGTCGTTCCAGCTCTCCTCGTCGAGCGCACGGTCGAGGCCGGGCAGCACGACGTCGCCGAGCTTCGCGATCACGCCGAGAAGATGCGCCGTCGCGGGAATGCTGCCGGTCGAGCCCGCCGCGATCAGCGGGCCGCTTGGCGGATGGCGCTCCAGCCGTTCGGCCAGCGCCGCGAGACGCGCATTGCGATGCGTCGCCGGATCGATCGCGCCTTCCGCGGCGAGCATGTCCGGCCATCTATCGCGCAGGATGGCGAGGAAGCCGCGCACCTCATCCCAATGCCGCGCCAGCGCGGCGGGCGCGAGCGCTTCGAGCTTGGAGAGATCGGCGTTCTGGGTCTGCGCCTCGTCGAGGAAATGGGCGAGGCCGCGCGCCAACGCGGCGGTCTGCGCGAAGCCGAGCGTGCCGCCACGCGCGTCGTCCCAGCGCGCGACCAAAGTGGAGAGCAGCAGGCGGCGGCGCAGCGGCAGGATGGAAGGCGGCAGCGTAAGGTCGCCGCCCTCGGTGTCGAACTCGTCCTCGTCGACATCGCCGAGCGGGCGGATGGTGGGCAGCAGCGCCGCGCCGCCCAGCACGCGCGCGAAGGTCTCGCCCAGCGCCCGCGTCGCGCGCCGTGTCGGCAGATAAATGGTCGCGTTGGCCAACGCCAGAGGATCGCTGCCCAGGCGCGCGATCAACCCCCTCGCCAAGGTCTCGGCGAAGGGCGCGGCAGGCGGGATGGTGAGGATGCCCATCAGGCCGGCGCGAGATCCGCGAGGAAGGCTTCGGATTCCTTGATCGCGTCGGGACGGTCGATATGCATCCACACGCCATCGAGGCGCTGGCCGTAAAGCCTGCCCTTGGCGATGGCCTTGTCCCAGAGCGGATTGATGGAGAATTTGCCCGGCTTCACGCCGTCGAACAGGCGCGGATGCAGGATCTCGATGCTCATCCACACGAAGGGCGAGATGCGGCCTTCCGGCACGCGGGTGAGATGGCCGTCCGGGTCCATCATGAAATCGCCGCGGCCTTCATAGCAGACGGTGCTGACGGTGGGGGCGAGCAGCATCAGCGCGTCCATCTCGTTTTCGTCCCAGCGGGCGGAGAGCTTCTCCAGCGCGTGGCTCGCGCCTTCGCTCCACACCGTGTCGGCATTGGCGTGATAGAACGCCTCGCCCGCGAAGTTCGGCAGCGCCTTCAGGATGCCGCCGCCGGAATCGAGCAGCGCGTCGCTCTCGTCGGAGATGCGGATCTCGACATCCTTGCGGGCGGCGAGATGGGCCTTGATCCGGTCGGCCTTGTAGTGGGCGTTGACGACGATCAGTGTGACGCCCGCCGCCACCAGCCGGTCGATGACATGATCGATCAGCGCCTTGCCGCGCACCTTCACCAGCGGCTTGGGCGTCGTGTCGGTCATGGGGCGCATGCGCGTGCCGAGGCCGGCGGCCATGATCATCGCACGGGTGATGGGCTTCGAACTCACGCTCTATGCATCGCGCGGACGGCCGCGCGCCTCCATCGGAATCGCGCGGTCATACCACGCTTTCAAGGGCGCCAGCGCGGGATGTTCGAGGTCCTTGTTGAGATACCCCCATACGCGCGGCAGGTAATCCAGATAGCGCGGCTTGCCGTCTCTTTTGTGAAGCCGGGCGAAGATGCCGGCGATCTTGGCGTTGCGCTGGGCGGCCATCACCGCCATCTCGGCGCGGTGGCGCGCATCGTCCGCGCCGGTGGCGGCGATGTAGCGCCGGGTCATGGCTTCGGCGAGGGCGGGATCGACGTCGCGGCGCGCATCCTCGATCAGCGAGATCAGGTCGTAGCTCCTGGTCCCCGCCACCGCGTCCTGGAAATCGATCAGGCCGACCTTGGCGAGGCCGTCGCGCTCCGGCAGCCAGAGCAGGTTCTGCGCATGATAGTCGCGATGCACGAAGACGGGCTCGGCCGCCAGCACGGGGTCGAGCACCTGGCGCCAGCGCGCGCGATGCTCGGCGGTCTCGTCCCCAGTGGCGGCGCGGCCGAGCGCCAGCGGCATGTACCATTCCGTCATCAGGTCGGTCTCGGCGACGAGGGCGGTCTCGTCGAAGGCATGCAGCGGCTTGTCCGGCGGCAGCAGCGCCGGGGCGCGTTCGTTGTGCAGCCGCGCCAGCGCGTCGATGGCCGCGCTGTAGAGTTCGTGCGCGTCGCCGCCGTCGGCCAGCACGTCGGCATAGAGCGCGTCGCCGAGGTCCTCGATCAGCGCGAAGCCCTGTTTAGGATCGGCGACATAGATGTCCGGCGCGGAGAGACCCTGCTTGCGCAGGAATTGCGAAGCGGCGACGAAGCGCGCGACATCGGCGCCCGCCAATCGCGCCACCGCGTTGTAACCCAGCGCGTGGCGCTCCTCGGGCGTCGCGTGCGCGGCGGCCACGGAGGATTCGGCGTGTTGCGGCTGGTCCATCAGCATCGCCTTGCGGCTGCCATGGGCGACGCGGAAATAGCGCCGTGTCGAGGCGTCGCCCGGCAGCGGCGTGACGCGCGCGCCGCCCCAGCCGGCGCCGTTGAGGAATTGGCGCATGGCCTCTTCGCGGTCAGACACGCCAGCGCTCCGGTCCTGTGATCCGCGCGCTGCGGCCGTTCTCCGTGGCAAGCCGAATGTGCAGCGCGTCGCCGGGGATGCGATGCGGCGCGCGCTCCGGCCACTCGATCAGCGCCGCGCCGGTGGCGAGCGCGTCGTCGAAGCCGAGCTCGTCCAGCTCGCTCTCCTGCTTGATACGGTAGAGATCGAAATGGCTCACGGTCAGTCCCGGCGTTTCATAAACCTGGACGAGGGTGAAGGTCGGACTCGGCACATCCTCGGTGACTCCCAACGCCTGCAACACCGCCCGCGCCAGGGCAGTCTTGCCGGCGCCGAGATCGCCCTCCAACGCCACCGCATCGCCCATGCGAAGCTGAGCCGCGATGCGGGCGCCCAACGCTTCGGTGGCGCGCAAATCGGGGAGCGGGAGGTTGACGGCGAGCATGCGAGTCCTATGTCACACCTGAGCTTTCCGGGCAATTTGCCCTTGGGGGCGCAGCATGTTAGCCCCGCCCCCGGAAAGGGTTTTGGATGTCGGATACTTCACCAGAGCGGATCGTCATCATCGGCGCGGGGCAGGCGGCGGCGCAGGCCGTGGCGAGCTTGCGGGCCGAGGGCTACGCGGGCGCGCTGACGGTCGTCGGCGACGAGCCGTTCCCACCCTATCAGCGGCCGCCTTTGTCCAAGACCTATCTCGCCGGGACCTTCGAGCGCGAGCGCCTGTTCCTGAAGCCGGACGCGTTCTATGCCGAGGCGAAATGCGAGCTCGTGCTCGGCACGACGGCGCGCGCCATCGATCGCGCGAAGAAGAGCGTCGAACTCTCCGACGGACGCTCGCTTTCTTACGACAAGCTCCTCATCGCCACGGGCTCGCGGGTGCGCCGCATCCAGGTGCCGGGGGCCACGCTTGCCGGCATCCACTATCTGCGCGCCATCGCCGACGTCGATGCGCTGCGCCCCGCCTTCCAATCGGCTAAACATCTGGCGGTGGTCGGCGGCGGTTATATCGGGCTCGAGGTCGCGGCGGTCGCGCGCAAATATGGCCTCGCCGTGACGGTGTTCGAGGCGATGGACCGGGTGATGGCGCGCGCGGTGTCGCGCCCCGTCTCCGCCTTCTATGAAGAGGTCCACCGCGCGGCCGGCGTCGCGTTCGAGATGAACACCGGGGTCGAGGCGTTCGAGGGCAACGGCAAGCTCGAAGCCATCCATGCGGGCGGCAAGGTCTATGCGGCGGACGTCGCGCTGGTCGGCATCGGCGTCGTGCCGGTGTGCGATCTGGCGCTGGCGGCGGGGCTGGAATGCCAGGACGGCATCCGCGTCGATCCGTTCTGCGCGACCGGCGATCCGGACATCTTCGCCGCCGGCGACTGCACCCGCCATCACGGCCGGGACGGGCAGCTCATCCGGCTGGAAAGCGTCCAGAACGCCATCGACCAGGCCAAGCATGCGGCGCTTTCCATGCTGGGGCGGCCGGTGGCCTACCGGGAGGTGCCCTGGTTCTGGTCCGACCAGTACGACCTCAAGCTCCAGATAGCGGGGCTGGCGGGGCCTTCGGATAAGATCGTGCTCCGGGGAGACCAGAACCAGCGGAAATTCGCGGTTTTCCACCTGCGCGAGGGCCGGGTGGCGGCTGTGGAGGCGGTCAATGCCGCGCCGGAATATATCGTGGGGCGCAAGCTGATCGCCGACGGCGCGATTGTCGCGGCGGAGCGGCTTGCGGACACCGCCATACCTATGAAAAACATAAGCTGACGCAGGCGTCACGGAGCAGGCATGCCGAAGATCAAGTACATCGAGCACAACGGCAAGGAACATGAGGCCGAAGTGCCCCTGGGCTGGAGCGTGATGGAAGGGGCGGTGAAGAACCTCATCCCCGGCATCGACGCCGATTGCGGCGGGGCCTGCGCCTGCGCCACCTGCCACGTCTATGTCGATGCGGGCTACGAGGCCAAGATGCCGCCCAAGCAGGACATGGAAGAGACCATGCTCGACTTCGCGCAGGACCTGGAGCCGAATTCGCGCCTGTCCTGCCAGCTCAAGGTGACGCCGGAATTCGAAGGCCTCGTCGTGCGCATGCCGAAGAGCCAGCATTAGGTTTTGGCGGTTACGGCCTCCGCGTACATCACCATCCTTCGTGTCATGGCCCGGAGTCCCGGGTCATGACACGAGTATAAAGTTGCCGGCAACCGATAGGCCTCGACCATGGACTGGCACCGCCACCACCTTTTCTTCGCCGTCGTGGCCATCATCGTTGCGGCGGCGTTCCTGGCGTGGTTTGCGCCGCAGATAGGGTTTTTGGCCAGATAATTGGGATTTCCATGCGGCGGCGCCGAACAAGCGCCTCGCTTTCCCGTTGACCTGGCGGGGAATCACAACCAATAGTTATGCCGCATATTGGGGTAGCTATTATGGGAACGTTCCTCGACGAAACCAAAGGTCTCGGGATCGGCAATGCGATCGGCATCGATCTCGTCTCGGATATTGAAAACAACGGCGTCTGGAGCGGCGGTGGGACCGAAGTCGATTTCGGATTCAAAGATCAGGGTGGCCATAGCGATACGCTCAAAGTCTTCGGCACGGGCCTCACGCGGTCGGGCAGCAGTCTGAGCGGGACCGTAACGGGGGTGGATCTCACCGTCGGCGGCGTCCATGTCTATGCACTTTCCGGCGTGAGCATGTCCGCGTCGCTCTTCAAGCTCGATCTGGACGACTACAACGCAAGCGCCCTGACCGAAGCGCTCTATGCCGGAAACGACAAATTCGACATGCGCTACGCAAGCGCAAGCGGCCCGGCGGATTCTCTCTATGGCGGCGCGGGCAACGACACGTTCGTGTTCAAATCGAATTTCGATCCGGACGATCGGATCGACGGCGGCACCGGAAACGACGTGGTGGGGATCGACGGCGCCTATTCCGGCGTCGTCATCGTGGGGCAGAACACGTTGACGAATGTCGAGGACGTCAAGTTCCAGAAAGGCCATTCCTACCATTTCGATTTCGACGCCGATCAGAGCATGAAGATCGACGCGAGCGCGCTGCTGGCGACCGACTCCTTTCACGGCGGCACTGCCTACACCTACACGTCCGGCGCGCTGGAGGTGCTGGGCGGCGCGGGAAGCGACGAGCTGTTCGGGGCGCTCGGCAACGACAAGCTCTACGGCAATGCGGGCGACGACGTGCTGAACGGCGGCGCGAACAACGACGTGCTCGACGGCGGTGACGGCAACGATACGCTTGTCGGCTGGGACAACGACCGGCTGACCGGCGACGCGGGCGACGACATCATCGACCTTCGCGCTTTCGGCAACTTCAAGGCCTCCGGCGGCGACGGCAACGACACGTTCCTCGTCGAAGATCAGGGCGGCAGCTTCAGTATCGATGGCGGCGCCGGAAACGACACGATAAAGTTCAACGGGTTCGTCACGGGTTGGAATCTCGGTTCGGCCGTCAAGAATGTCGAGAAGATCGTGATCGACCAGCATCAGGGCGCGAATTTCACACTCGATATCGGCGCCGCGACGGCGGCGGCGGGGCAGACCTTGACCGTCGACGGAAGGAGCGCCATCGCCGTGCTCACCATCGACGGCAGCGCCGAAAAATCGGGCGCTCTCATTATCGAAGGCGGCAGCAACAACGACACGCTGGTGGGCGGCCATGGAAACGACATCCTTTACGGCGGCGCCGGAAGCGATCATCTCACCGGCGGTGCGGGCGACGACGTCTTCAAATTCGCCTCCGCGGCGGACTCGCCCACGGGCAGCCTGGACATCGTCACGGGCTTCGATGCCAGGCACGACAAATTCGACCTTCCGGGATCGGTCAAGGTGATCAATTCGGCGGTTACCGTGGGCGACCTGTCGAACATCAGCTCGGTCATTGGCGATCATCAGCTCAGCAAGGCCGGGGCGGTGGTGTTCACGCCCAGCACCGGCACTTACAAGGGCGACAGTTTCCTGATCGTCGATATGAATGGGCAGGCAGGCTATCAGTCCGGGAAGGACCTGGTGCTGTTCCTGGACGACGCGGCGCACCTGTCCAGTTTGGCCACCGGAAATTTCATCTGACCGCTGGAAGCGATCGACGCCGAACTTGGCTTCCGGTCGCGACAGGTACATCATGCCTCCTTTCCGGGGGGCACATGATCCGCATCCTTGTCGCCGCGTTTCTCGCCGCCGCGTCCGCGCACGCCGCCGTGCAGCCCTTTCCTTCGAGCTTCCACACCGAGGAGGTCAAGACCAACGGCACGACGTTGCATGTGCGCGTCGGCGGGCATGGGCCGGCGGTGCTGATGCTGCATGGCTTCGGCGATACGGGCGACATGTGGGCGCCGATCGCTGCGGTGCTGGTGAAGGATCACACGGTGGTGGTGCCAGACCTGCGCGGCATGGGGCTCTCGGCGCATCCCGACACCGGCTACACCAAGAAGAACGAGGCGGTGGACGTGGCCGGCGTGCTCGACCATCTGAAGATCGGCAAGTTCGCGCTCGTCACCCACGACATCGGCAACATGGTGGGCTATGCGCTCGCCGCGCAATATCGCGACCGCGTGACGAAATGGGTGGTGATCGACGCGCCGCTGCCGGGCGTGGGCAATTGGGCGGCGCAGCTCTCCAATCCCAAGACCTGGCATTTCAATTTCCACGGGCCGGACGAGGAGCGGCTGGTGGCGGGGCGCGAGCGCATCTTCCTCGACCGTTTCTATAATGAGCTGTCGGACGATCCCAAGCGCATCGACGAGGCGACGCGCCGGCACTACGCCAAATTCTACGCCATGCCGCATGCGATGCATGACTCGTTCGAGCAGTTCGTCGCCTTCCCGCAGGATGGCATCGACAACCGCGCCTTCCTCGCGCAAGGCAAGCTCACCATTCCGGTGCTGGCGTTGGGCGGGGAGAAGTCCTACGGCGCCGGCATGGCGACGGAATTGGAATTCGTCGCCGGCAATGTGCAAGGCCGGGTGATCCCCCATTCCGGCCATTGGATCATGGAAGAGAACCCGCAAGCCACGACCGATCTGGTTGTGGGTTTCCTGGCGGAATAGGGCGGATTCCCGGCCAGGTTGCCGGCCTTCATAAAGGATAGTCTTTACCGACGCGGCCCGGTGGGCGCACGTTGTGCATCAACACGATCGCGCAACAAATCAGGAGGATCCTGGCCATGATTGAACATGAAAACCTGTCCGCCTCGCGCCGTGCCTTGCTCGCCGGTGGCGTAGGCATCGCCGCCGTTGCGGCTTCGACGATGTCCTCTTCCGCCGCGCCCGCGAAACACGCCGCCAGGCCGGCCGCGACGGCCGGATCGCCGGGCAGCGGCACCGTCACGACGAAGGACGGCGTGCAGATCTTCTACAAGGACTGGGGCTCGGGTCAGCCCATCGTGTTCAGCCATGGCTGGCCGCTGTCGGCCGACGATTGGGACCCGCAGATGATGTTCTTCGTCCAGCACGGCTATCGCGTCATCGCGCATGACCGCCGCGGCCATGGACGCTCGACGCAGACCGCCGAAGGCAATGACATGGACCATTACGCCGCCGATCTCGCGGCGGTGACCGAGCACCTCAATATCAGGAACGCGGTCCATGTCGGCCATTCCACCGGCGGCGGCGAGGTGGTGCATTACATCGCGCGCCACCAGGACCGCGTCGCCAAGGGCGCGATCATCAGCGCCGTGCCGCCCTTGATGCTGAAGACGGACGCCAATCCCGGCGGCACCCCGCGCGAGGGCTTCGATCCCTATCGCGAGCAGACCGCGTTCAACCGCCCGCAATTCTATATCGACGTGCCGACGGGCCCGTTCTACGGCTTCAACCGGCCCGGCGTGAAGCCGATCCAGGGCCTGATCGACAATTGGTGGCGCCAAGGCATGATGGGCGGCGTCAAGGCGCATGTCGATTGCGTCAAGGCGTTCTCCGAAACCGACTTCACGGAAGACCTGAAGAAGATCACCGTGCCGGTGCTGGTGATGCACAGCAAGGACGACCAGGTCGTGCCCTACGCGGATGCCGGCCCGAAATCGGCCGCGCTGCTCAAGAACGGCAAGCTGATCACCTATGAGAACTATCCCCACGGCATGATCACGACGCAGGCGGACGTGATCAACAGGGATTTGCTGACGTTCATAAAGGATTAGATATCCGCTATCGTCGTTCGCGATGGCGGATCAATCGGCCCTGGACAATCTCCTGCGCGGTGTGGCCGCCGGCGGCTTCACCGTGTCAGGGGCGGTTCTCGCGCTGGCGCCGGTCCGTGCGCCGGCGCGCTGGATCGGCGTGGCGTTCTTCCTCTGCGCCATCGGCCATGTGCTCGACAACGACGCGGCGCTGTGCGGCGCGGCGGAGCATGTGAACGTCGTCGTCTGGCTGCTGTCGGCGCTGGGGCCGGCGACGTTCTGGCTTTTCACGACCGTCCTGTTCACCGACGCGCGTGCGTTCGCGCCGCTGCGTCTGGTTCCGGTCGCGGTGTCGCTGGCGCTCTCGCTGGCAGCGTCGCTGTCGCCCGCGGCGCATATCGCTTATGTCGCGTTTTCGGCTGCGCTGGTCGTGCATGCGTTCTTCGTCATCTGGCAGGGCTGGAAAGGCGATCTGGTCGAGCGCCGCCGCATGCTGCGCGCGCCGGTCCTCGCCGCGGGCGCGGCCTATGTGCTGGTCATCGCGGTGGGAGAGTTCGGTCATGTTGCCGGTCTTCCGATCCAGACAGGCCCGTTGTTCCAGGCCTTCGCGCTGGCGCTGTTGTCGCTCGCGGCTGCTTTGACTTTGCTGCGCGTGGATGCCGAACTGTTCGGGCACCCCGTCCTCGCGCGGCCCGAGACGGGTGCGGCCGATCCGGCGGACACGATGCTGCTCGCAAGGCTCGATCGGGCCATGACCGAGGAGGAAATCTGGCGGCGGGAGAACCTCACCATCGGCACCTTGGCTGCCCATCTCGCCGTGCCTGAGCATCGCCTGCGCCGCCTGATCAACGGCGCGCTGGGCTATCGCAACTTCGCCGCGCTGATAAACGAGCGCCGCATCGCCGCCGCCAAAACCGCGCTCGCCGCGAACCCGCGCGAGCCGGTATCCGCCATCGCCTTCGCGCTCGGCTATGGCTCGCTCGGCCCGTTCAACCGCGCCTTCAAGGATGCGACGGGCCTGACGCCGACCGCCTGGCGCCAGTCCGGCCTCTCGCCGGAAGCGGAAATCCCGCGCCGGGATTGAATTTCCCTCGCCGTTTTCCAAACGCGGCGAGACGCGCTGCCCGCGTCCGGCTCATCTCACAGCGACCGGAACGTGGAGACAGGCATGGGGTGGGTGAAATGGGCGGGCGGCGCGACCGCCGCTCTGGCGGTTGGCTTTGCGATCCTGTTCTGGGCGCTCCTGCCGCCGGACATCACGCCTCCGCCGCGCACCGACCGGATCATATCCGGCGTGACGATCATCAATCCCGGCGTCGGCCGGATGGCGAACGCCACCATCGTCATCCGCGACGGACGCATCGTTGCCGTTCGCGCTCGCATCGCCTCGGACCCGGCCCCGATATGTCCCGGCTGTTTCGCGATGCCGGGCCTGATCGACGCCCATGTCCACACCCCGCCTTGGATCGCGCTCGGCAACCAGCGGCTCTTCGCGCTGCTCTATCTCGAATACGGCGTGACGACGGTGCGCGATCTTGGCCAGTCCGACACGAGCATCCACGCGCTGGCGGACGATCTGAACGCGGGGCGTATCGTCGGCCCGCATATGTATCGCTGCGGTCCCGTGCTCGACGGCGATCCGCCGGGCTGGCCATCGGCGTGGAAAGTGACCACGGCGGCCGAGGGCAGGGCGGCAGTCGACGCGCTGGTGAAAGAGAAGGTCGATTGCATCAAGGTTTATAACGAGGTGAATCGCGAAACCTATGACGCGATCGCCGCCGAAGCCGCGCGGGTCCATCTGCCGATGATCGGTCATGTTCCACACCGCGTCGGCCTCACGGGCCTGCACGATTTCGAGGCGCAGCATCTCACCGGCGTGCCCTATCTCAGATTTCCGCCGCCGCCCGTCGGCGTGGACGTGCGCGGCGAGGATCTTCTGGCGATGACGAACGCGGACATCGGTCACGCGCTCGACGTCGTCGCCGCCAACCGTATCAGCCTGTTGCCGACGCTCGCCAATCCGGGGTTACGCCTGATCGCGTCCGATCCCCGGCGCTTTCCGCCGACGCCGGGATCGCGAAACCTCCCGGATTTCTGGAAGCCGGTCTGGAGCGCGCTGGTCCGCCATCCCACCAGCGAAGCGCAAATCGGCATCGAGACCGCAGGCATTCCGCGCTTGCGCCTCATCGCCGGCCGAGCCCACGCACGCGGCCTCGACGTCCTCGCCGGCACCGACACGATCATGCCCTGGGTGGTGCCGGGCGAGTCGCTGCATCTGGAGATCGCGCAACTCGCGCTGGCGTTCGGAAACACGGAGGCCGCGCTCGCCGCCGCCACCGCCGTGAACGGCAAGCACATCGCACCCGGCCTGATCGGCGTGATCGCGCCCGGCGCCCGCGCCGACATTCTGCTCCTCCCCTCCGACCCCACACGCGACCTGCGCGTGCTGCGGCAGTGGCGGTTCGAGATCGCGGACGGCCGCTTCTACGATCGCGCGACGGTCGATAACTGGGTGGAGCGCTACCGCCGCCATTTCCACGGCGTGATCTACAGCACGGTGATGAATGCGGTGACGGGGGTCGCGCTCAAGTATTTCGAGAATGCGGCAGACAAGCACGATTGAGCTGGAGTCGTTTTGAATTGGATTGGCACATAGACACTCTGTGTCATGGCCCGCGAATGCGGGCCACCCAGTTTGGTTCTGCACAATGACGCCATCGAAAAAGCCTAGCTTTGTCCTCCATACTTGATCGAGCTCACCTGGGTGGCCCGCATTCGCGGGCCATGACATATTTTGCTATAGGCCAATGGAGGTCAGTCTAATATCAATCTCGAGTTGGCCTTGTGAACGTTGGCGATTGAATTGACGTCGAGAACTGCCCTACATCGCGTCCGCTTTTTCGCTACCCAGCAGGCGCTTGAAGAAGCTCGACATCCCATGCCGCTTCTTCTTCCTGTCGATATCGGCCTGGCTCCTCACCCACGCGACCTGCACCACGCGGCGTTCGCCGACGAAGGGCGTGTGGCCATGCCAGGAGTGGTCGGCGCGTTTGAAGCCGACGATGGCGCCGGTCTCGGGCGCGGCTTCGGCGACGTAGGCGCTGAAGTCATGGTCGTTCTTGAGCACGCGGAAGCGGCCTTCGGGGCTGTCCCAGGTGTCGTTCATGTAGATCAGCGCGGTCGCGATCTTGCTCTCGGAGTCGCAATGGATGCGGCCCTCATGCGCCGCCGAGATCTTGCGGATGGTGATGAGCTGCGGATAGGGCGACAGGTCGAGGCTCAACGCCGTCGACACCGCCTGCGTGAAAGCGGGGCTTTCGATCTCGCGGATCAATTCGGCGAAAGCGCCTTCGAGCTTCATCTGCTCCAGCGGATGGAAACCGGTGGCCTTGATGTCGGGGAAGCTGTCATGCAGCGTCTTGATGGCGCCGGGCTTCAGCGCGCCCGTGCCCATGAAATAGTCGAAGGGTTCGTGCTGCGTCTTCAGCGCGGCGATCGCGTCGGTATCGATGAGGCTCATGAGTGGTTTATAGCGCCGGACCTGCCGAATTGTCATCCCGAAGGGGGAGGGCTGTCCTAAGCGGTGCGGCCCAATTGCGCGGGCGAGAAATCCTCCACCCGGCGCGGCAGATGGCAGCGGACGAAGGTTCCCTGGCCGGGCGCGCTCTGCATCTCGACCCAGCCGTGATGGAGCTCGACGAGGCGGTTGACCAGCGCCAGCCCGAGGCCCGCGCCCGCGCGGCGGCCGGCGCGGCCGCGCGCGGCGAAGCGCTCGAACACGTTCGCCATCACCTCGCGCGCGATGCCGGGGCCCGTGTCGGAGACCCAGATCTGCACATCGTCGCCCACCACCGCGCCGCCGAGCGTGATGACGCCGCCGCCCGGCGTGAAGTTGAGGGCGTTGGAGATGAGGTTGAACACGACCTGGCGCATGCGCCGCTGGTCGAGCACCACGGTGCCGACATTGGGCGCGCAATCCAGGATGAGCGTAATGCCGCGGCTCTCGGCGTTCTTCTTCAGGCGGCCCGCGAATTTCGCCAGCAGCTCGTAGAGATCGAATGGCGCGAGCTGCAATTGCATCGTGCCGGAATCGATCATCGCCAGGTCGAGCAGGTCGGAGGTGATCTCGATCAGCTCGCCCGACGCGGTGAGGATGTCCTGCACATAGCCGGTCTGCTTGGGATTGAGCGAGCCGGCATGGCCCTCGCGCAGCAGGTCGGCGAAGCCCACCACGGCGTTGAGCGGATCGCGGAACAGGAACGAGGCCTGGTAGACGAATTCCGATTTCAGCCGGTCGGCGGCTTCCAGCGCCTCGGCGCGGTCGCGCAGCGCGCTCTCGATGCGCGAGCGGTCGGTGACATCCGCGAACGTCACGAGCGTGGCGCCGTCGGGCAGTGGCGCGAGCGAGGCCGACACGATGGATTTGTCGGCGCGCTCGATCTCGCCCCAATCGCTGCGCCGCTCCGAGCCGGAGGACACGGCGGCGACCAGCTTTTCCCACGCCGCTTCCTCGCCGAAGCGCGTGATGGAGGCTAGCGCGATCTTCTGCACATGCGGCTCGCCGGCGAGGTCGGAGGGCTCGAGTTCCCACAGCTTGGCGAAGGCGGCGTTGTGCAGCTTGAGCTTGCCGTCCGGCCCGAACACGGCGACGCCTTCCTGCAAGGTGTCGAGCGTGGCGGACTGCACCTTGATCAGCGTGTTGTAGGAACTTTCCAGCGCCAGCTTCTCGGTCACGTCCTCATAGAGGAAGGTGAGCCCGCCGAAGGGATGCGGCTGGGCGACGACGCGCAAGGTCTGCCCGCCCGGCACATGCCACAATTCCTCCGGCAGATATTCGCCGGGCTTTTCGTAGAGCGACAGGCGCGCGCGCTTCCACGCCTGGTAGTTCGGCTGCTCGGGCAGATGCCGCGTCTCGCGCAGCCGGTCGAGGATCTCGCCGTCGGCCGGATGGGTCTCCAGCCATTTCTCCGGCAGGTCCCACAGCCGCGCGAAGGCGGCGTTGTGGAAGGTCAGCTTCTGGTCGCGGCCGAAGATGGCGACGGCGGTGGCGAGCTTGTCGAGCGTGTCGGCATGGGCGTCGAGATGCTGCTGCAGCCGCGCCTCCGCCGCCGTCACGTCCGTGACGTCGATGGCGGCGCCGACGATGCGTCCGTCGTCCAGCGGGGAATGGGTGAAGGCGAGCGCGCGGCGCTGGCCGCCGACGATGGCGAAGCGCCTGGCCTCCAACGTGTCGCCCTCCGCGCGCGCGGCGGAGGCGAGATCGCGCTCGCCGCGGTCGAGCGCGGTCTGGGTAGAGACAAGCTGCGCCTCGTCGGCCATTTGCGTCGCGGCGAGATAGGCGCGGTTGCCCCAGAGCAGCGACAAGGTCTTGTCGCGCAGCCAGACCGGGATGGGCAGCGCGTCGAGCACGTTGCGGAAATCGGGCGCGAGCGTCGCCGCCTGCGGCTCTTCCTCCAGCCACACCGCCGCCATGCCGCCGACGGCGCGGCCGCGCATCCGCACGCCGCGCCCGTTCTTGTCGCGCGCGACGAGCGCGAAGGCGACGCCCTTGTCGCCCAGCGCGTCGAGCGCTTCGGAAAGCTGTGTCGCGTCCGCCCCGGCGAGGCAGGAGTCCAGGATCAATTCGCCGCCGCCATAGGAGCGCGGCGCGCTGCCGTCGCGACCCCACACCAGCACCGCCTCGCGGCCCGCGCCGATCAGCGCATCGCGCGCATTGGCGCCGGCCCGCGCGCGCGACTCCGCGCCGCGCAGCATCCGGCGCAATTTGTTGGCGGCATGCTGCTCGGCCAGCGCCCAAAGCGCCGCAGCCGCGGCCAGCGCGACCGCACCCGCGGCGATGCCGCCGGCCACGGTGGTGAGGTCGGCGGTCTGGGCCGAAGCGGGCAGGGGGGCGAGTGCCGCCAGCCAGGCGGCGCGGCGTGTCCAGGTCCCTATGAAGTTCCGTTTGTTCATACCCCGCCCAGAATCGGCGAATCACTGTGGAATCAAGATGATAGTGTCGGGGGCCGAGTCCGGATAGGGATTGTGGTTAAGAAATTATGAACATCTAGACCTGGGCGAGCGCCCAAGATATCGCGGTTAAAACCGCACGCTGCCGATTGTTGAATCGGGCCAGCAGCTTACCGAGTTCGTGTACGGATCATAAGCGCCGGCCGGGCGGGGCGGCGAATCTGTGCGTTTGTGCGCGCGGCCTATTTCTTCGCTTTGAAGTAGCCTTTGCTTTCGGCTTCGGCTTGCGGCATCTCGATGAGAGTCACCACGGCGGAGTTCTGCCAGGTACCGTCCGCATAGTCCTGGGATTGGTTGACGTAGGAGCCGTCGGGCGCGCGGGTCTGTACGATGCGGGTCGGCTTGCCGTCGGTGAAGAAATATTCCGTGAGACCGGCGGGCGTGGCTGTCGCGGTGCCGTAATAGGCGCCGTTCTGGGTCGCCTCCGCTTCGAGCAGCTTGCCGGAGGCGGGGTCGAGTCTGTATTGCCCAGCGGCGATCGCGCGCGACTTGGTGCGCACCCAATAGTTCAAGACCTTCTGGGGTGTGTCCCATTCGACGCGCATGACGGCGGCGTGGGCGGGCTGGCCGGCGACCTCATACCAGAAATAGCGGCCGGCCTGATCGGCGAGAAAGCCCCAGCCCGAACCGGTGGGCGGCTCGGGCATGTCCGCGACGGCCGCCGGCGCGGCAGCCGGAGACGAGCCGGCCTGCGCCTCCGCGAGCGCGGCCTGCGCGTCGGCGTCGTCGGGCTTCAGCTTGAGCGCGGTCTTGAGATCGGCGGCGGCGAGCTTGTATTCGTGCTCGCCGAGATAGGCCTTGCCGCGATTGAAGTAGGCGAATTCCTTGTCGTCGCCGGCGAGTTGGCCGCTGGCGATGGCGTGCGTGAACAGCTTGACCGCCTTGCCGTAGTCGCCGCTGTTCAAGGCGTCGACGCCGGCATTGCCGTCGTCAACCGCGTTCGCCCAGGCACAAACTGGCAGCGCCACGGCCGCCAGCACGATTGCCGATTTGCGCAATATGGTCTCTCCCCCCAGAGATTTCGGCGCGAGCCGCGCCGCTATTGATTTCCCTGCTGAATCGCATTGGCCAGGGCATTCACGAAACCCTGGACGATCGCCTGTCCGACCGGTCCCATCTGCCCGCCGTTCTGCACCTGCTTGGGACGGCCGGAAATCCCGTCGGCGGGGATCTCGGTCTGCAAGGCGACGATCAGATCGTTTTGCGCGTCCGCGTCGTCCGGCTTCATCTGCCGGGCGCGGTCGAGATCGACGATGGCCGATGAATACTCGCCCTTCTTCAAATACGCCCGTCCGCGATTGGCATAGGCGAACTCCTTGTCGTCGCCCGCCAGCCGCCCGCTCTTGAGCGCGCGCGTGAACAGCTTGATCGCCGTGTCGTTGTCGCCCTGCTGCAAGGCGGCGAGGCCCTTGTTGCCGTCATCCGCGGCATCGGCGCGCGCCAGCACCGGAGCCGTCAGAACAAGCGCCAGCGCGATCAGCGCGCTATTGCGGGCCTTGGTCATTCTGGTCTCCACCGTCGCCGTTGCCGTCACCGTTTCCGTCGCCATTGTCGTCGGCGTTCGCATCCTCGGAGAAGGCGCCGGGGACGACCTGCGCGATCGCGCCGGTTTGGAGGTCGAACAGCACGGCGTCAGGCCCATAGCGAACCCATTGATAGTCGTCGGGCGGCGCGTCCAGGCCGAAGGCGGCATAGTCGCTGATGTAATAGTCGTTGACCCAATAGGCATGGGGGAAATACGCGCCGACGCCGTAATGGACGTAGTGATAGCCGTGTGGCCAGTGGTAATAGCCGACGCGGAAAGCCGAGAACCGGCGTCCGTTGTAGAAATAGTGATGCCCGAAGGCGACGCGCCCCGAGGCGTGGTAGCCGAAGCCTCTGCCGCCATGCGGCCCGAATCCGTGCGTGCCGCGATTGCCGAACCCCCGGTTGCCGCCGAAGCCGCGATTGTTGCTGAAGGAGCGGTTGTTGCCCCCGAAGCCGCGGTTGTTTCCGCCGAAGCCGCGGTTGTTGCCGAAGGAGGAGTGGTTGTTGCCGCCGAAGCCGCGGTTGCCGCCGCCGAAGCCGCGGTTGCCGCCGCCGTTGAAGCTGCGGTTGCCGCCGCCATTGTTGAAACTGTGGTTGCCGCCATTGTTGAAGGCGTGGTTGTTCCCGCCGCCGAAGTGAGGCGCCGAATTCTGCTTTGGCGCGGAATAGTGGGGCTGACCGCCGCCACCGCCACCGCCGCCACCGCCATTGTGGTGCGCCGCTGCCGGCTGAGCGGCCACGCCAATCGCCGCAAAGAACGCCAGTGCTCCTAGAGCATCACGAAAACGCATCCCCAAGCCCCCTCAAAAAAGTCATTAACAATCTATAATTGCAGAAAGTCAACGAAGGTAAATAAATTGTTAATCCGAATTAATGGGCCGCCGCTCGGCTATGCCTTTACAGGCGCAAATCAGGCGAAAACCAGCCGCCGCCCATCCTCGTCAGCGGTTTCCTTTGAAGGTTCTTCAACGCGCCGCCCGCGCCATCAGCGCGCGCCCCGCTTCGGTCGCACGCACCATCGCGGCGCCGTCCGCGCCGCGCACGCGTGTCACCAATCCGCGGGCATTGGCCTCCTCCCACACCGGCAGGCGCGGGCAGGAGGTTCGCCAGGCATCCATGACGTCGAGATAGGGGCGGTCTTCCTGCGCCACCCAGGCGACGAGGTCGGCAATGAGCGGCTCGATCGGGTCGCTCATCGCCGTGTCCCTCAGTAGCGGTAGTGATCCGGCTTGAACGGGCCGGCTTGCGGGATGCTGATGTAGTCGGACTGCTTGTCGCTGAGGGTCGTCAGCCTCACGCCGATCTTGGCCAAGTGCAGGCGGGCGACCTTCTCGTCCAGCGTCTTGGGCAGGGTGTAGACCTTCTTCTGGTACTTGCCCTGGTTGGCGTGGAGCTCCATCTGCGCCAGCGTCTGGTTGGTGAAGCTCGCGCTCATCACGAAGCTCGGATGGCCCATGGCGTTGCCGAGATTCACCAGGCGGCCCTCGGAGAGCAGGATGATGCGGTGGCCGTCGGGGAATTCGATCTCGTCGACCTGCGGCTTGATGTTGTTCCACTTGAAGTTCTTCAGCGCGCCGACCTGGATCTCGGAATCGAAGTGGCCGATGTTGCAGACGATCGCGCGGTCTTTCATCGCGCGCATGTGGTCCACGGTGATCACGTCCACATTGCCCGTCGCGGTGACGAAGATGTCGGCGCGGGGCGCGGCGTCTTCCATCGTCACGACCTCATAGCCTTCCATCGCGGCCTGGAGCGCGCAGATCGGATCGACCTCGCTCACCATCACACGGCAGCCGGCCTGGCGCAGCGACGCGGCCGAACCCTTGCCCACGTCGCCGAAGCCCGCGACCATGGCGACCTTGCCGGCCATCATCACGTCCGTGCCGCGGCGGATGCCGTCGACGAGGCTCTCGCGGCAGCCGTAAAGATTGTCGAACTTCGACTTCGTCACGCTGTCGTTCACGTTGATGGCGGGGAAGAGCAGCTTGCCGTCCTTCTCCATCATGTAGAGGCGATGCACGCCGGTGGTGGTCTCTTCCGAGACGCCCTTGATGTTGGCCGCGAGCTCGGCGAACCAGCCCTTCGGCTTCTCCTTCAACAGGCGCTTGATCAACGCGTAGAAGACTTCCTCTTCCTCGTTCTCCGGCTTGTCGAGGAAGGCGGTGTCGCCCTTCTCGGCGCGCAGGCCGTGATGGACGAGCATGGTGGCGTCGCCGCCGTCGTCCAGGATCAGGTTCGGGGTGCCGCCGCCGTGCCATTCGAACAGTTTGGCGGTGTAATCCCAATAGTCCTTCAGGCTCTCGCCCTTGATCGCGAAGACCGGCGTGCCGCCCGCGGCGATGGCGGCGGCGGCGTGGTCCTGCGTCGAATAGATGTTGCACGACACCCAGCGCACATCCGCGCCGAGCTCTTTCAGGGTCTCGATCAGCACGGCGGTCTGGATCGTCATGTGCAGCGAGCCGGCGATGCGCGCGCCCTTGAGCGGCTTCTTCGCGCCGAACTCCTCGCGCGTGGCCATCAGGCCCGGCATCTCGGTCTCGGCGATGGCGATTTCCTTGCGGCCGAATTCGGCGAGCGAGATGTCCTTGACGGCGTAATCCTGCGCGGCGGTCATTGAGCGAAAATCCTTTCGTGAGCCGGCGCGGGTATAGCAGCGGGGAATGGCTGGGCGCAAGAAACATATAAAGAAATCTGCATGTCTTTATGAGATTCCCCGTCGCGCTTCGCCTTCCTCCCCCGCTTTGCGGGGGAGGTGTCGGGCGCGGGCATCGCCCGCGACGGACGGAGGGGGTGGCTGTGGCGGTGCAAGGCTAGTTCTTCGCGTTCCCACGCACCCCCTCCGTCTGTCGCGGCTTCGCCGCGCCATCCACCTCCCCCGCAAAGCGGGGGAGGAAGACGAAGCGAGATCAAGCGCTTACGGAAATTCCCATCTTTCTCGAAAATACCGCTTGCAATCCTGAGATGCGGGTTCTACTTCTAGGCGCGGAATAGAACAAAAGGTGAAATCTGTGCTTTGACGCCACCGCAAGACCATACAGGTGAGGGTGCAAGCTTGCGTGCATCCGCGCTTCGGACGGAAA
>DASXCJ010000033.1:0-37434 GCA_036491175.1 Rhizomicrobium sp.
AAGCATGAGCCGGTTGATGGACTGGTCCGACCGCTCCACCTGCGTGCTGTTCGGCGATGGCGCGGGCGCGGTGGTGCTGCAGGCCTATGAAGGCAAGGGCGACAATTCCGACCAGGGCGTGCTGAACGCCAAGCTGTTCTCCGACGGCAGGCTGCACGACATGCTGTATGTCGATGGCGGGCCGTCCTCGACCCAGACCACCGGCCATTTGCGGATGCAGGGCAAGGAAGTCTTCCGCCATGCCGTCACCAACATTTCCGCCGCCATCACCGCATCGGTGGAAGCGGCGGGGCTTCAGATCGCCGATATCGACTGGTTCGTGCCCCACCAGGCCAATCAGCGCATCCTGGATGGCACCGCCCGCAAGCTGGGCATCGAAGCCGAGCGGGTCATCTCGACCGTGGCGGTCCATGGCAATACGTCGGCCGCCTCGGTGCCCCTGGCGCTGGTGACGGCGGTCCGGGACGGGCGGATTAAGCGTGGTGACCTGGTCCTCTTGGAGGCCATGGGCGGCGGCTTCACCTGGGGCGCGGCGCTCCTGCGCTGGTAGCTGCAGGGCCGGGAACCGCCCGGGCATATGGTTTACGCGAAAAGCGCCATCTATCCCTTTGATGTTGACGGGAAATCGGCCAGCGCCTACCTTTCGGGCGGGGGATAAAGAGTCGTTTGCCATGTCATCAGACACATTGACCCGTGCAGACCTGACGGAAGCCGTTTTTCAAGCGGTCGGCCTGTCGCGCACCGATTCCGCGCAGATGGTCGAAGACATGCTGGAAGAAGTCTGCGGCGCGCTGTCGAAGGGCGAGACGGTGAAGCTTTCTTCCTTCGGAACTTTCGCGGTGCGCCAGAAGTCCCAGCGCATGGGCCGCAATCCCAAGACCGGCGACGAAGTGCCGATCGCGCCGCGCCGCGTCCTCGTGTTCCGCCCCAGCCATGTGCTGAAGGCGATGATCAACGGCGATCCGATCCCGGATGAAGTGGAAGTCGAGCGCGAATGAATTCGCCAGCCCTCGTCATCCCGTTGCGCGAGAAATCGCCGGAAGCCTTCCGCACCATCAGCGAAGTCGCCGTCGATCTCGATGTGCCGCAGCATGTGCTGCGCTTCTGGGAAACGCGCTTCAGCCAGGTGAAGCCGATCAAGCGCGCGGGCGGCCGCCGCTATTACCGTCCGGAAGACGTCGATCTGCTGCGCGGCATCCGCGCGCTGCTCTATGGCGACGGCTACACGATCAAGGGCGTGCAGAAGGTGCTGCGCGAACGCGGCCTGCGCCATGTCGTGGGCCTCGGCCGCGGCGAAGGGGCCGCGCAGAGCATCGCGCCGGCCGGCGACGAACCCACCTACGCCCGCGCTCGGATTGCCCGCCTCGAACAGGCCCACGCCAAGAGTGGGGCCGAGCTGGAGCCCGCAGTCGAGATCGAGCCCGCCTTTCTGGAAGAGCGCAACCGGGTGAAGCTGGAGATCCTCCTGGCCGAACTCCTGATGCTGAAGGACCGCGTCGGCGCCGCGCGCGGGCGGGTCTCGATCTAAGCCTGCAAAACCTGCGAAAACGCGCCGCGCGAGCGGCCTTGTTTCGCATGATCCTCCCGGTTATGGTCCGCGCCCCTCGCGGAACCTGCCTGATCGGGACCGCAAAATCGGAGCGTGGCGCAGCCTGGTTAGCGCACCAGTCTGGGGGACTGGGGGTCGTGGGTTCAAATCCCGCCGCTCCGACCAACCTACGCTCGCTTCGCGAGCTCCGGTTGGCAGGCCAACCTTCTTACCGCGCCGCGCCATCGGCGCTTGCGATCACCACAACGTAACCATCCGGATCGCGGAGCCACATCTCCCAAGCTTGGGGCGCAGGATTGATGTGCGGTTCTTCGACCACTTCCGCCTTCAATGCGCGCGCGCGCTTCGCCGCTTCGTCGAAATCGCCGACTTGGAACCAGAGCACGACGCCGTGGCCCGGCGGCGCGGCCGTGCGGTTGACGAGGTTCGGATGATCCTCCTCGTCCCAGGCATGGAGTTGAAGGACCACGCGGCCGGATACGGTGATGCGGTCGTACAGGTCGCGGTGTTCATGATCCGGAAGCGAATCCGCGCCGAGCAACGCCGCATACCATTTGGCGCTTGCCCGGACATTCTGGACGGCGACGAGCGGTTGGGCTTCGGCGGTCATGTGTGATCCTTGAACGCGGCCATCTGGTCGGCGAAGGCCTTCTTGTAGCCGGGCCGGGCACGACAGGCTTCGTGCCACGCGGCGAGCACGGGTTCCTTCGCGACCATGTCGCTGTTGCGCAACTGATCGAGCACGGTCGACATCATCAGGTCGGCCACGGTGAAGCGGTCGCCGGCGAGATAGGAGTGACTCTGCATCGTTCGCGCGAGTTCGGTGAGCCGCTTGGTGGTCCACGCCAGTGCCGTCTCGCGCAACGGTCCATCGCTGACGTTCTTGAAGTTGAGCTGCTGCAGGAACATGATCGGCGGCTCGATCGTGTTGAGCGCCGCGAACAGCCACTGGATCGTTTGCTGCCGCGGAATCGGATCGCACGGCATGAGGGCGTCCGATTTCTCGGCGATATGAAGCGCGATGGCGCCGGATTCGAACAGGGTGAGATCGTCCTCGCGATAGGCCGGCACCTGACCGAAGGGCTGCATCGCGCGATAGTCCGGCGCATCCTGCTCCGGTCCCAGCGCGATCAGCTTGATGCGATAGGGAAGGCCGGCCTCCTCCAGCGCCCAGCGGATACGCAGATCGCGCACCAGCCCTTGCGCACCAGGCGGCACCCATTTGTACGCGCTGACCTCGATCATATCGGCTCCTTTTTCGAACCCGCGAATTCGGCTGCCGTTACGGATTGCCCGTCGGGTTGCGCGGTCACAACGGGCCTCTTTCGCTGGGCGGCGGCGCCACTGTAGATTCAGTCATGAACTATCGCCACGCCTATCATGCCGGGAACCACACGGAGGTGTTCAAACACGCCGTCCTGGTGCGGCTGATCGCGGCGCTGCAGGCGAAGGAAAAGCCGCTCTTCGTGCTCGACACCCATGCGGGCGCCGGGCTCTACGATCTCGAAGCGACCGAAGCGCGCAAGACCAACGAGGCGGATGCCGGCATCCGCGCGGTGGAGGGCGATGCGTCCGAGACGCTGAAACCCTATCTCGATCTGGTGCGCGGCTTCGGCGGGAAATATCCGGGCTCGCCGTCGCTGATCGCCAAGCTGCTGCGGTCGCAGGATCGCGCGGCCCTGTGCGAATTGCATGAGGAGGATTTCGGAAGGCTGCGCCGGCTCTTCCTGAACAATGCGCAAGTCGCCCTGCATCGCCGCGACGGCTACGAGGCGATGATGGCCTTCGTGCCGCCGCTGGAGCGCCGCGGGCTCATCTTCACCGATCCGCCCTATGAGGCGACGGACGAGATGCAAACGCTGGCCACAAGCCTGATCGCCGCGCACGCGAAATGGCCGACGGGCGTTTATGCCGCCTGGTATCCGATCAAGGACCGCCGGCAGGCGCGGGCGCTGAAGGACGCGTTGCGCGAGCGTTTCATCCCGGATGTTCTGGCGGTGGAATTCCTGCGCTATCCGATCGACGGCGAGCGCCTTGCCGGCAGCGGCATGGTCGTCATCAACCCGCCGTGGAACCTGGATGATTGGCTCAACACGCTTTGCGCCGATCTCGCCAACGCTTTCGGCGCTGGCGAGGGCGCGGTCGAATGGGTGACGCAGCCGACATAGCAATTCGCGTGAAACCAGAAATCACGCGTGCGGACACGCCGCCGGTGTTCGTTTTGCCGCGCAGCCCTGGAGCTCCGTCAGCGCGCCATCGATGCCGGGATTGATCTGGTTCCACCAGAAGTCCGGCACGGTCTGACGGCCGTTGGTCACCGTATTCGTTCCAGCCGGCCACCAGCGCCAGACGATCACGCCCATGGCGTCGGGATAGAGCAGCGCATGTTCCGTATAGTGCGTGAAATTCTCCACGCCATGCGGCAGGAAGCCGAGCTGCGAGCCGCCGAACGGGTTCGGGCCCATGGTGTAGCGCAAGCCCGCCCGCTTGGCGCATTGCGCGGACTGGTCCATCAGCGTGTCGCCGCCGGCGTGGTCGCCGCGCTTCCCGGTGTAGAAGGTGATCAGCACGATATCGACGGCGCCGTGCCAGTTCGCGCCGACCATCGAGCAGGGATGGGCGGTGTCGACGGCCACCGGCAGATAGGGCCAGTGGCTCTTCACCACTTGGCCGATATGCTGGATGTCCTGGATCGTCGGCGCGCCGGGAAGCTCCACGCGGCCACCGCCGAATTCGACGATGTGCAGGCCGAGCAAGGTGCCGTCGGCGACATAGGGCTGCAGGTTCATGCACTGATTGCCGGGGCACCAGACATCGTAGCCGGAGCCCCAATTGCCGATCTGCTTGCCGTTCACCAGCGACATGAACACATGCATCTTGGCGGCGCGCGCCTGGTTGAGCGCGGCGATCACCGTCGCGGGCGTGTCGCCCTTGTCGGGATCGAAGGCGATGCCGTCGAGATTGTAGGGCAGCACGCCGGCCTGGCTCAGGGGGATGCGCCACATGCCGAAGGGCGGATTGTAACTCGGCGCGGTGCCTGCAAACGCGGGCGACGCGAGAAGAAGCGCGAACAGGGCGATCAGAAATCTTTTCATCTATCTCTCCAATAGGTCGGTGGTGTCCGGATGGCGGCGGAACCAGGCCATCGCATAGGGGCAGGTGGGCAGGATCTTGAAATTCTGCGCGCGGGCGAGCGCGGCGATACCCGCCATCAGCCGCCCCGCCGTGCCCTTGCCGCGCAGCGGCACCGGCGCCTCGACATGGGGGATGGTGAAACGGTCGCCATGGCGGCGATAGGTGGCGAAGGCCGTGAGGCCTTCCTCGGTCAATTCGAAGCGGCTCAGTCGCGCATTGTTCACGACGTCAGACATGGCGGGCGATCCAATCCGCCATGAGATCGATGGCGCGGATGCGGTGCTTCTCGGAGTCCTCGAAGTAATGCGCGCCAGGCACGAATTCGAGCACCTTGTCGGAAACGGCCAGTGCCTCGAAGATCGCGTGCGCATCGCTGGGGAATACGCCCATATCGGCCATGCTCTGGACAACGAGCGACGGCACGCCGAGTTTCGCCAATTGCGCACGCCCGCTGCATTTCGACGTCTCCAGACTCCACATCGACAGCCAGGCGCGCAAGGTGCAGGCGCGCCCAATACCAAAAGGTAATCTGTTCGCCACTGGCGGCGAACCGGCATAGCAGCCGGGGCAGGGCCGGTTGGACGGATCGATGGCCGGGTCCATGAAGCGCAGATCCGCCCAGGTGCGGAACAGGGCGAAGATGCGGTCGGGGATGCCGGCCGCGTTGAGCCGCGCCAGCTCCGCTTTCGCCCAATCGGTGACGCGCTGGTTGCGCGCCTGCTGCGCCGCGCGGTAGCGGGCGATGAAGTCGGCGGAATAAGGCGGCCCCGGCTTGAACGGATCGCGCGCGGGATCGGTCGCCACCGGATCGCTCTCGTCGATGACGGAAGCGTCCATCCAATTGGTCAGCACTTCCGGCCGCCCGGGATGGGCGTTGAGCGAAATATAGAGATCGCCCTTGGGCAGCTTGCCGTTCGTCGCGGCCTCCGCCTGGTAGGCCGCCATCAGCGAACCGCCGCCGGAATTGCCCAGCAGCACGATGCGCTCCACACGAGCCTCTTCGCGCAGCCAGGTCACGCCCGCGCCGATGTCCGTCAGCGCATGGTCGAGATGGAACAGGTCCTCGGCGCCGCGATAGCGCGTGTTCCAGCCGAGAAAGCCGAAGCCGCGCTCGGCGAAATAGGGCGCGCTGTAATGCTCCGCGAAATCGACATTGTAGTGCGTGGCGATGAGCGCGGTCCTGGGCCTGCCTTCCGCCCAATAAAGCCCCTGGCACGGATGCCCGCCCGCGCCCGCGCGCGCGGAGGTGGCGGAGGTGAGGCCGACGAACGCGCGCTCCATCACACCCGGACCATCAGCTTGCCGTAGTTCTTCCCCGCGAACATGCCGGCCAGCGCGTCGGGCATCTTGTCGAAGCCTTCAACGATATCGACGGGGGCCTTGATCTTGCCCTCGTGGACCCAATTGGCGAGCGCGGTCTCGGCCTGGGCGCGGCGATTGTAGAAATCCATCACCACGAAGCCTTCCATGCGGATGCGTTTGGTGACGAGCAGGCCCGGCACGCCCGCGGGCCCGCCCTCCGGCGCACCCTTGTCGTATTGCGAGATGTTGCCGCAACAGGCGACGCGCCCGAACAGGTTCATCCGCGCCAGCGCCGCCGCCAGCACATCGCCGCCGGTATTGTCGAAATAGACGTCGACGCCGTCGGGGCAGGCCGCCTTCACCTGTTTGTAGACGCCGCCCGCCTTGTAATCGACGGCGGCGTCGAAGCCGAGTTCGCGCACCAGCCAGTCGCACTTGTCCTTGCCGCCGGCGGAGCCGACGACGCGGCAGCCATTGAGCTTGGCGATCTGTCCCGCGATGCAGCCGACAGCGCCGGCCGCGCCCGACACCAGCACCGTCTCGCCCGGCCGCGGCTTGCCGACATCGAGCATGCCGAAATAGGCGGTGAGCCCGGTGATGCCGAGCACGCCGAGTATGTGTTCGGGCTTGTGCTTCTTGTCGTGCCTGGTGAGCGACTTCGCGGGCAGGGCGGCGTAGCGCTGCCAGCCATATTCGCCGCTGACGAGATCGCCGGGCGCGAACTTCTCGGAATTGGATTTGACGACTTCGCCGATGCCCCAGCCCGCCATCACCTCGCCCGGCATCAATTGCGAGCGATAGGTCGGCCCCATCATCCAGGCGCGGCTCGCGGGATCAAGCGACAGAAGCGTTGTCCTCACCAGCACCTCGCCATCGCCCGGCTCCGGCATGGCGTCGTCGTTCGGCGTGAAATGCTCAGGCCCCACCTGGCCCGTGGGCTTTGCCGCGTAGATCCATTGTTTGTTGGCCACCGATTCCTCCCGAGAAGTGCTTGTCGCCACAATGGCCCGGATCGCCTCAAAATTCGAGGGACCGGCAAAGAAAGGGATTCACGCGGAGCCGCGGAGACGCGGAGGAGCGGTGCAGGCGATCCACATGGTGTCCGGCGTCTTGGTCCGCGAAGCGGAACCGATTATGGCAATCTACCCGCTTCGCGGGCGAAGAAAATGAGCTTCGCTCTGGATCGCCTGCGCGAACTCCGCGTCTCCGCGGCTCCGCGTGAATCCCTTTCTTTCTTTACCCTACGGCACCGGAGGCGATTTGAATTGTCCGCCCGAACGGCGTTAGTTTGCGGCCAAAGACATCCGGGAGAAAGCATGAGCGCGACAGGGATCGCCGGGTTGAAGCCGGCCGTGCCGTTCCTCAAGATCGAAGGCGATCAGGCCTGGCTCGCGGGCTCCAAATGCGGCAAGTGCGGCACGGTGTTCGTGGGCGGCCGCGAGACCTGCGCCAAATGCTATGCGCGCGACGCGATGAAGCCGGTGAAGCTCGCCGACACCGGCAAGCTCTACAATTTCACCGTGGTGCACCGCAATTTCCCCGGTGTGCCGGTGCCGTTCATCTCGGCCATCGTCGACCTCGACGGCGGCGGAACGCTGAAGGGCAACCTGCTCGACGTCGAGCCCGATCCGGAGAAGATCGCGTTCGACATGCCGGTCAAGGTCGTCTACCGCGACGCCGGCCGCAAGGACAAAGATGGCAACTCCTACCTCGCTTATTTCTTCGTACCCGCGAACTAACGAAAGGCGCCGCCATGAGCAACGATGTCTATGTCGTCGGAACCGACATGATCAAATTCGGCCGCTTCCCTGAGCGGTCGATCGCGGAGATGGGCGGGCAGGCGGCGCTGATGGCGCTCGACGATTGCGGCCTCACCATCGCCGACATGCAGGCGCTCTATTGCGGCAACCTGTTCGAAGCCTCCGGCGGCGTCGGCCAGCGCGTGCTGCGCGAGATCGGCCAGACCGGCATTCCGGTGGTCAACGTCGCCAATGCCTGCGCCACCGGCGCGACCGCCTTCCGCGAGGGCTGGATGGCGATCAAGGCCGGCGTCTACGACATCGTTCTCGCCGTGGGCGTGGAGCAGATGGGCTCGGGCCTGTTGGGCGGCGGCGGTGGCGGCAAGGGCATCCCGACGGAAGGCCTTCTCGGCTCCGGCACGATGCCGAGCGTGTTCGCGCATGTCGGCCTGGAGCACACCCGTCAATACGGCACGAGCTTCGAGCAGTTCGCCAAGGTGTCGGTGAAGAACCATCACCATTCCACGCTGAACCCTAAGGCGATGTACCAGAAAGAAACGCCGCTCGAGGAAGTGATGGGCGCGGAGATGATCTCCTATCCCAACACCAAGCTGATGTGCTCGGTGAATGTCGATGGCTCGGCTGCTGCGGTGCTGTGCTCGGAGAAGAAGGCGCGCGAGCTTGGCCTGATGGGCCGCGCGGTGAAGGTGCGCGCCTCGGCGCTCGCCAGCGATCCGTATACGGAGCACAACATCGCGATGATGGACTTCAACGCCGTGACGCGGCTCGCCGCCAAGACCGCCTACGACATGGCGGGGCTGGGGCCGGACGATGTCGACCTCATCGAGCTGCACGATTGCTTCGCCACCGCCGAGCTCGTGCATTACGAGAATCTCGGCCTCTGCGGCGCGGGCGAGGCGGGGGGGATGATCGATTCCGGCGAGACCGCGCTCGGCGGCCGCATCCCCGTGAACGTCTCGGGCGGGCTGCTGTCCAAGGGCCATCCGCTCGGCGCCACCGGCATCGCCAATATCTACGAGATCACGACCCATCTGCGCGGCGAGGCGGGCCACCGCCAGGTCCAGGACGCCAGGATCGGCCTGACCCATGTGGTCGGCGCCGGCAGCGCCTGCGCGGTGCATATTCTCGAAAAGGCGTGAACCGGATAGGCCGCCGGCGCGTAACAAAAGCGAGCGGGCGGGCGAATGCTGGGAGACGGCAGCCTTCCCGCCGATCCATTCTGGGAGAGAGATGATGATTCGCCTGTCTGTCGTGGCCGCTGCGGCCGCGTTCCTTCTGGCCGCGCCCGCGCTGGCCGACAATTCCATGTCCGGCGGCACGATGTCCGGCCCGCCCAAGGCGACCGCCAATTGCGCCAAGGCCAATTCGATGGCCGGCGGCAATGCGATGAAGGGCGGCAACACGATGTCGGGCGGCAATTCCATGTCCGGCGGGAACAGCATGTCCGGCGGCAACGCGATGTCCGGCGGCAATTCCATGAAGGGCGGCAACGCCATGGCCGGCAACACCAAGCCGAGCAATTGCAAACCGACAGGCTCGATGAGCCATTAACGGCTCGCTGAGTCATTAAGTTCAAAACTCCGTGTCATGGCCCGTGACTGCGGGCCACCCAGTTGGGTTCTGCACAATCTGAGAGGCGTCACCTGGGCGGCCCGCACTAGGCGGGCCGTGACGCTTTTGGGGCTATTTCTTTTTCGGCTCGCGGTTCATCCAAGGCAGCATCAGCCCGATGGGGATGATCCAGAGCGTTCCGGCGAGCATGTAATAGAGCAGCGACACATACCACGGCGCGTAAGGCAACACGCGCACGCCGATGCCCATGGCGATGAGGGCATAGACCGGAATCCAGGCGAGCATGACCAGCGTTCCGATCAGCTTCTTGGTGCGTGGTGACATATGCATGGAGCCCCTTGCCGGTCACGAGAATAACCCGGACACAATTCTTCCTTCAATTCGCCCCGATTGCCGCGCCTCATGGACGCGCTGAAACAGTCATCGGGAGGATGATATGTCGAGCATAGCCTATCCCAACACGGTCGCGCCCGCCGCCGAGCGCCGCACCTTCACGATCGCCTTCGTGGGGCTGCTGCACCTGGCGGTGATCTACACCATTCTGGTGGCCCTCAACATCGCGCCGTCGCCGCTGGCGGCGATACCCGGCGTCAAAGTGCTGCCGACGAAAGTGGTCGATCAGCCACCGGCCCAGCCGCCGCCGACGGTCGTCCTCGCGCATCCGGATCCGGGCACTGTCGTCAAACCGGATTTCCCCATCGACAACACGCCGCCCGATGACGGCGGCGGCAAGCTGACACCTCACGAAGGCACCGGGTCCGGCGCCGGCCTGGGCGATGTGTTCGAAGGCCCCGTCGCGGTGGCGAGCACCCATACGATTCCGCCCTATCCGAGCCTCGACACGCGTCTGGGCCATGAGGGCCAAGTGACGCTCGTCATCTCGCTCGACGCCGGCGGCGCCATCGCCGGCGCCACGGTGGTCAAGTCGAGCGGCTATGACAGCCTCGACGATGCCGCGGTCGCCTGGGTGAAGTCGCACTGGCGCTACAAGCCCGCGACCAAGGGCGGCGTCGCCGTGCCGTCGACAACGCGGGCGACGGTGGTGTTTCACCTGACGGTGGGAAGAGGTTGAACGCTCAGGCGATCACGCGATCCACCCATCGCTTCAAGTTGCCAACAACCTCGTCGCGGTTGGTCTCGTTCAGCATCTCGTGGCGGCCGCCTTTGTAGAAATCGGCCGTCACGTCCTTCACGCCCGCCGCGCGGTAGCGCTCGACCAAAGGCGCGAGATAGGCGAGGCGGCCGTTCACCGGGTCCTCATCGCCAGAGAAGACATAGATCGGCAGGTCGGAGCGGATCGCCTTCAGCGCGGCGGGGTCCATCGTGCGCATCAAGGCGCCGAACATGCTCTCCATCGAGGACGGCGCGGCGGAGAAGCCGCACATCGGATCGGCGAGATATTTGTCGACTTCCTTCGGATCGCGCGATAGCCAGTCGAACTTCGTGCGTGGATTCTCGATGGCCGCGTTGAATGCTTCGAGCCCGCCGCCGGCGCTGCCGCTCTGCGCCAGAAGATCGAGCGCCGCCGAGCCCGATAGCACCGCGCCGTCGATCTCGCCGCTGTGATCGAGCAGATAGAGCTGCAGCGCGAAGGAGCCCATCGAATGGCCGAGCAGCACGAGTTTCTTGCCAGGGTTCTCGCCGCGCGCCCGCGCCGTCAGCACCGCCATGTCTTCGGATAGCGCTCCGAATCCGCCCGGCCCGAAATCGCCATGGTTATCGGGCGCGGTGCGCCCATGGCCGCGATGGTCATTGGCATAGACGACGATGCCGCTCGCGATCAGCGGCGTGAACGGCTCGCGATAGCGCAAGGCATGTTCGCCCATGCCGTGCGCCACCTGCAGCACGCCGCGCACGGGCGCATCGCTGGACCAGCGATAGGCATGGATGGCCGTGCCATCCGCGCCGGCGAAGGAGAATTCGCGATCGTGGATCGGCATATCAGAACCTCGAACTTGTCAGCGTCACGTCGGCGAGCGTCCAGGCCGCGGCGAAATCCTTCCGCGCCGCTGCCGCTTCGTCTTTCTTGCCTTGGGCCGCCAGCGCCTGCGCCAGGCCGAACATCGCCCAGCCATCGGTGCGGTAGCGGGTGAGGCTGTCGCGATAGACGGTTTCGGCTTCCGCGCTGCGATGCGCCTGCATCAGCGCGGCTCCGAGCAGGTGGCTCACCGGCTGATGCCAATAAGGCGGCTCGGTATAGGACAGCGCCAGCTCCATCGCGCGCGCCTTGGTGAAATCGGCGATAGCGAGATCGAGATGGCCCGATTTACGCGCGATCTCGCCGTCGAGCAGGGCGAGCGCGAGCGCCGCCATCTGTGTCGCCGGCATTTGGAACGGCGCATAGCGCACGGCATCGACAGGCAGCGCGGCGAGCAGCGCGCGATCGCGCCGGGCCGCTTTCAGATTCCCATTGTTCGCATAGGCGAAGCCGCGCGCGTAGAGCGACACGGCATTGTCGAGCGCCAGTTCCACAGGCGGCCGCTTCTCGGCGAGCACAGCGTCCCATTTTCCGAAGCGCAACTCGGTCGCCACGGGCGTGAAGCCATAAAGCTCCACGACGGCGAGATTTTTTGCGGTGTCGTACGCGTCCGTCGCTTTCACCAGGCGATGCGCCGCGTCGATGGCCGCGCCGTAGCGCCCCTGCATCTCCGAAGACGTCCATAGAAAATGGATGTTGTGGCCGTAATAGCCGAGGGGATAATAGCCCTGCGCCTTGCACTCGGCGATGTAGGTCTCGTCCGTCCGCGCCGCCAATTCATTCACGCGCGCGGCATCCGCATAGCGCCCGACGCGGTAATAGATGTGCGACGGCATATGAACGATATGCCCGGCGTCCGGCATCAGCGGTTCGAGCTTGTCGGCCGCGGCCTCCGCGCGTTCCGGCGTCATCGAGGCCTCGACGGCGTGGATGTAGAGATGAAGCGCGCCGGGATGGTTCGGCGCGCGGGCGATGATGCCCTCCAGCGTCGACACGATCTCCGCGCCATGGCCCTTGGGCGTCTTGTGGTCGCTCTGCCAATAGTCCCAGGGCTGCGTGTCCATCATCGCTTCGGCGTAGAACACCCCCGCTTCGAGATCGTCGGGATTGTCGTGCCAGAGCTTGCCCATCGCCTTGGCGAATGCTTCGTCCAGACTCGCCCGGTCCGGCACGGCCATCTCGGAGTAACGCGTGGCCAGCGCGTCGATCCATTGCTGCTCCTCCGGCGAGGCATAACCCTTGAGCGATTGCGCCATCTTGAGCGCGGCCCAGGCGGGTGCGACCGCGTCGTCCGGCATCGGCAGGTTGATATTGGGGCCGAGCGCGAAGGCCAAGCCCCACCAGCACATGGCGCAATACGGATCGAGCCGCGCGCCCTCGCGGAAGGACCGGATCGCCTCGGCATGATTGAAACCGATGAGCAGGTTCACGCCTTGGTCGAAGAACTTCTGCGTCTCGGCGTTGGTGGTGCTGATCTTGTGATGGAGGTTGCCCAGCCCGGTGAACACCGGCGCGCCCGGCTTGTCCGCCTGGCCCATATAGACGGCGGGCATCGGCGGCATGGTCATGGCCGGCATTGGAGGAGGCATCGCCATCCCGCCCATGTCCTGCGCAGCGGCGGGCGCGGCCAAAGCGGCGAAGGCAAGTAGGACGGCGCGGATATTCATGGCGGCAGCCCCGATATGGCCGAGCGACACTAGCGCGCGGAATTGCACGGAGCTATCCGCTCCTCTTCCTCCCCGCTTTGCGGGGGAGGTGTCGGGCGCGGGCATTGCCCGCGGGAGGGGGTGGCTGCGGCGGTGCAAGGCTAGTTCTTCGCGGTCCCACGCACCCCCTCCGTCTGTCGCGGCTTCGCCGCGCCATCCACCTCCCCCGCAAAGCGGGGAGGAAAGGGAAGTAGACGCATGGACCGGCGCGGGGCCGCCCATTAAAGGGAGGCCATGACCACTTCCATCCAATCCCGCATGCTCGACCCAGGCCCGCGCGCCGTCGGCCTCTGGCTTCTGGGCGTGGCGCTGATGATCGCGCTGATGGTGGTGGTGGGCGGGCTCACGCGGCTCACGGGCTCGGGCCTCTCCATCATGGAATGGGATCCGATCCTGGGCGCGCTGCCGCCGCTCGGCGACGCCGAATGGCAGCGCGTGTTCCATCTCTATCAGCACATCGCGCAATATGGCCGCGAGCACCACGGCATGTCGCTCGCGCAGTTCAAGGGCATCTTCTGGTGGGAATGGACGCACCGGCTGCTGGGGCGGCTGATCGGCGTGGTGTTCCTTGTGCCGTTCTTGTGGTTTGCCTGGCGCGGGGCGATCAAGCGGCCGCAGATCCCGCGCATGATCGTGCTGTTCCTGCTGGGCGGACTGCAGGGCTTCGTCGGCTGGTGGATGGTGGAGAGCGGGTTCGAGGATCGCGTCTCGGTCTCGCAATACCGGCTGGCGATCCATCTCGGCGTTGCGCTGATCCTGTTCGTGGCGATCCTGTGGACCGCATTCGAATATCTCCGCCCGACACCCACGGGCGCGCGCCCCGCGCCGCAAGCGAAATGGGCGCAGGCTTTCGCGGGCCTGGTCTATGTGCAGATGCTGCTCGGTTCGCTGGTGGCCGGGCTGCACGCCGGCCTCGTCTACAACACCTGGCCCAGCATGGACGGCGCCTTCGCGCCCGAAGGCTTCCTCGCGCTGAAGCCCTGGTTCCTCAACGTCTTCGAGAATGCCGGCGCCGCGCAATTCGACCACCGCATGGTGGCCTATGCGGTATTCGTGGCTGCTTGCGCGCTCTGGGTCCTGAGCCGCCAAACAGGCCGTGCGCGCGCCAGCGCAGGCCTGCTGCTGGCGGCCGTGGGCCTGCAGATCCTCCTCGGCATCCTGACCTTGATCGACCAAGTCCCCATCCCGCTCGCCGCCGCGCATCAGGCGATGGCGGTGGTGCTGCTCAGCGCTGCCCTTTGGCATGCTTATAGGCTACGCTCCGCCGCCGGGGTGGAGGGGAATACCGCATGAAACGCCTTGTTGTGCTGGCCGTGTTCGCCGTCGTTCCAACGATGCTGATGGCCGACGACGCCGCCGATCCGCTCGCGCCCGCGCGCCAGGGCATGGTGCAATGCTACGACCCAAGCCTCGCGGCGAAAACCTGCCGCGCCATCGGCGCCTTCAGCTTCGAGTCCGACGGCACGATCACATATGAAAGCACCGTCGCGCTGCCGTCCGACGGCAATGTCCTCATCATGAAGACCAAATCGCCGGTGACGATGCGCGGCGATGCCGTGTGCGGCTTGATCAGCCGCGATACGATCAAGGCCGCCTCGCTCACCGAGAAGGGCCGCCGCCTGCCGCCCGACGACGCCAACCAGGTGCGCGTGCAGCTCCAGATGGTCATGGCCTCCCGCTTCGGCAAGGAGAGCTGCACCACCTACAAGGCCTTCCACGACGAGTCCTACGCCAAGGTGACGTTGGACGGCGTGGCTGACCCGGACACGTCCGGCTATATGCGCTGGGTGAAGCCGGATGACGGCTATACGGTGGTTCTGCCGTAACCGCCGCGGAGGATTGCATGAAAACGATCGCCATCGCGCTGGTTTCCTTGCTGTTGTTCGCTACCGCTTCGACCGCGGAGACCGTCGACAGCGACTATCGCGGCCCCGATGCCGGCACGCTGGTCTTCTCGACCGGAACGTTGAAGCTGCCGTCGCAATACGGCTTCTACTATCGCCGTGTGGGCGACGACAGATCGCTCACCGACACGGCAGGCGCGGGGGCGATCTACTGCCCTTGTATCGGCTTCTGGCATCCGGAGATGTCCGATCCGGACTACCAGGGCGGCGAGACGGGGATCGTGCAGATCCAGCATCTCAAGCCCGGCAATTACGAGGTCTATACTTATGGCTATGCCGGAACGCTGGTCGTCGCCACGATTCAATGGTCGCCCGCGCGCCCCTTCCTGCTTCCTTTCACCATCAAGCCGGGCGAGGCGACCTATGTCGGTAATTTCGCGCGCGCGGTGTCGCTTGGCACGCCGATGGCGGACAAGGTCGGCGCCAGTGGCTATTTCGTCATTTCCGACAAGCATGAGCGCGACATCGCCATCGCCCGCCAGAAGGTGCCGGAGTTGCCGCCCGTCACGGTGCAGGTCACGGATGTGTCGGTGTTCGGTTCGCCGATGTTGAACGCGACCGATCCGGTGCCGCATCCATAGCGGCGCCGGATCGATACAAGCCGCTCACGCCGCCGCCAGCGCCTGATCCAGATCGGCGATGATGTCCTCGGCGTTCTCGATGCCGATGGAGAGGCGCACCACGTCCGAGCCCGCGCCCGCGGCCTTGCGCTGCTCCTCGTTGAGCTGGCGGTGCGTGGTGGAGGCCGGATGGATGATCAGGCTGCGCGTGTCGCCGACATTGGCGAGATGGCTGATGATCTTCACGCCGTTGACCAGCGCCATGCCCGCGTCGAAGCCACCCTTCACGCCGAACGTGAACACGCTGCCGGCGCCCTTGGGGCAATAAGTGCGGTGGAGATTGTAGCAGGGATCGTCCTCGAGCCCGGCATAGCTCACCCAATCGACCTTGGGATGGGTCTTCAGCCAGCGTGCGATCTGAGCTGCATTGTCGCAATGCTTCTGCATGCGCAGCGGCAGGGTCTCGATCCCCGTCAGCACCAGGAAGGCGTTGAAGGGCGAGAGCGCGGGGCCGAGATCGCGCAAGGCCAGCACGCGGCAGGCGGTGGCATAGGCGAGGTCGCCGAAGGTCTCCCACAACCGGATGCCGTGATAGGACGGGCAGGGCTCGCTCAAGGTCGGATATTTGCCGCTGCCCCAATCGAACTTGCCCGAGTCGACGATGAGACCGCACATCGAATTGCCGTGGCCGCCGAGGAATTTCGTGCCCGAATGCAGCACGATGTCCGCGCCCCATTCGATCGGGCGGATGAGGTAGGGTGAGGCCAGCGTGTTGTCGACGATCAACGGCACGCCCGCGTCATGGGCGATGGCGGCGATGGCCTCGATATCGGTGATGATGCCGCCGGGATTGGCGATACTCTCGATGAACACCGCCTTGGTCTTGTCGGTGATGGCGCGCTTGAACGAGTCTGGATCGCGCGCGTCCGCCCAGGCCGTGCGCCAGTCGAACTTGGCGAAGCTTTGGGAGAACTGGTTGATCGAGCCGCCATAGAGCTGGCGCGCCGCCACGATCTGGCTGCCGGGGTCCATCAGCGTATGCAGCGCGATGAGCTGGGCGGCATGGCCCGAGGCGACGGCGAGGCCCGTGCGCCCGTTCTCCAAGGCCGCGATCCGCTCCTCCAGCACCGCATTGGTGGGATTCATGATGCGCGAATAGATGTTGCCGAAGACCTGGAGGTTGAACAAAGCCGCCGCATGGTCCGCGCTTTCGAAGGCGTAGGCGGTTGTCTGGTAGATCGGCGTCGCGCGGGCGCCGGTGGCGGGATCGGGCTGCGCGCCGGCATGGACGGCCAGCGTGTTGAAACCGTATTCGTTCATCGCATCGCTCCAGGAATGGCGGGAGCGATATTTTAGAGGAAGTTCGCGGCGAACTGAATTGCAAAATTGTCGTCATGGGCCGGCTTGACCCGCCCATCCATCACGCGCGTGTCCATGCGCGAACAAGGTCCTGCCGCTCGCCGACGCGAGCGGATGGGTAGCAGGGTCGAGCCCGGCCATGACGGCAGGGATTAATGCCCGTGCTGTTGCTGGGCCTGCGCGGCGGCTGCCTTGTCCTCGCGCTCCTTTTTGACGGCTTCGTGATGGCCGATGGCGCAGCCGACCGCCGCGCCAAGAAGGGCATGATGATGCGCGATGTGCCCCGCCACGCCGCCGATCACCGCGCCCTTGATGCAGCCCTTGGCCTCGGCCGAGGAGACGCCCGTGCCGGCAATGGCGACAGCCAGACAAGCGGCCGCAAGCGATCTGTTCATGGCTTCACTCTCCCTCGAGACCCAGGAGACATAGGGGATCGGCGCGCGGGTTAAAGGGGTGAGGGCTTCACGATGTCGTCGCGCCGTCGCAGGGCGGCCCGGGCCGGTTCGATTGCGAACGGATGCCGAAACCTATTCGTACCGCCAGCCCGCCTGCCGGCGGATAGGGCTTGTCCCAATGATACTGCCGCGCGATTTGCAGAATCGCGGCGTCGGTCTGCGCATCGCCCGAGCTGTCCGTGATCTTCGCGGCCACGACCTGGCCGGTTGCATTGAGGGTGAGGCAGACGCCGGCATTGCCGCCTTCGATGGTGGCCGGTGCGCTTGAGACCGAAAGGCAGAGCGCGGCAGCCGCCGCGAGCAGGATCGCTTTCATCATCCGGCTCTAGAAAGAGAGACGGCCATATAGCTCGTCGAATGCGACCATTACGTGGCTGCGGAACGCTTCGCGCTCCTTCAGCCGTTCGTACCACGCTTCCACGTTCGGCAGCGACGGCCGGTCGATCTCCAGTTCGTAGTAGCGATAGAGCTGCGCGCCGGCGGGAATGTCGCCCATGGTGAGCGTGCCGCCGCCGAGGAAGGGTCTGTCCTCGAGATGGCGGTCGAGGAGGCGCAAGAGGATGGCGCTGCGGGCGATGCCCTGGCGGATCAGGTTCCAGTTCCGCTGCGCTTCCGGCGTGCGATAGAAATTCCAGAACACCCCGCCGATGAAGGCCGGCTGCAGATCGGCGAGCGTCCAGTCCATCCACATATCGGCTTGGGCGCGGGCGGACGCATCGTCGGGCCATAGCGAGCCCGCACCATATTTCGCCGCGAGATAGCGCACGATGGAATGGCTCTCCCACACGATGGCGCCGCCATCGTCGATCACCGGCACGCGCTGGTTCGGATTGAGCGCCGCGAACTCCTCGGTGTCGAGTCCGCCGAAGCTTCCACCGCTTGGGGTGTGTTCATAGGGCAGGCCGAGCTCGCCCACCGCCCACATCACCTTCTGCACATTGATGGAGTTCAGACGGCCCCAGATCTTCAGCATGACGATCAGCCGCGCTTGAGCGCGCCGCCCTTGTTGAAGAGGAGCGGCTTGCGGTTGTCGATGGTGCGGCGGTTGACGCCCAGCCAGGATATCTCGCCGGAGAGCCGTCCGTATTCGATCTTGGGACAGCGGTCCATGACGACGGCCAGCCCCGCCTCGCGGGCGAGCGCGGCAGCCTCCTCGCTGACGATGCCGAGCTGCATCCAGATCGTCTTGACGCCGAGACGGTCCTTCTCGTCCAGCGCCTCGCGCACGATCCCGGGGGCCGCGTCGGCAGCGCGGAAGATGTCGATCATGTCGACCGGCGCGGGCGTGTCCTTGAGCGAGGCATAGACCGTCTGGCCGAGGATTTCCTTGCCCGCCATGCCCGGATTGATGGGCACGACCTTGAAGCCTTTGTCGAGCAGGTACTTCATCGCGAAATAGGACGGCCGCATGTCGTTGCCGCTCGCCCCCACCATCGCGATGGTCTTGGTCGAACGCAGGATGGCCTTGATGACGTCGTCGGAATAGTGGGGCATGGCCGCTGGGCTGGTGGGTTGAGTCCCACTGATAGACCCGCGCAAACGTGCTGTCATCCCCGGGATCGCCGGGGATGACAGTTGTGCTGTTACATCCGAACCAGCAGCACCTCGGCGATGCGGCCGTGGACCCAGCCGATGCCTTTGGCGATGTTGAGGGTGATGAAGAGCAGGGCGATGCCGACCAGCATGCACAGGATCAGGCCGGGCGCCGTGGTGAAGAGATGCTCCAGCCACGGCACGTCGTCGATGCGGACGTTGCTGTGGCCGGTAATGAGGCTGGTCAGCGAGCCGCCGATCAGGGCGACGGGCACGGTGATGCCGACGACGGCAAGCGTGAAGTAGAGTGTGCCGAGCGGCAGCATCAGCACGAGATAAAGTAGCGTCGACCAAGTGCGCACGTCGATCAGGATGTCCTTGGCGCGGGCGAAGACGGTCTCCTCGGCGGCGGAAGCCGGCGGCAGGCGGCGCGGCATGCGCACGCCCAAGAGGCCCTCGACGATGCGGCCCTCGACATGGCCCAGGAGGCGCGACACGCCGAGCACGATGAGCAGGAGCGGAATGCCGATGATGACGATGAGCAGGCCCATGCTCGTCGCCATGCCGGTGACGACGAAGGTGAAGTAGAAGATGCCGGTGACGAGCGACAGAAGCATGTACATCAGCGAGCTGTAAGCGCGCGGATCGCGGATGACGCCGAAGAATCCGTAATGGCGTCCGCCATCCGGCTCGTCGGATTTCGGGAAGGGCCCCGAAAGGGTGGCTTCCATGGATTTGTACTCCTCTGCGATTTCCTCTGGCGTCCCATAGGTCTCGATGACGGACGCCAAGATGTCCGCCTCAGACTGTTCCGGATGGGTGGCAATCTCGTTGTTCAGATGCTCCTCGGCGTCCGACACGGCGTCGCTGATCAGGCCCGCGGGACAGCGCAAGCTTTTCAGCGCGCCGGTCAGCGCGTCGAGATAGGCGCGGACCGTGTCAGGCGGACGGCCGGTATTCATACGTGGCTCCCTGTGCCTGAAGCGCGTCGTCCACGAACTCGCGCATGCCCTTCCATGCGCCCTGCCAGTCGTTCAGCGCGCGGCGGCCTTCGTCGGTGATGTTGTAGTAGCGCCGCGGCGGGCCGAAAGCCGAGGCTTCCACCCGGCTGTCCAGCAGGCCCAGCGAATTCAGCGAGCGGAGCACGGGATAGATCGCTCCTTGCTTGAAGATCAGTCCGCCTTCGCCTTCGGCCTTCACGGCTTTGGCGATTTCATACCCATACATCTCCCGGCCCGCGCGAGCGAGCACGGCCAGGAGGACGAGCGAGGATAGCCCGGCCATCAGTTCTTTACGGAATTTGCGCGTGTAGTCAGTTTCCGGTTGCACGACGCAGCTTTTCCGCCTCCCTTGCTATTACGAACTCCTATCTAGCATGGAGTTCGTACTATACAAGAGTGCCCTATACGGGAGTTGCAAATATTTCTGAGTCGAGTGTAGCCCAAACTTTGGGGGGCCGACAGCCGGACCAAGATGAGATTGCCCTTGATTCCGGGCATTTCAAGGCTTTAACCCTATGGTCTGCGGGGAAGTGGGTCATGCGGCTGGCGATGGGTTTGGTTGTACTAAGCGTGGGGCTCTCGGGCTGCGCGACGGTCATGACCGGAACGGACCAGACCATCGCGGTGTCGACCGCGCCGGTCTCGGGCGCCACCTGCACCCTGTTCACATCCCAGGCGCGCTGGACCTTGCGCACGCCCAACAGCCTTACCATCCCCAAGAGCGGGGAGGATCTCCACATCGTCTGCCGCAAGACGGGCTATGCCGATGGGCTGGCCACGATCCCTTCCGGCCTCGAAGGCTGGACCTGGGGCAATGTGCTTAACGCGGGCACCGGCGTGGTGGTCGACGCGGCGACGGGCGCGGCCAACGCTTATCCGGAGGCCGTGCGGATCCCGATGGCGCCCGCGCCCGGCGGTGGGCCGCTGCCGGACATCGTGCCGTTGTCGCGGCAATGATGCGGCGATGGTAGGCCGATAAACCGATGAACTCGCGCGGCATTTAGGTCGTGCGCCGCCCAAATGCGGCCACATCAACAATTCATATTGGTAATGTCAGACCGCGCCACTAATGTCCGCGGCCTAGGGGAAGCAGAAGGGGACTATCATGAAATCGTCAGCATTGGCTGCGCTCGCGCTCGCGGGCGTGGCGCTCTCGGGTTGCGCCACCGTCGTAAACGGCACGACGCAATCCATCTCGGTGAGCACCGCGAATGTCTCGGGCGCGCAATGCGCGCTCACCAACTCGGAAGGCACCTGGTATGTGTCGACGCCGGGCAGCGTCGTGGTCCACAAGACCAAGACGGACATCCAGGCCACCTGCAAGAAGGATGGCTATCAGGACGCCTCCACCACCATCGCGTCGAAGTTCGGCGCCATGACAGTCGGCAATGTTATCGCCGGCGGCGTCATTGGCATCGTCGTCGACGCGGCCAGCGGCGCGAATTATTCCTACCCGCAGGCCACCGACATCCCGATGGCAGCCGTCGGCGCCGCAGCGCCGCCGCCCGCCACCTTCATGGACGAAGCGCCGAAGGCGATGGCCTCGACCTCGGGCGCCGAGACGCCGCCTGCGAAGAACTGATCCTTCGCGCGTCTAAAGATCGAGACTGAACAAGCGACTGTCCGCGTCATGCGCGGGCAGCCGTATTGTTTTGTCGAAGCGGAAGCCCAGCTTCTCCAGCACCGCGATGGAGCCGCGATTTCCGAGCGCGGTGATGGCGAGAAGGCGCCCGAGCCCCAGATCGCGCGCGTGTTGCAACACGCCCGCCGCCGCCTCCGCCGCGTAGCCTTTGCGCCAATGCTGTTCGAGGAAGGCGAAACCGAGATCCGGCTCGTCCAGCCCCTCGCGCTTCACGAGGCCGCAAATGCCGATAGGCGCGCCGCTGTCCTTCAGCGCCGTGCGATAAAGCCCGAAACCGTTCCGGGCATAGCTCGCCATCGCGCTGTTGGAGATGTAGCCCCAGGCATCGTCGAGCGTGCGCACGCCGCGGTCGCCGATATTCTCCAGGAACCCGCGCGAATTCAGCAGTTCGAGGATGAACGCCTCGTCGCCCCGGTCGAGATGGCGCAAGTACAGGCGCTCGGTTTCGAGGATATTCATGGCATTTCGCTTCTTATTTCCTCCCCCGCTTTGCGAGGGAGGAATTTAGGTCCCGCTCTCGTTGGGCCTGGTCTGGAGCTGGACGAAGTTCTCGATGCCCATCTGCTCGATCAGGCGCAACTGCGTCTGCAGCCAGTCGATATGTTCTTCCTCGTTCTCGAGGATGTGCACGAACAGCTCGCGGCTGACGTAGTCGCGCACCTTCTCGCAATGGGCGATCGCGGTCTTCAGGTCGGGATGGGCGCGCTGCTCGAGCCGAAGATCGCATTCGATCGCCTCGCGAACGTTCTCGCCGATCATCAGCTTGCCGAGGTCCTGGAGGTTCGGCAGGCCGCCGAGGAAGAGCACGCGCTGGATCAGCCGGTCCGCATGCTTCATCTCGTCGATGGATTCCTCGTATTCCTTCTTGGCCAGGACCGAGAGTCCCCAATCCGCCAGCATCCGCGAATGCAGGAAGTACTGGTTGATGGCGGTGAGCTCGTTCTTGAGGACGAGGTTGAGGAAACGGATGACCTCGGCATCGCCGGGCATCGAGGCGATGGGGGAGGGACCTACGCCGCCTGTTCCCGATCCGCCTGGCTGGCCCTGGTTTCGTCCAGAATTTCGGCGATTGTTTCCTGGCATCGTCCGCAGTTCCTTTTGACGCCGCACAGCGCATAGACCTCGGACGCGCAAGCCGGGCCTGCCTCGCAGGCGGCGCGAATCCGCGTGTCATTGAGCCTATTGCAGACGCAGACGATCATCCAAGGAAACCCGGCGGAGGACGGGGCATATCTAGTGAGATTGCGACTGATTGTCAATCTTGAGGAATGAGAAAACTTGGCACAAACAAGGAACCAGAGTATACTCGACGCATGACCACCGACAAGCGCGGCCCCGGCTTCCAGGAAACCGACGAAGACATCGAGCTTCGCGACACGCCGCCCACGGAAGCGGAGTGGGAAGCGCTGGATGCCTGGATCTTCCGAAACAAAGACGCGCTGAACGCGAGCATCCAAAGGTCGCGGGAGCAATTTGCGCGCGGGGAATACCATTCGATGGAAGAGGTGATGGCCGAGGCACTCGCCAAGATTCGCAGCAAAGGCTGAGCTCTGTGCCGCGTCACCACTTCTCTCCAGAGGCGCGAGCCGATATACTTTCTCTGAGTATGTACATCACCGAGCAAGGCGGGGCGCTGCGCGCCGAGCGCGTCCTAGATGTTTGATCCCGGATTTTGATGGTGCATTATTTTCCAGTCAATGGAGGGATGCGCTATGGGCCAGGTTCTTCACGGCTGCGCCACAACGACAGAGGCGATCCGTCGAGCGATACAACATAGTCAAGAGAGCCTGAGGAACCTTTCCAGGCGCTACGGCATCAACCCGAAGACGGTCGCGAAGTGGAAGAAGCGTGGCTCCGTCGCCGATCTGCCGACGGGACCGAGGGAGCCGAAGTCCACGGTCCTGTCCGTCGAGGACGAGGCGATCGTGGTCGCTTTCCGCCGGCACACGCTGCTGCCGCTCGACGATTGCCTCTATGCCTTACAAGCGACGATCCCGCATCTGACCCGGTCATCGCTGCACCGCTGCCTGCAGCGCCACGGCATCTCACGACTTCCAGAGGTGGAAGACGCCAAGGCCAAAAAGCGCAGGTTTAAGGATTATCCCATCGGCTACTTCCACATCGACATCGCCGAAGTCCGCACCCAGGAAGGCAAGCTCTATCTCTTTGTGGCCATCGATCGGACTTCGAAGTTCGCCTTCACCGAGCTGCATGAGAAGGCGACGAGGCGCGTCGCCGGGGACTTCCTCAGAGCCCTTATCAAAGCCATCCCCTACAAAATACACACTGTCTTGACCGATAACGGCACCCACTTCACTGATCCTGGCGGCGATTGCTGGAGGCCGGCCGAGATCAAAGCCAAGCTGGAGCGCGGCGAGATCTTCCGCACTCATTCCTTCGAGCTTGCCTGTGCTCAGAACGACATCGACCACCGCCTCACCAAGCCCAAGCACCCATGGACCAATGGCCAAGTCGAGCGCATGAACCGCACCATCAAGGAAGCGACGGTCAAACGCTTCTACTACGAGACCCACGATCAGCTTCGAAGCCACCTCACCGACTTCGTCAGTGCCTACAACTTCGCCAAGCGGCTAAAGACCCTCAAAGGCCTCACGCCCTACGAACACATCTGCAAGCTCTGGACAATGGAGCCCAAACGATTCACGCTCGATCCTCTCCATCAAATGCCGGGACTAAACATCTAGAGCGCAATCCCGCGAAGTGGAAACCGGTTCGCGTCAGATTGCGCGGCAAACAAGGAATCTAGAGCCCGATCCGATTCCAGCAACCGGGATCGGGCTCTAATGCGCATACAGCGCGCGATTGACACGCTTGCTTCGATGCCGCGATTGGGGCGGCCGCGATCTTATCTAGCCTCGGGCTTGCTGGCTTTTCCGGTCAAATCTTGGCTGATCGTCTATGAACGGATGGCAGGCGACGAAGGCATTCGTGTCCACCGCATCCTCGACGGCCATCGTGACCTGGCGGCGCTGTTCGACGGCGACAGCTAGGCCTTCGTGATCTCGCCCACGCCAGGCCCAAGCGTCGGCGCCACCGTGAAGCGGGCGAGGGTCTGCGATGTGTAGGGCTTCACCATCGTCTGCACAGCGACGAGTTCTCCCGCCACTTGGTCGCGGGCGATCGTGAGCACCGTGTAGCCCTTGTGGTTCTGGTCGCAGAACAGCACTTCGTGGTTCGCGTCCATGAAGACCTTGCCGACGTCGAGGCCGGGGAAATAGTCGCCGAGCGACGGGCTGGTAACCGACGAAGTGCCGAACTCGGCGGCGACGCGCGTGGCGCCGGCGTCGTCGTAAAGTTGGTTCACCCAGAAGGCGTGGCTGTCGCCGGAGACGATCACGGCGTTGGAGTTGGATGCCTTGATCGCCTCATACATCCGCTCGCGCGCCGCCGGATAACCGTCCCAGCCGTCGAGATCGTAGGGGATGTCGAAGCTGTACAGATCGCCGACCTGCTCGGCCTGCGCGCGCTGATGCGGCGTGACCTTGGCGAGCAGCGCGTTCCATTTCTCCGCGCCCATTGCCTTGCGGATATCCGGCGCACGCGTGCGCGCCATCACCACCTGGTTGCCGAAGATCTGCCAGGGCTGGCCGGACGCCACCGATTTCGCCACTTCGAGCTTCAGCCATTCCTCCTGCCGCGCGCCGAGCATCTGGCGCTCCGTATCGGCGACGACGGCCTTCAGCTTCTCCGGATCGGGACCGACCATGTAAGGCGCGGGCGGCTTTCCGACATCCTTCACGGCGGCGAAGACATTGGCGATCGTGTCGCGGTCGGTGATGCGCTGGCGCGTTGCCGGATCGCGGGAATCGTAGACCGCCCAGGGGATGTCCGCGGGCCGCGAATATTCGAGCTGGTAGGAGCGGGCGACGAGGCGCGTCTCGACCATGATCAGCGTGGCGAGATCGCCGAAAGGGAAGCTGCGGTTGATCGCCTCGAAGGCGCGGCCGTGCTCCGGCTCGCGGATCGGCATCCATTCGTAATAGGCGCGCAAGGCCGCACGCTCGCGATCGATCCACGGACCCTCGGTCTTGGGATCGTGATGCTCCGCGCCGCCGGCCCAGCTATCGTTCGCCGTCTCGTGATCGTCCCACACGCAGATCCACGGCGCGCGCGCATGGGCGGCCTGCAGATCGGGATCGCGTTTGTAGAGCGCATGGCGCGTGCGGTAATCGGCCAGCGTGATGATGTTGTGCGGAGGCTCGGGGATGCGGCCGAGCTTCTGGCCGGTCTCCATGCCGTAATCGCCGTCGCCCGCGCCATATTCGTAATAATAGTCGCCAAGCTCGACGACGGCGTCGATGCGCTCGAGCTTGGCGATGTGGTCGTAGGCATTGAAATAACCCGCCGGATAGAGCGAGCAGGTGACGAAGGCGAGCACGATCTTATCCGTCGCGCCTTCGGGCAAGGTCTTGGTCCGCCCCACCGGCGACACCGAAGCGCCGGAATGGAAGCGATAGAAATAGTCGCGTCCGGGCTTCAGCCCGGTCGCGTCGACCTTCACCGTGTAGTCGCGCTCGCCATCGGTGTGCGTCGCGCCATGCGCGGCGATGGATTTGAACGCCGCGTCGTTGGCGATCTCCCAGGTCAGCGACACGGGGAAGGGCGCCTTGGTCTTGATCGTCGCCCGCGTCCACAAGACCACGCGATCCGTTAGCGGATCGCCGCTCGCCACCCCGTGCTCGAAGAACACCGGCACGCCGGCGCCGGGCTTGTTCTTCGTGGCGGCATGCAGCGGCGCGGCGGCGGTCAGGCCCAGCAGCGACAGCGCGGTACGGCGATTGAATTTCATGATGGCCCCTCACACACCTCGATGGCGATGGGTAGGAGTATTCAATGACGGTGAGATGACGCGCAATTGCCGACCGCAAATATACCTGTCATCCCCGGCGAGCGCGCAGCGCGAGGGAAGGGGACCCAGGTAGCGATTTCAGCACCGGCGCTGACGTGAATAGCTGGGTCCCCTTCCCTCACGCGCAAAGAGCGCGCTCGCCGGGGATGACAGTTTGCGTTACTGCGCCGCCGCTTCCGTGGTCGCGTCCTTCACCATCTTCTCGACCGACACGTAGTTCGTCTTGCCGGTGCCGAGCACGGGGATGTCGTCGACCTCGATGATCCTGCGCGGCACGGCCAATTCCGGCACGCCGTGATTGTTGGCCCAGCCGATGAGGTCGTGGCGGGTCGCGCCCTTGACCGTCGTCACCAGCACGACCTGTTCGCCCTTGCGCGGATCGGGGATGGCGACGGCGGCATGCGACTGGTCGGGCCACAGGGCCGACGCGATGCTCTCCACCACCGCCAGCGACACGATCTCGCCGCCGACCTTGGCGAAGCGCTTGAGGCGGCCCTTGATGGCGATGAAGCCTTCGTCGTCGATGGCGACGATGTCGCCGGTGTCGTGCCAGCCGCCGGGCACGGGCTCGATATGGCCGGGCCGGTCGGGCTTTATGTAGCCCAGCATGATGTTGGGGCCCTTCACGAACAGCCGTCCGGCATTGGGGATGCCTTCGACGGGCTCGGTGCGCGCCTCCATGCCCTGCATGAGACGGCCGACGGTGCCGGGCCGGTTCGCGCCCGGCTGGTTGGCGGCGACGACGGGCGCCGCCTCCGTCACGCCGTAGCCTTCGAGCAGTTCGATGGAATATTTCTTGCGCAGCAAAGCGCGCGTCTCGTCGCGCAGCCGCTCCGCGCCGCATACCGCCAGCCTGAGCGAGTTCAGGTCGCCCTGTTCGCCCGCGCGCGCGTATTGCGAGATGAAAGTGTCGGTGGAGAGCAGGATCGTCGCCCCTGTCGCCTTGATCCGGCGCACGATCTCATGCGGCTGCAAAGGCGTCGGATGGAACACGGCCTTGAGCCCGAGCAGCAGCGGCATCAGCGAACCCACCGTCAGTCCGAAGCAATGGAAGGTCGGCAGCGGATTGAACAGCACGTCGCTCGGATAGAGCGCGATATGCGAGCGTACTTGCTCGACATTGGAGAGGATGTTGAGATGCGACAGCGCCACGCCCTTGGGCTCGCCCTCGGTGCCGGAGGTGAACAGGATCACCGCGGTTGCGTTGTGCGCGGGCCGCGAGGTCACCAGCCAGGGCGCGTATTGGCCGACGGCGGCCGCGATCTTGTCGCGCAGCGAAAGCTTCTCGCGCACGTCCTCGAGATAGACGATTTCATAGTCCTTCTCGAGGTCCTCGATCAGGGCTTCGAGCTTGCCCAGATCGACGAAGCGCTTGGCGGTGACGATGCGCTTGATCTGCGCCGTCTTGAGCGCGCTCTTCATGCCGGCGGAGCCGCTGGTGAAATTCAGCATCGCCGGCACGCGGCCGTAAGCCGACACCGCGAAGAACGCGATCACCGCGCCCGCGCCGGACGGCAGCATGATGCCCACCGCCTCGCCGGGCCGCGTGCCTTTCTTCAGCGCGTGGCCCAGCGCCAGCGAGGCGCGCACGATCTCGTCATAGGTCAGCACGCGCTCGTCGCCGTCGACGATGGCCTCCTTGCTGCCGCCATACTGTCCCTTGGCGCTGACGAGAGCGTGGAAGACGGGTTGCTGGGCGCGGGTGACATCGAACGGCACGATCTCTTCGCCGGACGCGGCGGCGACGGTGGCAAGGGTCAAAGACGCTCTCTCCCGGGGCGGCTGGTTGGTCCAGCGCGATGCGCGCGGAGCCTAGCGCCCGCGCGCGCCGCATGGCAAGAAAGGCGCGGATTCGGGGGAGTTCGCGATGAAGCGTCTCGCGCTGTTGCTTTTCGTCTTGCCGTTTTTCATCACGTTCGCGGATGCGGCCAAGCACAAGCCTGCCGCCCCGACCTTGCCGGCCTATTTCACCTTGCCCGCCGCGGTGACGATCCCGTCCGACGCCTATCACTATGAGGATTTCGGCGGCGCCGACTTCTGGGCGAAGGAGACGTCCTTCACCAAGGAAGGCCATCATTGGCAGACGGCGCTCATCTACAACAACCCGCCCGCGAAGGCGGAGGGCAAGGATATCTGGGCGCTGATCAAGCCGTCGCTCGCCGCCAGCGGCTGGGCGTTTCCCGACGAGTACGATTCCAATCCGTTCAGCGCGATGATGCACTACACCAAGGACGGCAAGGACGTCTGGGCCTATATGAAGATCTTCGGGGCGGACGACATCCGCCTCAACATCGTCGAGGTCGGCGCCCAGACCACGACCTTCACCTTGCCTGAGCCCGGCGTGAAGCCCGAGAAATACGACGCCAAGACGGGCGACTTCCCGTGGCTGCTGCCCTTGCCGGGTTCGAAGCCCGGCGGCGGCTCGAAAGAGAACGGCACGATGGAAGTGACCTTGCCCGGCGCCAGCGAGGCGCAGGTCGTCGGCAATGGTTACGTCGTGAAGTATTACAAGCAGCCCGAAGGTCTCTCGAACCTGGCTTTCGTCACGAACTATCACGACGCGCTGACCAAGGCCGGCTGGACCATCATCTACCAGACCGAAGGCCTCAGCCAGACGGACTCCACCGTCACCGCGCATTACGCCAAGAACGGCCGCGACATCTGGGCCTATCTGCACAATGGCGGCGAGGAATACTCCATCAAGGTCGCGGACAATGGCGGCGCGAACGAAATGGCGGGCGCGCTCGCCAAGGACTGCCATGTCGCGCTCCTGGGCGTGCTGTTCGATTTCAACAAGTCGACGTTGAAGCCGCAGTCCGATCCGGTGCTGCAGAAGGTGCTGGCGCTGTTGCAGAAGGATGCGTCGCTCAAGCTGGAAGTGCAGGGCCATACCGACAATGTCGGCGGCGACGACTACAACCAGAAGCTCTCCGAAGCCCGCGCCAAATCCGTGATGGCGTGGCTGACGTCACATGGCGTCGCGCCCGCGCGCCTGTCGTTCAAGGGCTACGGCAAGACCGTCCCCGTCGCCACCAACGACACCGACGAAGGCCGCGCCAAGAACCGCCGCGTGGAGATCGCCAAGCCGGGGTGTGCAAAAAAATAACAACCCTCCCCTTGAGGGAGGGTCGAAAAATCCGCGAGGATTTTTCGGGGTGGGGTCGTGCTCAAACGCCGCTGGCATGACCCCACCCCGAAATTTTGCTCCGCAAAATTGTCGGCCCTCCTTCAAGGGGAGGGCGGTCTTTATCCCAGCGCCAGCGCCTTGGTGTGCCCCGTGTCGAGATATTCCTCGAGCCGAGTGACGAGCCCGTCGTCGCGCAGATGCACGATCACGCAGGCCGGCATGCGGAAGGCGCTGCCGTCGTTGAGCGTGCCGGTGAGGACGTGCTGCTGGACATAGCCGCCGTCGAAGCGATGGCGCGCGACGATCTCGTATTTCCAATCGTGCAGCCGTTCGGCGAGCCACAGAAGCGTGGCGACGTTCTCTTCCACCGTCTGCTCGACGCCGTCGAAATTGTGCCAGATGCGCGCGCCGGGCGCGTAGCAGGCGGCGACGGCGGCCGCGTCATGGGCCTCTATGGCGGCCATCAGGCGGTCGGCGACAGGCGGGATGATTTGCGTCATGCGCCGGATGGTTCCAGCCCCTGCGGCGGTGGTCAAGCGCCCCGCGACGACTTATATAGCGCCCATGACCACCGTCATCGACCGCACGTTCCGCCACCCGGAAAAGGCGCACCGGCCGGACGCGCCCGTGCAGCGCAAGCCGGACTGGATCCGCGTCAAGGCGCCGGCGGGCCCCGAATTCGCCGCCACCAAGGCCATCGTGCGCGAGCATGGCCTGACCACGGTGTGCGAGGAGGCCGGCTGCCCGAATATCGGCGAATGCTGGACCCATCGCCACGCCACCATGATGATCATGGGCGACACCTGCACGCGCGCCTGCGCCTTCTGCAACGTGAAGACGGGCCTGCCCGGCGCGCTCGATGCCGACGAGCCGCGCCACGTCGCCGAAGCGGTGGCCAAACTCGGCCTCAAGCACGTGGTGATCACGTCGGTGGACCGCGACGATCTCGCGGACGGCGGCGCGGACCACTTCGCCCAGGTGATCCGCGCGATCCGCGAGTTCTCGCCCGGCACGACGGTGGAAGTGCTCACGCCCGATTTCCTGCGCAAGCCTGGCGCGCTCGACGTGGTCATGGACGCGCGGCCGGACGTCTTCAACCACAATCTCGAAACCGTTCCGCGGCTCTATCTCACCGTGCGCCCCGGCGCGCGCTATTTCGCCAGCCTGCGCCTGCTGGAGCGCGCCAAGGAATTGGCGCCCACGGGCTTCACCAAATCCGGATTGATGGTCGGCCTGGGCGAAAGCCGCGAGGAGATCATGCAGGTGATGGACGACCTGCGCGCCGCGCAAGTCGACTTCCTCACCATCGGCCAATATCTCCAGCCCACGAAGAAGCACGCCAAGCTCGAACGCTTCTGGTCGCCGGAGGAATTCAAGGGCCTCGAAGCCATCGCCCGCGCGAAAGGCTTCCTGATGGTGTCCGCGTCGCCCCTGACGCGCTCCTCCTACCACGCCGACGCCGACTTCGCGCAGATGCAGAAGGCCCGTGCGGCGCGGGCGTGAAGCTCCCTGTCATCCCCGGCTGAGCGAAGCGAAGGGAAGGGGACCCAGGTGGAATGTTCAACATCGGTGTTAGCCGTTCCATCTGGGCCCCTTCCCTCGCGGCGCGCGAAGTGCGCGGCGCTCGCCGGGATGACAGTTGAGCTGGTGACACGCGTGTGCCTTCTTTAAGCGCGCAACGTTCGGGCCATATTAGCCGTGGCGAAATTCCGGAGACTCTCATGTCCGTCACCCTTGAAAAACCCGCCGCGCGCCGCGTCGCGCGCAAGCTGCCCGGCATGCCGACGCAGGACGGCGCGGGGGTGAAGCTGACGCGGCTGGTCGGCACGCCCTACCTGCCCGACATCGATCCGATCCTGATGCTGGACAATTTCCGCTCGGACGATCCGAAGGACTACATCGCCGGCTTCCCCGAACATCCGCATCGCGGCTTCGAGACCGTGAGCTACATGATCAAGGGCGCGATCCGCCACCTGGACAATCATGGCGGGCAGGGCGTCGTCACCGATGGCGGCGTGCAATGGATGACCGCCGGCAGCGGCGTCGCCCATTCCGAGATGCCCGAGCAGACCGGCGGCGAGATGTTCGGCTTCCAGCTCTGGCTCAACCTGCCCGCGTCCGAGAAGATGCGCGCGCCCTGGTATCGCGACATCCCCGCGAGCGAAATCCCCGAGCTCGATCTCGGCAGCGGCGCGCAGGCGCGGCTGATCGCGGGCGAATGGAACGGCGCCAAAGGCCCCGGTCCCGAACGCACCACCGCGCCCTTCATCGCCGACGTCTCGCTCGCCGCCATCGCCTCCGCCGAGATTCCGGTCCCGGCCACGCATGCCGGCTTCGTCTACGTCTTCGAAGGCGAGGCGCGCATCGACGGCGAGTCGGTCCAGAAGGGCGAGATCGCCGTGCTCTCCGAAGGCGCGGCCTTGCGCGTTTCGACCAACACCGGCGCCCGCTTCCTCGTCGTCGCCGGAAAACCCTTGCGCGAACCCATCGCCAAATACGGCCCCTTCGTGATGAACACCCCCGACGAGATCCGCCGCGCGATCAGCGATTACCAAAGCGGAAAATTCTAGCCTCTCTTATCCTCCCCTGCGTTAGCGGGGGAGGCAGACGCCGAGCGCAGCGATGGCGGACGGAGGGGGTAAGTGTCGCTCTCCGAGTGCCCCCCACCGGCTCGCGTGCCGCGAGCGTCCTCCCCCGCTAACGCAGGGGAGGATAAACGCGGTGAATCCGTCTAATCTCTCCCACCATGACCGCGTTCGCCGAGTCCAAGATCGTTCCGTATACGGCTGATCTCATGTACCGCATCGCCGCGGACGTGGAGCGCTATCCCGAATTCCTGCCCTGGATCGTGGCGCAGCGCATCCTGCGGCGCGAGCGCGCCGGCGCGCATGACGTGCTGCTCTGCGAAACCCTGGTTGGTTTCAAGAATTTGCGCGAGCGCTACACCAGCCGCGCCACGCTCATCCCGGAGGAGCGCCGCATCGACGTCGCCAATGTCGACGGCGTCTTCCGCCGCATGGAAACCCATTGGCGCTGCACGCCGGAAGCAGAGGGATGCCGCGTCGACTTCGCCATCGACTTCGAATTCAAGAGCCGCGTGCTGGGCGCCATCGCCGGCAACATCTTCAACGTCGCCATCGCCAGGATGACGAAAGCGTTCCAGGAGCGGGCGCGGGTGTTGTCTGCTCCCTCTCCCCCGAAGGGGAAGGGAGCGTGACGCGCGGGCAATCTTCCGCCTTTTTGCGGAATCAGGGGAGGAAGTCAGAGAATCCGTTGCAGCAGGAGCAGCGCCGCTTCCACCGCTTTGATCCGCACTTCGCTGCGCCCGATATCGCCGAAGCGGTGCGCTTCGTGAAGGATCGAGCGGCGCTCGCGGGCTACGGCGATGTGGACGAGGCCGACGGGCTTCATCGCCGTGCCGCCGCCGGGTCCCGCGATGCCGGTGACCGCCACCGCGGCATGGGCGTTGGAGTTCTCGACCGCGCCCTCGGCCATGGCGCGGGCGACGGCTTCGGAGACCGCGCCCATGTCGGCGATCAGGTCTCCCGGCACGCCGAGCAGGTCGGACTTGGCGCGGTTGGAATAGGTGACGAAGCCGCGGTCCAGGATGTCCGACGAGCCGGGGATCTCGGTGAGCAGGCCCGCGATCAATCCGCCGGTGCAGCTTTCCGCCGTGGCGAGGCGAAGCTTGGCGGCGCGCGCATCGGCGAGCACGACCTGGGCGAGCGAAAGCAGTTGCGGCGTGAACATCAGACAAGCCCCAGATGGGCGAGGATGGCGATGACCACGCCTCCGATCAGCGCCGCGGCGGTGTCGTCGAGCATGATGCCCATGCCGCCCGGCACGTTCTTCTCGACCGCGTTGATCGGCCAGAGCTTGGTGATGTCGAGGATGCGGAAAAGGACGAAGGCGAGGAGATAGGCGAACCAGTTGAGCGGCGCGATGGCGCAGATCAGGAATTGCGCCGCGACTTCGTCGATCACGCATTCGGACGGGTCGGGATTGAGCGTGGCCCGCGAATAGAGCTCGCAGGCCCAGGCGCCGATCGCGGTGGTCATGATGGCGAGGAACAGGAGCCAGAAGCGGCTGCCGAAATCCGCGACGATCCAGGCCACGGGTAGGGCCGCGATGCTCGCCACCGTGCCGGGCGCGACGCGCACAAAGCCCAGGCCGAAGACGGTGGCGATGGTGCGCGGCCAATCGCCTGGCGGAGGGTTGGCCGGCGTCGGGTTGGCCGGCGTCGCGTTCGTGGACGTGTCGGTCATCTTGCTTTCGTGGCGGCGGCCAGCGCGGCGGGCGTGTCGATATCGGTCAGGGGCGCATCGTCGCCCGCTTCGACCTCGCAAACAAGCTCCTCATTGGCGGCGATGAGCGGCTTGGCGCCCATGTCGCCGCTGAGCGCCCGCATCTCGGCGAAGAAGCGCCGCGCCCAGAGGACGGGATTGCCGCGCTTGCCGTCGTGGCTGGCGATGCAGATGGCGCGGCCGTCCTCCGGCGAGAAGGATGCGATCAACCGGTCGAGCAGCGCCGGCGTTACATCGGGCATGTCGCCCAACAGGATCATGGCGCCGTCGCAATCTCCCGGCGCCGCGGCGATGCCGGATTTGAGCGAGGTGGAGAGGCCCTGGGCGAAGTCGGGATTGTGGGTGAATCGAATATCGAATCCTTCGAGCGCGGCCTCGACCGCATCGGCCTCGTTGCCGGTGACCACGATCACCGGATCGGCCTGGCTCGCCGCCGCCGCTTCGGCGACGTGGCGCAGCAGCGTCTTGCCGCCGAGCGCGGCCAGCAGCTTGTTGCGGCCCATGCGCGAGGAGAGACCGGCGGCCAGGATCACCGCCGCGATTTTCGGCGCATGCGGCGTGCCGGCGAAGGCTTCGTCGCGCGGCTGCGGGCGCGCGGCGATCTCCGCCAGCAATCCGCCCACGCCCATGGAGGCGATGTCGGCGCGGGCGAGCGGCAGATCCGCCATCAGCCGCCACAGCACGAAGTCGAAGCCGTTCAGCTTCGGCGACCGCGCGCAGCCGGGCAGGCCGATGATGTTCGTGCCGTCGAGCTGGCCCAGCAGCAAGAGGTTTCCGGGATCTACCGGCATGCCGAAATGCACCACCGCCCCGCCGGCCTGTTCGATGGCGGCGGGAATGATGTCGCGCCGGTCCGTGATCGCGCTGGCGCCGAAGATGAGGATGGGATCGGCGCGCTGCTCGCGCGCAAGCTTGATCGCGGCGGCGAGGTCTTCCGCGCGATGCGCCACGCGCTGCTCGAACACGATAGCCGAGCCCAGCCCATTCACCCGGGCGCTCAGTGCGGAGAGGTTCTTGTCGAGGATGGACGGCTTGGTGTCGGGCAGCGCGGTCGAGATCAGCGCCACCGCATGCGGCCGGAACGGCGCGACGCGGACGAGCGGCGTGTCGAGCAATGCCTCGGCGCGTTCGAGGGCCGCGCGCGGTGCGGCGAAGGGGATGATCTTGACCGTCGCCAGCATGCTGCGCGCCGCCACGCGCGAGAAAGGCGGCAAGGTGGCGATGGTGATGGATTCGTCGATGGCGTTCAGCGCCTCGACCCGCGCCGCGTCGATCAATGCCAGTCCGCTTTCCTCGGCATACAGATTGGCCCGCCCTGTGAAGGCAGCGCCGATGCGGATGCCGTCCGCCGCGCTCGCCCTGGCCAGGCGGGCGGCGGCCTCGTCCTCGGGCACGTCGCCGGCTTCGAGCCGGGCGGCCGTGACCTCCGTGACGCCGGCGGCCCGCAGCGCGGCGATGTCTTCGGCCGAGAGCGGGCGGCCCTTGCGCAGCCGCGCCGCGCGCACGGAATGGGCCAGGATCGTACCCAGCGCCTCCTCGATCGCGACGGAGCCGAACTGCATAGGCGAGGTGTATCAGGTCTCGCGGGGGAGATGGAGCGTCGCCCGCAATCCGCCTTCAGGCTTGTTGGCGAGGAACACCGATCCGCCGTGGCCCTCGACGATGGCCTTGACGAGGGTGAGGCCGAGGCCGGTGCCGCCGGTCTCCTGGCTCCGCGAGGTTTCGAGCCTGACGAACGGTTCGAACACCCGCGCCTGGTCGGGCTCGGGGATGCCGAGGCCGTGATCCTCGACGACGATCTCGTAGGCCGCTTGCGTGGCGAGCAGATGCACCTCGGCGGATTTGCCGTAATAGATCGCGTTCTCAACCAGGTTGCGAACCGCGCGGCGCAACTCGTTGGGACGGCAGGTGAAAGGCGCCGCGGCGTGCAGGGTCCAGCTCACCGGCTTGCCGATCTCCTCGAGGTCGGCGCAGAGGCTTTCGATCAGCGCCGCGAGGTCGATCTTGCGCATCTTCTCCCAGCCCGCGCCGCGCGCCGCGTCGAGTACCGCCTCGGTGAGCTCCTGCAGCTCGGTCAGGTTCTTCTCCAGCCGCTCGCGCACCTCGGCATCGTCGACGAACTCGGTGGAGATGCGCATGGCCGTGATCGGCGTGCGCAGGTCATGGCCGACGGCGGAGAGCAATTGGCGCTGGCTTTCCAGGGTGCGCTGGACCTGTCCGGTCATGGCGTTGAAGGCGTGGGCCGCGCGGTGGATGTCCTCCGGTCCCACCTCGGAGACGGGGTGGGCCGCGCCGCCGCGCGCCGCGATGGAGGCCGCGGCGGCCAACTCCCGCAACGGCCGCGTCATGCGGCTCGCGACCAGGGCGGCGGCGCTGGAGGTGAGGAGGATGGCGGCCAGCGCCGCGATGGCGATCTGGAACGGCCAGGGCGGCGGCGGCGGGCTGAAGAAGGTGACGACCAGGTAGGAGTTGCGCACGATCGGCATCGTGATCTCCACGCCCGGCCCATCCGGCTTGCCGTTGAGCTGGGCCATGCGTGCGTTCGGATAGAGCAATGTCTTGAAGTGCACGATCACCGGAAGCCTGGCGTGCTCGGGCGGCAAGAGCAGGCGGGCGCGCTCGGCCAGCGCGTGCTCCTGCCGCGTCATCGGCTCGGCCTCGACCTTGCCGTAGCGCATGCGGAACTGCCAAAGGCCGACGCTCATCGTCTTGGCCACGGGCTCGCGGTCCTTGGCGGGGATGCCGGCGAGAAGGGCGGCTGTGGAGGCGGCGCGGTCGAGGCGGCGCTCGGTCTGCGCGCTCATGTTCTCGCTCTCGCGCGTCGCGGCGAACCACACCGCCACGCCGACATTGGAGATCAGCACCGCGAGCGCCGTGACGACGATGAGCTGCGCGCCCAATGTGCGCGGCCACACTTTCAGGAATCTAGGCTTCATGCGCCGTCCGGATCCATCGCGAACATGTAGCCGCCGCCCCACACGGTCTTGATGTAGCGCGGATTGCGGGGATCGGGCTCGAGCTTCTTGCGCAAGCGGCTGACATGATTGTCGATGGAGCGGTCGAACAGCTCCGCGTCGCGGCCCTTGGTGAGATCGAGCAACTGGTTGCGGGTGAGCGCGATGCGCGGCCGTTCGAGGAAAGCGCGCAGCAGGCTGAACTCGCCGGAGGACAGCGCCGTCGCCATCCCGTCCGGCCCGACCAGCTCGCGCTGCGCGGTATCGAGAGTCCATTCGCCGAAGCGGATCTGCTCCGCTTCCGGCGGCTTCTGGCGCGGGGGCAGGGCCTGCGTCCGGCGCAGCACGGCGGCGGCGCGCGCCACCAGCTCGCGCGGCGAGAACGGCTTGGCGATGTAATCGTCCGCGCCGATCTCGAGCCCGACGACACGGTCCGTCTCGTCGCCCTTCGCCGTGAGCATCAAGACGGGCACGTTGTTGTTCTTCGCGCGGATGCGCTTGCAGACCTCGAGCCCGTCGATGCCGGGCATCATGACGTCGAGGAGGACGGCATCCACGCCGCCCTCCTCGAGCATCTGCAAGCCCTGTTTGCCGTCGCGCGCGCCCTTCACGGTGACGCCGTTCTGCTCGAGGTACGTCGAGAGCAGCTCGAAGAGCCGAGCGTCGTCGTCGATCAGGAGCACGCGCATCGACACAGGCTTACCGCGAATCGCGCTGATCGGC
>DASXCJ010000034.1:0-152160 GCA_036491175.1 Rhizomicrobium sp.
TAACGAACCAGCCTAACCCGCAAATCCTGGGAATAGGGTCGCGCCATCCGCGCCTCCCGAATCAACCGCGATCCAAGACTCGCTTATCAAACCAGCTTTGGGAATCCACTCCGAGTCAGCTCATTCCAAAATTGCTCTAGTCCCTTGCAACATCTAGCCGCCGTGCCAATCTTCTCACAGGCGGCGGAGGGTAGATCATGAAAATCCGGTATTTGGCGGCGGCCGCGTTTTTGGCGGCAAGCCCCGTCTTGGCGCAGACGACGGGGCCTGCGCCCGCGATCACGCAGCCCAGGGCGGTCGCGTCGGCCCCGCTGGCGCCTGCACCCTCGCCGCATGCGCTGACGGCGGACGATGCCGGCGCCTATTTCGACGGGCTGATCCCTTACGCGATGGAGCGCGGCGACGTCGCCGGCATCGTCGTGGTGGTGGTGAAGGACGGGCATATCCTGTTCGAGAAGGGCTATGGCTATTCCGATGTGAAATCGCGCAAGCCGGTCGATCCCAAGACGACGTTGTTCCGCCCCGGCTCGATCTCCAAGCTCTTCACCTGGACCTCGGTGATGCAGCTCGTGGCGCAGCACAAGCTCGGCCTCGACCGCGACGTCAACGACTATATCGACTTCAAGATCCCGCCCGCCTTCGGCAAGCCCATCACGCTTCGCGATCTGATGACGCATACGCCGGGCTTCGAGGAATCGATCCGCAATCTCGGCACGACCGACCCCAGGGGCTTCATCCCGCTGGAGACCTTCCTGAAGGAATGGGTCCCGACGCGCATCTTCCCGCCGGGCCAGGTCTCAGCCTATTCGAATTACGGGGCGGCGCTGGCGGGCTATATCGTGCAACGCGTCTCGGGCGAGCCGTTCGAGCGCTATGTGGAACGCCACATCTTCGCGCCGCTCGACATGCGGCATGCGAGCTTCCGCCAGCCGCTGCCCAAGACTCTCCTGGGCGACATGTCCACCGGCTATGACCAGGCTTCGGGCGAGCCGAAGAAGTTCGAGTACATAAACGTCGGTCCCGCCGGCGCGCTCGCGGCCTCGGGCGAGGACATCGCCCATTTCATGATCGCACACCTGAATGACGGCGCTTACGGCGCCGCGCGCATCCTGGATGCGGACACCGCGCGGACGATGCACGGCACGGCGTTCAAGCTCGATCCGGCCCTGCCCGGCATGGCTTACGGCTTCTATCACGAGGACCGCAACGGCCAGGTGATCATCGGCCATGGCGGCGACACGCAATATTTCCACAGCGATTTGCATCTGTTGCTGGACCGGCATATCGGCCTGTTCTTCTCCCAGAACAGCACCGGCAAGCCGGACGCGCGCATCCGCAAGTCGCTGTTGATCGGCTTCATGGACCGCTATTTCCCGGCGGCGCCCGCCAACGATCCGACGCTGAAGACGGCGAAGGAGGACGCGAAGCTGGTGGTGGGCCGCTACATCGTCAGCCGCCGCTCGGAATCCAACTTCCTGTTCCTGGGCGCGCTCGCGTCTGAATCCAACGTCACCGCCAATGACGACGGCACCATCACGGTCAGCGATCTCGAAGGGCTGAACGGCGCGGCGCTGAAATGGCGCGAGATCGCCCCGCTGCATTGGCGCGAGGTGAACGGCACGCGCAGCCTCATCGCCCATGCCGCGGACGGCACGGTGAGCGAACTCGTCACCGACGATTTCCCGCCCATCGAAGTGCTGCAGCGCGCGGGCTTCTGGCGCTCCTCGGCCTGGAACGTGCCGCTGATGATCGCGATGGCGGCGATGCTGCTGCTCACGAGCCTGTTCTGGCCGGTCAAGGCGTTGCTGCGCTGGCGCTATCAGCGCCCGCTCGGCTACGCCGGCTATACGCGGCTCGCCTATCGCTGGGCGCGGGTGGCGGCGCTCGTCGACACGGCGGCGATCGCGGGCTGGGTCGCGTTCCTCGCGATGGGCAGCAACGATCTCACCGTCCTCGGCACGCAGTCCGACGGCATCGTCACCATCCTGCAGGCGCTGACGGGGATCGGTGTGTTCCTGACCATCGCCACCTTCTGGGAATTGCGCGTGGCGTTCGCGGACGGTGCGCGGCCGTGGTGGACCAAGGCGACGGATGTGCTGCTGTGCCTGGCCTGCCTCTCCTTCTGCTGGTTCGCCTTCAGCCTGCACTTCCTCAACTTCAGCCTGAACTACTGAGGCCGCCATGCCCAAGATCGACATCTCGAAAGTCTTCGTGCGCCAGGGCTCGGGCTATCCCGCGCCCTATAACGAGCCGGTGGCCGCGCGCCTGAAGCAGGGCTTGGGCGATGCGGGCGGGATCGGCGATTTCGGCGTGAACCTGACGCGGCTGCCGCCCGGCGCTTGGTCGGCGCAGCGCCATTGGCATTCGAACGAAGACGAGTTCGTCTTCGTCGTGGACGGCGAATTGGTGCTGGTCACCGATGACGGCGAGGAACTTCTGCGCGCGGGCGAATGCGCGGCCTTCCCGAAGAACGTGCCCAACGGACATAGGTTGGAGAACCGCACGCAGCGGACCGCGACCTATCTGGAAGTTGGCACGCGCACGGCGGGCGACGTCTGCTCCTATCCCGACATCGATCTGCTCCTGGCGCGCGATGACGGCGTCTTCTGCCACAAGGACGGAACGCCCTATCGATGATCGCGCAATTCCTTGCCGCGCATAGTTGGTACGACATCGCGCTGTTCCTGTTCACGGCGCTGGTCATGCCGGCGATGTCGGTTGTGGCGGGCAAGCAGCTCGCGCGCGGCGAAGGCGCCTCGCTGGTGCCGCGCTACTGGTTCACCATCGCGCGCGGCGCGCTCGCGGCCGCGGCCGTGCTGGCGATGTGGTGCTGGTCGGGACGAAGCTTCGCGCTTCTGGGCCTCGACTGGCCCATCGGCGCGCGCGGGCAGTTCGGCTTTGTCGTCGTCGCCGTCATCGCGGTGGTGGGCTATCTGCAGATCGCGCGCGTCAACCGCATTCCGCGCGACAAGCTCGGCAAGGCGCTGAAGGCCGTCGAACGCATCAAGATCACACCGCGCGACAAGGCCGAGCTTTCGCTGTTCATGCTGGTGTCGGTGGATGCGGGCATATGGGAGGAACTCGTCTATCGCGGATTCCTTGTCTGGTTCCTGTTGCCGCTGACCGGCCTGGTGGGCGCGGCGATCGCCTCGTCTTTCCTCTTCGGCATCGGCCACGCCTATCAGGGCTGGCGCGGCATGCTGATGACGGGCTTCGTCGGCCTGATCCTGGCGGTGCTCTATGTGCTGACGGCGAGCCTGTGGTGGGTGATGGCGGTGCATGCCGCGATCGACATCTCTGGCGGGCTTGTGACGTATCGGCTGAGCCGCAGGGCCGCGGAAATTCACCAAACCGGCACGGCTGTTGGTTAATTCGCCTTAGCCGTTCTTGTGCGCGGAGGCCCTCGCGTTTACGCTTTGGCGTCCGAGGGGGCCTTGGCCATGGAAATGGTTGTCCGGTTTATCTGCCTTGTCCTGCTGGTGCTCGGGCTGATGCTGCTCGGCGCCGACATCATGAATTCGCTGGAGAAGGATGCCTTCACCGTGCGCTCGCTGGCGCAGGTGTGGAACACCATCGACAAACCCAGCCTCGACGGCTTCAAGGCTTGGCTGGAGCACACCGCACCCGGATCGGTGGCGAGCGCCATCGAGTACTGCCTGAACATCTGGGCGTTCCTGCCCTTCGGGTTGCTGGGCGCCGGGATCGCCTTCCTCGGCGGCCGCGGTCACACGGAAGCATAACCGATCAGCGGTTCGCGCCGGGCACCCAGAGCACGTCCTTGCCGCCCTTGTCGTTGGCGAAGCGCGCCGCGACGAAGAGATGGTCGGACAGCCGGTTGATGTAGCGCACAGCGGCCTCGTTGATCGGCTCGGATTTCGCCAGTTCCACGATCAGCCGTTCGGCGCGGCGCACGATGGTGCGGGCGAGATGGAGATGCGCCGCGGCCGGCGACCCGCCCGGCAGCACGAAGGAGTTGAGCGGCGTCAGCTCCGCGTTCATGGCGTCGATCTCGCGCTCCAGCCGCGCGACCTGCGCCTCGTCCACCCGCAAGCGCCCCTCGCTGCGCTTCGTCGTTTCCGGCACGCAGAGATCGGCGCCCAGGTCGAAGAGATCGTTCTGGATGCGGGCGAGCATCGCGTCCAATTCGCCCATGCTGTGGAGCCGCGCCAGGCCGATGGCCGCATTGGCCTCGTCCACGGTGCCGAAGGCCTCGATCCGGGGCGCGTATTTGGGCAGGCGCGTGCCGTCGCCGAGCCCGGTTTCGCCCTTGTCCCCGGTTCTGGTGTAAATGCGGTTGAGAACGACCATCCAGGGAAACTATAGTCCCGCCCGCACCCGAGGAAAACACCGCAATGCCCGTCGAAGCGCCCGAAGTGATCGAAGTGGACGATAGCCGCGTCGCCTGCGACGGCGTGGGCGGCGCATTGGGCCATCCCAAGGTCTATCTCGAAATGGGCGACGAGGATTTCGTCGAATGCCCCTATTGCGACCGCCGCTTCGTGCTGCGGGCCGGGGCGCGCGCTCACGGGGCCTCGGGGCATTGAGCCAGCCCATCAAAAAAGGCGACCACCTCTATCTCGTCGATGGATCGGGCTATCTCTTCCGCGCCTATCACGCGCTGCCGCCGCTCAGCCGCAAATCGGACGGCCTGCCGGTGGGCGCCGTGTCCGGCTACTGCAACATGCTGTGGAAGTTGCTCGAGGACATGAAGGGCGGCGACGCGCCCACCCATCTCGCCGTGATCTTCGACGCCGGCAAGACCACGTTCCGCAACGCATTCTATCCCCAATACAAGGCCAACCGGCCCGACCCGCCCGAGGACCTGATCCCGCAAGTCCCGCTGGTGCGCGACGCCACGCGCGCCTTCGGCGTCTCCTGCGTGGAGATGGAGAATTACGAGGCCGACGATCTCATCGCCACCTATGCAAGGCTGGCCAAGGAGAAGGGCGCGCGCGTCACCATCGTGTCGTCGGACAAGGACCTGATGCAGCTCGTCGAGGACGGCAAGATCCAGCTCCTCGACACGATGAAGAACAAGACCATCGGCTCGGCGGAAGTGATGGAGCGCTTCGGCGTGCCGCCTTCCAAGGTGATCGAGGTCCAGGCGCTGGCGGGCGATTCCACCGACAATGTGCCGGGCGTGCGCGGCATCGGCGTGAAGACCGCCGCCGAACTGATCAACATCTACGGCGATCTCGAAACGCTGCTGGCGCGCGCCGGCGAGATCAAGCAGCCCAAGCGGCGCGAGTCCCTCATCGAAGGCGCGGAGCTGGCGCGCATCTCCAAGCGCCTCGTCACGCTCGATGCCGACGTCAAGGTGAAAGAGACGCTCGACGAATTCGCGGTGCGGGAACCGGACCCCAAGACGCTGATCGGCTTTCTGAAGGCGATGGAGTTCAACACCATCACCAGGCGCGCCGCCTCGCATTTCGGCATCGAAGACCTCGACAGCATGGAAGCTTCGCCCGATCCGTCGGAGAAGGCGCTGCCCGCGCCGGGCAAGACGGCGGACACGAAAGCGGCGCCGATCGCCGCCGGAAAATCGCTAGTGCCCGAGGCCAAGGGCGCGCTCGGCGCGGTGATGGACCGGGGCGCGCTGCTCAAGCCCATCGATCACGACGCTTATGAGACCGTCACGAGTCTGGAGCGCCTGCATCGCTGGATCGCGCGCGCACGCGAGACCGGCAAGGTGGCGGTCGACACCGAGACGACGTCGCTCGACGGCATGCAGGCGAGCCTGTGCGGCGTGAGCCTCGCGGTGGCGCCGAACGAGGCCTGCTACATCCCGTGCGGCCACCGCGCGGGCGATGGGCTCGATCTGGCCAATGCGGCCAAAGTCCCGCAGATCCCGGAAGCCGAGGTGCTGAAGCATCTGAAGCCGCTGCTGGAAGACCCCGGCGTGCTGAAGATCGCGCAGAACATGAAATATGACTGGCTGATCTTCGCCCAGCGCGGCATCCAGGTCGCGCCCTTCGACGACACGATGCTGATGTCCTTCGTGCTCGATTCCAGCCTGCACGGCCACGGCATGGACGAGCTGTCGGAACTGCACCTGGCGCACAAGCCGATCACGTTCTCGGACGTCGCCGGCAAGGGCAAGGAGAAGGTCACCTTCGATTGCGTGCCGGTGAAGGAAGCCACGCGCTATTCGGCGGAAGACGCCGATGTCACGTTCCGCCTGCAGGCGCTGCTCAAGCCGCGCCTCGTCGCCGAGCAGAAGGTCACCGTCTACGAGACGCTGGAGCGGCCGTTGGTGGCAGTGCTGGTGGAGATGGAGCGCGCCGGCATCTCGATCGACGCGGATTTCCTGCGCAAGCTCTCCAACGATTTCGCCAAGGCGCAGGCCAAGCTTGAAGCGGAAATCCACAAGGAAGCGGGCGGCGCGTTCAATATCGGCTCGCCCAAGCAGCTCGGCGATTTCTTCTTCGGCACGCTCAAGCTGCCCGGAGGGCGCAAGACCAAGACCGGCGCCTGGTCCACCGATTCCGACGTGCTGGAGGAATTGGCGACGCAAGGCCATAGCATCGCGACCAAGGTGCTGGAATGGCGGCAGCTCGCCAAGCTGCGCGGCACCTACACCGACGCCCTGCCCACTTACGTCAATCCGAAGACGGGGCGCGTGCACACCTCCTTTCAGATGGCGGCGGCGTCGACGGGGCGGCTTGCCTCCACCGACCCCAATATCCAGAACATCCCCATCCGCACCGAGGAGGGCCGGCGCATCCGCCGCGCCTTCGTGGCGGCGGAAGGCTCCAAGCTCGTCAGCGCCGACTACAGCCAGATCGAATTGCGCCTGCTGGCGCATATCGCCGACATCCCGCAATTGAAGCAGGCCTTCGCCGAGGGCCTCGACATCCATGCCATGACCGCGTCGGAGATCTTCGGCGTGCCGGTGAAGGGGATGCCCTCGGAAGTGCGCCGCAGAGCCAAGGCGATCAATTTCGGCATCGTCTACGGCATCTCCGCCTTCGGGCTTTCCAATCAGCTCGGCATCGCGCGCGGCGAGGCCGACGACTACATCAAGAAATATTTCCAGCGCTTCCCGGGCATCCGCGACTACATGGAAGAGACCAAGGCCTTTGCCCGCGAGCACGGCTATGTCGAAACGCTGTTCGGACGGCGCGTGCATATCCGCGAGATCCGTTCGAGCAACCAAGGCCATCGCGGCGGGGCCGAGCGCGCGGCGATCAACGCGCCGATCCAGGGCACGGCCGCCGACGTCATCCGCCGCGCCATGATCCGCGTGCCGGACGCGCTCGCCGCCAAGAAACTCAAAGCCAAGATGCTGCTGCAGGTGCATGACGAACTCGTCTTCGAAGCGCCCGACAAGGAGGTCGAGACGCTCACGAAGCTCGCCGTGCATGTGATGGAGAAAGCCGCGCTTCCCGCGCTGGCCCTCTCTGTCCCCCTCGTCGTCGACGCCCGCGCCGCCCAGAACTGGGACGAGGCGCATTAAGCATTCTCCTGTCGTCCCCGGCGAGCGCGAAGCGCGAGGGAAGTGCGCGGCGCTCGCCGGGGAGGACAGAGGAGTGCTAAGCCGCGATCGTCTTCAAGCCCGTGTCGTGGGTGATGCCGATCTTTTCGAGGTTATGGACGAGTTCGACGGTGGCGGCGTCGGCCGTTTTCGGCTGATGCGCGATGTAGCCGGTAAGAAACCCCGGCTGGCCGATCTGGCGCAGGACCAGGGCGCGGGCCTTGGCCGAGAGCGCACCTTCGGTGAACACGCCCGCTGTGGAGAGCCGCAGGATCGCGATGGTCTTGTCGACATGCGTCGGCGATTTGGCCTCGATGGCCTCGAGCAACCGCGCGCGCGCCTCGGCTTCCGAGGCGAGATGGTCGAGCGCACCGGCGATCTCGTCCTTCTGGATGTCCTGGAAGCCGGAACGCAACACGCGCGCCTGCAGGGCGGCGAGGCGCTGGAGACGCTCCAGCACCGGCGTCTTGGCGAAGAGGAAGAGCTGTTCGAAGGCGGAGGACGCGATCAGCGGCGCGGCGAAAGCGGCAAGCTGGCGCTTGTTCTCCGCGCCGATGATGTTCTCCTCGATCAGCAAGAGGCGTTCGAGCTTCTCATCGGATGCCGCGGCTTCGGCCAGATGCGCGCTCACCGATTCGTGGGTGACGAGGCGCTTGGAGCGCAGGGTGAAGGCCGCGATCAGGTCCTCGTGGGAGAGATATTTGCCCTGGCCCAGCACCAGCTTGTTGGCGATGCGGCGCAAGGTCTTGAGTTCGTCGACCAGCGAGTTGGGGCAGAGGCGGCGCTGGCTCTTGAGCTCGGCCATGATGCGGTTGGCGATGGCGGTGCGCGCAGCGGGCAATTCGTCTGCGGCGAAATGGCGGGTGAGCGCGGCGAGGCCGGTCTGCGCATCGTCGGTCTCGCGCGCGAGGAACAACTCGACCAGGGCCGTGAGCGCCGCGCCCAGATTCTCGCTTGCGCCGGCGAGCTCGTGCAGCGCCGCGCCGCCATTGAGGATTTCCGCGGCGATGGATTCGACGCTGCCGGCCAGCAGGTTGCGGCCGATATTGGCTTCGGCGAGTTCGGGCAAGAGCGCGAGCAGCATCAAGAGCTTCTCGTCCCACCCCTTGGCGGGTGCGAGATAGCGCGCGATGGCGCCGTTCAGCAAATAGGGATCGTCGCTGCCCTCCGCGAGCTTGGCCGCCAGCGCGCCGAAGCCGCCGCGTTTCACGTCCGCAAAACAGTCGCGCTTGGCGTCGCGATAGACGCGGTTGATCGCCTTGGTGACGAGATCGTTGAGGCTCTTGATGATCTGCTGCACCGGCGTGGTGGTCGAGGACGCCTGGGCCACCGCGATCTTCTGGATGGCGTGCTGATAGAGCGTGCCGGTGGCCTCGAACTTCTCCAGCAGGTCGGCGCGGTGGATCAGCTCCGTCACGGTGATCTTCTGGCGGGCGAGGAATTCGCCGATCAGCCGCGCCATGGTCGCGCGCGCGTGATACGAGTAGAGATCGTCGGGCTTGAAGCAGGGCAGAGCGTGCGGCACGTCCTCCTGCGCCGGATCGGATTTGTGCTTGTTCTTGCCGTCCTCGAAAATCTTGAGCGTCAGATAATCGCCGGTGGCGTCGTTATAGGTCTCCTTCACGACCTTGACGCCGGTGGCCTGGTCGTCGGCCATGAGCTGTTCGGCCTGGCGCAGGGCGCCCGCGCGATCGCCGGTGACGTCATGCATCGTCCAGCCGCCCTTGGCGCCTTTGCGGCTGAAGATCTCGTAATGGATTTCCTGTGGCATACGCGCTCCCGTCATGGAGTTTGCGCGTCTCGATTTAATCTGCGGTTAAGCGTGTTGCAGCGGGCAGGCCTTGTCGGGGCGTACGCGCACGGTGCGAAAGCGCGTCTCCAGCGCGTCGTAGATGAGGAGCTTGCCGGAGAGGCTTTCGCCCGCGCCGGTAATCTCTTTTAACACTTCCAGCGCCTGCAGCGTGCCCATCACGCCCGCGGCCGCGCCCAGCACACCCGCCTCGGTACAGGACGGCACGGTTCCCGCGGGCGGCGGCTCAGGGAAGATGCAGCGATAGCAGGGCCCACCCGGCTTGAAGGTGGCGAGTTGGCCGTCGAACTCCGTGACGGCGGCGGAGACCAGCGTCTTGCCCAGCCGGACGCAGACATCGTTGACCAGGAAGCGGGTGGCGAAATTGTCCGAACCGTCGGCCACGATGTCGTAGCGCCCGAGCAGGCCGGCGGCGTTCTCGGAGGTCAGCCGGACGGGATGGGTCTCGACCGCGACCCCCGGATTGATGGCTCGGGCGGCGGCGGCGGCGGAGTCCGTCTTGGGACGTCCGATATCGGCGGTGCGGTGGGCAATCTGGCGCTGGAGGTTGGAGAGGGCGACATGGTCGTCGTCCACCACTCCAATGGCGCCCACACCGGCGGCGGCCAGATAGAGGATGACCGGGCTGCCCAGCCCGCCGGCGCCCACCACCAGGACCCTGGCGGATTTGAGCCGGGCCTGGCCCACGCCCCCCACCTGCCGCAGGGCGATATGGCGGGCGTAGCGCTCAAGTTCCTCGTCGGAAAGGGCCATGGTTTCCGTGTCTTAACACGCGCAAACGGCGCGGCAATTCGTCATTACCATATATGACGGCTTGGCTTGAATTTTTGGCCGGGCGGCGTAGGAGGTTCCGGCGGAACGCCCAAACGGGTATTCTCCCCCGACATATAGGCCAAGGGCCGCCTCAGGGGTTACTAAGGAGCATCCATGTCAGAGCAGAAATCGGGCGCCTTCGGCCTGGAGCAACAGGGCTTTCGCAACCTGAAAGCCGTGCATTGGAATCTCTCGGTGCCGGCGCTTTACGAAGAGGCGATCCAGCGCCGCGAAGGCCATGTCGCCCAGAGCGGCCCGATGGTGGTGCTCACCGGCCAGCACACCGGCCGCTCGGCCAATGACAAATTCGTCGTGCGCGATGCCTCCACCGAATCCCAGGTGTGGTGGGACAACAACAAGCCGATGACGCCGGCGCATTTCGATGCGCTCTACGCCGACATGATGGCGTTCGCCGAGGGGCGCGAGCTTTTCGCGAAGGATCTGTTCGGCGGCGCCGATCTCGCTCATCGCCTGCCTGTGCGCATCGTCACCGAATATGCCTGGCACTCGCTCTTCGTGCACCAGCTCCTGATCCGCCCGACCGCCGAACAGCTCACGGGCTTCGCGCCGGAATTCACCATCATCGACCTGCCGAACTTCGAAGCCGATCCGAAGAAGCACGGCTCGGCGAGCAAGACGGTGATCGCCGTCAACTTCACCAAGAAGATGGTCCTGATCGGCGGCACCTCCTATGCCGGCGAGATGAAGAAATCCGTCTTCACCATCATGAACTATCTGCTTCCGCCCAAGCGTGTGATGTCGATGCATTGCTCGGCGAATGTCGGCAAGGACGGCAAGAGCGCGATCTTCTTCGGCCTCTCCGGCACCGGCAAGACGACGCTCTCCGCCGACTCGACGCGCACGCTTATCGGCGACGACGAGCATGGCTGGAGCGAGCATGGCGTCTTCAACATCGAAGGCGGCTGCTACGCCAAGGCGATCAAGCTCTCCAAGGAAGCCGAGCCGGAAATCTATTCGACCACGCAGCGCTTCGGCACCGTGCTCGAGAACGTGGTGATGGACGCCAAGACCCGCGTGCTCGATCTCGACAGCGCGCACTACGCGGAGAACACCCGCGCCGCCTATCCGATCGACTTCATTCCGAATGCGAGCGATACGGGCCGCGCCGGCCATCCCAAGAACGTCATCATGCTGACGGCCGACGCCTTCGGCGTGCTGCCGCCGATCTCCAAGCTGACGCCGAGCCAGGCGATGTACCATTTCCTCTCCGGCTTCACGGCGAAAGTGGCCGGCACGGAAAAGGGCCTGGGCAAGGAGCCGCAGCCGACCTTCTCCACCTGCTTCGGCGCGCCCTTCATGCCGCGCCACCCCACCGAATACGGCAATCTGTTGCGCGACCTCATCGCCGCGCACCAGGCCGATTGCTGGCTGGTCAATACCGGCTGGACCGGCGGCGCCTTCGGGACAGGCTCACGCATGCCGATCAAGGCGACGCGCGCGCTTCTGGCCGCGGCGCTCGACGGCAGCCTCGCCAATGTCGAGATGCGCATCGATCCGCATTTCAAATTCCGCGTGCCGGTGGCGGTGCCGGGCGTCGACACCAAGATCCTGAACCCGCGCGACACCTGGGCCGACAAGGCCGCCTACGACGCGCAGGCCAAGAAGCTGGTCGGCATGTTCCGCGACAACTTCAAGAAGTTCGAAGCCCATGTCGGCAAAGACGTCCTCGAAGCCGCGCCGATGCTGGCGGAAGCCGCGGAGTAATCTGCGCTTCATCCGATACGAAAGGCCCGCGGAGAATCCGCGGGCCTTTTTGTTTCAGACCCGCCGATACACCCACACCCGTGCCGGCGGCAGGTTGCGCAGGATCAGGGCGGCGCGTTTCACCGTGGCGCCGGGCGGCGCTGGGATCGGCGGCTTGGTGCCGTAGGAGAATTGGATATAGGGCGCGCCGGACTTCAGCCGCGCGAGCGCGCCCTCGATGAGTGCGTGGCGGCGCTCGACCGGATGGTTGAGCAGCGGCAGGCCAGAGACGATGGCGGCGAAAGGCTCGCCGCTGCCCAAGGTCTTCTCCAGATCGAAGGCGTCGCCGCGCACGACCTGAACGCGCGGGAAACGGTCCTGCACCATCCTGACGAATTCGGGGTCGTATTCGATGGCGGTGATGCGCTCGGGCGCGACGCCGCGCTCGAGCAGCGCCTCGGTCACCACGCCGGTGCCGGGACCGAGCTCCAGCACGGGGCCGTCGAGCTTGGGATCGACCTGTTGGGCGATGGCGCGGGCGAGCGCGGGGCTTGAAGGCGCGATGGCGCCGACATTCTTCGGCCGGGCGATCAACCCCTTGAGGAAATGGAGATGGGCGGCGGCGGTGTTGCTGGCCATGGTCTCCCCTAGCAAATTTGCGCAAGCATTTCAGCCATCGAATTTCGGCGATTGAGCGGCAGCCCCCTCGGGACCATGGTGGCAACGCACGAAACCGCCGGAGGCTTCCATGGCATCCCCGACCCAATCGGAACAGACCACGAAATTCCGCGCCTTGCACCGGGGTTTTTTGCTCCTGGCCAATGGCTGGGACGCCGCCAGCGCCCGCATGGCCGAGGAGGCGGGCGATCAGGCCGTGGCCTCGTCCAGCGCGGCGGTCGCCTGGTGCCATGGCTATGCCGACGGCGAGGCCATGCCGCACGAGGTGGTCATGACGGCGACGCGGGAGATGCTGCGCGTCATCACCGTGCCGCTGACGGTGGACAGCGAAGCGGGCTATTCCTCCGACCCCGGCGAAGTGGCGGCGTATGTCTCCGCGCTGATCGGGCTGGGCGTGGCCGGGATCAATATCGAGGACGGGCGCGATCCGCCCGAACTTCTCGCCGCCAAGATCAAGGCGATCCGCGCCACCAGGAAAGACATCTTCATCAATGCACGCTGCGACGTATACCTGAAGAACCTGGGGCCCGACGACCAGAAGCTTGCGGAGATGATCCGACGCGGCAAGCTCTATGCGGAGGCTGGCGCGGACGGCTTCTTCGCGCCGGGCATGGCGAACCTGGCCGATATCGGCGACGTGGTGAAGGCGGTGACTTTGCCGGTGAACTGCCTGGTGATGCGGGCGCTACCGCCGATCGCCGATCTCAAAAAAATCGGCGTGCGACGCATCAGCACCGGCGCGCAGATCGGTTGCGCGGCCTATGGCGCGGCGGTGCGCGGGATCAGGCAGTTCCTGGACGAGAGCAAGCCCGACGCGATCTTCGCCAACAGCGGCGATTGCCCGAATTTCAACGCGCTGTTCAAGCCTGCTTGACGCGCGTGCCGGCGCGGCGGAGCATCCGGGCTTCGCCGGGGGCAGGATGACAACCACAACGAGATACGCGGCCCTGGCCGCTTGCGGGTTTCTGCTGCTTGGCGCGCAGGCCGCGTTCGGCTTCGGCACGGTGCGCGGCGCGGGGCAGAATGCGGAGCATGAGCGCATCACGCGCCATGCCCTCGCCTGCGGGCTGATCGATGACGGCAATTGCTTCCAGAAGAAGACGTTGAAGGAGCTGGCCGGCGACGACGACAATTTCGGCGCCATCGGCATTCCCGACCGCGGCGAATTGGTGCCGGAGAACAAAGCGCATTGCGACAGCGGCGACTTCCTCGACGTTCCCGGCTACCCGCATGCCAAGGATGCGGCGCGCGCGGCGCTGGAGCGTTGCCGCGCCTGGATGGTGGCGGAACTTCGCGCGGCGGTGAGTGACGCGGGCGAACTTGTCGGTGCCGGCGGACGCTTGCGCGACAGCCAGATGGCGATGCCGTGCCTGTTCGTCGGTCAGGTCAAAGGCCATGCGAAATGCAATGTGATCGAGGATCTGGGAATCCTGCTGCATGCCTCGCAAGACTTCTATTCGCACAGCAACTGGGTGGATGTGGCGGATACATCGCAGCCCATCGGATCGGAGAATCCGCCCGGTCTGGGCATGAATAGCCGCGCGCCCTGGTTGGACTTGCGCAATGACAGCCCAGCGTTTCCGGACGGGCTGATCACCGGTTGCTTCGACAAGCCGCCGGAGAAGAGCCATTGCAATTACGGCGACGGGCTGCATCGCGTGAAGCACGCGGTGGTGAACAAGGACACCGGCGCCATCGATCCGCTGTTGGGCGTGGGCACGACGCCGCGCGGCATGCACGACGACAATTTCGCCCACGCCGTGGACGCCGCCATCGACGACACCAAGGACAAATGGCTGACGTTCAAGGAATTGCTCGCGCGGACGTATGGTCCCGAAACCGGCGCGCTGATGGCTTGCGCCATCACGCACGATGATCCGATGAAGGATTGCCAGCGCTGAGTTAAGCGCGGCGATGATTGCGTGGAATCACAACAAATGTGTCATGGCCTGCGAATGCGGGTCACCCAGATGGTGTTGCTTCTCTCCCACCACCCCGACCTCGTCATGGCCGCTTCATGCGGGCCGACCATTTTGTTTCTTGAAGAGCGAAAATTGGGTGGCCCGGACAAGCCGGGCCATGACGGTGATGGGTATGAGAAGCAGTGCGCGGCCACCTGGGCGGTCCGCACGAGGCGGGCCGTGACACCGAGGCTTTAAGCGTGGCGGCCCCAGAATTCCTTCACCTTCGCGAAGAAGCCTTCGGATTCCGGCTGCGAGCCGGGGGTGGCGTCCTGCTCGAATTGGCGCAGGAGTTCTTTCTGCTTCTTGGTGAGCTTGATCGGCGTCTCGACCTGAAGCTCGACATAGAGATCGCCGGACATCCCACCGCCTCGCAGCACCGGCATGCCCTTGCCGCGCAGGCGGAACTGGCGGCCATTCTGCGCGCCTTCGGGGATGGCGACCTTGGCGCGGCCGCCATCGGGCGTCGGCACTTCGATAGCCCCGCCCAAAGCGGCGGACGTGAACGACACCGGCGCGCGGCAATACAGATCGTGGCCGTCGCGCTGGAAGATCGGATGCTGGGTGACGGAGACGAAGATGTAGAGATCGCCCGCCGGCCCGCCGTTCAAGCCCGCCTGGCCTTCGCCCGAGAGCCGGATGCGCGTGCCTTCCTCGACGCCGGGCGGGATGTCCACTTGTAGCGTGCGCTCCTTCTGCACCAGGCCCGCGCCGCGGCAGGCCTTGCAGGGGTTCTTGATGATGCGGCCATTGCCCCGGCAATTGGGGCAGGTGCGCTCGATGGTGAAGAAGCCCTGCTGCGCGCGCACCTTGCCGATGCCGGAACAAGTCGGGCATTGCTCGGCCTTGGTGCCGGACTCCGCGCCCGAACCGCCGCAGCCTTCGCAGGCGACGGCTGTCGGCACCTTGATCTGTGCCTGGCGGCCCTTGAACGCTTCCTCGAGAGAAATCTCGAGATTGAAGCGGAGATCCTGTCCGCGATTCTGGCGACGCGCCTTGCGGCCGCCGGTGAACTCGCCGAACAGATCGTCGAAGATGTCGGTGAAAGAGGAGGCGAAATCGAACGGATTGCCGCCGCCGCGCCCGCCAGCGCCGTTCTCGAACGCGGCATGGCCAAAGCGGTCGTAAGCGGCGCGCTTCTGGCCGTCCTTCAGGACTTCATAGGCTTCGCTGACTTCCTTGAAGCGCACTTCGGCGGTGGAGTCGCCGTGATTGGCGTCTGGATGATGTTCTTTCGCCTGCTTGCGATAGGCGCCCTTGATGACGTCGACGGTCGCCGTGCGCTCCACGCCCAGGACTTCGTAGTAACACCTCTTGGTCATTGCCAACCCGTCTCCGCCATCAACCGGCTAGAAGTCTGTCGTGACATTGAAGCCGGCCCAGGTCTTTTCCGTGATTTTCACATGCAGCGGAAAGGTGGCGAGATCTTGCGTCACATAGGCGAACAGCACCATCGAGTCCCAGCAAATGACCGTCCCGGTATCGAGACTCGTTTGAGCGCCCGGCGATAGCGGAAGAACGCTGGTGAATGTCACAAACTCAACAGCGTCCTCGCCCTCTTGCCGAGCATGCCCAAACACGACACCCGGGGGGCAGGCTTCCGTTCCGTCGTTACGGACCTTTATCGACGCGTCCGTGGCATCGAGTCTCGATGCCTTCACGATCGACAAACGGATATCCATGACGCCTGCCCCGAGCCGAGTCCGTTACGCAGCGCCCTTCTTGTTGTCGTCGACCTCGGAGAATTCCGCGTCCACGACATTGTCGTCCTTGGGCTGCTCGCCGCCGGGCGCGCCTTGCGCACCTTCGGCCTGCTGGGCCTTGTACATCGCCTCGCCCAGCTTCATGGAAGCCTGCGCCAGCGCCTCGGTCTTGGATTTGATGTCGTCGGGGTCGTCCGACTTGATCGCTTCCTTGAGCGCGGCGAGCGCATTCTCGATCGCGGTGCGGTCGGCATCCGCCACCTTGGAGCCGTGCTCCGACAGCGCCTTCTCGGTCGTGTGGACCAGCGCGTCGGCATGGTTCTTGGCCTCCGCGCCTTCCTTGCGCTTCTTATCCTCGGCAGCGTGGCTTTCGGCGTCCTTCACCATCTTGTTGATGTCGGCTTCCGAGAGGCCGCCAGAGGCCTGGATGCGGATCTGCTGCTCCTTGCCGGTGGCCTTGTCCTTGGCCGTGACAGAGACGATGCCGTTGGCGTCGATGTCGAAGGTGACTTCGACTTGCGGCACGCCGCGCGGCGCGGGCGGAAGGCCCACGAGATCGAACTGGCCGAGGATCTTGTTGTCCGCGGCCATTTCGCGCTCGCCCTGGAAAACGCGGATCGTCACCGCCGTCTGATTGTCTTCGGCGGTCGAGAACACCTGGCTCTTCTTGGTCGGGATCGTGGTGTTGCGGTCGATCAGGCGGGTGAACACGCCGCCCAAGGTCTCGATGCCCAGCGACAGCGGCGTCACGTCCAGAAGGAGCACGTCCTTCACTTCGCCCTTGAGCACGCCGGCCTGGATGGCCGCGCCCATGGCGACCACTTCATCGGGGTTGACGCCCTTGTGCGGTTCCTTGCCGAACAATTGCTTCACGACTTCCTGGACCTTGGGCATGCGGGTCATGCCGCCGACGAGGATGACCTCGTCGATCTGGCTGGCCGTGACGCCGGCATCCTTGAGCGCCTGCTTCACCGGGGCGATGGTCTTCTGGACGAGATCGTCGACCAGGGCTTCCAGCTTGGCGCGCGTGATCTTCATCGTCAGATGCTTCGGACCCGAGGCGTCCGCCGTGATGAAGGGCAGGTTCACTTCGGTCTGCATGGCGCTCGACAATTCGATCTTGGCTTTCTCCGCCGCTTCCTTCAGGCGCTGAAGCGCCAGACGGTCGCCGCGCAGATCGATGCCGGCTTCCTTCTTGAACTCATCGGCGAGATAGCCAACGAGGCGAAGGTCGAAGTCCTCGCCGCCGAGGAACGTGTCGCCGTTGGTGGACTTCACCTCGAACACGCCGTCGCCGATCTCCAGCACCGACACGTCGAACGTGCCGCCGCCAAGGTCGTAGACCGCGATGGTGCCGGCGCCCTTCTTGTCCATGCCGTAGGCAAGCGCGGCCGCGGTCGGCTCGTTGATGATGCGCAGCACTTCGAGGCCCGCGATCTTGCCGGCGTCCTTGGTCGCCTGGCGCTGGGCGTCGTTGAAGTAGGCCGGCACGGTGATCACGGCCTGGGTGATCTTCTCGCCGAGATGGGCTTCGGCGGTCTCTTTCATCTTCTGCAGGATGAAGCCGGAGACTTCGCTGGGCGCGAACTTCTTGGAGTCGCGGCCCTGTACCCACGCGTCGCCATTGTCCGCCTTGATGATCTTGTAGGGGACCATGCCGATGTCCTTCTGGGTCATCGGGTCGTCGAAGCGGCGGCCGATCAGCCGCTTGATCGCGAAATAGGTGAATTCAGGATTGGTGACGGCCTGCCGCTTGGCAGCCTGTCCGACCAGACGCTCGCCGTCGCCGGAAAACGCCACGATGGAGGGGGTGGTGCGCCCGCCTTCCGAATTTTCGATGACCTTGGGGGCAGCGCCCTCCATGACCGCAACGCACGAATTCGTCGTGCCAAGGTCGATACCGATCACTTTCGCCATGTCTGTTCCTCTTTCACGGGCAAGGGGTCCTGGCCTCGAACCGAGCGCCTTCCGGCCCATCCCCATTGATTCAATTGACAAAACCGGCACGAGACGAATGTCCGCCCGGTATGGGGGGTATATAGGGAGGGCACGTTAAGGCTGCAAGGCGAGGAACGGAAGCCAAGGCGCGGAAAAGCCACAGAAATCCGAGTCCGGCGGGCGGATTTCGGGCGCGGCGCGGCCCCCGGCGATGGAGGTCCACTTGCGGCCCGCAGCGGGCCCACTGACAGCAGCAATACGTCGCGCCACGATCCTTCCGAGGATGCGTTATAGGCTCCTATGCAGCTTCCCCTCCGGCATATCAGACGTCTGCGCGCGCTGTCGCGGCGCTGGCAGCGGCGGTTGATTTTCACGGGTGGCGCGCTGGCCGTGGGTTTGACGGCGGTTGCGCTGGCTTACGTCGCCGACGGCGCACAGCACGCATTCCGCGAAATGCTGCGGCACTTTCCTTACGCGCCGCTCGTCTTGACGCCGCTGGGCTTTGGCTTCGTCGCCTGGGTGACGGCGCGGTACTTTCCCGGCACACAAGGTTCCGGCATTCCGCAAGCCATCGCGGCGCAAGGCCTCGACACGCCGGAAGAACGGCGGCGCTTCGTCAGCCTCAAGGCCGCGTTCGGCAAGGTGGTGATGACATTGGCCTCGCTGCTCGTGGGCGCGTCGGTCGGCCGCGAAGGGCCGACCGTGCAGGTGGGCGCGTCGCTGATGTTCGAGATCGGACGGTTGACGCCGCGCCGTCAGCCGGGCCTCATCATCGCGGGCGCGGCTGCCGGCGTCGCCGCCGCGTTCAACGCGCCGCTCGCCGGCATCGTCTTCGCCATCGAGGAGATCAGCCGCAGCTTCGAGGTGCGCACATCCGGCCTCATCATCGGCGCGGTGATCCTGGCCGGCCTCACCTCGCTCGCGCTCTACGGCAACTACGCCTATTTCGGCTCGACCGGCGCGATGCTGGCGACCGGGACCGACTGGCTGTCGATCCCGATCTGCGGCGTGCTCGGCGGATTATTGGGCGGGCTGTTCGCGCGCATGCTGATCTTCATGGCCAAGGGCGTGCCAGGTGAAATCGGCGGCTGGATCAAGCGCCATCCGGTTGTCTTCGCCATCGCCTGCGGGCTGGGCGTGGCGGCGTGCGGTCTGCTGTCTGGCAACCAGATCTTCGGCACCGGCTATATCCATGTGCGCGCGGCGCTGCACGGCACGAAGCCGCTCGACTGGTCCTTCGCGCCGCTGAAGTTCGCCGCGTCCGTGCTTTCCGCGGTCAGCGGAATCCCCGGCGGCATCTTCTCGCCTTCGCTGTCGGTCGGCGCGGGGCTTGGCGCGGATGTCGCGCGGTTCTTCCCGGGCGCGCCGGTGGGCGCGATCGTGCTGATCGGGATGGTCGCTTATTTCGCGGGCGTCGTGCAGGCGCCGATCACCAGCTTCGTCATCGTCTCGGAGATGACGGACAACCACAAAATGCTGGTGCCGCTGATGGCCGCCGCGCTGATCGCCACGGCGTGCTCCAAGCTTGTCTGCCACGAAGGCCTCTATCAGGCCCTCGCGCAGAATTATCTGGATGCTACTCCGCAGCCATCAACGCCGATGGCGTCGTCAGCGCCTTGCCGCCGTTCAGGGTCATCAGATATTTGATGCCTTCCTCGGCGATGTCGTCGCCGATCATGCGGTCGCCTTCGGCGTGGAGTTCCGCCATGTCGACGAAGGCGGCGTATTGGCCGCGGGTGCGGTCGGTGATGATGCCGGCCTTGAGCAGCGTCTTGATGAGCACGCGGAAGATGTTGGTGCCGTCCTGCATGCGCTTGCGCAGGTTGGCGTCGGTGAACGCCTCCATCATCGCGCCCTGCGCCCATTCGTAATCGAGGCCGAAAGCTTCGAATTGCTTCTTCTTCTGATCGGGCGAGCCGAGATTGCGCAGCAATCCGATGAACACCTGCGCCGCCCAATCCTCGACCTTCTCGCGCTCCTCCCGGCTGAGCCTGGGGATGGTGCGGTCGGCCCAGATCTTCCCGAATTTGTGGTGGAAGGCTTCGTCCGTCATCACCAATTGGCAGAGACGTTTCAGAAGCGGATCCTCGGCGTAGGTGTAGAAGCTCGCGAAGGCGCCCATCGCGAGGCCCTCGACGATCATCTGCATGCCGACGAGCTTCTTCCAGACGAAGGGCGAGGACACCATCTCGACCAACAGATTTCCGAGCACCGGACCGATGCGGTTGGGCGTGCCCCAGCGCACCTGTATGTATTTCGAAAACGCCGTGACGTGGCGGGCTTCCTCGCGCGTCTGGTTGGCGGCGTATTCCTGCGCGCCCGGGTCCTTCAAGATATGGCAGAGCGAGGCCGACAGCGCGAGCGCGCCCTACTCGCCATGCAGGATCGAGGAGATCGAGAAGCGCACGGAGTTGTTCACCCAGCGGATCTTCTCCTTCTCGCTGAGCCTGTCGCCGATGGCGGTCTGCAATTCGAGATTCATCCGCGGCGGGACGAGATATTCGTTCTCGGTGTCGAAGGGCGCGGAGAAGTCGATGTACTTGGTGTCGAGCGGATCCCAGAAATGGTCGTGGGTCGCGGAGATGATCTTGTCGAAGGCGGTGGAGCGGCGACCGTAACGCCCGACCTCCAGCATCGCGGGGAAATCGCTCGGATCGGCGGCGTCATAGGCCGGATCGCGGGTGAGGTTCATGTCCATGCGTGCCTCCCAGTCTCTTCTTGTCCTCCCCCGCGGGGCGGGGAGGACAAGAACTACTCCGCCGCCAAGAGCGCGGAGCTGACGAACTTTCCGCCGTTGAGCTGGATCAGGTACTTGATGCCTTCCTCGGCGATGTCGTCGCCGACCATGCGGTCGCTCTCGGCATAGAGCTCGTGCATGTCGAGGAACGCGGCGTAGACGCCCCGCGTGCGGTCGGTGATGATGCCGGCCTTGAGCAGGGTCTTCACCAGCACGCGGAAGATGTTGGTGGATTCCTGGAGCTCCTTGCGGATCTCCGCATCGGTGAAGGCTTCGAGGAACGCGGACTGGCACCAGGCCGGGTCGAGGCCGACCTCGCGATAGATCCATTCCTTCTGATCGGGCGAGCCGAGATTGAAGAGCAGGACCTGGAACACCTGCGCCGCCCAATCCTCGATCAGCTCATGCTCCGACTGGGAAAGCTTGGGGATGGTGCGGTCGGCCCAGATCTTTCCGAATTTGTGATGGAAGGCTTCGTCGGTCATCACCAGCTGGCAGGTCTGGCGCAGCAACGGATCGCGGGCTTCCTTGTAGAGCGTGGCGAAGGCGCCCATGGCCAAGCCCTCGATCAGCATCTGCATGCCGACGATCTTCTTCCAGACCAGCGGCGAGGCGACGATGTCCTTGAGCAGATCGCCGAGCGCGGGACCGACGGCGACGGGCTTGCCCCAGCGCGCATGGATGTATTTGGAGAACGCCGTGACATGGCGCGCCTCTTCGCGCGTCTGGTTGGCGGCATATTCCTGGGCGCCCGGATCGCGCAGGATGTGGCACAGCGAGGCGGACAGCGACAGCGCGCCCTGCTCGCCATGCAGGATCGACGACATGGTCCACAGCGTGTCGAGATTGGCGAGCTTGATCTTCTGGCCTTCGTCGAGCTTGCTGCCGATGGCGGTCTTCAGATCGCCATTCAGTTCCGGATTGACGATGTAATCCTTGGCGATGTCGAAGGGCGTGGAGAAGTCGATATACTTGGTGTCCAGCGGATCCCAGAAATGGTCGTGGGTCGCGGAGATGATCTTGTCGAAGGCCGTGGAGCGCTCGCCATAGCGGTTGACCTCCAGCATGGCGGGAAAGTCGGAAGGATCGACGGCGTTGTAGGCGGGATCCTTGGTGATGTTTTCCATGACAGGCCTCGAGCGATAGCGGCGGCGAAAGCTAAGCATGGGCGCGGTGACTGACAAGTAAAAAGTGACGCCGGTGTCATCGATTTGATACGCAGAATTCCACCTTCCCTTTCAGCGCCTTCTGCGCGATAGAAATCGCCATGGGGACCAAGCTGATAGCCGTATGGGCGTTGCCGCTCGCCACGCTGGTGGCGGCATGCTTGGCCCTGTTCGCCGATCCGCCGACGCTGACCGGACGGCTCCGGGGCGCGGAATTCGATACATATCAATCACTTGCGCCCCGCACCTTCGACGATTCCGCCAAGCTGCGCGTGCTTGACGCCGATACGGCGAGCGAGGCGCGCTTCGGCCCGTGGCCGTGGTCGCAACTGGTGCTGGCAAAGCTGACCGACGAGGCCAAGGCCGCCGGGGCCTCGACCGTGGTCCTCGCCGTACCGCTGGACAAGCCGGACCCCGCCGCGCCTAACCATCTGGCCGCGCTGCTTGGGGCCGACGACCCGGCCCGCGCCGAACTCGCCAAGCTCCCCGCCCCGGACTCCAGGCTCGCCCAGTCGCTGGCCGGCATGATGGCGGTGACAGGCTTCACCTTGGGCGATACGGGGACCTCCGCGCCGGTCAAATCGACGCTCGGCATCGCCGACCGGGACGCGCTGCGCGCCGTGCCCGATTTCCCCGCCGCAGCCGGCGTGCCGCCGGTCGTCACAGCGTCGAGCGCGGGCCAGGGCGCGCTCAATCTCATTCCCGATGCAGACGGCAAGATCCGGCGCATGCCGCTGGTGTTCCGGTTGGGTGGCAAGCCGGTGCCGTCATTGGACGCGGAGACGATCCGCCTCGCGGCCGGGACCGACATCACGCTCGCCAGCGCCGCGACCGGCATTCCCGGCGTCAACGCTTCCACCGCGCTCGCCACCGCCGGCGCGGGCAAGTTCGACGCGCCGCTGCTGCAGGACGGCAGCCTCGCGCTTTATTTCGCGCGCGGCGCGGGGGCGCGGCATGTCTCCGCCGCGGCCCTGGACGACGGCAAGCTGCCCGCCGGCGCGCTCGACCACGCCATCCTCGTGATCGCGCCGCCGGGCGAGGTCTATGCGACGCCGCTCGGCCACAAGAGCCTGGGCGACCTTCATGCCGAAGCGCTGGAGAATGTGCTGCTCGGCACGACCTTGAAGGAGCCGAACGAGCGTTTCCCCGGACTCATCTTCCTGCTCGTGATGGGCACCGGTGTCGTGGTGCTGTTCGCGCGCTCCGGTGCGCGCTGGGCGGGCACATTGGCGCTCGTCACCATCGTGGGCCTGCAGGGTTTCACCTGGTTCCTGTTCCGGCGCGAACACATATTGCTCGACTCGGCATCGCCGTCGGTCGGGCTCGCGCTCGTCTTCGCCGCCGGATCCTGCGCGCGGCTGTGGGAGATCGGCAAGGCACGCGCGCATTTCGCGCGGGTGTTCGCCGGCACGCTGAGCGATTCCGCCGTCGCCCGGATCGCGCGCGATCCCACCTTGCTGAAGCTCGACGGCGAGACGCGTGTGGTGACGTGCCTCTCCTGCGGCATCCGCGGCTATGAGAAGCTGGCGCAATCCTTCGCCGATGACGCGCCCGGCTTCGCCAAGCTGATCGGCACGGCCATCGCGCCACTGATCCAGGTGGCGCTCGCCAACGGCGGCACGCTCGGCCGCTTCGACGGCGAAAGCTTCACCGCCTATTGGAACGCGCCGCTCGACGACGCCGAACACGCGCTGCATGCCTGCGAGGCGGCGAACCGCATGACACTCGCGCTCGCCCAGACCAACGAAACGCTCGCGCAGGAGCGCCGCTTCGACGGGACAGCCTTCGAGGCCATCGAGGTGGGCGTCGGCGTCGCCACCGGCAAGGCGGTGGCGGGCGGCTTCGGCGCGCGCGGCGCCTATGCGCTGGCGGGCGATCCGATGGTGCTGGCGGAGAAGATCCGTGCGCTCTCCGCCCAATACGGCCCCGCCGTCATCGTCGGCGACGGGACGCGCAAGGCGGCCGAGCGCGGCTATGCGTTCCTGGAAGTCGACTATATCGCGGCGGCCCCGCGCGACCGCGCGGTCAAGCTCTTCGCCATGCTGGGCAATCCCTTGGTGCGCGCCTCGCCGAAATTCCGCGCGCTGCAGACCTTCCACGACCATATCTTCCAGGCGATCCAGTCCCAGCAATGGGAAAAGGCGCGCGGGCTGATCGAACAGTGCCGCAAGCTCTCCGGCGCGAGCCAGAAGCTCTACGACCTGCATCTGGCGCGCATCGATTATTTCGAGGACAATCCGCCCGGCGCCGAGTGGGACGGCGCATTCAGGCAGATCCTGAAGTGATCCTTCCTTGTCATGGCCTGCGAATGCGGGCCGCCCAGGCGGGATTGCTCCGTTCGTCGCGATGGGCATTGATCTTTTGCCTTGCCTGGCAATAGCAATGCGGCGTCAACTGGGTAGCCCGCATTCGCGGGCCATGACACACTGAGCAGAGACCCGGCGAACACGTCATGTCGAAGCCCGAGCAATATTTCCCCTCCAACTACCGCGCCGCGCGCGCGCAATTCATCGAAGCGGCCGAGGCGAATGACCTGGGCATCACCACCCGTGTGCTGCAAGGCGCGGTGGGGCTGGACGGCAAGCCCATCTTCCTCGACACCGCGATGGCGGGGCCGCGCGACGCCAAGTCGGCGCTGCTGCTGATCTCCGGCACCCACGGCGTGGAAGGCTATTTCGGCTCCGGCTCGCAGACGGGATTGCTGCGCGAGGGGCTGGCCAAGCGCATGCCGAAGAATGTGAAGCTCGTCATGCTGCATGCGCTGAACGCCTTCGGCTTCGCCTGGGACCGGCGCGTCAACGAGGACAATGCCGACATCAACCGCAATTTCGTCGACTATGCGAAGCCGCCGCGGAACCCGGCCTATGATTCCATCGCCGAGGCGATCTCGCCCGCGGACATCTCGCCCGAAAGCATGAAGCAAGCCAACGCGCGGCTGCGCGAATTCGCCAAGGCCAACGGCGATTTCAAGCTGCAGGAGGCGGTGAGCGCGGGGCAGTACGGCCATCCCAAGGGCGTCTATTTCGGCGGCGCGAAGGAAAGCTGGTCGGCCGCCATGCTGAAGGATGTGTTCCGCGAGGAATTGAAGGGCGTCGGGAATCTCACCGTCGTCGATTTCCACACCGGGTTGGGCGAAAGCGGCGCGGCGGAGATGATCAGCGAAGACCTGCCCGGCTCGCCCGAATATGCGAGGGCCAAACAGCTCTGGGGCGAACGCGTGCGGTCGAGCGAGGCGGGCGAGTCGTTGTCGCCGCCCTTGCACGGAACCATCGACAAGGCGGTGGGACATTGGATGAAGGGCAAGCAGCTCACTTTCGCCGCGCTCGAAGTCGGCACCGCGCCGGTGCGCGAGGTGTTCGACGCCTTGCGCCGGGACAATTGGCTGCATCTGAACGCCAAGCCCAGCCATCCCGACTGGAAGAAGATCAAGCAACAGATCCGCGACGCCTTCTATCCCGACACAACTGCGTGGAAGAAGAGCGTGTGGGATCATGCCGCCGATGTGGCCGACCGCGCGGCGCGCGGACTAGCCTGACAAAGATGGCCTGACAAACATGGCCTGACGGAACCAGGGGGAGACATCATCATGACATCGCTTCGCACTCTGCTGCTCTGCTGCGCGATCAGCACCGTTGCCTATGCTCAAACGCCTCCACCCGGGCCGATGCCGCCGGCGGACAACAAGACGCTCGCGCACGACATCTTCCGCGACATCGTCGAAGTCCGCTCCGTGCATGACGTCGGAACCAAGGGCGTCGCCGACATCCTGGTGAAATACCTGAAAGCGGGCGGCTTCAGCGATTCCGAGATCAGCGTCGTTCCGGAAACCAAATATCCCAAGCAAGTGAATGTCGCCGTCCGCATAAGGGGCAAGGGGCCCCAAAATCTAATGGGCAAGCCGGTAATGTGGATCTGCCACATGGATGTGGTGGATGCGCGGCCGCAGGACTGGACCCTGCCGCCTTACAAGTTCACGGAGAAGGACGGTCACTTCTATGGCCGCGGCACCTCCGACATGAAGGACGAGGACGCGGCGGTCGCCGCCTCGCTCATCCGCCTGAAGAAGGAGCACTACGTTCCCGACCGCGACATCATCGTGATGTTCAGCGCCGACGAGGAAGTGGGCCTAGAGCAGGACGGCCCGAACTTCATGGTCACCGAGAAGCGCAACCTCGTCGATGCGGGACTGGTGATGAATCCGGATGGCGGCTCGGGCGAGATCCGGGCCGGCAAGCGTTTGGATTTCGCCATCGAGACCGTCCAGAAGACCTACATGACGTTCAAGATGGAGACCGCCAACAAGGGTGGCCATTCCTCCGAACCCCGGCCCGACAACGCGATCTATCAATTGGCCGGCGGGCTCGCCAAGCTTGCGCAGTTCCAGTTCCCCTACAAGACCAACGCCACGACGCGGGCCTATTTCCAATCCATCGCGGCGACGTCGAGCGGCCAGCGCAAGGCCGATCTGTTGGCGCTGTCGAAGGAGCCGGCCGATCAGGCGGTGGCGAAACGGCTGGCCGGAGACATCTCGCTCAACGCGATCCTGCACACCACTTGCGTGGCGACGATGCTGAAGGCGGGCGTGCAAGAGAACGCGCTGCCGTCCTCCGCCGAGGCCACGATCCAATGCCGCGTCTTCCCGGGCGAGACTGTGGAACAGACGCGCGCGATCTTGGCCAAGGTCGCGGGGGATGCGGGCATCAAGGTGTCGCTGTTGGAACCGGTCGCGCCGGCCCCCGAGACCGTACCCGATCCGAAGGTAATGGGACGCGTCGCCAAGGTCGTGCACGGGATGTGGGGCAAGGACATCCCCGTCATGCCGGTGATGGCGGCGGGCGCGAGCGACTCGATCTTCACCCGCGCAGCCGGCATGCCGAGCTATGGCGTGGGCGGCGGCTGGTGGGACATCGACGACATCCGCGCCCATGGCCGCGACGAACGCGACGAGACGGGCAATTTCTACCAGACCGTCGAGTTCACCTACCGCCTGATGAAGGAATTGAGCGCGAAGGACTAAGGGTCTATAGAGGCCCGCACGCACCCGTAGCTCAGCTGGATAGAGTGTCGCCCTCCGAAGGCGAAGGTCGCAGGTTCGAATCCTGCCGGGTGCGCCATTCTTGTTGGCGGGCGGACAAAGTAGCCGCCACGCCAACCCTACTTTGCCCGCCCGCGATGTTTGCGCTTTCATCCTGCCGGGTGCGCCATCATGGTGGCGATTCGCGATCAGCGTGTTGTGGTATCGCCATAGCTGCGGCTGCACCGAGAGCCGATGCAACGCCGGCTAGCAGGAAGGCCGCCAACAAGGAATGCGTTATCAGCACTCCGGCAAGAGCTGAGCCCAATGGGAAGCCTAGGACGTTTAGGCTCATGGAAACCGAGAGAACGCGTCCGAGCTGGTTCGGGTCTGTCCGGCGCTGACGAAGTGATAGCAACCCAACGTCTATGGGACCGCTGAGTGCACCGGCAATGAGTAGTCCAGCGACCAGTCCACCAAATCCGAATTCAGCCGCTATTGGCCATGACGCCAGAGCCACGATCAGCATCCCGACAGCCATGACATTGCGCTCCCGCCCAGCTGTTTGAAGATGACCAGCAACAAGCGCACCTATGCCGCCCGCCAGCCCAACCGCTGCCCACATGAAGCCCGCAACCGAGCTGCCAATGCCTGTTGGGAATTCGCGAACTGCAAGCACCGGAACGACGACGACGAGAACGCCCCATGTGACTTGGTATAGAGAGTAGGAAATTGCGAGCCCACGAAGAGTCGGCTCACGCGCAACCACCGCAATCCCCTCAAACGTTTGCTGCATCAGAGAGGCTTTGGATGGTGTTGATCGCGGCAGTCGATGAAGTCTGGATACGAAGAGGGTCGCGCCCGCGTACGCGAATGCGATTCCGATAAACGCAACTGATGATCCGAGAAAGCCTACAAGTAAGCCGGTGACGCCCGGCCCCAACACATCGGTTGTAGCATAGATCGCGGTATCGACCGCGTTAGCTCGGTCGAGGGCATGTGAAGGCACCAAGCGGGGCAGAAGCGTCCTGATACCGGCCCGGCTCAAGGGGCTTGTGAGCGAGAATGTCGCAACGAGAACCAGAAGAACGGTTGGACTGGTCCAGCCAAATCTGTCCGCCACGATCAAAACGACGATCAGGGCCGAACTCACAGCCATGTCGACAGTGACTGCGAATACCGGTCCTATGCGATCGAGTAGCGCTCCTGCAAGCGGGCTTACCACCAAGCCCGGTCCGACGAGCGCAAAACTCAGCCACCCAACTAGGGTTGGGGAGGAAAAGCGTTCCAATGCGTAGAGGATGATAGCCAGTGAAGACATGTTACTGGCCAGTCGAGACAGGGAGGCAGCGGCAAGCAACTCCGGAATGTCCGCGATGCCTAGGAGGTCGCGATACGAGATCGGGCGCTCTGCCATGCTGGTCTCACGCGGTGCTGTACGTTCAATAACCGCCCGCGTGGTCATATAGCCACGATTCACCGTATTGGTGAACGTCGATACCTTCCCATCGAAGGTGCATAGTTTGGGACCCGAAAGACAGCAGGCCACCCTTCGCTCCCGCCACCCTTCTCATCTGATCCCCGGCCGGTACGCGTAGTCCGCGTATTTCGGGTCGCTCTCCAGCGCGTGGCGCCCCAGGAACCCCCAGGTCGTGTCGGCGAAGTCGGGCGGGACGTTGGAATAGGCATGGAGGCCGTTCTTCAGGATCGTCACGTCGATGGGGATGCCGTGCTGCGCGAGGACGCGTTCGGTGTTGCGGACGGAGTCGAGCGGGAAATAGACGTCCTGGTCGCCGACGGCGATGGACACGGGGATCTTCCGTGCGGCGTAGTCGGCGGCTTTGTACTCCTCGATATGCCGCCAGGCGCCGGCGTGGATCGCCACGGCGGCGAAGAATTCCGATTCCAGCATGCCGAGTTCCAGCGCATAGACCGCGCCGCCCGACTGGCCGAAGAGATAGATGCGGCGCGGATCGATGGCGTGGGCCGCCGTCACCCGCGCCATCACCGCGCGGATGTAATCCGGTCCATCGGTGCGCAGGTCCCAGCCGATCTCGGGATGCAGCGAGTCCGGCGCGAGCAGCACGAAGCCGTTGCGCGAGGCCGTGTCCTTCCAATATTGCGCCAGGAAGGCGCCTTGGCTGCCCGATCCATGCAGCAGCACGACCATGGGCGTCGGGCCGGAGGCGGCGGGCGCGTAGACATGATAGGTGCGCTCGCGGCCGTCGAAGGTGAGCGTTTGCCGCGCGATCTCGTCCGCGGCCACGGCCGGGCGAAGGAGAAGCAGCAGAGCCAGAACCGGGAAGACTCGTCCAAGAAACATGGTACGGACTGTGCGGACGCCGCGGCGTCCGGCCAAGTCAACTTTCCATGAGCGCGGCGGCTTCTCATTCGGTCCGCGACTCGCTAAGCCATGCCCGCCGCCCGGAGAGCCGTCTCGCGTGAAATCCTATCTTCCCCGTTCCTGGATCAATCCCAAACTGGTTGGGGGCCAATCGCGGATCCATGGCGTGGGCGTGCTGGCGACCGCGCCGATCGTTGCGGGTGAGCGTTTGATGGAATTCGGCGGCGAGCCGATCGCGGGCGCCGATATCGAGACCGAGCTCTATCGCATGCGCTCGATCTGGCGGGTGGGGGACGATGCGTTCCTGGCGCTGCGCGAGGACGATCCGATCACCAGCCTGGACGAGAACCTCAACCATTGCTGCGACGCCAATTCCTGGCTCGCCGATGTCGTGACGCTGGTCGCGCGGCGCGGCATCGCGGGAGGCGAGGAGATCACCCTCGACCAGGGCACCTGGAATTTCGACGACGACGTCTATGTCTGGGACCAGGAGCATTGCTCCTGCGGCGCGGACGGCTGCCGCGAGACGCTGACCAATGACGATTGGCGATTGGCGCCGGTGCAGGCGCGCTATCGCGGGCATTTCCATCCCCATGTTCAAAGAATGATCGATGGCAGCGCCGCTTCTATCCCTGCGTGACATCCATCTGCGCTTCGGCGACACACAGCTGCTCGACGGCGCGGAGCTTTCGGTCGCGCGCGGCGAACGCATCTGCCTCGTCGGCCGCAACGGCTCCGGCAAATCCACCCTCTTGAAGATCGCGGCGGGCGAGCTGGAGCCGGATTCGGGCGAGCGCTTCGCCCAGCCCGGCACGATCATCCGCTATCTGCAGCAGGAGCCAAGCCTGAAGGGCTTCGCCACCGTCCGCGACTATGTCGAAGCGGGGCTAGGCGACGGCTATGACAGCAATCGCACGCATTACCTTCTCGGCGAGCTTGGATTGACCGGCACGGAGGAACCTTCGCGGCTCTCCGGCGGCGAGGCGCGGCGCGCGGCCATCGCGCGGGCGCTGGCGCCTTCGCCCGACATCCTGTTGCTCGACGAGCCGACCAACCATCTCGACCTTCCGGCCATCGAATGGCTGGAAGCGGAATTGCGCGCGATCAACGGCGCGCTGGCGCTGATCAGCCATGACCGGCGCTTCCTGCAGAACCTGTCGCGCGCCACGATCTGGCTCGACCGCGGACAGACGCGGCGGCTGGAGAAGGGCTTCGGGGCTTACGAAGCCTGGCGCGACGATCTCCTGGCGCAGGAAGAAGTCGAGCGCCACAAGCTCGACCGCAGAATCGCGCAGGAGCTAGATTGGGTGCGCTATGGCGTCAGCGGGCGGCGCAAGCGCAACCAGGGCCGCCTCGCGCGGCTGCAGGATCTGCGCAAGGGCCGGCGCGAGCAGCTCAAGGTCGCCGGCCAGGTGAACATGAAAGCCGCCGAGGAAGAGAAAGGCGGCACGCGCGTCATTGACGCCAAGAAGATCTCCAAGGCGTATGGCGCGCGCGTGATCGTGCGCGACGTCTCGGTGCGCATCCTGCGCGGCGACCGCGTCGGCGTCGTCGGACCAAACGGCGCGGGGAAAACCACGCTGATCAACCTGCTCACCGGGCGGCTCGAGCCCGACAGCGGCAATGTGAAGCTCGGCGCCAGCCTCACCATGGCGACCTTGGACCAGAACCGCGCCGCGCTCGATCCCGAGACCCTGGTCGCCGCCGTGCTCACCGGCGGCAATAGCGACATCGTCCATGTCGGCGGCGAGGCGCGCCATGTGGTGAGCTACATGAAGGACTTCCTGTTCACGCCGCAGCAGGCGCGCACGCCGGTGCGCGTGCTCTCCGGCGGCGAGCGCGCGCGGCTGCTACTCGCCAAGGTGCTGGCCGCGCCGTCGAACCTGCTGGTGCTGGACGAGCCGACCAACGATCTCGACCTGGAGACGCTCGATCTGCTGGAAGAGATGATCGCCAATTATGCCGGCACGGCGCTGATCGTGAGCCATGACCGCGACTTCCTCGACCGCGTGGCGACAAGCGTGCTGATGGCGGAGGGCGACGGCCGCTTCGTCGAATATGCGGGAGGCTATAGCGACATGGTCGCCCAGCGCGGCATCGGCGTCGAAGCCCGCGCGCCGGAAAAGACGACCCGCGCGCCCAGGCAGCCCTCCGCTCCGTCCGCGCTCAAGAAGACGGGCAAGCGCAAGCTCAGCTTCGCCGACCAGCATGCGCTCAAGACCCTGCCCGCGCGCATCGCCGAACTCGGGGCGGAGTTCGATCTCCTCCAGGCCAGGCTTGCCGAGAGCGGCTTCTACGCGCGCGATCCGGCCGGGTTCGCCAAGGCGTCCGAAAAGCTTGTTGCACTGCAAGACGAACGGACCAAGGCAGAAGACCGTTGGCTGGAATTGGAGCTGCTGCGCGAGGAAATCGACGCCCCCTGACCGCGTCTGATTGCCAAGATTCCGATCCGGCGTACACTTGTCTCGGATCGATACAGGGCGGGAGCAATGCCATGACCTCCGTGAAAGAGCTTTATGCACTGGAGCCGGGTGGTTCCACCTGGTCTGTCCCGCAGAATTTCGACGTCACCTTCAATTGGGACTACGACGACGGCCGCGCGGCCATGATGGGCCTCTACGCCAAGGGCAAGGAGATGCAGTGGGATGCCGCCACGCGCATCGACTGGTCGCAGGAGCTCGACGAAGACAATCCCGAGCAGATGCCCGAGGAGTCGCTGCCGATCCACATGGCCGGCTGCTACATGAAGATGAGCGCCAAGGAGAAGGCGCAGGTGCGCCGCCATTTCCAGGCCTGGCAGATCTCGCAATTCATGCAAGGCGAACAGGGCGCGCTGATCTGCGCGGCCAAGATCGTCACGCAGGTGCCGGACGCCGATTCCAAATTCTACGCCGCAACCCAGACCATCGACGAGGCGCGGCACGTCGAAGCCTATAAGCGCCTGCTCACCAAGTTCGGCGTCGCCTATCCGATGACCAAGCCGCTGCAGGAACTGATCGACCAGACCTTGCGGGATTCGCGCTGGGACATGACCTATCTCGGCATGCAGGTGGTGATCGAGGGCCTGGCGCTCGCGGCCTTCGGCCAGATCCGCGACAGTGCGCAGAACCAACTCTGCGCCCAGGTGAATGCCTATGTGATGCAGGACGAATCGCGCCATGTCGCCTTCGGGCGGCTGGCCTTGCGCGATTACTATCCGCATCTCACCCAGAAGGAGCGCGACGAGCGCGAGGAATTCCTGCTGGAGGCGAGCTACCTGATGCGCGACCGCTTCGACGCGGTGGAGCTGTGGCAGAATCTGGGGCTTCCGATCGAGGAATGCGCCACCGCCATGTACGAGTCCGGTTTCATGGAGAAGTTCCGCAACTCGCTCTTCACCCGCATCGTGCCGATCGTGAAGGATATCGGGCTATGGGGGACGCGCATCCAGAAGGGCTACACCGATATGGGCGTGATCGACTACGCCAAGACCGACGTGCAGGCCCTGCAGGACAACGACGAGCACATCGCCCGCGAATTCGACGCCCGCGCCAAGGACATCGCCCGCGTCATCGCCCGGGCGCAAGGAACGGCGCAGGCGGCGGAATAGTCGGCATGAAACACCCCTGCATCCTGGCGGCACTGGCGATCGGCTTGGTAGTGCCCATCCTGCCGGCGCGGGCACAAACCAACGACGAAAATTCCGTCAAGTGCTACGACGAGGATCTGGCGACAAGCCATCCGGACGCCGTGATCGGCGCCTGTACCGCGCTGATCCAGTCCGGCGGGCAATCGGCGGAAAACCTGAGCAACGTATCTCATCCGTGGCGATGCCTACGATGATGAAAAACGCGATGATCAGGCCATCGCCGACTGGCGGGAGGCGTTGAAGCTGAACCCCCACAATACGGGCGCGGGAATGGGCTTGGCGATAAAGGGTGTCGAAGTCCCTGGGCCGGCCGTGCGCCAATAAACGCCCGCTTGAGATGCCTGCCCCCGCCGTGCTGAAATGGGGGCGGCTAAACACACCCAAAAACCCGGAGAAACGCTATGCAGGACAAGCTCCAATTCTATATCGACGGCAAATGGGTGGATCCCGTCACGCCCAAGACCCTCGAGGTCATCAACCCGGCCAACGAAGAGCCCTTCGCGCGCATCTCGCTGGGCTCCAAGGCCGATGTCGACAAGGCGGTGGCCGCCGCGCGCAAGGCCTTCGAGACCTTCTCGCAGACCAGCCGCGAGGAGCGCCTCGCGCTCTTGGGCAAGATCATCGAGGTCTACCAGAAGCGCTATGGCGACATCGTCCAGGCGATCAGCACGGAGATGGGCGCGCCGCTCGGGCTTTCGAAGAATGCGCAGGCCGCGATGGGCATCGCCCATCTCTCCCAGGCCGCGAAGATCCTGAAGGATTACGAATTCGAGACGGTGAAGGGCACCACCGCCATCGTGCGCGAGCCGGTGGGCGTCGTGGGCATGATCACGCCGTGGAACTGGCCGATCAACCAGATCGCCTGCAAGGTTGCGCCCGCGCTTGCCGCCGGCTGCACCATGGTCTTGAAGCCGTCGGAGATCGCGCCGATGAACGCCATGCTCTGGGCCGAGGTGATGGACGAGGCCGGCGTGCCGCCGGGCGTGTTCAACCTCGTCAACGGCGACGGGCCGACGGTGGGCGAAGCCATGTCGTCCCATCCCGGCATCGACATGATGTCGTTCACGGGATCGACGCGCGCGGGCGTGGCGGTGGCGAAGGCCTCCGCCGACACGGTCAAGCGCGTGGCGCAGGAACTGGGCGGCAAATCCGCCAACATCGTGCTCGACGATGCCGACCTCCAGAAGGCGGTCGTGGGCGGAGTGATGAACATGATGTCCAACTCCGGCCAGTCCTGTAACGCGCCGTCGCGCATGTTCGTGCCGCGCGCCAAGCATGACGAAGCCGCGCAGATCGCCAAGGCCACCGCCGAGAAAGTGAAAGTCGGCGATCCCTTCGCCGAAGGCACGACGATGGGCCCGGTGGTGAGCGAGACGCAGTACAACAAGATCCAGGGCCTGATCAAAAAGGGCATCGACGAGGGCGCGACGCTCGTCACTGGCGGCCTCGGCCGTCCGGAAGGCGTGAACCGCGGCTATTATGTGCGGCCCACGATCTTCGCCAATGTCACCAACGACATGACCATCGCGCGCGAGGAGATCTTCGGGCCGGTGCTCTCCATCCTGCCCTATGAGACCGAGGCCGAAGCCATCAAGATGGCGAACGACACGGTCTATGGCCTCTCCGGCTATGTGCAGTCGGGCTCCATCGAGCATGCGCGCAAGGTCGCCAACCAGCTCCGCACCGGCAACGTCCATCTGAACGGCGCCAGCGTGGACCTCAACGCACCCTTCGGCGGCTATAAGCAATCCGGCACGGGCCGCGAATGGGGCGAGTTCGGCTTCGAGGAATTCCTCGAGGTCAAAGCCGTGATCGGCTACAGCGAGAAGGCGGCGTAGGCTTCGCCTCCACCCACGATATTGGGCCGCGCCTCGCAAGAGGCGCGGCCCTTTTCGTTGCGCGCATAACAGAGCTGTCATGCAAGAATATCCCGGTTCGATATAAGCGTGCCGACTGGTCCTTTGCCCATGGGCTGAACAGCCATCAATCATGCGTGACAAACGGGCGAACACTGGCGTCGCACGCTGAGAATCCCTAGGTTCCGGTCCGGGCCGCGTTGGGGCGGCTGCCGTCTGGGAGAGATTCATGAAATCCGTCGTCGTTGTTCTGGGTGCGGTGGCGTTGGCTGCCGTGGGTATGGCGTTCACGCGGGACACATCGTCCGACGCACAGAAGCCGCTGCCGGCGCCCGACCAGCACAGCAATTTCTTCAAGCCGGACGAGTCGGTCACCAACGGCATGGTCACGGTCGAGGGCGGCTCCGTCTCCTATCAGGCGGTCGCCGGGACCCTAGTCATCCACGCCAAGGACCATGACGACGTCGAGGGCAACACCGAAAAGCCCAAGGAGACGAAGGACAACGAGGCCGAAGCCTCCATGTTCTATGTCGCCTATATGCGCCGCGGCGGCGACACGTCCACGCGCCCCATCACCTTCCTGTTCAACGGCGGCCCCGGCTCTTCCTCCGTGTGGCTGCATATGGGCGCCTTCGGGCCCAAGCGCGTCGTCACCATGGACGATAGCCACACCCCGGCCGCGCCCTATAAGGTCGTCAACAACGATTACAGCCTGCTCGACGCCAGCGACCTCGTCTTCGTCGACGCGCCGGGCGCCGGCTTCTCCCGCATCGCCGGCAAGGACAAGGAGAAGGCGTTCTACGGCGTCGATCCCGATGCCCACGCCTTCACCGAATTCGTCACCGCGTTCCTGAGCAAATACGGCCGCTGGAATTCACCGAAATATCTCTTCGGCGAAAGCTACGGCACGCCGCGCGCGGCCGGCATGTCCTGGGACCTGCAGAACGACAAGGCCATCGACCTGAACGGCGTGATCCTGTTGTCGCAGATCCTGAACTTCGACCTCTCGCCCGACGGACCGGACTCCAATCCCGGCATGGACCTGCCCTATGCGCTGGCGCTGCCGACCTATGCGGCGACCGCGCTCTATCACCACAAGGTGCCCGGCAGCGTGAACGACGTGCAGAAATTCGCGCAAAGCGCCGAGCAGTTCGCGATGACCGACTATCTGCGCGCGCTCTCCATCGGCACGAGCATCTCGCCGGCGCAGAAGCTCGCCATCGCCAACAGGCTGCACGGCTTCACGGGCCTGCCGGTCTCCTACATCCTGAAAGCGAACCTGCGCATCGACGGGGGCATGTTCGAGAAGAACCTGCAGGACGATGCCGGGATGACCACAGGCCGCCTCGACACGCGCTTCTCGGGGCCGTCGATCGATCCGCTTTCCAAGGAAGCCGACTACGATCCGCAATCGGCCGCGATCAGCTCGGCCTATGTCTCGGCCTTCAACGACTATGCGCGCAAGGTGCTGAACTACGGCCAGGACAAGGTCTACAAGCCGGAGATCGACGTCTTCAAATATTGGGAGTTCAAGCATCAGCAGCCCAACACGGGCTTCGCCAATCCCGGCACGCCGAACCTGATGCCCGACATCGCCACCACGATGAAGACCAATCCGCAACTGCATGTGATGGTGAATGGCGGCTATTTCGATCTCGCAACGCCCTATTACGAAGGCTGGTACGAGATGCATCACCTGCCGATCCCCGACAAGCTCGCCGGCAATATCGAGTATCACTACTACCCGTCCGGCCACATGGTGTACGCCCATGAGGATTCGCTGAAGGCGCTACACGACAACGTGGCGAACTTCATCCGCAACACCGCCAACAACCAGGCGCATTGATCGGATGCATGGCGGTCCGTGCCGGATCGGCGCGGACCCGCCATGTGGATTTGCGGATCGCGGTTCCGTCTGCAAAGCTGCGGGCCATGTCGGATCATCTCGTGCACGAAGCCTTCGGCCCGCCGCTTCCCCCCATGGAGGCGGCCAGCGCCATAGGCCTCGGCACGGTGGCGCTCTTGATGGCGGGACTCATGCCCGTGCTTCTGGGCGCGCTGGCCGATGACGGGCGGTTGAGTTCGGCGGGCATCGGGCTCTGCGCCTGCCTCGAAGGCCTGACCATGGGCATCGTCACCGCGCTTTCCGGCATCGTGCTGAAGCCGGTGCGCCTGCGCTGGATCGGCGCGGCGGCCACGCTGATGCTGGTGGCGGCGGATCTGGGCACGATGTGGTGCTCCGGCGGCAGCGTGTTCCTCATCCGCTTCCTCGCCGGCGTTCCGGAAGGCGTGCTGCTCTGGCTGGCCGTCAGCATGATCGCGCGCACGGAAGTGCCGGAGCGCTGGTCAGCCGTGTTCTTCACGTCCTTCGTCGGCGCGCAATTGGCGCTGGCGCTGGCCTATTGGGCCTTTGTGATGCCGCTTTGGGGCACCAATGGCGGCTATGCGGTGCTGGCGCTGTGCTCGCTTCCGGCGCTGGGCTTCGCCTTCCTCGCGCCCGACAGCTATGCACCCCTGCCCAAGCCCGAGGGCGAAAGCGGCGCGCCGCCGCTTCGCGGCTGGATGGCGCTGTTCGGCACGCTGTTCCTGGCGGGCGCAGCCCCCGCCGTGGGCACCTATCTGTTTCCGCTCGCCCATCAGGCGGGATTGAGCGCGGATGTCGGGCGCTTCGCGCTTTGGATATCGCTGACGGCGCAAGTCATTGCCGGGCTGTCGGCGACGGCGCTGGCGGGGCGCGTGCATTATTTCACCATGTTCGTGATCTGCGCGGCGGGCCTGCTGGCCTGTTGGGCGGTGTTCGATTTCTCCGCCCCCGCCTGGGCCTTCATCGCCGCCAATTTCGGCGCGGGCTATTTCGCGATCCTGCTGGGGCCGTTCCTGGTGCCCATGACCATCGAGGCCGATCCGTCGCGCCGCGCGGCGCTGCTCAGCGCGAGCACGCAAGTGCTGGCCGGCGCGCTGGCGCCGCTGGCGGCCTCCCAGCTTGTGGACGACAAGAACGCGCATGGGTCGCTCACCGTGGGTGTCGTCACCTTGGTGGTGGGGTTGGCCGTCATCGGCGCGCTGCATATGCAGGCATCGCGCGCGCGCGCGCTCGCAAGGGCCTGAACCATGGCGCTGTCGGACAATCCTTTCGTGGTGCTCTCCTATGTCGGCGGCCCGGCGCTGCTGACCAACGCGACCTCGGTCTTCATCCTGTCGACCTCCAACCGCTTCGCCCGCGCCATCGACCGGGCGCGCGCGCTGTCGGCCATGCCGCAGGCGCAGCGCCAGGGCTTCGCCGACGAACTCGTCATCGTGCATGCCCGCGTCGCGCATATGGCGCGGGCCATGGCATGCCTCTACGTGGCGCTGACCTGCTTCGCACTTGGCACCGCGATCTCCATCGGCGGCGCGGCGGTGGCGGAATTCTCGAGCAGCAAGGTGCAGGTGTTCGCCTTCGCTGCGGCGGGCATCGCCGGCGCCGTCGGCTTCGCGGCCTTCGTGGGCGGGGCGGCGATGCTCGTGCTCGAATCCCGCGCGGCGATGAAGGCGGTGCTGCGCGAGGCGGATGCCGCGCTCGCGTCGCTGAAGAAGTAACCCCCACCCGAAAAACCGTCTTGCCGCGCGCGCCGATTTTTCGACCTCCCCGCAAGGCGGAGGTACGATTTCACCTCTCCATATCGGGATAGGGACCCACGCCGCCTTTGGCGATGAACTCATCGACATGGGCGGTCAGGACCGGCAGCGGGACCGAGCCCAGTTCCAGCACCGAATCGTGGAAGGCGCGGATGTTGAATTTGGGGCCGAGCGCGGCCTCGGCCTTCGCGCGCGCCTTCTCGATGGCCATCATGCCGAGATAGTAGGACAGCGCCTGGCCGGGCCAAGCGATGTAGCGGTCGACCTCGGTCTCGATCTCGTGGTCGGCGAGCGCGGTGTTGTCGTGGAGATAGGCGATGGCCTGCTCGCGCGTCCAGCCTTGCGAATGGATGCCGGTGTCGACGACGAGGCGGCAGGCGCGCCACATCTGATAGGTGAGATAGCCGAACTTGTCGTAGGGGTCCTTGTATATGTCCATCTCGACGCCGAGATGCTCGGCATAAAGGGCCCAGCCCTCGCCATAGGCGGAGATGTAGGTCTTCTGCCGGAAGGCGGGCAGCTCCTTGTGCTCAGCGGCGATGGGCATCTGGAAGGCGTGGCCCGGCGCGGATTCATGCAAGGTGAGCGCGGGCAGATTGTAGAGCGGGCGCGACGGCAGGTCGTAGGTGTTGACCAGATAGACGCCCGGTCCGCCGCGGCCCGACGTGTAGAACGGCGCGATATCGTCCGGCACCGGCACGATGGCGAAGCGCTGGCGCGGCAGGTAGCCGAAATATTTCGCGGCCTTCCCATCGAACTGCTTGGCGATATAGGACGCCTTCATCAGCAATTCCTCGCCGGTCTTGGCGTAGAAGCGCGGATCGGTGCGCAGGTAATGCAGGAAGGCGGGGAAATCGCCCTTGAAGCCGGTCTCCTTCATCGTCTCCAGCATCTCGGCGTGGATGCGCGCGACTTCTTGGAGGCCGAGTTGGTGGATCTCCGCCGGGCTCATGTCGAGCGTGGTGTATTCGAGGATCTGGTGGCGGTAATAGGCCTTGCCGTCGGGCAGCGACTCGGCCGCCAGCGTCTCGCGTGAGCCCGGGATGTAGTCGTTCCGCAGGAACGTCAGCAGGTCCTTATAGGCCGGCACGACAGCGCCCTCGATCGCTTTGGCGCCCTCGGCGCGAAGCTCGGCCTGGGTCGCGGCGGGAATGTTGGCCGGCATCTTCTTGAAGGGCGCATAGAAGGCGTTGTCCTCGGTCTTGGCGTCGATGACCATCGACACCGACTTGTCGCGGCCCGTCAGCGTCACCCTGGGGGGCGTGAAGCCGCGGGCGAGGCCGGCGCGCATGTTTATGATCTGGTCGTGGAAATAGCGCGGGATGTCGCGCAACTGGCCGAGATAGGCCCGGTAATCGGCCTCGGTGTGATAGTCCTTGCGCGCGGTGTAGCCGAGATTGGTCCAGAAGGTCGTGTCGGAATTGAGCGGCTTCTCATATTCCTTGAATTGCTGGTCGCCGATCAGCCCTTCGATCTGGGGCTTGTAGACATCGTAGCTCACCTGGTCGGGCTTGGAGAGCTTGTCGCGCGAAATGGCGGAGAGCTCCTTCATCACGTCCTGCCAATAGGCGAGGCGCCGGTCCTGGGTGGCTTTGTCGACGGCGGGGAGATGATCGGCGGGCGTCTTCTGCTCGTCCTCATCGTCTTCACCCGCGAATTCGTGTTCGCGCCAGGACCATTCGCGCGCGGTGAGCGCCTTGAATTTCGCATCCGCGCTATTGTCGGCGGCGGGCGCGGCCGCGGCCCCCGTCACGACGATCGCCATCAGACCCAACCCCGCTATCGCAAGACGCATGCATGCCTCCCCTGTGATGCGCGATATCTTAAGCGGACACGCTTGTATTTCCACCCGGCATTCGGAACATTCGCACGGCAAGGCCGTTGAGGCCGTGGGCCCCAAAAGCGAAGGAGAATTTCCGATGGCAGCGAAAAAGAAGAAAAAGAAAGCCGTAAAGGCCAAGCGCAGCGTGAAGGCGTCCAAAGCGAAAAAGCCCGCGCGCAAAGCGGCGAAGGCCGCGAAGAAATCCAAGGTCAAGAAGGCGAGCAAGCGACCTGCTGCGAGGAAGGCCAAGAAGGCCGCCGCCAAGAGGCCGGTTGCCAAGAAGGCCGTCGCGAAAAAATCCACCGCGAAGAAGAAAGCGCCCGCCCGCAAGGCGCGCCGCGACGTCATCGGCGAGGGCAATTACACCGCCTCGCGCGAGTTCAACAAGGAACAGACCGATTTCGTGAAGCGCAACAAGGCCAAGATTCCGGAGATGGGTCACGAGGCCGAGAAAGCCCTCGAAGGGCCGGAAGGCACCGCGCTCCGCGCCGCCGAAGACGAAGCCCGCGCCCACGCCCACACGCCGGAAGAGTGAATCCAAAAGCCGTCATCCCCGGGCTTGCCGCCTTCGCCTAAAGGCTACGGCGCGCCAGGGAGTCTCACTTGCCACGCCGAAGCGAAGCGTAGGCGGGTCCCGGGGACCCATAACCGCGGTCTCGGATAGTTCGGATGGACCGAGGTTATGGGTGGCCGGCACAAGGCCGGCCATGACGGTTTTGTCTTATTTCAAATATCACTCGCGGCCAGCCACTGCGCCGCCAGCGCTTCCAGCCCTGCCCGATCCTCTTCGTCGAAGCGGGCGAGGAGGGGGCTGTCGATGTCGAGCACGCCGATCAGGCGGCCGTCCTTCACCAGCGGCAGGACAACTTCCGAATTCGAGGCCACGTCGCAGGCGATGTGGCCGGGGAATTCGTTGACGTCTTTCACGATCAACGTCGTGCGCTTCGCTGCTGCGGTGCCGCAGACGCCCTTGCCCATGGCGATGCGCACGCAAGCGGGCCTGCCCTGGAAGGGACCGAGCACGAGTTCGCCGTCCTTCAGCAGATAAAACCCGGCCCAGTTGAGATCGGCGAGGCCGCCAAAGAGGAGCGAGGCCAGGTTCGCCGCATTGGCCAGCCAGTCACGCTCGCCTTCGAACAGCCCGCGGGCCTGCAGCGCGAGCTCGTGATAGATCTCGGGCTTGGCGCCTTCAGGACGGTCTGTCGCGAACGTCATTTGGGCTCGAACTTCAGCGCCGCACCGTTCATGCAGTAGCGCAGGCCCGTGGGGTTGGGGCCATCCTCGAAGACATGGCCGAGATGGCCGCCGCACGATGCGCAATGCACTTCCGTACGCCGCATCAGATGGCTGCGATCGGTGGAGGTGCCGATCGCGCCGTCCCTGGCGGCGGTGAAACTCGGCCAGCCGGAGCCGCTTTCGTATTTCGTGCCGGAATCGTAGAGCGGCGCGCCACAGCCGGCGCAAAGGAATTCGCCTTCGCGTTTCTCGTGATTCAGGGGATGGCTGCCCGCGGGCTCGGTGCCGTGCTTGCGCAAGACGCGATAGGCGTCCTGCGGCAGGCTTTGCTGCCACTCCGCGTCCGTTTTTTCGATCCTGTATTTGCCGTCTGCCATATGGGCTCTCCTTTGCCCGGACTATTCGCTCGAGACGCGCAAAGCGTTACGGCGCACCGTTGGCGTCGGTGATCGCGGATTTGAGCGTTCCGCTGAGCTTGCCGTGATTGCCGAAATCCCAATTGCCGCCATAGGCGATGTCGTCGACGCGCCAGGAGGCGCCCTGCTTCACCAGAGATATAAGGTCGGTCCAGTCCACCGGCTTGTCCTGCGGACGCGGATGCTTGTCGGCGTAATGGGCCTTCATCTGGCAGGTCTTGAGCACGGGATCGCATTTGCCGACCGCGAAGGACGAGATGCCCTCGAAATTGGGCGAGAACAGATCGCCTTCGACCAGCGGCGGGGAATCCTTGTTCGCCTTGGCGTATTTGGCTTCGGCCGCATCGCCCGCGGCGAGCAGCTTCTCCAGTCCTTGCGAGATATAGGGCGCGTATTTGGCGCGGGTCTTGGCGTCGGGGATGCCGTCCTGATCGGTCTTGGCATGGACGGCATAGAAGCCGTTGACCGCCGCCGCCATGTCGGACGCATCGTCGGCAAGCGTGGGCGTGACGGCGAGGCCTGCGGCCAGGATCAGGATTTTCATTTGCGGTCTTTCAAGAGGTCGCGGATTTCACGCAGGAGCCCGATGTCTTCCGGCACGACGGCGGGCTCGGCCGGATCGGGCGTGCGCAGCTTGTTGAGCTGGCGCAACAGCAGGAACAGCACGAATGCGACCATCATGAATTGGATGATGGTGTTGATGAAGGCGCCGTAGTTGAGCGTGATGTCACCCAGCTTCTGCGCCTCGGCCAAGGTCGCGGGATGGCCCACGCCCTTGAGCACGAAGAAAAGATTGGTGAAGTCGAGCCCGCCGGTGAGAAAGCCGAGCGGCGGCGAGATGACGTCCTTCACCAGCGAGGTGACGATGGCGGTGAACGCGGCGCCGACCACGACGCCGACCGCGAGGTCGACGACATTGCCGCGCACCGCGAATTTGCGGAATTCCTTCCACATGGAGCATCGCCCTTCCGAGAAAACGCGGGGCGAGGATAGCCCAATCGCTCAGACCGGTGGAATACGCATCCGGAAGGTGAGGCCCAGGCTGTCGGACTCGATCTCAAGGCCGGCATCGAGCTTGTTGCAGAGCGAGCGGATCAGGCGCATGCCCAAGCCTGTGCTGGTCATGGGGTCGAAATTCTCCGGCAGGCCGATCCCGTCATCAGCCACTTCCAGGCTGACGCTGCCGTCGTGGTTGCGCTCGCAGGTGACGGCGATGGCGACGGGCAAGCCCGTGGGATGGGCGTGCTTGATCGCGTTCATCACGATCTCGCCCACCACCAGCATGGCGGTCTGCGCCTGTTCGGGGGTGACGTCGCAGCCGCGCCCGATCCGCTCGACGAGGCTGAGCTTCGCGCCCAGCGCCAGCGAATGGATCAGTTCCTTTGTGTATTCGATGATCCGGGTGCCGAGGTCGCAGCACTCCATGGCCGGCCGTTGCGCCATGCGGCGGTGGAAATTGCCGATGGAGATGATCTTGCCCGCCGTCTCCTGCAGCATGCCGCGGACTTCGGTTTTCGTGAACGTCTCCGGCCCCTTGGCGACGTAGGACGCCTGGAGCTGGACCATGCCGACCAGCAGGGAAAGGTGATTGGCGATGCGGTGATTGGACTCGGCCACCAAATCGATATCCGGATGAGCCAACCCGCCTTTTACCAGTTCGAGAACAGCCATGTGGACCTCCAATCGAAGGGGACTCTACGCCGCAGGTTTCCCGACTACAAGAATTTATTGAATAATATCAATGAGTTACATTAGTAACTGGTGGACTTGGCATCACCGCTGCAAATGGCTGCGGGAACCAACTCACCTATCTTTCGTTAGTGGACTGATTTTGCGCTTTATGCGCATAATGAGTAAGTAACGTCTGGAGAAACCAGGGCAAGGGGTGAAGGGCCATGTCCATCATTACGCGCGGTGAGCGCCTGCAGATCATGCTGACCAAGACCGAGGTTGAAGCGCTGGATGCCTGGCGCTTCTCCCGGCATATGCCGAGCCGGGCGGCTGCGGTCCGCGAGCTCTTGAAGCGCGGCCTCGCCGCCGAGGGCTTCGCCCTGGCCGAGCCGGGCTCCAAATCCGGCGATTACGGGGTGACCGACGGCGAGGACCAGCGCGCCAGCAAATAGCGGCTTGCGCTCGGCCTGGATTTCCGTCTAAGACGCCGCCTCTTTCGGGGCCGCCCGGCGAAAGGGCATGCCGTGGCGACCCGTAAAGGCAACCGTGCGATCCGTCGCGCCAGGAGACCGAAATGCCCAAAATGAAGACGAAATCCGGCGCTAAGAAGCGCTTCAAATTCACTGCGAGCGGCAAGGTCAAGACCGGCCAGGCGAACCATCGCCACCGCCTGATCCGCAAATCCAAGCGTTCTCTGCGCGAGCTCAAGGGCACGTCCGTCCTGAGCGAGTCCGAGACCCGGCGCGTGAAGCGCTGGATGCCATACGGCTGAGGAGGAAGAACCATGTCCCGCGCCCCCCGCGCCGTACCGAGCCACGCCCGCCGCAAGAAGGTCTTCAAGCAGGCCAAGGGCTTCTATGGCCGCCGCAAGAACAACATCACGAGCGCCAACGCCGCCGTCGATCGTTCGCTGCAGCACAACTATATCGGCCGCAAGCTGAAGAAGCGCAATTTCCGCGCGCTTTGGATTCAGCGGATCAACGCCGCGGTGCGCGAGCACGGGCTCACCTACAGCCGATTTATCAGCGGGCTCGCGAAGGCCGGCATCGAGATCGACCGCAAGGTGCTCTCGGACCTCGCCATCCACGAGCCCGCCGCCTTCAAGGCTCTGGTGGATCAGGCCAGCAAGTAGCGCTTATTCGCCTCGTCCACCTTCTCCGCTTATCGTCATCGCCCCGCGCGCTGCGCGCAAATAGTATGAGTGGCGTGCAAGGCACGCCGGGCGGGCGACCCAATTGGGTGGCCCGGACAAGCCGGGCCATGACGAATAGAAAGAACGTGGCATCTATGAGCGATATCGAAAGACTGGAACGCGATCTTCTCGCCGCGATCGCCGACGCGCGCGACGAAACCGCGCTCGAAACCATCCGTGTCGGCACGTTGGGCAAGAAGGGCTCGATCAGCGAGCGCCTGAAGACGCTCGGCTCCATGACGCCGGATGAGCGCAAGACCCAAGGCCCGCTGATCAACGGCTTGCGCGACCGCGTGGCCGAGGCGATCGCAAGCCGCAAGTCGGCGCTCGGCGATGCCGCGCTCGACGCCAAGCTCGTCTCCGAGCGCGTCGACGTCACCTTGCCGGCGCGGCCGGAGAACCAAGGCACGATCCATCCGGTGAGCCAGGTCCTGGACGAGATCACGGCGATCTTCGCCGATCTCGGCTTTTCCATCGCCGATGGGCCGGACGTCGAATTCGACGACTACAATTTCACCAAGCTGAACATCCCGCCGGATCATCCCGCGCGGCAGATGCACGACACGTTCTATATCGCCAAGCAGGCGGACGGCTCGCAGCATGTGCTGCGCACCCACACCTCTCCGGTGCAGGTGCGCACTATGCTCAAGCAGAAGCCGCCGATCCGCATCATCTCGCCGGGGCGCACCTATCGGGTGGATTCCGACGCGACGCATTCTCCCATGTTCCACCAGTACGAAGGTCTCGTCATCGACGAGACGGCGAGCCTCGGAAATCTGAAATGGGTGCTGGAGGAATTCTACAAGGCGTTCTTCGAAGTCGACAAAGTCGAGCTGCGCGCCCGGCCGTCCTATTTCCCCTTCACCGAACCGAGCGTGGAATGGGATCTGCGCTGCGACCGCTCCGTGCCGGGCAAGATCGTTTTCGGCACCGGCCATGACTGGCTGGAGCTTGCGGGCTCCGGCATGGTGAACCCGCGCGTGCTGGAAATGTGCGGCATCGACCCGGAGAAATACCAGGGCTTCGCCTTCGGCGGCGGGCTGGATCGTCTCGCCATGCTGAAATACGGCATCCCCGACATCCGCCCGTTCTTCGAATCCGATCTGCGCTGGCTGAGGCATTACGGTTTCGCGGCGCTCGACATCCCGACCTTGGATGGAGGGCTCAGCCGATGAAATTCACGCTGTCCTGGCTCAAGGCCCCGCTCGACACGGATGCCGACGCGCAGACCGTCGCCGACAAGCTCACCTCCATCGGTCTCGAAGTGAAATCGATCGAGGACGCGGGCGCGCGGCTGAAGGACTTCACCGTCGCTTATGTCGTCTCCGCCGAGAAACATCCCAATGCGGACAAGCTGAAGCTCTGCATGGTCGACACCGGCGCCGCCGAGCCTGTCCAAGTCGTCTGCGGCGCGCCCAATGCGCATAGCGGCATGAAGGCGGTGTTCGCCAAGCCCGGCACGATCATTCCGGTGAGCGGCGCGGAGCTCAAGATCGGCACCATCCGCGGCGTGGAATCGCGCGGCATGCTCTGCTCCCTGCGCGAGCTGATGTTGGGCGAGGATCATGACGGCATCATCGAGCTGCCGGCGGACGCCAAGGTGGGCGAGCCGGCGGCGAAGGCGCTGGGCCTCAACGATCCGGTCATCGACATCAACCTCACGCCCAATCGGGGCGACGCGACCAGCGTCTATGGCATCGCGCGCGACCTCGCGGCCGCGGGCTTGGGCCGTTTGCGCGAGGGCGATCTGTCGCCGGTGAAGGGCGCATTCGCCTCGCCGATCAGGACCGCGCTCGATTTCCCCGCGGGGAGCGAAAGCGCCGCGCCGATGTTCGCGGGCCGCCTGATCCGCGGCGTGAAGAACGGTCCTTCGCCCAAATGGCTGCAGGATTGGCTGAAGGCCGTGGGCCTGAGGCCCATCTCCGCCCTCGTCGACGTCACCAACTTCCTGTCGCTCGACCGCGGGCGGCCGCTGCATGTGTTCGACGCCGCCAAGATCAAAGGCAATCTGCGCGCGCGCTTCGCCACGGATGGCGAAGAGGTCGTGGCGCTGGACGGCAAGACCTACACGCTCGATTCCGAGATGGTGGTGATCGCCGACGATGAGGCCGCGCGCGGCATCGGCGGCGTGATGGGCGGCGAGGATTCCGCCTGCACCGAGGCCACCACCGATGTCTTCGTGGAATCTGCCTTGTTCGATCCGGTGCGCATCGCGCGCGCGGGCCGCAAGCTCGGCATCAATTCGGATGCGCGCTACCGCTTCGAGCGCGGCGTCGATCCGGAGTTCGTGCTGCCCGGCCTCGAACTCGCGACCAAGATGATCCTGAACTTCTGCGGCGGCGAGCCCAGCGAGATCGTGGTCGCGGGCCGCGTGCCCGATTGGCGGCGCACGATCAGCTTCGACACCGCGCGGGTGAAATCGCTGGGCGGCATCGACGTGCCGAAGGCGGAGATCGCGGATATCCTCAAGCGCCTCGGCTTCACCGTCGAAGCAGGCGAGACGATGAAGGTCGTTCCGCCGTCGTGGCGCGGCGATGTGGCGGGCTCGGCCGATCTCGTCGAGGAGGTCGTGCGCATCCATGGCCTCGACAAGGTGCCGTCGGAGCCTTTGCCGCGCACGAGCGTGGTGGCGCGGACGGCGATCAGCCCGGCGCAGCGGCGCCTGCGCGTCGCCAAGCGGGCGCTTGCCGCCCGCGGCTTCCACGAGACGATCAATTTCAGCTTCATCCCGCGCGCGCAGGCCGCCCTGTTCGGCGGCGGCGACGACGCGCGCCAGGTCGAGAATCCCATCGCCGCCGATCTCGACGCGATGCGGCCCTCGGTGCTGCCTTCCTTGTTGGCAGCAGCGCAGCGCAACCAGGCGCGCGGCTTCAGCGACATGATGCTGGCGGAAGTCGGCGCGCAATTCCAATCCGGCATGCCGGAGGCGCAGAGCAATGTCGCCGCCGGCATCCGCGTGGGCGTTGGCGCGCGCGGCTGGAGCAAATCCACCCATCCCGCCGACGCGTTCGACGCCAAGGCGGACATGCTGGGCGTGCTCGAAGCGGCGATGGGCGCCTCCATGACCGCGCCGGTGAAGCCGGGCGCGGCCGCCTGGTATCACCCCGGCCGCTCCGGCACCTTGGCGCTGAGGCCGAAGGTCATCGCTTACTTCGGCGAGATCCATCCCAAGGTCCTCGCCGCCTTCGACATCAAGGGATCGGCGGCGGCGTTCGAGATCTTCCTCGACGCGATCCCGGAGCCCAAATCGAAAGGCAAAGCGCGTGGGCCCTTCGCGCCTTCGCCCTACCAGCCGGTCGAACGCGATTTCGCTTTCCTCGTCGACACCAAAGTGTCGGGCGAGGATGTGGTGAAGGCGGCGCGCGGCGCCGATCGCGCGCTGATCGAGAAGATCGATGTCTTCGACGTCTATGAGGGCAAGGGCATGCCGGAAGGCAAGAAATCGCTCGCCATCTCCGTCCGTCTGCAGCCCAAGGACAAGACGCTGACCGACGCCGAAATCGACGTCCTGGCGCAAAAGATCGTCGACGCGGTGACAAAGGCAACCGGCGGAACACTGAGGAGCTAGTCCCTCCTCGGCGTCATGGCCCGCGAATGCGGGCCACCTAGGTGACAGCACGAGATTGCTTGAATTCGCGTGAGGATTGCCGAAGATCGCGTTGCGCTTGTGCCATTTGCGTAGGCGTCAACTGGGTGGCCCGCATTCGCGGGCCATGACACAGAGGGTGGGCTGAATGGGCGCGACTTCCTTCGACAAACGCTCCGGCCTGATGTTCATCGTCGCGTTCGGCATCGTCAGCCTGTTCGCGGACATGGCCTATGAGGGCATGCGCTCCTCGACGGGGCCGTTCCTGGCGCTGCTCGGCGCGAGCGGGACGACGGTGGGCGTCGTCGCCGGCGCGGGCGAATTGTTCGGCTATCTGCTGCGCGCGGTGTCGGGACGCTTCGCCGAGCGCACACGGCTCTATTGGCCGATCACGCTCGCCGGCTACATTCTGCAGATGGCGGTGATCCCGCTGCTCGGCCTCACCCACAATTGGATGTTGGCCGCGCTCATCATCGTGCTGGAGCGCACCGGCAAGGCGATCCGCAATCCCACCGCCAATTTCATGATGAGCCGCGCCGGCGAGAAGATCGGCCAGGGTTGGGCGTTCGGACTGCAGGAAGCGCTCGACCAGGCCGGCGCTCTCATCGGCCCCTTGATCATCGCGCTGGTGCTCGCCCGGCACGGCAGCTACGCGCAGGCCTTCCTATGGCTGGGCGTGCCGGCGGTGCTGACCTTGATCAGCGTGTTCACGGTGGCGCTGCGCTTCCGGTTCGCGGGCCAGGTCGCCCCGCCCGCGCATGATTTCGACGCCACCCTGCCCCGCACCTATTGGCTCTATGCCGCGAGCTCGGCGCTGGTGGCGTTCGGCTTCGCGGACTATCCCTTGATCGCCTATCACTTCAAGGAAGCCCATCTGGTTTCCGACACGACGATCCCGATCCTCTATTCGGTGGCGATGGGCACGTCGGGATTGGGCGCGCTGGTTTCGGGGCTTCTGTTCGACCGCTACGGCTTCGCGGTGTTTCCGCCCGCCGTGCTCGCGGCGGCTCTGGTGACGCCGCTGGCCTTCCTCGGCGGGCATGACACGGCGATCGCGGGCGCGGCGCTGTGGGGCATCGCGCTCGGCGCGCAGAACTCGATCCTGACGGCGGGCGTGGCGCGCATCGTGCCGGAGCAATCGCGCGCGCGGGCCTACGGCTTGTTCTCCGGCATCTTCGGCATCGCATGGTTCTTGGGCAGCGCCGCGATGGGCGCGCTCTACGACGTCTCGCTGGTCTGGCTGGTCGCTTTGTCGGTGATCGCGGAGATCGCGGCGCTGCTGCCGCTGCTCATGGCGCTGAGGGTGCGGGCGCAAACGCGCTGAGATCGCCCGCGCCCTCGTTCTCGCGCAAGGCGGCGATACGCCAGCCTTGCGGAGTCCTGGCGAAGATCGCGGCCATGATGCCCTTCTCGGCGGGATGATCGGGGCGGGTGATGGCGAAGCGCGCATCGACCAGGATCAGACCGGGCGCGAGCCGGCGCGCGGCGATGATCTCGCCGGTACCTTTGGATCCCGCGAAGCCGTGCGAGAAGGCCATGGCATAGAAGGCCTCGATGTTCGTTCGGCCAGCGGCGTGTACGCCAAAGGGCGAGACGAAATCCGCATCCTCGGTGAAAAGCGCGCTCAGACCTTTCGCGTCGGCGGCATTCCACGATGCGAGGAATTGCGAAACGAGATCCTGTTCGCCGGAGGCTTGCGCGCCAAGCGGCGCGAAGGCGAGGCAGAGAGCGAACAGGGCGCGTTTCATTTTCGTGTTCCTTTGGTGAGGGACGTGATGCGGTCATAGAGCGGGCAATTGGGCAGGCCGTCCTGCTTGTGGCATTGCCCGAGCCATTGCTTCATCGCCTTGCGCTTGGATTGGAGTTCGGCGATTTCGGCTTCGACTTGCGTGAGGCGGCTCGACAGCGTCTCGCGCACCGACATGCAGAAGCCCGCGCGCGGGCCCTTGGCGCGGGCCTTCATGGTTTTCATGTCGCGCAGGGTGAGGCCGAATTCCTGGGCGAGACGCACCTGGTTGAGTTGCGCCAGCGCCGTCTCGTCATATTCGCGCCAGCCGCGCGCCGGCTTCTTGGGCCGGTCGATCAGGCCTTCGCGCTCGTAGAAGCGCACGGTCTCGACGCCCACGCCGCCTTCCTTGGCGACGTCACCGATGCGCTTGGAGTGTTTGGCCATATCCATCGTCCTCATTGTGCGGTCCGTAGTGCGGTACGGATGCAAGAAGAAAAACGGCGGCCCGTTTCCGGACCGCCGTTGTCAGGCATTCACGTCGCGACCGCGCCTACTGCGACAGCCAATACATCATCGGCGCGTTGGGGCGCGTGATGAAGCATTGCCGGTTCAGGTTGTAGGTGTGGATGATGTCCGCGGCCTGATGGGCGGCGGCGGCGTCGCTGCCGTAATCGAGCAGCCAGTTGCCGCCATCCACCACCTTCCACGCGCCGCCGACATGGTCGGCATGGGTGTGGTTGGGGTCGAGGCCGATGCAATCCTGGCCGGAGGTGTTGCCGCTCGGCACATGATCGCCTGTCTTCCAATACATCATGGCGGCGTGCGGCCGCTTGACGAAGCATTGCTGGTCGAAATGGTAGTGATGGATGACATCCGCCGCGTGATGGGCCGACGCCGAGTCCGTGCCGTAGCTCAACAGCCACGAACCGCCGTCGACCACCTTCCACTCGCCGCCGACATAGGCTGCCTGGGCCGCCATCGGGTTCAGCCCGATGCAATCCTCGGCCACCGACGGGCCAGGCGGCGGACCATAACCGCCGCCGCCGCCAGGGGGCGGACCCGGAGGACCATAGCCGCCACCACCACCTGGGGGACCCGGCGGGCCGTATCCACCGCCGCCCGGCGGTCCGTAGCCTCCACCACCGCCGCCACCGGTGCGGTAGAAATCGCCGGCGACATTGTAGGGCGCGCGGCCAGAGCCGTCGGTGAATTCGGTGTGGGCCTTGTATTGGAGCTGGTCGCCGCCGCCATGGCGCAGCTCGAGCTTGGTGAGCGAGAAGCCGGAATTGAACTGGACCTTGATCTTCTCGCCGCCCCAGCCGGCCTCATAATGGCCGACGGAGGTGCCCCAGTCGCAATCGGTGGGGTGGCACTGGCCCCAGGCATGGACTTTCACATCCCAGCCGCCGGCCGGCGAGATATGGACGCGGGGGATGTTGCTGGTTGTGTGGTCGACATTGTCCCAATGGCCGAGGAAATAGCCCACATCCGCGCTGGCCGGCGCGGCGAAGCTCAAAGCGCCCACGAGGCTTGCCGCCCCGAGTGCGATACTCAGTCCCTGTCTCATTTTATTCTCCCGAATGGACCGGCGAGCCGCCCATCCCAGGCCGCCGGCGCGGGTGCAGTCTGCTCTTAACCTTTGATGCGGGACAGGGCCATTCGATGCTGCGTTGCGATGGCGGCCCACCCCAGCTATATCGCCGCCTCCATGACCGACCTCGCCCGCATCCGGAACTTCTCCATCGTCGCCCATATCGACCATGGCAAGTCCACCCTCGCCGACCGGCTGATCCAGTTCACCGGCGGGCTGACGGCGCGCGAGATGAAGGACCAGGTGCTCGATTCCATGGATATCGAGCGCGAGCGCGGCATCACCATCAAGGCCCAGACCGTCCGGCTGGAATACAAGGCCAAGGACGGTGAGACCTACATCCTCAACCTCATGGACACGCCCGGCCATGTCGACTTCGCCTATGAGGTGAGCCGGTGCCTGGCCGCCTGCGAGGGCGCCCTGCTCGTCGTCGATGCTAGCCAGGGTGTGGAGGCGCAGACGCTCGCCAATGTCTATCAGGCGATCGATGCCGGGCTCGATATCGTGCCGGTGCTGAACAAGGTCGACCTGCCCGCGGCCGAGCCCGACCGGGTGCGCCAGCAGATCGAGGACGTGATCGGCATCGACGCGTCGGACGCCGTGCCGATCTCCGCCAAGACCGGCCTCAATATCGACCAGGTGCTGGAAGCCGTCATCACCCGCCTGCCCGCGCCAAAGGGCGACCGTTCCGCGCCGCTCAAGGCGCTGTTGGTCGATAGCTGGTACGACGCCTATCTCGGCGTCGTCGTCTTGGTGCGCATCATCGACGGCGAACTCAAGAAGGGCCAGAAGATCCGCATGATGGCGGCCGACGCCGTCTATGGCGTCGAGCGCGTCGGCGTGTTCACGCCCAAGCAGGTGATGGTGGACTCGCTGGGTCCGGGCGAAGTCGGCTTCATCACCGCGCAGATCAAGGAAGTGGCCGACACCCAGATCGGCGACACCATCACCGACGAGCGCAAGGGCACGGAGACACCGCTCCCCGGCTTCAAGCCGGCGCAGCAGGTGGTGTTCTGCGGCCTGTTCCCGGTGGACGCGGCGCAGTTCGAGGATTTGCGCAGCGCGCTCGGCAGGCTGCATCTCAACGATGCGAGTTTCACCTACGAGATGGAGACCAGCGCCGCGCTCGGCTTCGGCTTCCGCTGCGGCTTCCTGGGCCTGCTGCATCTGGAGATCATCCAGGAGCGGCTGGAGCGCGAGTTCAATCTCGACCTCATCGCCACCGCGCCCAGCGTCATCTACCGCATCCATATGAACGACGGCGTGACGAAGGAGCTGCACAACCCGGCCGATATGCCGGACGTGACACGCGTCGCATTCATCGAGGAGCCGTGGATCAAGGCGACGATCATGGTGCCCGACGACTATCTCGGCGCCGTGCTCAAGCTCTGCGAGGACCGCCGCGGCACGCAGGTCGAGCTCACCTATGCCGGCGCGCGCGCCATGGTGATCTACAAGCTGCCGCTCAACGAAGTGGTGTTCGATTTCTACGATCGCCTCAAGTCGGTGAGCCGCGGCTATGCGAGCTTCGATTACCATCTCGATGGCTATGAGGAAGGCGACCTCGTCAAGATGTCGATCCTCGTCAACGGCGATCCGGTCGATGCGCTCTCCATGATCGTCAACCGCGCCCGCGCCGAGGCGCGCGGACGGGTGATGTGCGAAAAGCTCAAGGAGCTGATCCCGCGCCACCTGTTCCAGATCCCGATCCAGGCGGCCATCGGCGGCAAGATCATCGCCCGCGAAACCATCAGCGCGCTGCGCAAGGACGTGACGGCGAAATGCTATGGCGGCGACATCTCCCGCAAGCGCAAGCTCCTCGACAAGCAGAAAGAGGGCAAGAAGAAGATGCGCCAGTTCGGCAAGGTCGACATCCCGCAGGAAGCGTTCATCGCGGCGCTGAAGATGGATCAGGATTGAGCGGACTCAATGGCCGCTGTCATTACGCGGCTTTGCGTTTCGGAAGCTTTTTGATCTCTGCGCCCACTTCCTGTTCAGCCAGTCGCAGCTCATAGAGCTTCTGCATGTTCAGCCACATATCGGCGCTGGTGCCGAACCAGTGGCCTAGGCGCAGCGCCGTGTCTGCCGTGACGGCGCGCTGGCCATTAAGGATGCCGGTGATGCGATTGGTCGGAATGTCGAGTTGGCGGGCCAGTTCAGCAGCGGACATGTTCAGCTCTTCCAGCGCCTCCGCCAGATGTTCGCCGGGATGGATCGGTGTGCGTGCCATGACTGACCTCAATGATAGTCCACGATTTCGACGTTGCTAGGCCCTGGAGTTCCATTCGGCCATTCGAAACAGATGCGCCATTGATCGTTGACCCTGACGCTCCACTGGCCTTCGCGGTCGCCACGCAACTTCTCCAGCCTATGGCCAGGAAAGTTTGCGATATCCCTCAGGCTGGCGGCAAGATCGAGCCGATCCAGCACTTTTTCGGCCTTGAACCGAAAGGGCTCGAACGGCTTGACGCGTTCGCCGCGTGCGAACCGTTCGGTCCGCGCGTCACGACAGCGCAAGATCATGCAGGACCATAGTCAACGATACGCGTTACGTCAAGCATAACGAACGTTACGGGTTGCTTCAGCGGCAATCGCCGTAGAAGGTCATCAGCCGAGCGCGGTAGTCGAGCAGCATCTTCAGCTTCATCGCGGCGAAGAGTTTGTTGCCGATATTGGCGAGGCGGGTGTCGGCGGAGCCTTCCTCGTTGTGCAGCGTCACGGCCTGGCCCGCGGGTAGCGTGAAGGGTCCGAAGCCGACGGGGGCGTTCAGCACATAGGTTTTCACTTTGGTGTCCCCGCGCGCGCCGGTGGCGTTGGATTCGCCGGCCTCGATGAGGGCGGCGCTGACGCCGGCAAGCGCGAGCGCGCCTTTGTAGAGCGCGATGCCGCCATTGGATCCCGTGTCGAGGCTGATGGGCGCGGTGGCTTTGCCGAAGCGGAAGTCGGGGATGATGGGGATGCTGTCGCCGGTGAAGGGTTTAAGCGGGATGGTCCAGCGCTTGCGGCAGGTCTGCACCGAGGGCGCCGCATCGGCGGGGCGGTCCAAGATGCCCAGCGTGTGGCGCGGATAGTCGATCAGCACGATCTTGCCGGTGAGGAAACTATAGCCCAAGACGCCGTCGAGCTTGCGGCCATAGCGGGCGGAGAGCGTGCTCATGTCGAAGGCCAGTGCATCGATGGCGGGAAAGTCGTGGCCGCCGAGCGCGAGACCGTCGATGGTCGCGGGATAGGCTTGCGCCTGTTTGGCGTCGCCCTCGCCCGAGGCTTCGCCGCCGGCGCCGCGGTCGACCTTCAGATGCAGCGCATCGGCGCGGACACCATCGATGACCGAAGGATCGACGCCGGTGTCGAGGATCATGTAGAGCGGCGTGCCCTTGACCGTGACGTCGAGGCCGATGGCCGAGCGGGAAAAGTCAAACGGGACGGTCAGCGGCGCGGCCGACGCGGCGCCGCAGACACAGGCGAGGGCCAAGGCGGCAAGGCGAAGTTTCATAACATCCTCAAGGGCGGGACCGGCATCGGTCCATGGCAGATAGACACGGCCAAGGCCGAATCCAGAACATTGCAGCCTTGTTCGGCGCGAATGTCACGGCGATAGCGAGGGGCGGCGGGCCGTTCGATTTCGCGAGCACGATGTGGCAAAGATTGTCGCCGGAAGAAGGCCGGGGCAGCCATGAGCGAACTCGATCTCATCAATCTCGGGCGGTCGGCGACGGCCAACGAAGTCAGCTGGTTCGCCCAGATCATCACCATCAATTTCGCCATGGTCGTGGGCATCTATTATTTCCTGCACCATGCCCGGCTGGCGATGAAGCTCTTCGCCTTCCTCGTCTATTCGGTCGGCATGCTGCTCTATCTGGGTGAGATGTTGCTGGAGACCAGCATGAAGGCCACCGTGCTGATCGCGCTACAAGCCGTGCCGCACCCATCGTTGCTGACCCAGGAATATATCGGCCTGGCGGGGAGTTGGCTCGGCATCACGACCGTGACGCTGTTCAACGGCGCGTTCTGGATCCTGTGGCTGGGCATGGCCTATCTGCTGTTCTTCTGGCGCCGGGGCGAGGAGGCCTGAAGGTCGTTCGCGGCCAAGAAAAACCGCTTTTCCCGGGGTAGAGTGCCCAGATCGACGGGGGCATATCCATGAGCGAATCCGAACGGCCGCAATCCATTGCGTTCGCGCGCTTGGCGCTGGGGCTGGCGCAAGGCTTGGTGCTCTATCTGCTCTACCGCGCGGCCTCCGCCCATGGCTGGCCGGCCAATGACCGTGCGCTGTTCGCGCCGCTGCTGCTGGCCGCGCTCTATGTGCCGCTGCTCGCCTCCCAGGCATTGGGAACGATACGGGTCGCCACCCTGCTCGTCTGGTGCGCGGTCGCGGCGGCCGCCATCGCCTGGGCCGGTTGGTACGATCGCTTCCACACCATAGCGGACGTGACGAGCCCCAACGACATCCTGCCTGAGACCCTCACCTTCGTGCTCGGCTTCGCGGGCCTGTTCATCGCCCAGGCGCTGGTCGTGGCCGGCGATCGCGAGCGCCGCATCGTCGCGCGTTACGCAAGCTATTTCGAGGCGGCGTGGAAACAGGGCGTGCAGATGGCGCTGGCCGCCGTCTTCGTCGGCGTGTTCTGGCTGGTGCTGTGGCTGGGCGCGGGCCTGTTCGGGATGATCAAGCTCAGCTTCCTGCGCGAGCTTCTGGAGAAGGAGTGGTTCTTCATTCCCGCGACGACGCTGGCCACCGCGGCCTCGATCGAACTCACCGATGTCCGCGCGCGGCTGGTCGCAGGGCTGCGCTCGGTATTGCTCTCGCTGCTGGGTTGGCTGTTGTCGCTCCTGGCGCTGATCGCGGTGGGATTCCTTTGCGGCCTCGCGGTGACCGGTCTCGCGCCGCTGTGGGCGACGAAGGAAGCGGCGGGCGGATTGCTCACCGCCGTTGCGGCGCTGGTGATCCTGATAAATGCCGCCTATCAGAACGGCGAGGAGGCGCGCCCGCTTATCCTGCGCATCGCCATGATGGCGGGAATGATCGTGCTGGCGCCGCTCGCCCTCATCGCGGCTTACGCGCTGGCGCTGCGCGTCGGCCAATATGGCTGGACGGTGTCGCGCCTCGTCATGCTCTATTGCGTCATCGTCGCCTGCTGCTATGCGGCGGGCTATGCGGTCGCGGCGCTCCTCGCGCGCGGACGCGACGGGCGCATGGCGCTGCTCGAATACGCCAATATCGCCGCGGCGGCGCTTGTGCTTCTGTTGCTCGGCACGCTGGTCAACCGCTTCACCGATCCGATGAAGATCGCGACCGACGACCAGGTCGCGCGATTGCGTTCGGGCAAGGTCGCCGCCGCCGATTTCGACTATTTCTATCTGAATGCGGAAACCGGGCGTTTCGGCCGTCGCGCGCTGGAGAAGCTCACCACCGTCAAGACCGGCAAGGATGCGGATACGATCCGCACCTATGCGCAGCACGCGCTCAAGAGAGACACGCCCGAGGCCGCGCCCACCGAAGCGCTCGATGTCGCGCGCAATGTCGCGGTCTATCCCGCGAGCCGCGCGCTGCCGGAAAGTTTCGCCAAGCAGGATTGGTCGGCCACCAGCGTCGACCGCGGGGCGATCCCGACCTGCCTCACGCTCGCCGGCTATCGCTGCGAGGCTGTGTTCGCGGATATCGATGGCGACGGTACCGATGAGATCATCGTCATCACCATGCCCGGCGCCACGACGTGGTGGGGCACGGTGATGCAGCACGGCGCCGATGGTCGCTGGCAGCCGATGGGTGACTTGCGCCCGCCGCATTGTGCGGGCGACATCGAGGCGTTGCGTGCCGGAACCTATAGACTCGCTGCGCCACCACCGCCGCCGCGCCGCGATATCGTCGTCGGCGATCACATCATCGCGCTCACTTTGCCGGAGATGGCGCCGCCGCTTTGCGCGCGCTGAACCGCGATGCTAGACGGAGCCTCATGGGTATCGCGGGCCTCGTGGCGCTGATCGATTACGGCTCGGGCAATCTGCGCTCGGCGGAGAAGGCGCTGGCGCGCGCCGGCGCGCGCGACATCGCCGTCACCGCGGATCCCGCGGTCATTGCGCGTGCCGAACGCATCGTGCTGCCCGGCGTCGGCGCCTTCGCCGATTGCATGAACGGCGTGCGGTCGATCCCCGGCATGATCGCGGCGCTGGAGAATGCGGTGTTGAACGACGGCCGCCCCTTCCTCGGCATCTGCGTCGGCATGCAGTTGCTCGCAAGCGTGGGGCGCGAATTCGGCGATCATGAGGGGCTGGGCTGGATCGGCGGCGAGGTCGTGCGCCTCGCGCCGAAGGACCCGGCGCTCAAGATCCCGCATATGGGCTGGAATGAACTCGCGCTGAACCGCGCCCATCCCTTGCTCGACGGCATCGAGAACGGCGCGCATGCCTATTTCGTCCATTCCTATGAATTCCGCGCCGCCGATCCCTACGGCGTGCTCGCCACCACCGGCTATGGCGGGCCCGTCACGGCGATGCTCGCGCGCGGCAACATCGCCGGCACGCAATTCCATCCCGAGAAGAGCCAGGCGGTGGGCTTGCGCCTGCTCGCGAATTTCCTGGCGTGGCGGCCGTGATCCTCTTTCCCGCCATCGATCTGAAGGACGGGCGCTGCGTGCGGCTGAAGCGCGGGGCGATGGACGAGGCAACCGTCTTCAACGACGATCCGGCCGACCAGGCGGCGCAGTTCGAGGCGCTGGGGTTCGAATGGCTGCATTGCGTCGATCTCGACGGCGCTTTCGCCGGGCGCTCGGTCAACCGGGACGCGATTCGCGCCATCCGTACACGGATCAAATTGCCCATCCAGCTCGGCGGCGGGATCCGCAGCCACACCCATATCGCGGCCTGGCTGGAGGCGGGGATCGCCCGCGTGATCCTGGGCACCGTCGCGCTGCGCGACCCCGCCTTGGTCAAGGATGCGGCCAAGGCCCATCCCGGGCGGATCGTGGTGGGGCTCGATGCCAAGGACGGCAAGGTCGCGGTCGAGGGCTGGGCCGAGACCTCGCAGATCACGGCGCTAGAGCTGGCCCGCCGCTTCGAGGATGCCGGTGTCGCCGCGATCATCTTCACCGACATCGCGCGCGACGGGATGCTGCAGGGGGTCAATGTCGAGGCGACGGCGGCGCTGGCTGCGGCGATCCGGATTCCGGTCATCGCCTCGGGTGGCGTCGCCGGCACCGGCGACATCACAGCGCTCGCGGGCAAGCCCAATATCTTGGGGGTGGTGATCGGCCGGGCTTTGTATGACGGGCGGATCGATCCGAAGGTGGCGCTTAGCCTCGCCAGAGGTGCTTAACCCTCTGACGAATCAATGTGAATATCCTGTGGATAGAGGTGCTTCTCAACCTCTGTTGAGACGGCGCACGAGGTCGTCGAGCTGTTCAAGCGACTTGTAAGCAATGCGCACTTCACCGCCGGCTTCGCCCTTGTGCAGAATCTGAACTTTCAGCCCCAAGCGATTGGAAGTGCTTTCTTCCAGCGCCCTGGTATCGGCGTCCTTCACCACAGGCGCGGGCGCTCTACCAGATTTAGCTTTTGAACGCTGTTCGGCCTGGCGCACATTCAGCGCGCCTTCGACGATCTCGCGGGCACGGGCCTCGGGATCCGGGAGGTTGAGCAGCGTGCGGGCATGGCCGGCCGACAAGCGGCCGTCGCGGATCATGGCCTTGACCGATTCCGGCAGCTTCAACAGACGCAGCGAGTTGGCGACATGGCTGCGGCTTTTGCCGACCTCTTGGGCGACGCGGTCCTGGATGTAGCCGAAGCGGTCCATCAGCTCGTGATAGGCGGCCGCCTCTTCCACCGCGTTGAGGTCCTCGCGCTGGACGTTCTCGATGATGGCGAGTTCGAGCGACTCGCCGTCGCTCATCTCCCGCACCGTCACCGGCACGTCGTGGAGCTTGGCAAGCTGGGCCGCGCGCCAGCGGCGCTCGCCGGCGACGATCTCGAAACTATTGGCCTCGCCCGCGATGGGCCGCACCAGGATGGGCTGGATCACACCCTTCTCGCGGATGGAATTGGCAAGATCGGCGAGTTCCTGGCTGTCGAAGCTCTTGCGCGGCTGGAAGCGGTTGGGGCGCAGGAAGGCGACCGGCACGGTCTGCGGCTTGCGCGGACCGGCTGGCTCGGGCGCGCGGTGCACCGGCGCTTCGTCGCCGATCAGGGCGGAAAGCCCACGGCCAAGCCCGTGGCGGCGTGCGATTTCTTCGGCCATCTAGGCAGCCATCCTGGCGCGCTCGCGCTGGATCAACTCGCCGGCGAGCTTGATATAGGCCTGGCTGCCCGGGCAGCGCAGATCATAGACGAGCGCCGGCAATCCATGGCTCGGCGCCTCGGAAATCCGGACATTGCGCGGGATGATGGTGCGATAGACCTTGTCGCCCAGATGCTCGCGGACATCCGCGGCGACCTGGTCGGAGAGGTTGTTGCGCTTGTCGAACATGGTCAGGACCACACCCTGGATCTCCAGCGTCGGGTTGAGGTTCGCACGCACGCGCTCGATGGTGCTGAGCAGTTGGGTCAGGCCTTCGAGGGCGAAGAACTCGCATTGCAGCGGCACGACCACGGCATCGGCCGCGCACATGGCGTTGACGGTAAGAAGCGTCAGCGAAGGCGGACAATCGATCAGCACATAGGAGAAGGGCTGGTTCGGATCGGCGGCGAATTCGCTCAGCGCATCCTTGAGCCGGTAGTTGCGGCGCTGAACATCGATCAGCTCGAGCTCGGCGCCGGAGAGGTCGACGGTCGAGGGCACCAGCGACAGGCCGGGGATGCGGGTGGGCATCACGGCGTCGGCCACCGTGGCCTCGCCCATCAGCACGTCGTAGCTGGTGATCTTGCGGTCGGGGCGGTGGATGCCCAGGCCGGTCGAGGCGTTGCCCTGCGGATCCATGTCGACCACCAGGGTCGGCTGGCCGACGGCGGCGAGCGCCGTGCCCAGGTTGATCGCGGTCGTGGTCTTGCCGACGCCGCCCTTCTGGTTGGCGACGACAAGGACGCGAAGCTTTTTCGGTTCAGCCTGCATGGCGAAGCTCCCGGATCTCGAGGATCGCCCCCGAAGCGTCCGTAAGGCTTGGGTGTTTGGTGACCGCCATCTTCCAGGTTTTGTTGGCCTCGGTCAATTCACCCGCTACAGATTGACCCTTCAGGAACAGATTTCTGGTCGCCCGGCCCTGAAAACGCTGTGCATAGGTGAGCAACTTGGCCAGGGGCGCGCAAGCCCGGGCGGTGACGACGTCGAAGGGCTCCGGCTTGAGGCTCTCCATCCGCGCATTGCGAACTTCGACATTGGCGCCGGTCCGCACGGCGACCTCTTCCAGGAAACGGCACTTCTTGGCGATGGAATCGGTCAGAACCACGCGCAATTCGGGCCGCAGCAGCGCCAGCACCATGCCCGGGAACCCGGCGCCGCTGCCCAGATCGATCAGGCTTTTCGCGCTCTGGGGAATCAGCGGCGCGAGCTGGGCTGAATCGGCGACATGGCGATGCCAGACATCGGCCAGCGAGTTGGCGGAGACGAGATTGTGCCGCGCATTCCAATCTTCAAGCAGACCGACATAGGCCTTCAGCCGGGCCAATGTTTCACGTGAAACATTGGCGAGGAGAGCGTCAGGCGGCGGCGCGGACATGGGCCAGCACCAGGGTAAGGGCCGCAGGCGTCACGCCATCGATGCGCGCGGCCTGCCCGAGGGTGACAGGCCGGATCGCGGACAACTTCAACCGGCATTCGGTCGAGAGTCCGTGGACCCGGGCATAGTCGAGGTCGGACGGCAGCGCGAGCGACTCGTCCCGGCGAAAGGCCAGGATGTCGGCCTCCTGGCGGTCGAGATAGCCGGCGTAGTGGGCGTCGATCTCGATCTGCTCGACCACATCGGGCGCGAGATCCGCCATCTCCGGCCAGACCCGGGCCAGGATCGCCAGGTCGACATCCGGCAGGCTGAGCAGCTCGCGCGCCGTGCGCCGGACACCGTCCATCCGGACGGCAAGCCCGTGGTTACGCGCCTGATTGGGCGTCAGGCTCAGCGATTCCAGCCGGGCGCGGCCAGCCTGGAGCCGCGCGAGCTTGGCGGCGAAGGCAGCGCTGCGCTCCAGGCCCACGCACCCTGCCCGCTCGCCCAGAGGCGTCAGCCGTTGGTCGGCATTGTCGGCGCGGAGCGTGAGCCGGTATTCGGCGCGCGAGGTGAACATGCGGTAGGGCTCGCTGACGCCCTTGGTGACCAGGTCGTCGATGAGGACGCCAATATAGGCGGTCGCGCGGTCGAGGATGATGGGATCACCCGCGCCGCGCGCGGCGTTCCACCCGGCCATGAGGCCCTGGGCGGCGGCCTCTTCATAGCCGGTCGTGCCATTGATCTGGCCGGCCAGATAAAGGCCCGGCACCTTCTTGGTCTCCAGCGACGGCAGGAGCTCGCGCGGATCGACATAGTCGTATTCGATGGCATAGCCAGGCCGCACCATCCGCGCCTCTTCCAGGCCGGGAATGGTCTTGAGCAACGCCAATTGGATGTCCTCGGGCAGCGAGGTCGAGATGCCGTTGGGATAGACGGTGTCGTCGTCCAACCCCTCCGGCTCCAGGAAGATCTGATGGGTCTCGCGCGCGGCGAAGCGGACGACCTTGTCCTCGATCGAGGGGCAATAGCGCGGGCCAGTGCTCTCGATCTGGCCGGAATAGAGCGGCGCGCGGTCGAGATTGGCGCGAATGATGGCGTGGGTCTCAGCCGTCGTCCGCGTGATGCCGCAAGCGATCTGTGGCGTGTCGATCCTGGCCGTCAGGAAGGAGAACGGCACGGGCGGGTCATCGCCCTGCTGCATCTCCAGCCGATCCCAGCCAATGGTCTTCCCGTCCAGCCGCGGCGGCGTCCCGGTCTTGAGACGGCCCATGGAGAGGCCGAGACCATAAAGGGTCTTGGACAGGCCAAGTGCCGGAGCCTCCCCTGCCCGGCCCGCCGGGATTTTGCGTTCGCCGATGTGAATTAGCCCGCGCAGAAAGGTTCCGGTGGTCAGAACGACAGCGCGACAGATAATTGTTTGACCGTTTTCGAGCGTTACGCCGGCGACGCACCCGCCCCGCATCACCAAGTCTTCGACGGCAGCCTCGCGGATGTCCAGATTCGGCTGGGTGGCCAGAATGGCCTGCATGGCCTGGCGGTAGAGCTTGCGGTCGGCCTGGGCGCGCGGGCCACGGACGGCCGGGCCCTTGCGCCGGTTCAACAATCGGAACTGGATTCCAGCGGCGTCCGCGACGCGGCCCATGACGCCGTCCAGCGCATCGATTTCCCGGACCAGATGACCCTTGCCGAGGCCACCAATAGCCGGGTTGCAGGACATCTCGCCAATCGTCGCGATCTTGTGGGTGAGCAGGAGCGTGCGTGCGCCGAAGCGAGCCGAAGCGGCGGCCGCTTCGCAGCCCGCATGGCCGCCGCCGATGACGATGACGTCATATCCGGACTGCGCATTCATGGACGGGTCCATAGGCGAAGCTTGTTCGGCGGACAAGTGTTTCACGTGAAACATTGCCCTCATTTCCCGATGCAGAAATCACGGAACACGATGTCCAGCAGGTCCTCGATGTCCACGCGGCCGGTGATCCGGCCCAAGGCGCGCAAGGCGAGGCGAAGGTCCTCGGCCATCAATTCCCGGTCTCCGGCGGCTAAGGCGCGGGCGAGGGCGGTCGCCGCCGCCTCCAGCGCATGGCGGTGGCGGGCTCGCGTTGTGATCGGAGAATTCTGTTTATTTTCAAGATGTTGCTTGATAATGTCCGTAAGCGATTCGATCAGGGCCTCGAGGCCTTGGCTGGTTTGGGCCGAGATGGCGAGGCCGTCGCGCCGGACCGGCCAAGGCAGGTCGGCCTTGTTCCACACTATAAGGTCCGGAGTGATGTCCGGGAGATCGGCCAGGGGATCGGCGGCGGCGCCGTCCAGGACCAGGAGCTTGATGTCAGCGCCCATAACCCGATCCATGGCGCGGCGGACGCCTTCGGCTTCGACGGCCTCGCTGGAGTTCCGCAGGCCGGCGGTATCGGAGACGATGACGGCATAGCCGCCGAGGTCGAGATGGACCTCGATCACGTCGCGGGTGGTGCCCGGAGCCGGCGAGACGATAGCCACATTGCGCCGCGCCAGGGCATTCAGAAGAGAACTCTTACCAGCGTTCACTTTTCCGAACAGTGTTAAATGAACACCGTTCCGGATGATCTCACCGCAACGCGCATCATCCAGATGCGTCGCGATTTCCTCCGCGATTTGGGCGAGGGCCAGCCGCGATCGCATCAGCACATCGTCCGGAATCTCTTCATCGGCGAAATCGATGCTGGCTTCAGCCCAGGCGGCGGCATGGATCAAACGGTCCCGCCAGCCATCGATAAGGGCGGCGAGGCCGCCTTCATATTGCCGCTGCGCCTGGCGGCGCTGGCTCTCGGTCTCGGCATCGATCAGGTCAGCGAGGGCCTCGGCGCGGGTGAGGTCGAGCTTGCCGTGCTCGACGGCGCGGCGGGTGAACTCGCCGGGCTCGGCCGGGCGCAGGCCGGGCAGGGCGCGGAGCGCCGCGAACAGCGCTTCCAGGATCGCGCGACCGCCATGGACATGGAATTCGGCGACATCCTCGCCGGTGAAACTGGCGGGCCCGGGAAACCACAGCACCAGCGCATCGTCGATGCCGGGCAGGCGGGCGAGGGTTGCCTGGCGCGCGGTGAATTCGCTGCGGCCCGTCAGGGCCAAAAGCGCGCGAAAGGCCTGGCCGCCCGACACCCGCACCACGGCGAGCCCCGCCCGTCCGGGCGCCGTGGACAGGGCATAGATCGTGTCGCTCAACGCTTGGCGCGCTTGGCGGCGCCAGAGTCCAAATTCGACCAGAAGCGCTGGAATTGCTCCATCGTATCGCCGCCGGCCGGAAACCAGGCCCTGAGCATCGCGGCCGGATCGCTGGAATCGAGCGCGGCCTTGAGGCGGCGCTCGATCTCCTTGGCCATGCGCTCCTGCATGGCGGCGACGTCGGGCAGGCCCATCAGGCGGCGGGCTTCGTCCGGCGTCATGTCGAGTTCGATGTTCACCTTCATCCGAGACTTCCGATTACGGGGCGCACGCGCTAAGGGAAACTAGAACCTGGACCAGCGCCTCGCAACCGGCGCCCCGCAACCGACACGCAACACGCACACGGAACACCATGAGCCGCAATCAGCTCGACACGGAAACCAGCCCTTATCTCCTCCTGCACAAGGACAATCCCGTCCATTGGCAAGCCTGGAGGCCGGAGGCTTTCGAGGAGGCGCGCCGCCTCAACAAGCCGATCCTCCTCTCCATCGGCTACACCGCCTGTCACTGGTGCCATGTGATGAACCAGGAGAGCTTCGAGGATCCCGAGACCGCCGCGGTGATGAACGACCTGTTCGTCAACATCAAAGTCGACCGCGAGGAGCGCCCGGATCTCGACCAGCTCTACCAGACCGCCGCCGGCCATATGGGCCATACGGGCGGGTGGCCGCTCACCATGTTCCTCACGCCCAACGGCGAGCCCTTCCTCGCCGGCGGCTATCTGCCCAAGGAGGAGCGCAACAACATCCCGGCGTTCAAGGTCGCGCTCGAGCGCGGCGCCGCCTTCTATCGCGACAAGCCGCAAGAGGTCGCGAACATGAACCAGCAGGTGACCTCCTCCCTGCATCAGATGTTCAACCGCGATCTGCGCTCGCCGCAGGGCCTGCCCGGCTCGACGCTCGACCAGGCGGCGATCCGCGTCGGCCAGCGCTTCGATATCTTCTACGGCGGCGTTTCGGGCATGCTCAAATTCCCGAGCTTCGCGCTCGCCGAGCTGCTGTGGCGCGGCTATCTGCGCACCGGGGCCGCGCCGCTGCAATATCTCGTGCAGCTCACGCTCGACGGCATGAGCCTTGGCGGCATCTACGATCACATCGGCGGCGGCATCGCGCGCTATACCGTCGACGAGCGCTGGCTGATCCCGCATTTCGAGAAGATGCTCTACGACAACGCGCAGTACATCGACATCCTCACCATCGTCTGGCAGGGCAACCGCAACCGTCATTTCGCCGAACGCGTGGAAGAGACCGTGGACTGGCTGTTCCGCGAGATGCGCGTGGGCGAGGCCTTCGCCTCGAGCCTCGATGCGGAATCCGAAGGCCAGGAAGGGCTCTACTACACGTGGACGGAAGCTGAGATCGATTCCGCGCTCGCCGGCACCTTCGTGCAAAAATTCAAGGAAGCCTATCACGTCACGCGCGCGGGCAATTTCGACGGCCGCAACGTGCTGAACCGGCTGGGCCTGCCGCCTTATCCGCAATCCGACGCGGACGAGGCCCTGCTCAAGAAGCAGCGCGAGATGCTGCTCGCCGCGCGCCAGAAACGCGTGCCCCCGATGCGCGACGACAAGGTGCTCACCGACTGCAACGGGCTCATCATTGCGGCCCTTGCCCATGCCGGCCCCGCCTTCAAGCGCGCCGACTGGACGAAGGAAGCGGCCAAGGCGTTCGACTTCGTCGTCGAGAACCTGGGCGACGGCGACCGGCTCCATCATTCCTGGCGCGCCGGCAAGAAGGGCCATGCCGGGTTCGCGGACGACTATGCGCATATGGCGCGCGCGGCGCTGGCGCTATGGGAAGCCACCGGCGAGGATCGCTATCTCAAGCGCGCCGAAGCCTGGTCGAACGTGCTGAGCGATCTGTTCTGGGACAACATGAACGGCGGCTTCTTCTTCACCGCGGCCGACGACCAGCCCCTGATGATCCGCACCCGCACCGCCGGCGACAACAACCTGCCCAGCGCCAACGGCACGATGGTGAGCGTGATGGGCAAACTCTATCTCATCACCGGAGACCAGGCTTGGCGCGACCGCTCCAACGCGCTGGTGCAGGCATTCTCGACGGAAGTGGCGATGAACTACATGTCCATCCCCACCTTCATCAACGGGCTGGAGCTGATCTCGCATTCGCTGCAGATCGTGATCATCGGTCCGCGCGACGACACGCGCACCCATGAGCTCGTCAACGCCGTGCTCGGCCGCAGCCTGCCGACCAAGACCCTGGTCGTGATCGAGCCGGGCCAGGCGCTTTCGTCCGGCCATCCCGCCTTCGGCAAGACGATGGTGAACGGCGCGCCGACGGCCTACATCTGCCAGCACATGACCTGCGGCCAGCCGATCACCAATCCGGTGACCGTGTCGCAGAAACTGACCTTGCCGGCGATCGTGCAGACCTTCCCGACGCCCAAGGGCAGCGCTTGACGGAGACTACTTTCGGAGATCTGGCATGAGCGGCAAGGACATCACGATCGCCACCAAGGACGGCGCGATGGGCGGCTATCTCGCCACGCCGGCCAACAAGGGCCCGGGCCTTGTCGTCATCCAGGAGATCTTCGGCGTCAACAAGGTCATGCGCGATTTGGCCGACGGCTTCGCCGCGCGCGGCTATGTGGCGCTGGTGCCCGATCTCTTCTGGCGCATCGAGCCGGGCGTGCAGCTCACCGACAAATCCAAGCCCGAATGGGACAAGGCCTTCGCGCTGATGAACGAATTCGATCCCGACAAGGGCGTGGGCGACATCCAGGCGAGCATCGATTTCCTGCGTAAGTCCGACGCCTGCACCGGCAAGGTCGGCGCGGTGGGTTATTGCCTGGGCGGGCTGCTCGCTTACCTCACCGCCGCGCGCACCGACAGCGATGCCGCGGTGGGCTATTACGGCGTCAACATCCAGAAGAAGCTGGACGAGGCGGCGAACATCAAGAAGCCCTTGATGCTCCACGTCGCCGGCAAGGACGGATTCACCCCGCCCGAGGCGCAGAAGCAGATCGTGGACGGGCTCAAGGGCAACGCCCACGTCACGCTCCACGTCTATCCGCAGATGGACCACGCCTTCGCGCGCGTCGGCGGCGAACATTACGACCACGCCAATGCCGAACTCGCCAACGGCCGCACCGCGACCTTCTTCCGCCAGCATCTGAGCTGACGGCGAAAGAAGCACCCGCCCCTTGTGGGCGGGTAAAGACCGGGTAAGCGGGCGTTGACATTCTTCCGCCAGATTTCGCGTTAAAACGGCGTCCAGGTTTGAGCATGGCTGACGGCAACACACCGAAAACGCGCTTCTGGCGCCGCAAGAGCGCGGCGGCTCCCGCGCGCATGGAGCCCAGCTTCGAGGCAATGCGGCAGGCGGAAGCCGATCCCATGGCGCAGGCCGCCGTGAAGGCCGCTTCGACCGCCGGGGACGTGTTGACGCCGGCGGAGAGTTTCGCGGCGGGGGCGGCGGCGCCCTCGATCATCAGAATCCTGTTCAAATGGTTCGAACGCTACGAGCGCCAGCTCTCGGGCGCGGGCATGGTCGGCGGCTTCGCCTTCGACAATTACAATTTCCGCCGCATCGACCTGCCCAACACGCAATTCGTCTTCATCGGCTATCTCACCTTGGCGGCGATCTCGATCCTGATCCTGCACGGCATGACCGAGCGCGCGGCCAGGGGCCACACTATGCCGCGCTGGCACGCCATCTTGCCGATGGCGGCGCAATTCGCGCTCGGCGCCTTGTGGAGCGCCTTCCTCGTCTTCTATTCGCGCGGCGCGGTGCTGACCGCGTCCTGGCCCTTCATGCTGGTGCTGGTCGCCATCTTCATCGCCAACGAGGTGTTCAAGAAATACCACTCGCGGCTGGTCTTCACCGCTGTCCTGTTCTTCTTCGCGCTGTTTTCCTACGCCATCGTCACGACGCCGATCCTCACCGGCTCCATCGGCACGCTCACCTTCCTGATCAGCGGGCTGGTCTCGCTGATCCTGTTCTCTTTCTTCCTCAAGCTGGTGAAGGCGGCCGGCAAGCAGCAATGGCGCGGCGCCAAATGGTGGATCGCGCTCGGCACCGTCGTCGTCTACGCCACGCTCAACGCGTTCTATTTCGCCGACGTGTTGCCGCCCCTGCCGCTCGCCCTGGCCGATGGCGGCATCTATCGCTTCGTCGCCAAGAAGGGCAACGAATACGACGCGGTGGGCGAGCCGCAGCCCTGGACCACCCTTTTCGGGGTCAAGCCCGTCATGCATGTGACGGCGGGCCAGCCGCTCTATGTCTACACGGCGGTGTTCGCGCCGATCAAAATCTCCACCGCCATCGTCCACCGCTGGCAGCACTACAATACGACCAGGCGCAAATGGCAGACGGTGGAGCGCATTTCCTACGCGATAAACGGCGGGCGCGACGGCGGCTATCGCAGCTACACCATCAATCGCCACATCGTCCCGGGCGACTGGCGCGTGGATGTCTCGACGGGCGACGGCCACACGATCGGCCGCATCCGCTTCGCGGTGGAGACCGCGGTGGGGCCGCTGGTGAGCGAGAACAGGATTCTCAAGTAAGCACCCGCCCCTTGTGGGCGGGTCGACAATTTTGCGGCGCAAAATTTCGGGGAGGGGGCGGAGCTCGCCGTCTGCTCCGGCCCCCTCCCCGAAAACGCAAGAGCGTTTTCGACCCGCCCACAAGGGGCGGGTGCAGATGCTGGCTATGTCCCTTCCGCATATTGCCAACCCGGCGCTCGCCTTGCCTATAGTCCGCCATGAGCAAGACGATCGACCGCGCCGCCATCGCGGCGAATTACGCGACCATAGAGCCGCATATCCGCCGCACGCCCGTCCTGGCCTGGGATGGGCAGATGCGGCTCAAGCTCGAATTCACGCAGCATGCCGGCTCGTTCAAGACGCGTGGGGCTTTCACCAACCTCTTCACGCGCGCGGTGCCGAAAGCCGGCGTGGCGGCGGCGTCGGGCGGCAATCATGGCGCGGCGGTGGCTTATGCGGCGCACAAGCTCGGCATCAAGGCCAGGGTCTTCGTGCCGGCGATCTCCTCGCCCGCCAAGATCGCGCGCATCCGCGACATGGGCGCGGACCTCGTCGTGGGCGGGGCGGCCTATGCCGAAGCGCTGGCGGCCTGCGAGGCCTATATCGCCGAGAGCGGCGCGCTGTCGGTCCACGCCTTCGACCAGGCGGAGACGATGATCGGGCAAGGCAGCGTCGCGCTGGAGATGGAAGAGCAGATCTCCGGCCTCGACACGATCCTCTGCGCGGTGGGCGGCGGCGGGCTGATCGGGGGTATCGCCGCCTGGTGCGCGGGCCGCATCCGCGTGATCGGCGTCGAGCCCGCCGCTTCGCCGACGCTGGAGCGCGCGCTGGCGGCGGGCGGACCGGTCGACGCGCCGGTGGGCGGGCTGGCCGCGGATTCGCTCGCACCCCGGCGCGTCGGCGTGCATGTGTTTCCCATCGCCAAACAATTCGTCGAGCGCGTGGTGCTGGTGGAGGATGACGACATCCGCGCGGCGCAGAAGACGCTGTGGAGCGGCGCGCGCCTGGTCGCCGAGCCGGGCGGGGCGACGGCTTTCGCCGCGATCCTCTCCGGCCGCTACCAGCCCAGGCCGGGCGAGCGCGTGGGCGTGGTGCTCAGCGGCGCCAACACCACCGCCGTCGATTTCGACAAATAGGAGAAGGCGATGCTGGAGCCCGTCACGCTCACCAGGAAACATGTGCGGCTGGAGCCCCTGTCGCTCGATCATGCCGGCGGTTTGATACAGGTCGGCCTCGATCCCGATCTGTGGCGCTGGATTCCCTTTCCCGTCACGACGCCGGAGGAAATGCGCGCCTATGTCGAGACCGCGCTCGCCGAGCAGAAGGCCGGCCAGTCATTGCCCTTCGCCGTGATCCATCAGGCGACGGGCGCGGTCATCGGCAGCACGCGCTACGGCAATATCGATCTGGCCAACAAGCGCGTCGAGATCGGCTGGACCTGGTATGCCAAGGCGCATCAGCGCTCGGCTGTGAACACCGAAGCCAAGCTGCTGCTCCTGACGCAGGCTTTCGAGCGGCTGGGCATGGTGCGGGTGGAGCTGAAGACCGATGCGCTGAACGCGGCCTCACGCGCCGCCATCGCCCGGATCGGGGCCACGCAGGAAGGCATTTTCCGCAAACATCTGATCTGCCAATCGGGCCGCGTCCGCGATACGGTCTATTTCTCGATCCTCGACAGCGAGTGGCCAGAGAAGAAACGCGCGCTGGAGGAAAAATTGCAGGAACAGCCATGAAAGCGATCCGAATCCACGAGACCGGCGGACACGAGGTTCTGCGCTACGAAGATGTCGATCTCGCCGCGCCCAAGCCGGGCGAGGTGCGCGTGCGCCACAAGGCGATCGGCGTGAACTTCATCGACACCTATCACCGCTCCGGCCTCTACAAGCTGCCGCTGCCCTCGGGCCTGGGCAGCGAGGCATCCGGCGTGGTCGAGGCGTTGGGCGCTGGCGTCGGTTCACCAAAATCTGGGCTGAAACTCGGCGACCGCGTCGCCTATGCCGGAACGCTCGGCGCCTATGCCGAAGCCAACAATGTCCCCGCCGAGAAGCTGGTGAAGCTGCCGGACGGCGTGAGCGACGAGGTCGCCGCGGCGGCGATGCTCAAGGGCATGACGGTGCAATATCTGCTCAAGCGCACCTATCCGGTGCGCAAGGGCCAGACGATCCTGTTCCACGCGGCTGCGGGCGGCGTCGGGCTGATCGCCGGACAGTGGGCGAGGCACCTGGGTGTCATCGCCATCGGCACCGTCGGCTCCGACGACAAGATCGCGCTGGCCCAGACCCATGGCTATGCCCATGTGCTGAAGACGCGCGGCGGCGAGGATTGGGCCGCGCGCACGCGTGAGATCACACGCGGCGAGGGCGTGCCTGTCGTCTATGATTCCATCGGCAAGGATACGTGGGCCGGTTCGCTCGATTGCCTCGGCGTGCGCGGCATGATGGTCAGCTTCGGCAATTCCTCGGGCGCCGTGCCGGCCTTCGAGCCAGGCATCTTGAGCGCCAAGGGCTCGCTCTATGTGACGCGGCCGACGCTCTTCCACTACACCCGCACGCCGCGGGAGCTGCAGGAAACGGCGGACGATCTTTTCGCCGTGCTCGGCTCAGGGGCGGTGAAGGTGGAGATCCATCAGCGCTTCAAACTTTCCGAAGCGGCCAAGGCACATGAGGCGCTGCATTCACGCCAGACGGTGGGCGCGACCATTCTGCTGCCATAGCGTATCGCCGCTGAGGAACCGGGAAACTGCGACTCCGTTGCATATAGCGAAGGTGCGCATCTTTCTTGGAGCATCAGCGCGAACTGCTCGCCGCCATGCCAGCCGTCCTTCTCGCCTGCGAAGCCCAGACAAACGGCACGCAAAGCGGTTCGACGACCGCCAAAAACGAGCAGCAGCTCGAAAAAAATACGCCCTCCTTCGAGCTTGTGTCCATTCGCGAGCGTGTTTGAAGCTCAGGCGCGGACTGCGCGTCGAAGCGCGTCCTGATGGTCCGCCGTCTATTCCGCGGCTTCGGCGCGCAGATAGATCGAGCGTTTCGGCCGCGCCATCACCCGCTGCACCATCGGCACGAAGGCTTCGAGCGGCATGGTGTCGTAGTTCGGATCGAAAGCGTTCTGGTCGTGGCGGGCGCAGAACATCGCCGTCTTCTCGAAGGCGGGATGGCCACGGAACTGATCGCGCATGTCGCGGTCCAGCCCGAGATAGTGGAAGAAATAATAGCCCTGGAAGATGCCGTGATGATGCAGCATCCACCAATTGTCCTCCGACACGAAGGGCCTCAGCACCGTGGCGCCGAGCTCGGCATGGTTGGAGGAGGCCAGGATGTCGCCCATGTCGTGGAGCAGCGCGCAGACGACATATTCCTCGTCCATGGCGTCGCGATGCGCCAGGGTCGCGGACTGCAGCGAATGCTCCAGCCGATCGACCGCGAAGCCGCCGCAATCGCCTTCGAGCATCTTCAGATGGGCGAGCACGCGGCCCGGCAGTTCGCGGTTGAAGCCCGCGCTGGCGGTGGCGATCTTCATCCAATCTTCCTGGGTGCCGTCGATCATGGCGTGGAACTGGGCGCGGTCGCTCGGATGCTCGGTCATGGTCGTGATCCCTTGGAACGCGACAGTTTCCGCCGCCTTTCCGCGAGCGTCAACCGCCCACCAGCTCGCGGATGGTGCAGCGGCGATAGACGGCATCCCATTCAGGAATGGTCAAAAGGTTCGATTCCACGCCCACAACCAGGGATATCTTGGCCGGCGCGCCCCGCGCCTTGCCCGGGCCTGACAACGGCGTGAGGGTCAGGCGCACCACATTGGGCAATTCCTCCGCCGCGTTGATGGACCAGGTGATGGAATCCGCGAGCACCGGCGGCCCGCCCGTGGCGCCCGGCTTCAAGCTGCCCTTGGTGAGCGCGAATTGGAGCGGGCCCACCAGGTCGACGCTGAGATAGGCATAGGCCTTGGCGCGGCAGCCCTCCTTCTCATGGGCGTCGATGAAGGTGGGATAGTCGGGCGGCATCATCACCGAGAGAAAGTCGATCGCGTCCGGCCCGAGCTTGAGCGCGGCCCGGCTGGCGGCGGGGCGGCAATGGGCGAAGCTCAGGCCTTTGAGGGCGGGGAATTCCTTCGGCGGGTCCAGGCTCAGCAAGTTCGCGCCATCGCGCCGGAACGACCAGCCGCCTTCGGTGAGGAAGCCAAGCGTGAGCGCCGCGCCGTCGGCATCGGTCGTCTTCACGCTCAGCATCAGCCGGCCGCGCCCCGGATCGGCGATGAAGATCTCGCCGCCGGTGACGGCGAATTCCAGGGTGAAGCCCGGCGCATGGGGAGCCGCGCAATCGCTGCGCCACTCGCCGGCCAGCGCCGCCTTGTCCTTGTCGGAGAGCGGCGCGGCCACAGCCGCCAGCGACAGGAGTGCGAAGAGCGCGATCAGGAACTTCTGCATGCGGTCAGCCTACCATGGGCCTGGCATGGGCGCTTGCCTCGCGCCGGGCGCGCGCGCATTTTTCGTGAAAGGGAGAATCGCGAGATGCGCAAATCGAACCCCGTCGAACTGGCGCTGGAAGCGTTCCTCTTCGCCAGCCGCTGGCTGATGGCGCCGTTCTATGTCGGGCTGGTGGTGGCGCTGCTCGCGCTGCTGGTCATCTTCACCGAGGAGCTGGCCGCGGGCATCCCGCATCTTCTGTCCTTCGACGAGACGGCCGCGATCCTGTGGCTCTTGAAGCTCATCGACTTGTCGCTGGTCGGCAACCTCATCGTCACGGTGGTGCTGGCCGGCTACGAGAATTTCGTCTCCAAGATGGAGGTGAGCGATCATCCCGACTGGCCGGATTGGATCGGCAAGGTCGATTTCGGCGGCATGAAATTGAAGCTGATCGCCTCCATCGCCGCGATCTCGGCGATCCATCTCTTGGGCATCTTCATGACGCCGGAGAAGCTCGACAGCACCAAGATGGGCTGGCTGATCGCCATCCAGCTCACCATCGTCGTCTCCGGCGTCGTGCTCGCCGCCATGGACTATATCGACGAACGCACCAAGACGATGGCGCATAAGAGCTAGAGCGCAATCCCGCGAAGTGGAAACCGGTTCGCGTCAGATTGCGCGGCAAACAAGGAATCTGGAGCCCGATCCGATTCCATCAATCCGGATCGGGCTCTAAGCGAGACGGAATTCCCCGGCACGGATGCGCGGCGCAAGCGCCGCCGCGATTTCCGCCGCGCTGCCTCGCCCGGAATCGAAGACGTGCGATTCCAACGCGCCCAACGCGGCAAACTGCGCATAGAGATCGCGGATCGGCCCCTCCGCCTTCAGCCCGTGTTCGTTGCGATGCTGCACGCGCGCCAGGCTGATCTCCGCGCTCATGGGCCGCAGCACCGCATAGTCGAGCGCGATCTCTTGCGCCCGCGCCGCGGCGCGATAAGGCGCCAGGAACATCGGCAACACGATCCCATCCACGATGGTGAAATACCCGCCCGCCGCATAAGCGGCCGCTGCCGCGGCGATAGCCGTCACCACGACCTCGTTCTGCGCCTGCGCCTCGCGCAGCCACGGCAGCACGAAGCCGCTTTTGATGTAGCGGTCATAGAAATCGTCGCTGTGCAGATGCACGGCGGGCGCCGTGGACCCGCGCGCCAGGATGCCCGCTACCGTGGACTTCCCCGCACCGGGCGGGCCCGTGAGGATGAGGACGGAGTTTGCCATAACCGGCACCAGCTTGAGGACCAGCGTCGAATATGGCATAACCCGAAGCATGGGTGAAATGCGCAAGATCACGGTTGAAGTACCGAGCGACGATCTGGAAGCCGCGCAGGAATACACGGGCGCGGGCGTCAGTGAGACGGTGCGCGCCGCACTTCTCCGGCTGCGCTCCGATTCCGCGCAAAAGAAGGCGCTCGCCCTGCGCGGCAAGGTCAAATTCTCGATGACCTGGCAAGAGATGAAATACGACCGGGAATGATTGCGGCGGACACCAGCGCCCTCTCAGCTTTCTTCAAGGGAGAAGAAGGTGCGGATGTCAGACTCATCCAGGCGGCATTGGAAACGCGCAGCATCTGTCTCTGCCCCCTCGTCGTGACCGAAATGCTGAGCGACCCGCTGGCGCAAAAGACCATGATGGAAACCGTCGTGGACTTTCCGCTACTTCCGATTCTCGACGGTTATTGGATCCGCGCTGGAGACGCGCGTCGGCTGCTGCGAAAGAATGGTCTCAAAGCCAAGGTCGCCGACACGCTGATCGCGCAGTCTTGTCTCGATAACGATGTCTCGCTCATCACTCGCGACGATGATTTCCGCCATTTCGCGAAATATTGCGGGCTGAAACTCGCCTAACGCGCTTTACGTATTCATGCTGTCGAAGAAGTCCGCGTTGTTCTTGGCGGAGCGCAGCTTGTCGAGCAAGAATTCGATGGCGTCGATCGTGCCCATCGGGGCGAGGATGCGGCGCAGCACGTAGGTCTTGGCCAGGGTGCTCTTGTCCAGCAGCAGCTCGTCCTTGCGGGTGCCGGATTTGAGGATGTCGATGGCGGGGAAGATGCGCTTGTCGGCGACCTTGCGGTCCAGGATGATTTCGCTGTTGCCGGTGCCCTTGAACTCCTCGAAGATCACCTCGTCCATGCGGCTGCCGGTGTCGATCAGCGCGGTGGCGATGATGGTGAGCGAGCCGCCTTCCTCGATGTTGCGCGCCGCGCCGAAGAAGCGCTTGGGGCGCTGCAGGGCGTTGGCGTCGACGCCGCCGGTCAGCACCTTGCCAGACGAGGGGACGACGGTGTTGTAGGCGCGGCCCAGGCGCGTGATCGAGTCGAGCAGGATGATCACGTCGCGCTTGTGCTCGACCAGGCGCTTGGCCTTCTCGATCACCATTTCGGCGACGGCGACGTGGCGCGTGGCCGGCTCGTCGAAGGTGGAGGAGACGACCTCGCCCTTAACCGAGCGCTGCATGTCGGTCACTTCCTCCGGGCGCTCGTCGATGAGCAGCACGATCAGGAAGCAATCGGGATGGTTGGCGCTGATCGCCTTGGCGATGTTCTGCAGAATCACCGTCTTGCCGGTGCGGGGCTGGGCGGTGATCAGCGCGCGCTGGCCCATGCCCTGGGGCGCCACGATGTCGATGACGCGGCCGGTCTTGTCCTTGATGGTGGGATCGTCGAGTTCCATCTTCAGCCAGCGCGTCGGATAGAGCGGCGTCAGATTGTCGAAATGGACCTTGTGCTTGATCTTCTCCGGGTCCTCGAAATTGATCGTGGTCACCTTGAGAAGCGCGAAATAGCGCTCACCGTCCTTGGGGCTTCGGATCGGACCCTCGACCGTGTCGCCGGTCCTGAGACCGAAGCGGCGGATCTGGGAGGGGCTGACATAGATGTCGTCGGGGCCGGCGAGGTAGTTCGCCTCGGGCGAGCGCAGGAAGCCGAAGCCGTCCTGAAGGGTCTCGACCACGCCCTGGCCGGTGATCTCGACATTGCGCTCGGCGAGCTCCTTGAGGATCGCGAACAGCATGTCCTGCTTGCGCATGGACGAGGCGTTCTCGATCTCGAGTTCCTCGGCGAAGGCCAGGAGGTCGGTGGGGGTTTTGGATTTGAGATCCTGCAGCTTCATCGCCTGCAGGCCGGCTTGAACAGTCATTTCAAAAGCACCTGAAACAGATTGGGGGATTGGACCGGCCGGAAAGACCTGGCTGGTAAGGTTGTAGGATTCGCCCGCCGCGCCGGTGTTAAGACCGTTGCCAACCCGGTTCAGGGCGACGCACGGCGATAGGGGGAACGAGGGGAATATAGAGGGATTTGGGCCGGATGCAAACCCCAACGCGATCAATTTACAACAATCCGTTGGCTCAATTGCAAGGCGGCGACCCAGCGCGCCTCTGCGGCGGCGTGGCGGGGGGCCATTCGCCCCGCGGTTCGAAGTCCAACGCAACCACAAGCTCCGCCGGCTGTTTCGCGCGCCTGTCGAACCAATAATTCCGGTAGGTCTCGGTGCGTCCGTCGCAATAAGCGATATCCAGATGATCATTGTCCGACCATTGGATATTCACCGGGCCGAAATTGCGCCCATCCATGTCGTCGCCCTGGAAGACGAGGTCGACATCCCTGTCCACGGGGCGTGCGGCCGGATGGATATAGACAAAGCTGCTGGCGCCGACGAGCGGCAATGGGTCTTCCGCATAGACCACGGCGATCTTGGACCGGTCCGGCGATACCGCCTGGGCCACCACATGCGTCGCCGGGCGCGAGCAGCCGGCGATCAAAAGTATCAGGGCCAACGATGCGCAGCGCATGGCCATCAGAACGGTTTCACCACCGCCAGGATGACGATGGCGACGATGAGGAGCGCGGGGACCTCGTTGATCATGCGCCAGAAGCGCTGGGGGCGTGTGTTCTCGTCGCGGCCGAAGCGTTTCACCGCGCCGGCATAGACGCCATGGATGCCGCTCATGATGAGCGCCAGCACGAACTTCGCCTGGAACCAATGCTGCTGGTCGGCACGGGTGAGAGTGACGAGCGTGAGGCCGAAGAGCCAGGTCGCGACCATCGCGGGGTTGATGATCACGCGAAGCAGCTTGCCCTCCATCACCTTGAAGCGCTCGCTCTCGGCGGAGCCTTTCTCGGTCTCGCAGTGATAGACGAAGAGGCGCGGCAGGTAGAGCATCCCCGCCATCCACATGATGACGGCGATGATGTGGAACGCCTTCACCCAGAGATAGAGCTGCCCCATCCGCATTTCCCGCATGATCGCGGACAGATGCGTCCGCCGCCGCAACTTACGACATCGGCGCGGGTGGCTTCCACCACCAGATCGGCCAGTGCGGCGATGAAGCCCGGCCGCGCGCCCACCGCCGGCACGCGGGCGTAATGCGGCACGCCGGCGTCGCGCGCGACATGGGCGTAGTCGATATCGAGCTCGACCAGGGTCTCGGAATGCTCGCTGACGAAGGCGATGGGCGCGAGGATCACGCCCTTGCCGTCGGCGCCGGCGCGGCGGATCTCCGCGTCGGTCGCGGGCCCGATCCATTCCAGCGGGCCCACCCGGCTTTGGTAACACACAGAGAAGTCCACAATCCCCAATCGCCCCACAATCGCAGCAGCGGTCTTTTCCACCTGCCAGCGATAGGGATCGCCTTTGCCGATCATGCGCTTGGGCAGGCCATGGGCGGATAGCAACAAGCGGTAGTCCACACCGGGCTGCTTCTCCACAGCACCGATCATTTCAGCGATGCTGTCGACGAAACCCGTGGCCCAGGGATAGCAGCAGACGCGGCCCGTGGATGTGGCGAGGCCTTCGCGCGCGGCGACCTCAGCCCATTCCGCGAGCGATGAGGCGGTGGTCGCGGTGGAATATTGCGGGTAGAGCGGCAGCAGCACCACGCGCTCCGCGCCCCATGCTTTGGCCGCGCGCGCCGCTTCCCGCGCGAAGGGCTTCCAGGCGCGCATGGCGATGAAGGCTTTCGCCTCATGGCCGCGTTCGGCCAGCGCCGCTTCCAGCGCGCGGGCCTGCCTCTCCGTTTGCGGCACGATGGGCGAGCTTCCACCGAGTTTTTCGTAGATCGCGCGGGTGATCGGCGCGCGGCGCCATGCGATGAACCACGCCAGCGGCAGGCGGAAGATCGCGGGCAGGGCGATGATCGCGCGGTCCGAGAACAGGTTGCGCAGGTAGGGCTCGACCGCGTCCGGCGAATCCGGCCCGCCGAGATTGAACAGGATCACCGCGATCTTCACGGCGCGCGCACCAGTCTCACAAGCTCCGCCACATGCTCCGGCGACGTCTGCTGCAGCACGCCATGGCCGAGATTGAAGATCAGACGCCCGCCGCGCATCTCGTCCAGGATCGCACGCGCGCCCCGCGCCATCGCCGCGCCGCCGGCGATGAGAAGCTCCGGATCGAGATTGCCTTGCAGTGCGATTCCGCCGCCAAGCACGTCATAGGTTTCGCGCAGCGGCTTGTCGGTGCCGATCGAGATCGCATCAGGATGGACCGCGTTTGCGAATTGCACGCATTGCTCCAGCTTCACCGCGCGGGGGAAACCGATGAACCGGGCACCCGGGCGTTGCGCCCGCACGCCGTCCACGATCCTCCTGGTGGGCTCGGCCACCCAACGGCGGAATTGTACGTCGTCGAGGCCGTTCGCCCAGGAGTCGAAAAGTTGCACCGCATCGGCGCCGGCATCGAGCTGTGCCACCAGATGCGCCATCACGCAATCGCCGAGCAGATCGAGCAGGCGCTGGAACCCATCCGGATCGCGCGCGCCCCACGCCTTCGCCGCGCGCTGTTCGTCGCCGCCTCTGCCGGCCGCCATATAGGTCGCCAAGGTCCAGGGCGCGCCGGCGAAGCCCAACAACGCCGTTCCGGCATCCAACTCGCCACGAACCCGGCGAAGCGTCTCATAGGCCGCGGAAAGCTTCTGGCGCCAGATTTCCGGATCGCACTCGAGACCATCCACATCCGAGACCGGCGGGAGCGATGGACCCTCGCCTTCGGTGAACGTTACGATGGACCCCAGCGCGAACGGAACCGTCAGGATATCGGAGAAGATGATCGCCGCATCGAAGCCGAAACGGCGGATCGGTTGCAAGGTGATCTCGGTCGCCATCGCCGGATCCATGCACATGGCCCAGAACGATCCGGCTTTGGCGCGCAGGGCGCGATATTCGGGAAGGTAGCGTCCGGCCTGGCGCATCAGCCAGATCGGTGGCGGCCAGACCGCTTTTCCATCCAACACCTCAGCGAGCTTTCCTTCCTTCTTCAAGATATAAGACTCCTTAGAAGGATGATGTCAGTGATGATTGGGCTGTGAGTCGTGGACGGTTCTGTGCGCTCGCGTCCTCTAAGCCCGGATATGGTGTCTGGCAAGAGCGCGTGCTCCCAGACGCGGTGGTGTGGAAAAGTGGATAGTGTGCGGCACTTTGGGGATGGAACGGCGCGCGGTGGAGCGAATGTGCGATCGGTGGGTAAGCGGATGCGGCGTGGATGAAATGATGCGATCTTTGGGAGCGGATTGTGAGTGAACGCCATCACGTGCATCTGGTCTCCGACGCGACCGGCGAGACGCTCAATGCCATCGCCAAGGCCGCGCTCGCGCAGTTCGAAGGCGTCGAGGTGCAGGAACATTTCTACGCGCTGGTCCGCAGCCAGCGCCAGCTCGCCAAGGTTTGCGACCATATCCGCGAACAGCCGGGCCTCGTCTTCTTCACCCTGGTCAATCCGGAACTGCGCCGCGCGCTGGAAGCGCTGTGCGCGGAATTGAAAGTCCCCTGCCAGGGTGTGCTCGACGGGCCGATCTCCATGATGGGCCAGTTCCTCGGATCGGCGGAGACACACCGCCCCGGCGGGCAACATGAGGTGGACAACCGCTATCTCGCCCGTATCGAGGCGCTGAACTTCACCATCACCCATGATGACGGCCAGAATCTCGACATGCTGGAAGGCGCGGAGGTGGTGCTCGCCGGCGCCAGCCGCACGTCGAAGACGCCCACTTGCGTCTACCTCGCCATTCGCGGCGTGCGCGCGGCGAACGTGCCCATCGTGCCGGGCGTGCCGCTGCCGCCGCAATTGCTGGCGCTGAAGAAGCCCTTGGTGGTGGGGCTGTGGGCCTCGCCGGACCGGCTGGTGCAGGTGCGCCGCAACCGGCTCAACACGTTGGGCGAGATCCGCGACACGTCTTACGTCGATCTCGACCAGGTGCGCGGCGAGGTGATGGCGACGCGCAAGCTGTTCGATGCGCAAGGCTGGTCCGCGATCGACGTCTCGCGCCGCTCGGTGGAGGAGACGGCGGCCGCGGTGATGAATCTCCTGGCGGAGCGCGGGCCGCAATGATGATCCCAGCCCCCATGATATTGGCCTCAGCCAGCGCCATCCGCGCGCAATTGCTGCGCCAGGCGGGGGTGACGTTTGAACAGATCCCCGCGCGCGTCGACGAGGACGCTGTGAAGGATTCCCTGCGCGGCGAAACGGTGGAGCGCGTGCCCGAGGCGCTGGCGCAGATGAAGGCGCTGCGCGTGTCGCAGTCCCATCCCGAGGCGCTGGTGCTCGGCGCGGATCAGATATTGGCCTTCGAAGGTGAAATCGTCAGCAAATCCGAAAATCCCGATCAGGCGCGGGCGTTGCTGCGGCGGCTGCGCGGCAAGGAGCACCAGCTGATCGGCGGCGCGGTGCTGGCCAAGGGCGGTCAGGTGATCTGGCGCCATCTTGCCCGCTCGCATCTGTGGCTGCGTGATTTCAGCGATGATTTCCTCGAGGACTATCTTGCGAGCGAAGGCCAGGAGGCGTTGCAGAGCGTCGGCTGCTACCGGCTGGAAGGGCCGGGGGTGCAGCTCTTCTCGCGCATCGATGGCGATTATTTCTCCATCCTCGGCCTGCCGCTGTTGGCGGCGCTGCGCGAGCATGGTGTGGTGGCGAGATGAGCATCAGCGGACGCGCGAAACTCGCGGGCGTGATCGGCTGGCCGGTGGCGCATTCGCTGTCGCCGCGGCTGCATGGCTTCTGGCTCGCGGCGCACGGCATCGACGGCGCTTACGTGCCGCTGGCCGTGGCGCGCCAGGACTTCGCCCGCGTGGTCGCGGCGCTGCGCAAGGCGGGCTTCACCGGCATGAACGTCACGGTGCCGCACAAGCAAGCCGCTTTCGCCATTTCCGAAACAGTGGATGACGCGGCGAAAGCCTCGGGCGCGGTGAACCTGCTGCTGTTCCGGGACGGCCGCATCGAAGGCCGCAACACCGATGCGGCGGGCTTGGCGGCGAGCCTCGGCGAAGCGCTCGGCAAGACCGCCGTCGCGGGCAAGGATGTCGCGATCCTGGGCGCGGGCGGGGCGGCGCGGGCCGCGGTGCTGGCGCTGACGACCATGGGCGCAAGAAACATTCGGCTCGTCGCGCGCAACCGCCAGCGCGCGGAAGCACTCGGCCAAAAGCTCTTCGACTGGAACGATGCGAAGGCGCTGGAAGGCGTGGCGCTGTTGATCAACACCACCAGCGCCGGCATGGAGGGCCAGTCCGCGCTGGATGTGAATCTCGATGCCTTGCCGGTGACGGCCGTGGTGTCGGACGTCGTCTACAACCCGCTCGACACCGCGCTCCTCATTGCCGCGCGCGCCAGGGGCCATCGCACCGTCGATGGGCTCGGCATGCTGATGCACCAGGCGGCGCCGGCGTTCGAGGCGTTTTATGGGACGCGGCCGCAGGTGACGCCGGCGTTGCGCGCGGAACTGAAGAAGGCGCTGCGCCATGGCTGAAAAGAAACTGTTCCTCATCGGCCTCACCGGCTCCATTGGCATGGGCAAGAGCGAGACGGCGAAAATGTTCGCCAAACTCGGCATCCCCGTCTACGATTCCGACGCGGCGGTGCATCAGCTCTATGAGCGCCGCGGCGCCGCCGTGCCGGAAATCGAGAAGGCGTTTCCCGGCACCACCCTGCAGGGCCATGTCGACCGCGGCGAATTGAGCCGCCGCCTGGCCAAGGACGCGAGCGCGTTCAAGCGGCTGGAGGCCATCGTCCATCCGCTGGTGGCGCAGGACCAGGCCAAGTTCCGCGCACAGGCGCTGAAGGACGGCGCGGAGATGGCCGTGATGGACGTGCCGCTGCTGTTCGAGACGGGAGGGCACGAGCGGATGGACGCCATTGTCGTGGTCTCGGCGCCGCACCATATCCAGCGCGAGCGCGTGCTGGCGCGCCACGGCATGACGCCGGAAAAGCTGGACCAGATCCTCTCCCGCCAGACACCGGACGCCGAAAAGCGTGCAAAAGCCCATTTCGTGGTTGAAACCGACAAGGGGCTGGACCATGCCTTCGAACAGGTGAAGACAATCGTTTCCGAGCTGCATAAAAGAATCGCCCCAAAGTGACCCCGATGCGAGAGATCGTCCTCGACACCGAAACCACCGGCCTCGACCCGGCCGAGGGCCACCGCGTGATCGAGATCGGCTGCGTCGAGCTGCTGGACCACCTGCCCACGGGCAACACCTTCCAGCGCTATCTCAATCCGGAGCGCCTGGTCGGCGATTCCGAGCGTATCCACGGCGTCGCCGACGCCTTCCTCACCGACAAGCCCCGCTTCCACGAGGTCGCGCGCGATTTCCTCGATTTCATCGAAGATTCGCCGCTGGTCATCCACAATGCCGGCTTCGACCTCAAATTCCTCAATCACGAGCTGAACCGGGCTTCGCATCCGCTGCTCGCTTTCGCCCGCGCCATCGACACGTTGGAGATCGCCAAGTCGAAATTCCCCGGCGCGCGGCTGTCGCTGGACGAATTGTGCAAGCGCTTCGCCATCGACCTGTCGAGCCGCGTCAAGCATGGCGCGTTGCTCGACGCCCAACTCACCGCGCGGGTCTATCTGGAGCTCGTCGGCGGCCGCCAGACGAAATTGCTGCTGAGCCCGGTGGACAATGCTGCGCTCGCCGTCGTCGAAGCCGCGGTGGCCCGCGCCCGTCCGCGCCCGCTTGCGTCGCGGCTGAGCGCTAACGAAGCGCAAGCCCACGCCACCTTCGTCGCGAGCGAACTCGGCAAGGACGCGATCTGGGGCTGGGGGTAGAGCAGTCCGTTTTTATAAATCCGTCATCCCCGGGCTTGCCGCCTTCGCCTAAAGGCTACGGCGTGCCGGTGAGTCTCACTTGCCACGCCGAAGCGAAGCGTAGGCGGGTCCCGGGGACCCATAACCGCGGTCCATCATTCGTCGTCGAGACTGCGGTTATGGGTGGCCGGGATAAACCCGGCCATGACGATTGAGGGTGTAGTTGCAGTCCAAACTCAAACCGTCGCGCGGGCCTGGCCTTCGGCGGCTTTGGCGCGGTAGAGGGATGCGAAATTGATCGGCGACAGCAGCAAGGGCGGCATGCCGCCGTCGCGCACCGTGTCGGAGACGATGCGGCGGGCGAAGGGGAAGAGCAAGGTCGGCGCGTCGATCAGAAGAACCTGCTGCAGGAAATCCTCGGGCGGGTTGCCGTGGATCGCGAACAGGCCGGCATAGAGAAGCTCGAGCAGGAAGACGGGGCGTTCCTCGGCCTTGGCGGAGACGCGGATGCGCATCTCGACTTCGTAGTGCTGGGCGTCGAGGCGGCGGGCCTGCGGGTCGATGGTGAAATCGATCTGCGGCGCGTTCTGCAGCGCCATGGGCGCGCCTGGATTCTCGAAGGAGAGGTCTTTGATATATTGCGCGATGGCCTGGATGCCGACTTCCGGCGGCGCGTCGGTGGGGATTTCGGGATTGCCGGTATCGCTCATGATGGGTCCGCCTTGGAAGAGGCTGGCGGCTACCATGCCCGACCCCGTGGTGACAAGGTGGCGACAAGACCGGGGCCCGCGCGTTAACGCTGGCGTGGTTCCCTCAGCGGGCGTAGCCTCAGGTTCCGATGGCCAATAATTTCCAGCTCCTTGTCATGATCGGCGCCGCCATGGTGGCGCTGATCTTCGCGATCCGGCTGTTCTTCGTGCTGGGCAAGCGCACGGGCAACGAGCGCGATCCGGCGGAAGCGATGGACCGTCTGCGGCGGCCGGGCCAGCCGCCCGCGCCCAAGCCGGCGCCGCGCCCCGCCGTGCCGCAGCCTGTCGCCACGGCCGTGCAAGCGCCCGTCCAGCAGCCGGGCCTGTTCGACATCCAACTTGCCGACAAGAGCTTCGACCTCGCCAATTTCCTTGCCGGCGCCAAGCAGGCCTATGAAATTGTCGTGACGGGCTATGCCAGGGGCGACCGTGTCGCGCTGCGCCCGCTGCTCAACGACGAGGTCTATGGCGTATTCGACCAGGCGATCGCCGCGCGCCAGGCCCGCGGCGAAACCGTGCAATTCGCCTTCAAGGGCTTTCGCGACGTGAAGCTCGAGCATGGCGTGCTCAAAGGCAACAAGGCCGAGATCACGCTCGCCTTCGCCGCGCAATTCGTTTCCGCCACGCGCGACGCAAGCGGCGCGGTCATCGAGGGCGATCCGCAAGCGATGCGCGACGTCGTCGATCATTGGACCTTCGCCCGCGACGTGACGGCGAGCGATCCCAACTGGATCCTCGTCGCCACCGCCGGGCCCGACGCACCCTGAATGGCCGCGAAGCGCTCCTCTTCGGGCGGTGTCATTGCCGTCCTCATCGTATTGCTGATCGCTTGCGCCGCAAGCTGGTGGTGGTGGACGCATCGGCCAACGCCAACGCCGACGGCGGCCACGCTTACCCGCGTCGATTTTTCTGCGCTTCCCGGTTGGCATGACAACGACCCGCGCGCCGCACTCGCCGCGTTCCGGCGCAGCTGCGGCGCGATCGCCAAACAGCCCGCCGATCATGCGCTGGGCGCTTACGCGGGAACCGCCGGCGACTGGCAGGGCGCTTGCGCGGCGCTGCCTTCGGGCGCGGTGAGCGCCGCCGCCGTGCGGCGCTATTTCGAAAGCTGGTTCACGCCGGCGGAAGTGGGCGGCGACGGTCTCTTCACCGGCTATTACGAACCGGAATTGCGCGCCAGCCGAACCAGGCACGGCGCCTATCAGACGCCGATCTATGGATTGCCGGACGATCTCGTCAGCGTCGATCTCGGCGCGTTCAAGCCGGAGCTCGCGGGCGAAAAGATCGAGGGCCAGCTCATCGGTGGCCACAGGCTCGTGCCTTATCCGGCGCGCGCGGATATCGACGCCCATGGTGTGGCGGCCAAGGTGCTGTTCTACGCCGCCGATCCGGTGGCGGTGTTCTTCCTGCATGTCCAGGGCTCGGGCCGGGTGCGGCTGGAGGATGCCAGCACCTTCCGCGTCGCTTATGCGGGGCAGAACGGCCGCCCCTATACGCCGGTCGGCCGCACGCTGATCGAGCAGGGCGCGCTCAGGAAGGGGCAAGTGTCGCTGCAGGCGATCCGCGACTGGCTGCATGCCAACCCCTCGCGCATGGCGCAGGTTTTGGAGAGCGACCAGTCCTTCGTCTTCTTCCAGGAGAAGCCGGTCGGCGATGCGTCGCTCGGCTCCGAAGGCAGCGAAGGCGTGGCGCTGACGCCGGGCGCGAGCCTAGCCGTCGATGCCCATATCCATCCGCTCGGCGCGCCCTTCTATGTCGCGACGACTTCGTCCGACACCGAGGTGGGGAAATCCGTGCCGTTGCTGCAGCGTCTGTTGATCGCGCAGGACACGGGCGGGGCGATCCGCGGGCCCGTTCGCGGCGATGTGTTCTGGGGCTTCGGGCAACAGGCCGAGGACATGGCGGGACGGATGACCAGCCGCGGCCATTTCTATGTGCTCCTGCCCAAGCCGGTGGCGGGCCGAATTTCGTCAATCGGCCCGGCATCATGAAGCGCCGCATCGCCAGCGAGGAAGAGCGCAAGGAATTCGAGGCCGCCTTCAAAGAAGCGCGGCCGCTGCTTGCCGTGGCCCCCAAGCGCCCGCGCAAAGGCGCGTCCGGTTCGTCGACGGAGCCCACGGGCATCGATGGCGGCCGCGCGCGCGATCTCAAGAAAGGCGCGCTGGAGCCGCAGGCGCGGCTCGATCTGCACGGCATGACCGAACAGGTCGCCCATCGCGCGCTGACGACGTTCCTGCGCGGCGCGCAAGGGCGCGGGCTCAGGCTTCTGCTCATCGTCACCGGCAAGGGCGCGCGCGCGCCGGAGGATCGTTTCGAGATGGGCGGCGAACAGCGCGGCGTGCTGAAGGCGCTGACGCCGCGCTGGCTGCGGGAACAGGATCTCGCCGGAATCATTGCCGATATCAGGCCGGCGCACCGCAAACATGGCGGCAACGGCGCGCTCTATGTCTATCTGAGGAAGCGATGAGACAGCGGTTCCGCACCGTCCCGATCAAGACCAAGGGCCCCGGCCTGACGGATTTCACCGGCGAAGCGGCGATATTCACCAGCGCGTCCGCCATCCAGAACGGCTTGCTCACCTGCTTCATCCGCCACACCTCGGCGTCGCTGACGATCCAGGAGAACGCCGATTCCGACGTGCTCGCCGATCTCGAAATGTTTATGCAGCGCCTGGTCAGCCGCGATCCCAAACTCTATCGCCACACGACCGAAGGGGCCGACGACATGCCGAGCCATATCCGCTCCGCGCTGACGCAGACGTCCTTGTCCATTCCCGTGCAGGACGGCAAGCTCGCGTTGGGGACGTGGCAGGGGATTTATTTGTGGGAACACCGCGACGCGCCGCACGCGCGCGAGGTGGTGCTGCATCTGATCGGGGAGTGAATCTGCACCCGCCGCAGGCGCACCCGCCCTTGTGGGCGGGTGCTTCAGGGCGTCAGAGCAAACCGTTCTTCTTCGCCAGGTCTTTCAGCGAGACATCCGGCCGCGCGCCGTAATGGGCGATGATTTCGGCGGCGGCCATCGCGCCGAGGCGGCCGCAATCGGCGAGGGTCTTGCCGTGGGTGAGGCCGTAGAGGAAACCCGCCGCGAACTGGTCGCCGGCGCCGGTGGTGTCGAGCACCGTCACGCCCGGCACCGCATCGATGACGTGGATGTCGTTGCCTTGCGCGATGACGCAGCCTTTTTCGGAGCGGGTCAGCGCGGCGATCCCGGGCCAGGGGCGCATCGCCTGGAAGACGTCGTCGAAATCCTCGACCTCGAACAGCATCTTGGCCTCGTCCTCGTTGGCGAAGACGATGTCGAGATCGTTGCGCAGCAGTTCGAGGAACTCGGCGCGGTTGCGGCCGACGCAGAACGGATCGGAGAGGGTGAGCGCGATCTTCGCGCCGCCTTTCTTCGCCGCCGCCATCGCCTTGACGATGGCGGCCTTGGCTTCCGGCGCGTCCCAGAGATAGCCCTCGATATAGAGCACGCGGGCCTCGGCCACCGCGGCCTCGTCGATATCGGCGGGCGTCATCTCGCGCGAGGCGCCGAGGAAGGTGTTCATGCTGCGATGGCCGTCGGGCGTCACGGCGATGACCGAGCAGGCCGAGGCCGCGCCATGCTTGGCGGGCGCGGTGTCGTACTGGACGCCGATCTCGGTCATGGATTGGCGGAAGGCGCGGCCCAGCGCATCGTCCTTCACCTTGCCGATGAAAAGGCCCTTGCCGCCCAGCGAGGCCAGCCCCGCCATGGTGTTGGCGGCGGACCCGCCGGCGATCAGCCGGGGGTTGCCGAGCGCGGCGTTCAGCACCTCGGCGCGGTGCTCGTCGATCAGGGTCATCACGCCCTTGGCGATGTTGTGGGCGAGGAGGAAGGCGTCGTCGACCGGGGCGATGACGTCCACGATGGCGTTGCCGATCCCGGCCACGTCGTATTTTTGCCGCAAGCTGCCTCTCCCATGCGTTAGGCTTCGGGAGCGTCGGGCCCGCGAAGTGTGAAGCGGTTCGCGCCAGCCCGCGCGACCAACTAAGATCAGTTCCCGATATCGGAGGACGGTCATGTTCGCAAGCTTGGGACGGGCCATCGCCACCCTGTTCACCCCTAGCTTTTTTGGCGTCATCCTCAAGTCGCTGGTCCTGACCTTGGCTTTGTTCGTGGCCGCGTTCCTGGCGCTGCAATGGGGGTTGCATGCGCTGCCCACCCTGCAATGGCCGTGGGTCAACACGCTGGTGAACATCCTGAGTTCGCTGGGGCTGGTCGCGCTGCTCTTTATCGCCGGCGCGCCGGTCGCGGCCCTGTTCGGCTCGTTCTTCCTGGACAGCGTCGCCAAGTCGGTGGAGACACGCTACTACCCCAACGATGCGGAGCCCGAGGGCCCGCAGGCGATGGCGAGCCTGTTCACGGCGCTGCGCTTCACCGGGCTGGTGATCGTGGTGACCCTGGCGCTGCTGCCGGCCGATTTCTTCGCGCCGCCTTTCGGCAGCGTGCTGACGGTGATCGGCGACGGCTGGCTCTTGGGGCGGGAATATTTCGAGCTCGCGGCCTTGCGCCATCTGTCCCGGCCCGAGACGGATGCGCTGCGCAAGCGTCACGGTTTCGCCATCCTGTCGGGCGGGATTTTGCTCGCGCTTCTGACCTATATTCCGTTCGCCGACCTGATTGCGCCCCTGTTCGGCGCCGCGCTAATGACGCATATGTTCAAATACTACCAGCACCGGGAACTGACCGCATGAAACGCGCCGCGCCCGCCTATGTAATTGTCTTCGCCGCATCGGCCCTGCTCGCCGCCTGCGCCGCGCAAGGACCGCAACAGCATGTGTCGCTGCCGGCCGCGCCGCCGCCGGGCGAGCCCGGCAACATCGCGGGCCTGTCGCCGTCGCAGATCCGCGTCGCGTTCGGCGAGCCAGCCTTCACGCGCAAGGACGGCAAGATCGAGATCTGGCGTTACGATGGCGCGGCCTGCAAAGGCTTTTTCTTCTTCTATCCGGACGGCGGCGCGCTGTCCGTCCGCCATGTCGAGACCACGCCGCGCGGCCGCGAGATGGCCGCGGATTCCAATTGCCTCAACGCGCTGTTGATCAGGAAGAGTGTGCCCGCGCCGAGTTCGTAAGACAGTAAGAAAAAAGAGATTCACGCAGAGCCGCAGAGACGCGGAGTTCATGCAGGCGATCCAGAGTGAAGCTCATCTTCTTCACCCGCGAAGCCGGCAGATTGCCATGATCGATTCCGCTTCGCGGGCCAAGACGCCGGACACGGGTGTGGATCGCCTGCACTACTCCTCCGCGGCTCTGCGGCTCTGCGTGAATCTCTTTTTCTTCTTCCCCGCCATCAGCTCTTCCACCGTCGTCTTGTCCTTGAAGCGGCAGAGGTCGCGGACGACGCAGTCGGGGCAAAGGGGTTTGCGCGCAACGCAGGTGTAACGCCCGTGCAGGATCAGCCAGTGATGGGCGTGGAGCTTGTATTTCTCCGGCACGATCTTGAGCAGTTTCAGTTCGACATCGAGCGGCGTCTTGCCGGGCGCCAATCCCGTGCGGTTGCCGACGCGGAAGATATGGGTGTCGACCGCGATGGTCGGCTCGCCGAACGCCACGTTGAGCACGACATTCGCCGTCTTGCGGCCGACGCCGGGCAATTCCTCCAGCGCGTCGCGCTCGCGCGGGACCTTGCCCCCATGCTTGTCGATCAGGATATGCGAGAGCGCGATGACGTTCCTGGCCTTGCCGCGATAGAGCCCGATGGTCTTGATATATCCCGCGAGCGCCTTCTCGCCGAGCTTCACCATCTTCTCCGGCGTGTCGGCGATCTTGAACAAAGGCTCCGTCGCCTTGTTCACGCCCTTGTCGGTCGCCTGCGCCGACAGCACCACCGCGACGAGCAAGGTGTAAGGATTGACGGATTGAAGCTCCGTCCTGGGATGGGGGATCTTCTTCGCCAGCCGCGCGAAGAATTCGTCCGCCTCCGCCTTGGTGAATGGCCGCAAATCGTCCTCCCGCTTGCAACCATCCTTGCCCGATCTCATTCTCGGAGTCATGTCCGATCCCGGCCGGCAAGCTGTGCTGCTCGACGCGACCTTGCGGCCCAATCCGCCGATGAGCTCCAGGGCGCTCGGCGTCGTGCTCGCCATCGTCGCGGGGATGAATTTCGTCTTCGCGCTGTCCTTCGTGCTCAAGGGCGCCTGGCCGATCGCGCCCTTCATGGGGCTGGACGTGGCGCTGCTCGCCTGGGCCTTCCGCGAGAGCCGTCTCAGGGCGAAAGCGTTCGAGCGCATCCGTCTGACGATGTCGGAACTCCTGATCGCGCTGCACCCCGCGCGCGGCGCGCCAAGGGACGTCACGCTCAACCCCTATTGGACGCGGGTGGATTACGAGACCACGGGCCTGCCCGGCGCCAGGCTCACCGTCACCAGCCATGGCCGGTCCGTCCAGATCGGCCGCTTCCTGGGCGAGCCCCAGCGCGCCGTCTTCGCCCTGCGGCTGAAATCGGCGCTGCAGCGGGCGAAGGGGTTCTGAATTATTCCGCAAGTTTCGGGTGGGAGGGGCGGAGTTGCGCGCCTATCTTCTCGCCATGAACGCGATCCAAACCCTCGAATCCGAAACCGGCAGCGCCTATCGCAGCATCGGCCGCGCCATCCGCTATCTGGCCGAGAATTACGCCAGCCAGCCCAGCCTCGACGAGGCGGCGGCCGCGACCGGGCTGTCGCCGTTCCATTTCCAGCGGCTGTTCACCCGCTATGTCGGCGTCAGCCCCAAGAGCTTCGTCGGCCACCTGACCCTGCATCACGCCAAGAAGGAGCTGGCGGCCGGCGCGAGCGTGCTGGGCGCGGCGTTGGGTGCGGGCCTCTCCGGCCCGTCGCGGCTGCACGATCTCTGCCTCAAGGTCGAGGCGATGACGCCGGGCGATTACGCGCGCGGCGGGCTCGGCCTCACCGTCGATTACGGCTTCCACGACTGTCCCTTCGGCATCGCCCTGGTGATGGCGACCGAGAAAGGCCTGTGCGGCATGGCTTTCGGCGACGAAGGCGAGGAGGACGCGATGCTGGCCGATATGCGGTCGCGCTGGCCCAAGGCCATCTATCGCGAGAACCCGGCGCATACCGGCATCATCGCCGCCCAGGTGTTTGGAGCGGAGCGCGGCGGCGCCATCGGGCTGCATCTGTTGGGCACGCCGTGGCAGATCAAGGTCTGGCAGGCGCTGCTCGCCATCCCCGACGGGCGGGTGACCACCTATCGCGGCATCGCCGAGAGCTTGTCCGCGCCCAAATCCAGCCGCGCCGTCGGCACGGCGGTGGGCCGCAATCCGATCTCCTGGCTGATTCCCTGCCATAGGGTGCTGGGCAGCGACGGGGCGCTCCACGGCTATCATTGGGGGCTGACCCGCAAACGGGCGATGCTGGCGGTCGAAGCGGCACGGGACGGCGCGCGGGCGGCGGCCTAAGCGGCTGGCCAAACGGGTGATTCGGCTTATCTGCACAAAGTTCCCGGATTCTTTTCGATTTTCCCCACCATCGCCTTGACAGGGTGACGCTGCGCCCCTAGGTTGTCAGTATTCCCCAATCTGCGCCTTGCGCGCATCGCTGCCCCATCCACCTCCGGTGTCAGGGCCTGCCCGGCGTGCTTTGCACGCCAATTGTCTGATTGCGCGCAACGCGCGCGGGCAGGCCACCCAGGTGGGTTCTGCACAATGCTGCGCGTTTGGGCACAAACATAAATCGTCACCAACAGCGCCCGCCTCACCTGGGTGGCCCGCAGCCGCGGGCCATGACACGGGAAGGGTGTGTGCGCACAGGAGAACAGCCATGACCATCCTCGACTTCCGATAGCGATACTCATCGCCATCCTCCGTCCGCCCCAACGCGGGTCGTCGTCAGATTGGGCCTAAGCCGGGCGTACAAACGCAATTCGAAAAAACCGCCGATTCCGTTCAGGGGCGTATTGTGTCCGGAGCGCACCCGAATCTGCGAATTCAGAATCCGAGCACGTCGCGCATCGCATAGAGGCCGGGCTTTTGGCCCTGGCCCCATTTGGCGGCGGCCAGGGCGCCGTGGGCGAAGATCGCGCGGTCCTCGGCGACGTGGCGCAGGACCAGGCGTTCGCTGGGGCCGGCGAAGATCACGTCGTGCTCGCCGATGACGGTGCCGCCGCGCAGGCTCGCGAAACCGATGGCGCCGTCTTCGCGCGGACCTTGGCCGCTTCGCGTTTGGAGTTTCGCGTTGCGGCCTTTGCTCACGGCCTCGCCCAGCAGCAGCGCGGTGCCGGAGGGCGCGTCCAGCTTCTTGCGGTGATGCATCTCGACGATCTCGACGTCGAAGCCGGGCAGCGCGCGCGCCGCCTGTTCGGCGAGCGCGGCGAGCAAATTCACGCCGAGGCTCATATTGCCGGATTTGACGATCACGGCATGGCGGGCGGCGGCGCGGATTTTCGCTTCGTCGCTGGCGGAGAGACCCGTCGTGCCGATGACATGGACGATGCGGGCCTGGGCGGCCAGCGCCGCCAGCGCGACCGACGAAGCGGGCGTGGTGAAATCGATCAGCGCCTGCGCCTGGGCGATGGCCGGCAATGGATCGTCCCTGGAGGTGAGCTGGGCGATGACCGTGAAAGCCGGATCGGCCTCGGCGGCGCGCAGGATCGCCTGGCCCATGCGGCCCGCGGCGCCGGCAATCGCGAGTTTTAGGAGGTCAGCCATGCGCGAGATGATCCACGAAATATTGCACCACGGCCTGGCCGAACCACGGCACGGTGGGGATGAGGATGTACGCGGCGATGCGCACCAGGGTCGATTGGTCGAACGGCCATTCCGCCGCGTCGGCGATGCGTTTCTCGTAAGCCAGCATGCCGTGCAGCCGCGCCGCGGCATGGGTGTCGGCGTGCATGACCGCGCGCGCGGCGTCGATCTGGGCGCGGACATGCTCCAGCTCGGCGGTCTTGACCGCCAATATCTGGCGATGGATGCGGCTCATGATCGAGACGAAGACGCTGATCCCCATGACCGCGCACCCCGCGGCCAACAGGATCGTCAGCCAGTTGAGATCGCTGCGCACGAAGAACAGGCAGGCGATCGCGCTGATCACGAACCAGATCAGCGCCGAGCGCGCCGCCGAGCGGCCGAGCACGGTCAGCGTGTTGGTGCGCAATAGGTCGATCTTGAGCTCGGCGTTCAGCACCCGCGCATAGCTGCGGCCTCCGGCGCGCGATTGCGCGACGCCGCGGGCGAAGAGCACGACGAGGAAGATGCTGGCCGCCGCGTACCAGCCCATCGTCACCGGCGGGATGACATGGCCTTCGCGCAATTCGCTGACCCGGACCACGACGCTGACCACGATCCCGAACAGGATGCCAATCAAAGTCGCGGGGCCGAGCTTGGCGTCGCGCGGCGCGGGGCCGGTGATGTCGCTGGCGCTCGCCATCCCGCCGCTGAGGATGCGGGCGTAAGCAGGGGCGTCGCGCGCTTCGGCGAGCCGCATATAGCGCTGCAGCGCCATGGCGCTGGTGCAGAGCAGGGTGAGGACAAGCGCGGGCCATCCGGCGTCGGAGAACATGACGCCCTTTTCCGTGTGTTCGATGGTGGGCACATGCTCAAGCGCCGCGATCGCCAGGAAGCTGCCATACATCGCCGCGAACACGACCAGCGTGGTGAGCACGAGGCCAAGCGGCGACGATTCATACAGCGCCTGCTCGAAGGGCAGGCCGTCTGTCTGCGGCGCGGGCGCGGACACGGCGTCGTCGCTCATGGCCGGCAGTGTAACGCGTTTTCAGGCCGTCGTGTCGACGCCGTTGCCGGATTGGGCTTCGGGGGCCGCCACCGTCACCATGGCGGCGCGCAAGAGCCGGTCGCCGATGACGTAGCCGTCCTGGATCACGTTCACCACCGTGCCCGGCGGCCTGCCGTGGCCGGGCACCTGGGCTATGGCCTGGTGGAGATTGGGATCGAATTTGGCGCCGTCGCTCTCGATCTTCTTGACGCCGTGACGCTCCAGGGTCGCCAGCAATTGGCGTTCGGTCGCCTCGACGCCTTCGATCACCGCCTTGATCTGCGGGTCGGCGGCGTCGAGCGTCTCCGGCGGGCAGGCGGCCAGCGCGCGGGCGAAATTGTCGGCGATGCCCAGCATGTCGCGGGCGAAACCGGCCATCGCATATTGGCTCGCATCCTGGCGCTCGCGCTCGGCGCGGCGGCGCACATTCTCGGTCTCCGCCAAGGCGCGGAGCAAGCGGTCCTTCAGGTCGGCGTTCTCGGCCTGCAGCGCCACCAGCACGGCGTGGTCGTCGCGCTGCTGCTCGGCGTTTTGGTCTTCGGGGATCATGTCGTCATTGTCGTTCATATTTGTCTCGATTCAGGCAAGCAGGCGGCTCACCACTTTCGCGGTGTGGTCCACCATGGGGATGATGCGGGCATAGTTGAGGCGCGTGGGTCCGAGCACGGCGATGACGCCGATCACCTTGCCGGCGGCATTGGCGTAGGGCGCGGCGACGATGGAGGAGCCGGAGAGGCTGAACAGCCGGTTCTCCGAGCCGATGAAGATGCGCACGCCGTCGCCCTGTCCCGCCAGTTCGAGCAGGCGGATGAGGTCGTTCTTGCGCTCGATGTCGTCGAACAGCGTGCGGATGCGTTCCAGATCGCCTTGCGCCTCCACGCTTTGGAGCAGATGCGAGGCGCCGCGCACGATGAGGACCTTCTCCTCCGTACGCGCGGAGTCGGAAGGCTGCGAAAGCGTGGCGAGGCCTTCGGCCACGATCTTGGCGGTGAGCGTGTCGAGTTCGGCGCGCTCGCCCTCGAGCTCGTCGGCGATCTCTGTGCGGGCGGAGTCCAAGGTGCGGCCGCGCAGCCGCGCGGAAAGATAGTTGGAGGCTTCGGCTAGGGCCGAGGCCGGCAGGCCGGGCGGAGTGTCGATCACCCGGTTCTCGACCTGGCCGTCCTCGCTGACGATGACGACCAGCGCCTTGCCCGGCGCGACGGCGACGAACTCGACATGTTTCAGTGTGCTGTCCTGCTTGGGCGCGACGACGAGGCCGGCGCAGCGCGACAGGCCGGAGAGCATGAGGCTCGCCTGGGTGAGCACGTCCTCGATGCCGCGGTTCTGGTCGTGGAGGCGGGCTTCGATGGCGGCGCGCTCATGGGGCGCGAGTTCGCCGATCTCCAGCAGGCCGTCGACGAAGAGGCGCAGGCCCTTCTCGGTCGGCATGCGGCCCGCCGAGGTGTGGGGCGCGGTGAGCAGGCCCATATGCTCCAGGTCCGCCATCACATTGCGGATGGAGGCGGGCGAGAGCGAATGGGGCAGGCGCTGGGAGAGCGTGCGCGAGCCCACCGGCTCGCCGGACGTCAGGAAGGCGTCCACCAGGTGGCGGAAGATCTCGCGCGGCCGCTCGCCCAGCTCGGCGGCGAGCAGACGGCCCGGATCGATGGGAGGAACGCTCATGGGTTAAGTATCTGTCTGGTTTGAAAGAAATCCAACCGCGAAAGCGCCGCGTTGCGCCCCGGCCGGGCCAAGGCTAGGTAGCCGTAGATATCAACGAGTTCAAGGGTTCCAAAGATGCGCCCCGATTTCAGGCCTTCGGGCCGCGCCGTCGATCAAATGCGTTCCGTCAGCCTCGAAACCGGGGTGTCCAAGCATGCCGAGGGCTCCTGCCTCGTCAAATTCGGGGACACCCATGTGCTCTGCACCGCCAGCCTGGAGGAGTCGACGCCGTCCTTCCTGCGCGGAACCGGCAAGGGCTGGGTCACGGCGGAATACGGCATGCTGCCGCGCTCGACCCATGAGCGCATGCGCCGCGAGGCCGCGCAGGGCAAGCAGGGCGGCCGCACCTTGGAGATCCAACGCCTGGTCGGGCGCAGTCTGCGCGCGGTGGTCGACGCGACGGCCCTGGGCGAAAAGCAGATCCAGATCGACTGCGACGTGCTGCAGGCCGATGGCGGCACGCGCACGGCGTCGATCACCGGCGGCTACATCGCCTTGGCCCAATGCGTGAAGTTCATGCAGAAGGTCGGCATGGTGATCAAGCCGGTGCTGAAGGACCAGGTCGCGGCGGTGTCCTGCGGCATCTATCGCGGCACGCCGGTGCTCGATCTCGACTATGCCGAGGATTCGACGGCGGAGACCGACGCCAATTTCGTTTTGACCGGCGGCGGCGGGCTCGTCGAGATCCAGGGCACTGCGGAAGGCGCGCCGTTCTCGGATGAGGAGTTCGCGCAACTGCTCAAGCTCGCGCGCAAGGGCGTGACGGAGTTGGTGGCGCTGCAGCTCCAGGCGCTGGGTTAGGCGGTACGATGCGCCCGCTCGTCATCGCCACGCACAATCCCGGCAAGCTCGTCGAGATGCGCGTGCTGCTGGAGCCATTCGGCTTCAATCTGAGGAGCGCGGGCGAGTTGGGATTGCCCGAGCCCGACGAGACCGGCGGCAGCTTCGCGGAGAATGCGGCGCTGAAAGCACGCGCGGCGGCGGATGCGAGCGGCATGCTGGCGCTGGCCGACGATTCCGGCCTGGCGGTGGCGGCGCTGGACGGCGCGCCCGGCATCTACTCGGCGCGCTGGGCGAGCGAGTCCAAGGATTTCGCCGCGGCGATGGAACGGATCGAGCAATTGCTGACGCAGAAGGGCGCGACGGACATGTCCGCAAAATTCGTCAGCGCGCTCGCCCTCGCCGAGCCGCATGGGAAGATGGAGATCTTCATCGGCGAAGCGCCGGGGCATCTGGAATTCCCGGCGCGCGGCGACAAGGGCTTCGGCTACGACCCGATCTTCGTGATGGACGGCGAGACCGAGACCTTCGGCGAATTGGACAACGAATACAAACACGCGATCAGCCACCGCGCGCGCGCGTTCGCGAAGCTGACCGAGCGCTTGAAAGCGGCGCAATGAATTTCACATTGCGTCATGGCCAGCCCGCGCGCGTTGCGCGCAACCGTCCGATTGGCGTGCGATGGCACGCCGGGCGGGCCACCCAGATGAGGCCAATGCGTTGATGACATATCGTGTTTTTCCTCTCTGCGCCTCTGCGGCTCTGCGTGCAAAAAATGGATTCACGCAGAGCCGCAGAGACGCAGAGGAACTGCTCTCGAAACGCGCGGCGCCGTGCAGAACCAATCTGGGTGGCCCGCAGTCGCGGGCCATGACACGGGAGGGCGTGCGGTGAGCGACATTCCCTTCGCCGTCTATGTCCATTGGCCGTTCTGCGCGGCCAAGTGTCCCTATTGCGATTTCAACAGTCACGTTCGTTCCGAGATCGACGAGGCGGGATGGGTCGACGCGATCCTGCGCGAATTGGAGGCGACGGCGGCGCTGCAATGCGATGCGCGGCCGATGGTGCGCAGCGTGTTCTTCGGCGGCGGCACGCCGTCCTTGATGCGCGGGCAATCGGTCGGCGCGGTGCTGGAGAAGATTTCGCAACTTTGGCAGATGGCGAACGATGTCGAGATCACGCTGGAATCCAATCCCGCCAGCGCCGACGCCGCGCGCTTCCGCGACTATCGCGCCGCGGGCGTGGACCGGTTGTCGCTCGGCGTGCAGGCGCTGAACGATGCCGATCTGAAATTCCTGGGACGGCTGCACACTGTCGCCGAAGCCGAAGCCGCGCTCGGGTTGGCGATGGAGACGTTCGGGCGCGTCTCGCTCGACCTGATCTATGCGCGGCCAGATCAAACGCCGGAGCAATGGCGCAATGAATTGAAGGAAGCTTTGGCGTTCGGCACCGAGCATCTGTCGCTCTACCAGCTCACCATCGAGCCGGCGACGCCGTTTGCGACTTTGGCCAAGACCGGCGCGCTGCGCGTGCCGGACGACGACCGCGCCGCGGCGCTTTACGAGATCACGCAGGAGATGACGGAGGCCGCCAGCCGTCCGGCTTACGAAGTGTCTAACCATGCAACGCCCGGCGCGGAATCGCGGCACAACCTGCTCTATTGGCGCTACGGCGATTATGCAGGGGTCGGCCCCGGCGCGCATGGGCGGTTGACCCTGGGCGGCAAACGCATCGCCACGGTGAACGAGAAACTGCCCGAGCGCTGGCGCGCGGGATCCGCGACGCAGATGAGCGAGATCGCGCGTGACGAAGCGGCGCGCGAGCATCTGTTGATGAATCTGCGCCTCAGCGAAGGGCTAGACCTCGATGCCTATCGCGCGCGCTGGGGTGTCGAGATCGATGCGTCACGCATCGCTGCGCTGGTGCGGGAAGGCCTGCTGCGCAAGGACGGCGCACACTTGATCGCCACGCCGCGCGGGCGGCTGGTGCTCAATGCGCTGATCGAAGCACTCGCCGACTGACTAACTGCCCTGGCTCTGGAAGGTCTGCGGCGCGGGGCTCACGGTCTGGAAGCCGTTGGGGTCGATGCCGAGGACGGCGAGGCCGCGTTCAGAGGTGCCGTCGGGATTGAAGCGGAAGATGCCGTTGACGCCGGCGAAGCCGTTGGGATCGGCGAGCGCCTGCGCCGTGAAGCGGTGATAAGGCGTACCCGGCGCGAGCAGCGCGGCCAGCGCCACCGCGTCATAGGCGAGTGTCGCCAGCTGCGGCGGCGACGTGTTGAAGATCGATTTGTACTTCGCATCGAAGGCCGCGTCCGCCGAGGGCGAGGGCGCGGCGAACCATGCGCCCGATAGAGCGGACTCGTGGGTGTTCGCGGCGTCGTCCCACAGGCCTGTGCCGAGAAGCTTGATGCGGTGGCCGTCGACGCCGGCGGCGGCGAGTTGCGGGGCCGCGCTGCGCAGGTTGACGCCGCCTTCGGCCACGAGCAGCGCGTCGGGACCGGTGGCGACCGCCGCGCGCGCGGGGGCTTCGATGCCGCCGGGGCCCGGCGTGTAGCGTTCGACATCGGTGACCGTGCCGCCCTTGGCCGCGACCTCGCTCTTGAAGGCTTCGGCGACGCGGTCGCCATAGGCGGTGGAAGGCACCAGCGCCGCGAAGGATTTGCGGCCCTGGATGGCGGCGAAGTCCACCACGCGGCGGACTTCGTTGCCGGGCTGGAAGCTCAAGAGATAGACGCCATCGCCGGCGACGCTGCGGTCGGTGGAGAAGGCGATCACCGGCACGGCGCGGTCGCGCGCGATGGGAGCGACGGCTTGCACCGAAGGCGCGAAGAGCGGGCCGATGATGATCTCCGCGCCCTGGTTCAACAGGTTGCGCGCGCTGTTCGCCGCGGCCTCGGGGGAGCCGCCTTCGTCGGCGGTCATGATGATCAGGTTGGGATTGCGCGAATCGTACATCGCAAGCTCGGCGGCCTTCAGCATGCTCTGGGCGAGCTGACGCGTCGCGCCCGAACCGTTGGTGAAGGGCAGCAGGACGCCCACGCGGATCGGCGTGCCCGACGGCGTGTTGGGCAGGCGCAGGAATTCGGGCTGATCGCCGGTCAAGGAATGGGTCGAGGGCGTGACGGGGCTGGTCACCGCCACGGGCGGCGGAGGCGGGGTCACGACCGCTTTGGGCGGTGCGGTGACGCAAGCGCCCAGGCTCGCAACCAGCGCCGCGATGGCGCACACTCGAAGCGCGTGACGCGCGAAAGACGATGAAGCAGACATCGGACGCCGATCCTGACCAGAAGCGTGGCGAAATTACGCCCGGGCTTTATCTGACGGCAACCCCTATCGGGAATGCCCGCGATATCTCCCTGCGGGCGCTGGATGTTTTGCGCGGCTGCGACGCCATCGCGGCGGAAGACACCCGCGTGACGGCCAAGCTGCTCGCCATATATGGCGTGTCCAAGCCCTTGAGCGCCTATAACGACCACAACGCCGCGCGCGAGCGGCCGAAACTGCTCCGCAAGCTGGCGGACGGCGCGCGCATCGCGCTGGTCAGCGATGCGGGGACCCCGCTCGTCTCCGACCCCGGCTACAGACTGGTGCGCGAGGCGCTCGAGCAGGGTGTGGCGGTGCAGGTGGTGCCGGGAGCGAGCGCGGTGCTGGCGGGGCTCTGCCTCTCCGGCCTGCCGAGCGACCGGTTCCTGTTCGCGGGCTTCCTGCCGCCCAAATCCGGCGCGCGGCGGAGCGTGCTGGACGAATTGAAAGCCGTGCGGTCGTCTTTGATTTTCTTCGAGTCGCCGCATCGGCTGGCGGAAAGTTTGCGCGACATGGCCGCGGTGCTGGGCGCGCGCCAGGCGGCGGTGACGCGCGAACTGACCAAGCTGCATGAGGAATGCCGGCGCGGCGATCTGGTTTCGCTGGCCGATGCCTATGAAAAGGCGGCGTTGCCGCGCGGCGAGATCACCGTCGTGATCGGCCCGCCGGTGGAGGCCGCGCCGGACATGGCGCGCGCCGACAGCCTGCTCGAACAGGCGCTCGCCTTCATGCCGGTGCGGGCCGCCAGCGATCTGGTGGCGGAGGCGACGGGATTGCCGCGCCGTGCGCTCTATGACCGCGCGCTGGAGATGAAGAAGGATGCGTGACCGGCGCGTGGCCGAGAAGCGCGGGCGGCGCAGCGAGGGTTGGGCGGCGGCGATGCTGATGCTGAAGGGTTATCGGATTTTGGGGCGGCGCGTGCGCACAAGGTCGGGCGAGATCGATCTGGTGGCGAAGGCGCCGTCGGGGCTGATCTGTTTCGTCGAGGTGAAGGCGCGCGACGACGAGGCCGCGGCGCTGGAGAGCGTGCGGCCCCGCCAGCGCCAGCGCATCGCCCGCGCGGCCTCGCTCTATCTGGCGCAGCGGCCCGAGCTTGCGGCAAAAGGCCATCGCTTCGACGTCGTGACCGTCACGGGATTGTGGCCTCGGCATGGGCGCGACGTCTGGCGGCCCGATCCGCCATAGGGCAAATTTGTTCGATGGACGATCCGGCGGAATTCTTGCGGCAATTGGGCGAGGCGGGCGACGGCCCGCACGATATCGCCGGCGCGGCGTTGATGCTGGCCGCGCTCGACCATGCCGGCCGTCCGCTGCAGCCCTATCGCGATCACCTGGCGCAGATCGCCGAGCACGCCAAGAGCGAAGCGCGGCTCGCGGCGCATGCCGAGGACGGCGCGCGCGCGATCGCGGCGCTGCTCGTCGGGCATTACGGCTATGACGGCGACCGGCTGAACTACGACGATCCGCAGAATGCCGATTTCATGGCGGTGGTCGACCGGCGGCGCGGCCTGCCGGTGGCGCTGGGCATCCTCTATATCCATGCCGGGCGCGCGGCGGGGTTCGAGACGGTGGGATTGAGTTCGCCGGGACATTTCCTCTTGCGCCTGTCGCTGAAGGGTCACGACGCGCTGATCGATCCGTTCAATGGCGGGGCGGCGCTGGATCCGGAACGGCTGGGCGCGCCGCCCGGCATGGGCACGCATCATGGCGAGGCTCCGCGCATGGTGGAGCCGGTAAGCGATATCGACGTGCTGCTCAGGCTGGAGAACAATCTCAAGCTGCGCGCGCTGCAATTGGGCGAGCGGGTGCGCGCCTTGGAGGTCGCCAAGCGCATGGTGCTGATCTCGCCGCGCACGCCCGAGCTCTGGGTCGATCTGGCGCGGCTGAACGAAGCCAACGGTGCGCTGGGCGCCGCGCAAAAAGCCTATGAAGCCTGTCTCACGCTTGTGAAGCCGGGCGCGAGCCTACACAACGAAGCCGCGCTTGCGCTGAACGTGTTGCGCCGGCGCCTGAATTAGGAGTCGCCATGAAAGTCGCCATCCAGATGGACCCGATCGAGCGGATCGACATCCGTGGCGATTCCACCTTCGCGCTGTCGCTGGAGGCGCAGGCGCGCGGCCACAAGCTTTTCTACTATGAGCCGCGCGATCTCACCTTCCGCGACGGGCAGGTGACGGCGCGGATGCGGCCGCTGGAAGTGCGCGACGTCGCGGGCGATCATTTCAGCGCGGGCGAATCCGCGGTGCAGGATCTGGCCACGATGGACGTGGTGCTGATGCGCCAGGATCCGCCCTTCGACATGGCCTATATCACCGCGACGCATATCCTGGAGCGCATCCATCCCAAGACCCTGGTGGTGAACGATCCGTTCCAGGTGCGCAACGCGCCGGAGAAATTGTTCGTCACCGAGTTCAAGGACCTGATGCCGCCGACCCTGATCACCAGCGACGCCACGGAGATCAAGCGCTTCCGCTCCGACCACAAGGACATCATCCTGAAGCCGCTCTACGGCAATGGCGGGGCGGGCGTGTTCCGGGTGAAGGCGGATGACGAGAACCTCGCCTCGATGCTGGAGATGTTCACCGCCTTCTATCGCGAGCCGGTGATCGTGCAGCGCTACGTGCCGGAAGTGCGCAAGGGCGACAAGCGCATCATCCTGGTCGACGGCGTGGTGGCGGGCGCCATCAACCGCGTCCCGGCGGAGGGCGAGGCGCGCTCCAACATGCATGTCGGCGGGCGGCCCGAGCCCACCACGCTGACTGCGCGCGAACAGCGGATCTGCGACACGATCGGGCCGGAGTTGAAGCGCCGCGGCTTCATCTTCACCGGCATCGACGTGATCGGCGACTACCTGACGGAGATCAACGTCACCTCGCCCACCGGCATCCGCGAGGTGAAGCGTTTCGGCGGCAACGATATCGCGGTCCTGATCTGGGACGCGATCGAGGCCAAGCGGAAATAAAGAAGGGCTCTACTTATCATTTGGCGCGTTTTATGATCGGGAGACGCCATGCTGACCTTGCGCAAATCGGCCGAACGCGGGCGCACCAAGCTCGATTGGCTGGACAGCCGGCACAGCTTCTCGTTCGGCGACTATCACGATGCCGCCCATATGGGTTTCGGGCCGCTGCGGGCGATCAATGAGGATCGCGTGATCGCGGGCGGCGGCTTTCCGCCCCATGATCATCGCGACATGGAGATCGTGACCTATGTCATCGACGGCGCGCTGGCGCATCAAGACTCGCTGGGCTCGAAGGGCGTGCTCAACAAGGGCGAAATCCAGCGCATGAGCGCGGGCGCGGGCATCACCCATTCGGAGTTCAATGCGTCCCCCGATGCGCCGGTGCATTTCCTGCAAATCTGGTTTTCGCCGTCGAAGGAAGGCGCCGAGCCGTCCTATGAGCAGAAGGGCATCGATCCCGGCACGGTGGCGGACCGGCTGGCGCGCGTCGCCGCCCCCGATCCGCGCGCCAACGAGGTGCGGCTGGACCAGGATGCGGAGATCTGGCTTGCCGTGCTGTCGGCCAATGAGGAGGTGGTGCATCCCATCGAGGATGGCCGCCGCGCCTGGCTGCAGATCGCGCGCGGAATCGTCACCGCGGGCCCCCACCGCCTCGTCGCCGGCGACGGTCTCGCCGTCACCGACGAGACGGCGCTTGCTATCCGCGCCCATGAGCCCGCGGAGATACTGCTCTTCGACATGGCTTAGTGAAGCGCCCAGGGCGGGAGCTTCACCGCCTTGGCGCAGCTCGTGTCGACGGCTTTGATATCGGCGGTGTCGTAGAGCTGCTTGCTCATGCTGTCGACGCAAGCGTTTCCTGCGACATGGGCGCCGGGCATCACGACATGGAGCGAGTTCGCGAGCAGGCGATGCTCCGCTTCGCCCCAATGCGGCGGCGTGACGGGATCGAGATTGCCGGAGATGAGGAGCACGGGAATCTTCGACGCGAAAGGCGTCCAATAGTCCGCCGGCAGTTTTGTCTTCGGCCAGACGGAACAGGCGTCCATCTGGCCCTTCACGCGGGCGTCGCCGATGAAGCTGTCTCCGGTCTCTTTGGCGACCTCGCGCGGATCGATGCGGTTGGTGTCCTCGGTGCAGGTGAAGGAAAGCATCATGCCGATCGCGAGACCCTTGGCGAGGCCGCGGCCATTCTCGAGCGCGGCCTCGGCAAAGGGCGTGAAGTCGCCGGCGCGCGCCTTGTGCAGGAGCAGCGGGATGCGGCGGCCTTCGTGCTCGTCATAAAGCATGACGCGCAAGCCGGAGGCGAAGGCGGATTGCGTCAGCGCGATGGTGGCGGGCTTTCCGGTGACGGGATGCTTGATCGTCACGGGCGCGGGCTTGGCTTTCAGGCTGGCGAGGATCGCGCCGAGATCGGCCTTGGGATCGGGGAAGGTCTTGTGGCAACCGGCATCGGCCGCGCATTGCGCGAACAAGGCCTCGATGGCGCGCTCGGCCGCCTCGGCGTGATAAAGCGGCGAGCGATTCGCCATCGGCACCACGCCGGAGAGCACGGCGGCCCGCACGCGGTTCGGGAACATGTGCATGTAGACGATCGCGGCGCGCGTGCCATAGGAGCCGGAATCGATGTCGATGCTGTCATAGCCGAGCGCCGCGCGCAGCGCGTCGATATCCTGCATCGCGTTGGCGGTGGTGTATTGGCTGAGATCGGCGTGCCGGGACAATTGCGCGGCGCAGGCGGCGACGGGGCGCGTGTCGCGGAACAGGGGTTCGAGATAGGTCTCGATAGCGTCGTCCGTGCCGCCCAGCGCGCAATCGAGCTTGGTGCCTTGGCCGGTGCCGCGCAGATCCATCAGCACCAGATCGTGGTCGGCGATCTGCCAATAATCCGCAGGCACTTGCGGCGCGAGATCGGTCGCGGCCTGGCCAGGCCCGCCCGAAAAGTAGAAGACCGGCGCCTTCCCGGAGGGCTTGCGCGCGGGGATCATGACCACGTGCAGGGGCAGCATGCGTCCGCCCGGCATGGCGCGATTCTCGGGCACCAGAAGCGTGCCGCAGCGCGTCGCGACTTTGGTATCGCGGATTTTGCAGGCCTCGAGCTTGAGCGGCGCAGCATTGGCCGAACCCAGCGCGGCGATGGCGAAGAGGGCGAGAACGCGCAGCAGCATGTGGTGCATCCCGGACGACGCGCGAATCGTAACACGGCGCCGTGCGCGTCTCTGTGCGCGGCGGATCGGGAACGCCCATTCGCCCGTGCGATAGCTCGAAACTAGAGCATGATCCACTTCGATAGAAGTGGATCATGCTCTAGTTTCCTTGCTTATCGCGCGATCTGACGCGAACCGGCTTCCACTTCGCGGGATCGCGCTCTAGGTGAAACGGCTCTGGTAGCGCGTGTTCATGTTCGACACCGGGAAGTAGATGAACACATCGGTGGTGGCGAACTGAGAGTCGATGACCGCGCCGTTGCCGATGCGGGCGCCCGCGCGCACATAGCCTTTGATCATAGGCGGCAGCGCGCGCAGCGCTTCCTTGGGATCGATCTTGTCTTTCGGGATGCGGTTCATCTCGACAAAGAGATCGTCGCGGGCGCGCACCGGAAGCGCGTCCGGCATGCCGTGGAAATGATGCAGATAGGAGAGCGGAAGCGCGAGCGCGTCCGGATCGGTGCCGGCGAGCGAGGCGCAGCCGAACATCAGGTCGGTCGAGAAGCGGTCGTTGAACACGGCGAGCCCGCGCCACAACAGCTGCACGGAGGCGTGCTTGCTGCGATAGGCCTTGAGCACGCAGGAGCGGCCGAGCTCCAGCAGCTTCGCGCCCTTGTCGAGGCTGGAGATCAAAGGCGCGATGTCGAATTCGGTCGCGGTGTAGAAGCCGCCGGCGCGGCGGGCATCGACGTCGCGCATCATGCGATAGGTGCCGATCACCTTGGGCTGGCCGTCCGCGCCATGGGCGTCGCGGTCGACGACGAGGAGATGGTCGCAGAAATTGTCGAAGTGGTCGAAGTCGCGCTTCTCCGCGCGCATCTGCGGCGACGGCAGCGCGCTCATCTCTTCGTAGAAGACGTGATAGCGCACGCGCTGGGCGGCCTCGATCTCGGCTTCGGTCTCCGCCAGGCGGACTTCCAACGATCCGGAGCTCGCAAGGACGGGCCACTGGGCAAAGCGCCCCTGGGCGGGTCCGGGCTCATGAATGTTGACCAAGCAGGCTTCCTCGACTGACCGAATCGCGCGAGCACGCAGCCCTACCCGATCCGCGGGACAATTCTATCCGAGGGCCTCGGATGAGGCAAATGACGCTCGGGGTGTGCTGGCGGCAAGATCATGAATTGGTTGATATTTCCGTTTTGTGACGGCATCCCGTCTCCCCAAAGATGGGGTGGAAATCCGGGCCGGCAAGTCCATCCCAGGGATCAGGCGGCAGCGGGCCGGGGCTTTGCGGGTTCGGATGGCTCGATGCGGTACACAAGATAGAGCAGCAGCAAGGCCGGCAGACCCGTCAAGGCCGTGGTGATGAAGAACGGCACGAAGCCGACGACCTTGTCCGGCAGCGTGGCCAGCGACGGCCCGAACAGATCGCGATGCGCGGCGAACCAGTCGACCAGCGCCCCCGATAGCCCGCCGAACAATTTGCCCGGCATGGCATAGAACGAGCTGAACAAAGCGTATTGCGTCGCCGTGAAGGACCGGTTGGTCAGGCTCGACATATAGGCCAGCAAGGCGGTGCCCGCGAAGCCGGCGGCGAGGTTCTCGATGCCGATGGCGGCGGTGAAGGTCGCGATGTCGTGGCCGCTGGCCGCGAGCAGCGCATACATGAGGTTGCCGAGGATCACGGCGGTCAGTCCTATGAAGAGCGAACGCAATATGCCGAAGCGATAGATGAAGAAGCCGCCGAGCAAAGCGCCCGCGATCGTCACCCAGACGCCGATCAGACCCGACATCACGCTGATCTCGTACAGCGAGAAGGATTGGCGGTACATCGGCCGCGCCATCGTCCCCATGACGAAGTCCGGCAGGCGGTAGAGGCCGATCATCGCCAGGATGAGAAGGCCGGTCCAGCGATGATGCCGGAAGAAATCGACGAAAGGCGCGATCACCGCACCATAGAACCAACCGATGGCGGAACCGATCCGGCCGCCGAGATTGAGCGACTTCTCCGCGCGCCGCGCTTCTTCCTTCGCGTCCTGCTCGGGCGGCTTCCGCGCCAGCAAAGTCGCGGCCATGCCTAAGAAGATCAGGCAGCCCAGGACGATCAAGCTCGCGCGCCACGAAAACATTTGCGCGAGAGCAGGCGCGAGCGCGCCCGCCGCCAGCGCGGTCAGCCGGTAGCCGAGCTGATAGGCGCCGAGCAGCGCACCTTGTTCTTCGGGCGGCGCGATCTCGATGCGCCAGGCATCGACCGAAATGTCCTGGCTCGCGCCGCAGAAGCCCAGAAGCAGCGCGAAGAAGGCAACGCGCGCGAGATCGGCATGCGGATCGGAGAACCACAAGCCGATGAAGGCGACGAGGATTCCGATCTGCGCCACTAGCATCCAGGAGCGTCGTTTGCCCAGAAGCGGATGCAGGATCGGCAAACGCACCTGATCCAGAAGCGGCGCCCAGACGAATTTGAGCGAGTAGGGCAGAAGCGTGTAGGCGAAGAGTCCGATGTCGGTCATCGAGACCTTGGCGTCGGTCAGCCACAGCCCGAGCGTGTTGGAGATCGTCAGCAGCGGCAGCCCGCAAGCGGCGCCCAGCACCAGCATGGTCGCGGTGCGCGGCTTCAGATAGGACTGGATCGCCGCGAGCGTGCGGTTGCGCGTCGGCGTCGCGCCAGCGGCATCGCTCATGCGGCGGCGTTACGCGCCGGCTGGGTAAAGATCTTGGCTAGCATGGAATCGAGCTCGGCGGGATCGATCGGCTTGGACAGGAAACCATCCATGCCGGCCTCCTGGCAAGCCCGCTTGCCGGTTTCGAGCACATCGGCGGTGAGCGCCACGATGGGGGTGCGCCGTTTGCCCGCGCGAAGCTCCGCCAGGCGGATGCGCTTGGTCGCTTCCACGCCGTCGAGGCCCGGCATGTGGATGTCGGTCAGCATCAGGTCGAAGCGCTCTTGCGCCATCACCTGGATCGCCGCCTCGCCGGAGGTGACTTCGCTGATCTGATGGCCGCGGCGGCGCAGCAGTTCGCGCGTCAGCATGGCGTTGATCGGATTGTCCTCGACAAGAAGGATCTTGAGGCCTTCGACGCGGCCGGAGACGCGGGCGTCGGCCGCGCGCGCGACGTCCTCGCCCACGGCAATCCCGTCGGAGACATTGGTCATGCCGGTGGTGCGGCTGCGCACGCGCTCCAGCATCGAGACCTGACGCACCGGCTTCACCAGATAGGCGCCGAAGCCCATGGCTTTGAGCTCCGGCAGTCTGCCGCGCGCTTCGGGCACGAGCAGCACCACGGCGCGCTTGCCTTGTTCGGGAAGCGCGGGCAGGTCGGGGGCGGCCTCGGTGCCGGCATCGACCAGCACGACGTCGGCACCGGATTCGAGCGACACGACTTCGCCGCCGCCGGAGCGGATCTGCGCCGAGAGGCCTTCGCGCAGCACCAGGTTGCGCGTGACGATGGCGATCTTCTGGCCGACGAGGCGCTCGGGCTCATAGAGCGCTTCGCGGGCGACGAAGGCCGGCATGGTGAACCAGAACAGGCTGCCGCCGCCGGGCGCGGCATCGATGCCGATATCGCCGCCCATCGCGGCGACGAGCCGGCGCGAGATGGCGAGACCAAGGCCGGTGCCGCCGAATTTGCGGGCGTGGCTGGAATCGGCCTGGACGAATTCGTTGAAGATATCCTTGCGTTTCTCGATCGGCACGCCGACGCCGGTGTCGCGCACCTCGAAGCGCAGATAGCGCCGCCCGCGCGTCTCCTCGAGGCCGACATCGACGCGCACGCCGCCTTTCTCGGTGAACTTGACCGCGTTGCCGACGAGATTGGTCAACACTTGGCGCAGGCGCACGCCGTCCGTGCGCACGGCGGCGGGCGTATCGGGCGCGACCACGGCGACGATCTCGATGCCCTTGGCATGCGCGCGCGGACTCAAGAGCTCGACCACGCCTTCGACGGCGTTGCGCGGCTCGACTTCGTCTTCCTCCAGGGTGACGGTGCCGGATTCGATCTTGGAGAAATCCAGGATGTCCTCGATCAGCGACAGCAGCGACTCGCCCGATTGCTGGATGGCGCCGGCATAGGTGCGCTGCTCCGGCGCCATCTTGGTTTCGAGCAGGAGCCGCGCCATGCCGAGCACGCCGTTCATGGGCGTGCGGATCTCATGGCTCATCGTGGCGAGGAAGCCCGACTTGGCGCGGCTCGCCGCTTCGGCCTTGTCGCGCGCATCGGTGAGCGCGTCTTCCAGCGCCTTGCGCTCGGTGATGTCGCGGCCGACGCTTTGGACTTCGATCAATTTGCCGCTCGCGTCGCGCACGGCATAGTCTTCCCAGGCGATCCAGCGCCAGCCATAGGCGGTGCGCACATGCTGGTCGTATTTGACGCGCGCATGGCCAGTCTCGCGTCCGGCGAAGGAGCCGAAGTTTGGAGCGCGGCTTTCGGGATGAAGCTCGGGCGCGAAAGGCTGGTGGATCGCGGCCTGCGGCGTCAACCCGAACAATTTGAAGAAGGCGTCGTTGGCATAGGTGATGCGGCTGTCGGGGGCGCGCCGCACGATGGCGTCGCCCTGGCTGTCGACGAGGCCTTTGTAACGGACCTCGCTCTCATGCAGCCGCGCGTTCATCGCCGAGACGGTGGCGAGCGAGGCTTCGAGGCGCGTGGCGAGCAGGCGCAATTCGGATTCGGATTGGCCGAGCACGCGCGCGCGGGTGCGCGCCTCGATCAACCCGATGAAGAGCAGCACCAGGCCCAGAAGGCCGAGCGCGCCGAGGATCACGGGCGAGACCAGTTGCTTGTGCAGGACGATCTGGGTCAGCGACGCAACGCCGATGGCGATCGCACCCAGCCCGAAGATGATCTTGCCCGCCCGTGCGAACACGGCAGCTCCCGCGATAGGGCCCGCTATATGGCCCGCCATATGGATTGCAACTTAACCTTGGATGGCCTTGCGAAAGCTTTAACCGGGATGGCTTTGCGGTCTGGAAGCGTTAACATCCGCCGCCGTCCTTCCGGGCGGCGTTAAGGGGAGGATAACCATGACATTCCGCACCATCATTCTATCGTCCGCGCTTCTGGTCGCGTTTTCGAGCGCCGCCCTGGCCGACGATCCGATGGCCAACACCTACGGCAACACCGTCACGACCAAGAACCACAAGACCGGCGCCAGCGGCCAGCTCATGTTCAGCCAGGACATGACCTATATGGCCAAAGCCACCGGGCCGGACGGCAAGCCCGTCTCCTATGGCGGCGCCTGGGCGCTCAAGGATGGCGGAGCCACGATCTGCCTCACGCCCAAATTGCCGCCCAACACGCCCGGCTCCGCCCCTTCCTGCTCGCCGCTGCAGAAGCATGCCGTGGGCGAAAGCTGGAGTGTGACCAACGACCAGGGCGAGACCTTCGACGTGTCGCTCAGCGCCGGTCACTGAATTTCCGTCTCAAGGCAAAAAGGCCGCGGGGAACCTCGCGGCCTTTTTCATTTTGCAACAATGCCTTGGCGGCGGGCCGGGTAGCGTCATGAAACCTTCGCAAAACTGTGATGGGTCTTTGACCGTCCCAAGCCTTTATCGCGGCCACGGCCGGCGTTGCGAGGGGGTGGGGGGCAGACGCTTCCAGACGTTCGGGACGGTCACGGCCAGCCAATCCACGAGAGGTCTCCATGAAACCTATTGCACGCTTGATCGCGGCGGCCGCTGTTGCCGGTTTTGCGATCACGTCTGCTTCCGCCGCCGATTTGACCGGCGCGGGCGCGACGTTCCCGTACCCGATCTATGCCAAATGGGCCGAGGCCTATAAGGCCAAGACCGGCATCGGCCTGAACTATCAGGCCATCGGCTCCGGCGGCGGCATCGCGCAGATCAAGGCCAAGACGGTGGATTTCGGCGCCTCCGACAAGCCGCTTTCGCCGGGCGAGTTGGCGGCTGCCGGCCTCACCCAGTTCCCGACCGTCATCGGCGGCGTCGTGCCGGTCCTCAATGTCCCCGGCATCAAGGCCGGTGAGCTCGTCCTCGACGGTGCGACCCTGGCCCAGATCAGCCTCGGCAACGTCAAGTATTGGGACGACGGTTCGATCAAGAAGCTGAATCCGGGCGTCAACCTCCCGCATCTGTCCATCGTGGGCGTGCATCGCTCCGACGGATCGGGCACCAACTTCATCTTCACCAACTACCTTTCCAAGAAGAGCCCGGAATGGGCCTCCAAGGTCGGCGCCGCCACCTCCGTCGAATGGCCGTCCGGCGTCGGCGCGAAGGGCAATGAAGGCATCGCGGGCGTCGTCGCCCAGACGAGCGGCGCGCTCGGCTATGTCGAATATGCCTATGCCAAGCAGAAGCAGCTCGCTTATGTCCGCATGATCAATCATGACGGCGTGGCCGTGTCTCCCACTGCGGAAGCCTTCCAGGCCGCCTCGGCCAAGACCGACTGGGCGCATTCGGCGTCCTTCTACGTCGTGTTGACGGACCAGGTCGGTCATGACGCCTGGCCGATCGCCGGCGCGACCTTCATCCTCGTCTACAAGCAGCCGGGCGATGCCGCCAAGACCAAGGAAGTCTTGAAGTTCTTCGACTGGGCCTACGCCAATGGCGACGGCCTGGCCAAGAGCCTGGACTATGTGCCGCTGCCCGACTCGACGATCGCGGCCATCAAGAAGAGCTGGCGCGACAACATCTCCGCTGCGGCCATCCCGTAAATCGACCGCCGCGTCCTGAACGTCTGGATTGGGGGGCTGAACCTGGCCCCCCAATTCGTCTAAAACCGGCTGGCAAGCGCAATGGCTGACATCGCCGTGACCGAGAACATCGCCGTGACGTCCCGCGCCCGTGCGCTCAAGCGCTTCCAGGCCAGCGACTCCATCTTCCGCTGGCTGACCGGCGGCGCCTCCTTCCTCATCATGGCGATCTTCCTGGGCATCCTGCTCACCTTGATCGGCGGCTCCTGGCTCGCGCTCGGCAAATTCGGCTGGCAGTTCCTGACGAACAGCTCCTGGAACGCGGTGACCGAGAATTTCGGCGCCTTCCCCGCGATCTACGGCACGCTCGTCACCTCGATCATCGCGATGGTCCTCGCCGTGCCGATCGGCATCGGCATCGCCATCTTCCTGACCGAGATTTGTCCGCGCTCGCTGAAGCGGCCCATCGGCATCGCCATCGAACTCCTCGCGGGCATTCCTTCGATCATCTACGGCATCTGGGGCCTCTTCGTCTTCGCGCCCTATTTCCAGACGCACGCCCAGCCCTGGATCATCGATCTCTTCGGCAACGTTCCGATCATGAAGGACCTGTTCGCAGGCCCGCCTTACGGCTTCGGCATGTTCACCGCCGGCCTCATCCTCGCCATCATGGTGCTGCCCTTCATCGCTTCGGTGACGCGCGACGTGTTCGAGACCGCGCCCGCGATGCTCAAGGAAGCGGCCTACGGAACCGGCTGCACCACCTGGGAAGTGATGTGGCGCATCGTGCTGCCTTTCACCCAGGCGGGAGTCGTCGGCGGCTGCATGCTGGCGCTCGGCCGCGCGCTGGGCGAGACCATGGCCGTCACCTTCGTCATCGGCAATTCGCATCGCATCGATCCGTCCCTGTTCGCGCCGGCGACCACGATCTCGGCCACCATCGCCAATGAGTTCGCCGAAGCGCCGGACGATATGTACAAATCCGCGCTCATCGCCTGCGGCCTCGTCTTGATGGGCCTCACCTTCACGGTGCTGGCGGCGGCGCAACTGATGCTGCGCGGCTTCGAGCGCCGCGCCGGAGGCAAGGCATGAACCGCGCCCTCTATGTCCGCCGCCGTCTGGTCAACCGCATGTTCCTGGCGCTCTCCATCGCCGCGGCCGGCGTCGGCATGGTGGCGCTGGGGCTCATCCTGGGCGCGCTGATCGTCAACGGCGTTCAGGGCCTGTCGCCCGACCTCTTCACCATGAACACGCCGGCGCCCGGCTCGCGCGGGGGGCTCGCCAACGCCATCGTCGGCAGCCTCGAGCTCAACGGAATCGCCGTGCTCATCGGCACGCCCATCGGAATCCTCGGCGGCACCTATCTCGCCGAATATGGCCGCCACACCTGGATCGCCTTCTTCGTGCGCTTCGCCAACGACATTCTCTTGAGCGCGCCGTCTATCCTGATCGGCCTGTTCATCTATGAACTCGTCGTCGCCCAGGACGTGATCGAAGAGCTGCATGGCTTCTCGGCCATCGCCGGCGCCATGGCGCTGGCCGTGATCGTGATCCCCGTCGTGGTGCGCACGACGGAGAACATGCTGCTGCTGGTGCCCAACACGTTGCGCGAGGCCGCGGCCTCGATCGGCGCGCCGCGGGCGATCTCGATCCGCGCGGTGACGTGGCGGGCGGCGCGCGCGGGCATCGTCACCGGTGTGCTGCTGGCCCTGGCGCGCATCTCGGGCGAGACCGCGCCCTTGATGTTCACCGCCTTCGGCAATCCGAACATGTCGACCAACCTGTTCCAGCCCATCAGCGCGCTGCCGAAAGTGATCTACGACTTCTTCAACTCCGCGCTCGACGATTGGCATCGCATCGCCTGGGCGGGCGCGTTGATCATCACCGCCACCGTGTTGACCTTGAGCGTATTCGCACGCCTTCTCGAAGGGCGCCGGAGCTAGACATGAACGACATGACCAAAGTGGGCGACCAGGTTCGGATCGATGTCCGCCATCTCGACTTCTTCTACGGCAAGAATCGCGCCCTGAAGGACATCTCACTGCCGCTTCTCGACAAGAAGGTCACCGCCTTCATCGGCCCGTCGGGCTGCGGCAAGTCCACGCTGCTGCGCGTCATGAACCGCATCTACGATCTTTATCCGGGCCAATATGCCAAGGGCGAAGTGCTGCTCGACGGCGAGAACATCCTGAAGCCGGGGCAGGATCTCAATCTCCTGCGCGCGCGCATCGGCATGGTGTTCCAGAAGCCGACGCCGTTCCCGATGACGATCTACGACAACATCGCCTTCGGCATCCGCCTCTATGAGCGCCTGCCCAAGAGCGAGCTCGACGGCCGCGTCGAGCACGCGCTTGCCCGCGCCGCTTTGTGGGGCGAGGTCAAGGACAAGCTCAAGGATTCGGGCCTCAGCCTCTCCGGCGGCCAGCAGCAGCGCCTCTGCATCGCGCGCACCGTGGCGACCAAGCCCGAAGTGATCCTGCTCGACGAGCCCTGCTCGGCGCTCGATCCGATCTCGACCGCCAAGATCGAGGAGTTGATCGACGAACTGACGCACGACTACACGATCGCCATCGTCACCCACAACATGCAGCAGGCGAGCCGCACCTCGGACTTCACCGCTTTCATGTTCCTGGGCGAGCTCGTCGAATATGGCGTGACCGAACAGGTCTTCACCGCGCCCAAGAACAAGAAGACCGAGGAATACATCACCGGCCGCTTCGGCTGATTTTCGGTCGCCTCAAGGCACAGCACACCTCCCGTGTCATGGCCCGCGAATGCGGGCCATCCAGTTGAGGCGGACATAGGTGGTGAAGGTTGGTGTTTATCCCTCTGCGTCTCTGCGGCTCTGCGTGCAAAAAAGTGGTTTCACGCAGAGCCGCAGAGGGATTGCCCCGAAACGCGCAGCATTGTGCAGAACCCACTTGGGTGGCCCGCATTCGCGGGCCATGACACCGAGAGGGTGGACGCGTGCTGCGCGCAAAGCGCGAGTTGAATTTCCTAGACGTAGTCCCCCGCCGCCGTCAGATCCGGGCGTTTGGCGCCCCAGGCGTTGAAGACCAGGCTCAGCACCGCGCTCACCGCCAAGTTCAAGATCAGCGAGGAGAGCGCTGCGTAGCAGGGCACCGTCACGCCGAAGATATGCAGCGCGTAGACCGCCCCCTTCGTGAAGCCGAGCGTCCAGGCCATCGTGGCGCCGGTGGCCGTCCCGAGCAGCCAGCCGATGAGCAGCGCGTGGGGATGGAGCCAGCGCGCGTAGAGGCCGATCAGCACGGACGGCAGCGTCTGGATGATGATGATGCCGCCGAGCAGCTGGAGCTGGATCGCCTGGTCGTGGAGCTTGAGGATGAAGGCGAGCGCGCCCAGCTTCACCACCAGCGACGCGATCTTGGCGACACTGGCCTCGCGCGCGGGCGCGCAATCGGGCTCGACATATTCGCGCCAGATGTTGCGGGTGAAGAGATTGGCGCAGGCGATGGACATGATCGCGGCGGGCACCAGCGCGCCGATGGCGATGGCGGCGAAGGCCACGCCCACGAACCATTTGGGAAACATGGTCAGGAACAGCGCCGGCACGGCGAAGTTCGCGCCATAGGTCTTGAACTGCGCCGCATAGGCCGGGTTGGTTTTCACCCCCGCCGCCAGCGCCATGAAACCGAGCAGGGCGATGAGGCCGAGCGCCAGCGAATAGGCGGGCAGCGCCACGGCGTTGCGCTTGATCGCGATCTTGCTCCGCGAGCTCAAGACGCCGGTGATGGCATGCGGATAGAGGAACAGCGCCAGCGCCGAGCCGATGGCGAGCGTGATATAGGCCGATTGCGCGCCGAGATTGGTGGCTGTCGGCGCGGCGAGCAGCAGCGCCTTGGTGTCGACATGGGCGAAGATCTTGCCGAATCCGCCGAGCTCGCTGGGGATGATGAGAACCGCGGCGATGACGGTGATGTAGATCAGCGCATCCTTCACCATCGCGATCATGGCCGGCGCCCGCAAGCCGCTGGAATAGGTGTAGAGCGCCAGCACCGTGAAGGCGATGATCAGCGGCCATTCGCCTTTCACGCCAAGTCCCGCCAGCACCACCTGGATGCCGACAAGCTGCAGCGCGATGTACGGCATGGTGGCGACGATGCCGGTAAGCGCGATGGCGAGCGCCAGGGTGCGGCTGCCGAAGCGGCCGCGCACGAAATCCGCCACCGTGACATAGCCCTTGGCATGGCTCACGGCCCACAATCGTGGGAAGACCGCGAACATGATCGGATAGACGAAGATCGTGTAGGGCACGGCGAAGAAGCCGGCCGCGCCCGCGCCCATCACCGCGGCCGGCACGGCCACGAACGTGTAGGCGGTGTAGAGGTCGCCGCCCAACAGGAACCAGACCACCCAGCTTCCGAAGCGCCGCCCGCCCAGGCCCCACTCATGGAGCTGGGTCATGTCGCCCCGCCGCCAGCGCGAGGCGGCGAAGCCCAATAGGGTGACGAAGGCGAAAAGCGCGATGAAGATGACAAGCGCGATTGTCATGGCTTGGACCCGCGCTCGAAGAGATAGATGGGCAAGAGCAGCAGTGCGCCCAGCGGAATCCAGACAAGCTGGTACCAGTAGAAGAAGGGGATGCCGGCCAGGTCCGGCAGCGCGCGGTCGTAAAGCGGAACCCAGGCCAGCGCGAGATACGGCACCAGCAGCAGGAGGTAGATCGCCCGCCTCATGCACGCCCCCTTCTTTTCCCCGGTAGATGATTACGGCATAAGAGCCGCAACACAACCTCCCCCTTGCGGGGAGGTCGTAGCGCGCAGCGCTACGGGTGGGGGCGTTGCGCGGCGAGCCCCCGCCCGAAAATGATCTCGCTGCGCTCGATCATTTTCGACCTCCCCGCTAGGGGGAGGTGAGTGAGCCATGACCGAACTCGTTCTCTATCTCGCCGGGTCTGTGATCGGTATCGCGCTGATGGTGGGGCTGAATCTGCTCCTCTTCGGGCGCGGGGTGCGTGCGCTCGATCCGGCGGCGCTGGCCGAGCGGTTGGCGCTGGACCATCCGGGGTTTCGGGCGGGCGCAAGCGTGGTCGCGGGCGATGCGGCGCTGATCGAGAACCTGGCTGACGGCGCGGTGTGGCTGGTGCGCGCGGGCGGCGACAAATTCGTCACGCGCAGGGTCGTGGGGCTGAAGCGGCTGTCGCGCGCGGGCACGTCGCTCGACCTGCGTTTCGCCGATTTCACGTTCCCCAGGGCGCGGCTTTGCTTCGCCGACGAAGCCACGGCGCGAAGCTGGGAAGCACGGTTGCGGCCATGACCATCAACCCGACCGAATGGGCGACGCCCGCCTTCATCTTCCTCGTCGTGGTCGAGATGCTCGCCGCCTACGCCACGGGCCGCGGCCAGTTCGAGGCGCGCGACACGTTCGCGAGCCTGATGATGGGGTTCCTCAGCGTGGTGATGGGGACGGTCGCCACGCTGTTCTTCTTCGGTTTCGGCGCCTTCCTCTACCGCTATCGCATCGCCGATATCGCGGTAACGCCGTTCTCTTTCGCCGTCGCCTTCGTGGCCGACGATTTCTTCTATTATTGGTGGCACCGCGCCTCGCATCGCGTGCGCTGGCTGTGGGCCGATCATGTCCAGCACCATTCGAGCCAGCATTTCAATCTCTCGACCGCCTTGCGCCAGCCGGTGACGGGCGCGTTCACGCCGGGCTTCGTGTTTCGCGCGCCGCTCTTTTTGCTCGGCTTTCCGCTGCCGCTGCTCGCTTTCGTGCATGGGCTGAATCTCGTCTACCAGTTCTGGATTCATACCGAGGCCGTTGGCAGATGTCCGCGCTGGTTCGAGGCGGTGTTCAACACGCCCTCGCATCACCGCGTCCATCACGCCACCAATGCCGACTATCTCGACCGCAACTATGCCGGCGTGTTCATCCTGTGGGACCGGCTGTTCGGGACCTTCGTGGCGGAAGACGCGGCCGATCCGCCGCGCTACGGCATCGTCAAGAACCTGGCGACGTTCAATCCGCTGCGTATCGCCGTGCATGAATGGGTCGGCATGGCGGGCGATCTGGTCCGCGCGCGATCCTTGCGCGATGCGGCCGGTTACGTCTTCGGTCCGCCCGGCTGGTCGCCCGACGGCAGAAGCGAGACGTCGGAGACGATCCGCGAAAACTGGCAACGCTACCGCAGCGCACAATTGTCGGGCGCGCCCGCCGAGTAGTATCCTGACGGCGCATTTGCTGGGGGACTATCATGCGCATCCTGATCGCCGGGTTCTTGGGCTCCATCGCCATGTTCGCGTGGATGTCCATCGCCCATATGGCCACGCCGCTGAGTTCGACCGGCTTCAGCCAAATTCCCAACGAAGCGCCGGTCCTCCAGGCGATGGAATCCAGCATCGCCAAGCCCGGCCTCTATATCTATCCCTGGACCGATCCCAAGGACCCCGCCGCCATGGCGAAGATGCAAGCGGCGGAGAAGGCGCACGGCCACGGCCTTCTGCTCTACACCCCCGCCAACGGCGCTCGCGACGAATCGATGGCGCCGATGCTGATCCAGGAATATCTCAAGGAATTCGTCCAGGCGCTGATCGCGTCCTTCATCGTCGCGGGGATGGGGGCCGCGAGCTTCGCGCGGCGCTGGGGCACGGTGGTCTTGATCGGCGTGACGGCCGCCATCGCCACCAATATCTCCTATTGGACGTGGTACCACTTCCCTCTCGACTTCACGCTCGCCGCCATCTTCATGGAGATCGTCTCCGGCGTTGTCGCCGGTCTTCCCATCGCCTGGTGGCTGGGGCGGACGCGGAGAGCCTAAAGCGAGATCTGCGAGCGTAGCGACAGCGCTTGCAGATTCTGCCCGACATCGGCGCCGCCGCCGCTGAGGCGGCCGATGTCGATCCATTGATAGTCGAGCGCGAAGCGCAGCACGGCGTTGGGATACCAGTTGATCCCCGCGCTCCAGATCTTCTGCTCGCCGCCGCGTATGCCGCCGAAGGGCGTGGCAAGGCCGAAGCCGCCGGCATGGTCGTTGAGGTCGACATCGCTGTAGCGCCCGGCCAGTTCCCACGCGCCCCAGCCGCCGCCCGAAAGCGAGAACGGAATGGTGGGCTTGGGCGAGGTGAAGGCGGCGCTGGCGGTGGAATAGCCGCGGCTCTCGCCGGTGATCACCCAGCTCGCCTGCGCGTACCAGCCGTCGAAATGCAGGTCCGGCTTCTGCGGCGGCGCGGCCACGCGCTGGTCGATGTCGTATGAGAAGTAGCCGGCCTGGCCGTAGAAATTCTTCCAGTTGGCGCCCGCTTCCATGCCCCAGAACATCGCGCTATCGGTGTTCACGCCGCCGGTGGAGACGAGCTTGGTGCCGTTGGAATCGATCGTAAGCTCCGGTGCGACGGCCAGGCTCAGCGACCGCGCGGAATTCGGTCCCGCCACCGTGTCCGGCCCGCGGAACATGTAGGCCCCGGTCGCGCTCAGGACGAGCCGCGAATCGGAATCCGACCAGACGGAGTCCGCGAGGCGCCCGAGCAGCGACTGCTGTTCGTCGAACACGGCAGCGTCGCCGACCTTGCCGCCGGTATAGGAGAACGACGCATAGAACTGGTCGCCGGTGTAGAGGATGCTGGCGGCATCGCGCCCGTCGCCGCCCACGGCGTTGCGCACGATGTCCGACGGCCCGGCGCGCTCCAGGAACAGCGTGTCGGCGGAGGCGGTGTTGTCCTCGAGGCCGCCCGCCGGCGGATAGGCGCCGACGCGGAAGGCGAGCGGGCCGAGCCCGTCATATTCGACATAGAGCGCCTGCACGCGGCCGCCCGATTCGGTGCCGTTGGAGCCGCCGAACTCGGTGTTGAAATTGTAGGACCAGTCGCCGAACAGCTTGCCCTGGATGCCCAATTGCGCGCGGCGGAAATTGGTGCCGCTGGACAGATCGGGGCCGTTGGCGAGCGGCAGCGTCGCGGCATGGCCGGACTGCATGTAATAGGCGGCGTCGAACTGGCCGAGCGCGCGGATGGCGAGCGAGAAGCGGCCGTCGCGCGAGGCGATGGTGGGCCGGCCGTTGACCAGGCTCCAGGACGGCGAGTCCTGCTTCTCGATGCGCGACTGGTCCTGGGCGGCGGCGAATTTCTGCGTCAGCGTGTCGATCTGGATCTGCTGATCCTCGACCTTGGCCTCGACTGAATGCGGTGACGGGGCGGGCGGCACGGCGCTCTGCGCCGCCTCCAGCTTCACGCCCTTCTTGTGCAGCGCGGTCTTGAGCGTCTTGATCTCGCCTGACTGCTGCTGGATCTGCGCCTGTTGCGCCGCGATCATCTTTTCCATCTGGTCGAGACGCTTCTCGACGGCGGCATCGTCGGCGAAGGCCGGCGCGCAAAGGGCCACGAGCGCCGCAGAGGCGCAGAGCAAGGTCTTGAGTTTCATTTTAGTCCCCCGAAATGAATGCGTTAGCGTCCGGAACCGAGCGAGACGAAGCCGTCCTTCTTGAAGATCGCGGTCGCCGTATCGCTTTGGAGATAGGCGAGGAAATCGGCGGCGCCGGCGCGCGCGTCCCTGGTCAGGCCGGCGGGATAGACGATGGGCAGATGCGTATTGTCCGGGAATTCGGCGACGACCCTGACCTTGGGCTCGGCCATGGCGTCGGTGGTGTAGACGATGCCGAGGGGGGTCTCGCCGCGCGCAACGTAAGCCAGCGCGGCGCGCACGTTCTCGGCCTGCGCCATATGGTCGACGACGTTGCCCCATACGCCCAGCGAGGTCAGCGCCTGGCGGCCATATTTGCCGGCCGGCACGGAGTCCGGATCGGCGATGGCGAGCCGCCCGCCATGGAGCGCGCCCAGGATGTCGAAATGCGGCGCGACGGTGACGGCGATGCTGGAATCCCTGGGCGCGATCAGCACGAGGTGGTTGCCGAGCAGCGTCTTGATCGTGCCGTGCTGCACCAGGCCTTTGTTGTCGAGATAATTCATCCAATCCATGTCGGCGGAAAGGAAGACATCCGCGCCGGAGGAGGATTCGATCTGGTGCGCGAGCGCCGAGGACGCCGCGAAGGAGAACACGACGTGATGGCCCGTCTTGGCCTCATAGGCGTTGCCGATCTCGTTCAGCGCATCGGTGAGCGAGGCGGCGGCGAAGACCATGACGTTGCCGCTGTCGGCGGCGCGCACGGGCGCGACGGCGAACAGGCCCACGAAAAGCGCGGCGAGCGCCAGGCGAAAGAGCTTCATGCAGTCCCCCAATGGCGTGATAGCCGTCAGGATATCACGCCGGGTTCGAACTGTCAGCGCCGTCCAATTCGGCCGGATCGCCCGCCTGGCGCAAGGTGTCGGCGCGGATTTCGGCCAGCCGCTCTTCCGGCAGGCGTTCGGCTTCGACAAGATCGTTGCGCGCCTCCCGCGTGGCGCGGATCAGTTCGTCCAGCTTGGCTTGGATCGCCGCGCCGTCCCGGTTCTGGGTGTTCTGGATCAGGAAGACCATCAGGAAGGTGACGATGGTCGTGCCGGTGTTGATGATGAGCTGCCAGGTGTCGGAATAGTGGAAAACCGGCCCCGTGACCGCCCAGACGACGATCACCACGCAACACAGGATGAAGGCGACCGGCCGCCCCGCCGCATGGGCGATGGCGTTGGAGAAACGGGCGAAGAGCGAAAGGTTCTGCGCCGCTTCCAGATTCTCGACGCGCTGTTCCTGGAGAGCCGGATTCGGCACGCGCGTCACGCCCGCCTCCGTCCCGCGATCAGCAGGCCCGCGCCCACCACCAGCACGACGATGGAGCCGGCGAGCGGGATGGAGAAATGATGCTCTTCCTGCGAATTGACCTGGAGGGGGCCGGCCTTCAGCACCGGCTTGGTCTCGGTGTAGCTGAAATGATCGAAGGCAAGGCCCGCGATCCCCAAAACAATCAAGACGACGCCCAGAAGAGCCGTGCCGCGCATATGCGAAATCCCCGAATGACAGCGAGGGAACGGACGTGCCGCGCGAAAAGTTCCATTTGTTAAATCCAAGATAAGTCAGAGCCGCCGGCGATAGGACAGCGCCTCGGCGATATGCGCGCGGGCGACGGTCTCGGCCCCCGCGAGATCGGCGATGGTGCGCGCCACGCGCAGCACGCGATGATAACCGCGCGCGGTGAGCTGCATCGTTTCGGCCGCGTCGGTCAGAAGGCGCGCGCCGGCGGGCTCCGGCGTCGCGGCCTCTTCCAGCGTCACGCCTTCGGCTTCGGCATTGGTGCGGATGGCCTTGCCGTCATAGCGCTTGCGCTGGATGGCGCGCGCGCAGGCGACGCGCGCGGCGATGGTCTGCGTGCCTTCGGCCGGCGGCGGCAAGGTCAGGTCCTGTGCCGAGACGCTCGCGACCTCGACATGGATGTCCATGCGGTCGCTGAGCGGGCCGGAGATTCGCGACTGATAGTCGTTGCTGCATTTGGGCGCGCGGCCGCAGGCCTTGCCGGGATCGCCGGCATAGCCGCAGCGGCACGGGTTCATCGCCGCCACCAATTGGAAACGCGCCGGATAGCGCACATGGGCATTGGCGCGCGCCACGACCGCCTCGCCCGTCTCGATGGGCTGGCGCAGCGAGTCGAGCACCGGGCGCTGGAATTCCGGCAGCTCGTCAAGGAACAGTACGCCGAGATGGGCAAGGCTCACTTCCCCCGGCCGCACGCGCAATCCGCCGCCGACGAGCGACGCCATTGAGGCGGAATGATGCGGATTGCGGAACGGCCGGCGCTGCGAGATTGCGCCGTCGCGCAATTCCCCCGCCAGGGATTGGACCATGGAGATTTCCAGCGCCTCGCGCGCGTCCAGCGGCGGCAGGAGTCCGGGAAGGCGCGCGGCCAACATCGATTTGCCCGAGCCGGGCGGGCCGATCATCAGCATGTTGTGGCCGCCGGACGCCGCGATCTCGAGCGCGCGCTTGGCCGTCTCCTGTCCCTTCACGTCGCGCATGTCGGGGAAGAGCGTGTTGTCCTGCGCGATCTTCGCGGCGGGCGGATTGAGCACCTGCGCGCCCTTGATGTGATTGACGAGCGCTATGAGCGACGGCGCGGCGAGTATCTCCACCCCGCCGGCCCAGGCCGCTTCCGGTCCGCACTGCGCGGGGCAGATCAATCCGCGCGACTGCTCGCACGCGGCGATGGCCGCGGGCAGCACACCCGACACCGGCACCAATTGCCCGTCGAGCGAAAGTTCTCCCATGGCGACGTAGCCGGCCATTTCGCTCGCCGGCAGCACGCCCATCACCGAAAGCAATCCCAGCGCGATTGGCAGGTCGTAGTGGCTGCCCTCCTTCGGCAGGTCCGCCGGTGAGAGATTGACGACGATCTGCTTGAACGGCAGCGCCAGCCCGATGGCCGATAGTGCCGAGCGCACCCGCTCGCGGCTCTCCGCCACCGCCTTGTCGGCAAGGCCGACGATGGTGAAATGCCCGTTGGGCGAGGTGGCGAGATGAACCTGGACGTCGACCTCGCGGGCCTCGATGCCCTGGAACGCCACGGTGTAAATATGCGCGACCGTCATGAAATCTCCCCCGACTATGGAGGGGAGGGTGGGCCGCGAGCATTGTGCGAGCAATACCGTAACTGTCGCAGAGTTTGGCGGAAGCGCGTGCCTCACGAGATTCGAGACGATTTTCTCTCATTGTCATCCCCTTCCCTCGCGCTACGCGCGCGCCGGGGATGACAGCCAGCGCAGAATTCACCGTGCTGCTTTTTCCGCGCGGCAATTACTGCCGAGCTTCGCGCGCCGCAAAACGCAAGAACCACGGGTTCTTCGCATTGGCACAACGCTTGCCATCCAAGGGGGCGAGGCAGTGTGCCTCCAAGGCGGGCAGAAGGCCGCCCAGACACCAGAATGGGACGGAGAAGATAATGCTGACAGTCAACACCAACACCGGCGCAATGACCGCGCTGCAATACCTCAACCAGACCAATGCCCAGCTTCAGACCACGCAGAACGCCATCAACTCGGGTCTGAAAGTCGCGTCCGCCAAGGATGACGGCGCGACGTTCGCCATCGCGCAAAACATGCGCGGCGACGTGGCGGGCTATTCCGCGGTGACGGACAGCCTCAACCGCGGCATCTCCTCGGTCGACACGGCGCTTTCCGCCGGCCAGTCGATCTCGGACCTGTTGATCGAGATGAAGCAGAAGGCCTTGTCGGCCTCGGATCAATCGCTTGATACGGCAAGCCGCCAGGCGTTGAACGAGGACTTCACGGCGCTGCGCGACCAGATCACCTCGATCATCAACAATGCCGTGTTCAACGGCTTCAACCTGGTGGACGGCTCGACCACCCAGATCACGGCGCTGGCGTCTTCGGACGGCACACGCAAGATCACGGTGTCGGCCGAGAACATGAGCTTGGGCGGCTCCATCGTCACGGTGGCGTCGAACGGCTCGATCTCCACCCAGGCCAAGGCATCGACGATGATCTCCACCGTCGAGTCCTCGCTCACCAATGTGAACAGCGCTCTGGCGCGTCTGTCGTCGGGCGAGAAGAAATTCTCGATCCAGTCGACCTTCGTGACCAACCTGTCGAACACGTTGCAGGGCGGTATCGGCAACCTCGTCGACGCCGACATGTCGACCGAGAGCGCGATGCTTCAGTCCTTGCAGGTCAAGCAGCAGCTTGGCGTGCAGGCGCTGTCGATCGCCAACCAGTCGCCGCAGATCATCCTGTCACTGTTCAAATAACCAAGAAAATTGGGAAATGGTTTCGGCGGCGCGGAGCGAGAGCTCCGCGCCGCTTTCGTTCAGACCGCCCTCCCCTTGAGGGAGGGCCGATAATTCGCGAAGCGAATTTCGGGGAGGGGCTTGCACGAATGCGGGAGGGCGTTCCCCCTCCCCGAAAAACGCGAAGAGCGTTTTTCGACCCTCCTTCAAGGGGAGGGTTGTTATTCCGGCGCTATCGTCACCTGGATCCCGTCCAGCGCGTCCGAGCAGGTGATCTGGCAGGACAGGCGCGAGTTGGACTCCACGGCGAGGGCCATGTCGAGCATGTCGATCTCCGCATCCGACTTCGGCGGCAACTTCTCCGCCCAGGTCGTGTCGACATAGACGTGGCAGGTGGCGCAGGCGCAAGCCCCGCCGCATTCCGCGGCGATGGGAAGGCCAGCGTCGCGCAGGATCTCCATCACGCTCCAGCCGTCGCGGCCGTCGAGGACGTGCTCCGTCCCCTTGCGGTCGATCGCCCTAATCTTCATGCGACTCCCAATTTCTTCTGCAGCAAGGAGGAGGACGTCGTGTATTGGAAGCGCAGCTTCTCGCCCGGCTTGACGATGTGGAACGCGGCCTGCGCCATCAGCGCCGCCTCGTGGAAGCCCGACAGGATCAGCTTGAGCTTGCCGGGATAGGTGTTGATGTCGCCGATGGCGAAGAGGCCGGGCGTGCCGCTCTGGAATTCCGCCGTGTCCACGGGGATCAGGTTCTCGTGCAGGTTCAATCCGAACTCGGCGATGGGGCCGAGCTTCATGGTCAATCCGAAGAAAGGCAGAAAGGCGTTGGTGTCGTGACGCCATTCGCTCTTGTCGGCGCCCCCAAGCGTCACGGCCTCGAGCGCGCCCTCTTCGCCGTGCAGCGCCTTCACGCTGGCGACGTGGAATTTCACTTTGCCTTCCTCGACCAGGGCGCGCATCTGGTTGACGCTGTGCTGCGCGGCGCGGAAGCCGTCGCGGTGATGGACGAGCGTCAATGACTTGGCGATGGGCGCGAGGTTGAGCGTCCAGTCGAGCGCGGAATCGCCGCCGCCCGCGATCAACACATGCTTATCGCGGAATTGCTCCATCTTGCGCACCGCGTAGTGCACGCTCTTGCCTTCATAGGCTTCGATGCCGGCGATGGGCGGGCGCTTGGGCACGAAGCTTCCGCCGCCCGCCGCGATCACGACCACCGGGGCCACGATCTCGGTTTCATCGTCGGTCGAGAGCTTCCAGCGGCCGTCGGGCAGCTTTTCGAGCGCGCTTGCCATCTGCGACAGATGGAAGGTCGGGGCGAACGGCTTGATCTGCTCCATCAGCCGGTCGGCCAGTTCCTGGCCGGTGACGATGGGCAGGCCGGGAATGTCGTAGATCGGCTTCTCGGGGTAGAGCTCGGTCAGCTGCCCACCCGGCCGGTCGAGGATGTCGACCAGATGCGCCTTGAGGTCGAGCAGCCCCAGCTCGAACACAGCGAAAAGCCCGATGGGGCCGGCGCCGATGATGGCGATGTCGGTCTCTACGCGATTGCCCATTGCGTCATTGCCCAGTGATTCACATGCTGTTTGTGTAGGTCCGGCAGAAGGGCCGTCCTTATATGTAGAAATGGCCCAAGACACAAACCTCTTCAAGGCTTGTTAGCGCCGGATAACCGTTCCCCAGCCGTCATATTCAACATCCCAATCGACCTCAATCCGCAGCGCGGCCTCCGTCAGCGCCCGCAAGGCGGCGACTTCGGTGGTGAGATCGTACTGGACGTCGAGCGCCTGCCGCCCGTCGTCGAGATTCAGTATCTGGATGAGACGCCAACCGGCTTTCTGCAACTCGCCGAGCAGCGGAATTTTCGCGGCATCGCCGATGAAGCGCACATCGACGGGCCTAACGATTGTGGCGACATCGCCATTCTCGCGCAGGGAGCGGATGACATCGGCATCCGATGTCAGCGTGCCCGCAAGCCGGGCTGGATCGATCACGATGGCGGACACGCTTCTATCCTGGCTCCGATGCAGGACCGATCCTATCAGAGAAGGAAAGAACGGACGAAGGGCTAGCGGCCCAGATAGGCCTTGATGAACATCTGCACGGCCAGGGCATTGCTGCGCAGATCGGCCAGCGCGCGGGAGGCCTCGGGCGATTGGCTGGCGAGGTCGAAAGGCTCGCAGGAGGCGGCGGCGTCCGCAAAGCCGAAGGCGCCGATGCCGCGCGCCGCACCCTTCAACGTGTGGGTGATCTCTCTCCAGCTCTTCTGGTCGCGCGCATCGAGGATGGAATTGAGCCGCGCGACGAGTTCGTTCACCTGGCCGTCGAACAGGCTCAGCACTTCGGCATTGAGCGCCGTATCGCCGCCGGTGTAGCGGGAAAGATGGGCCATATCGACCGGACGAGACATGGAAGTCCTCATGCGCGAGACATGATCCTGTCATGCGATGTTCAAAACCGCGTTAAGGCGTTCGTCCGGGAATGGGACACTAAATTCAGATCGATCCTATCCTCATTCGTCATGGCCGGCCCTGTGCCGGCCACCCATATCCGCGGTCTCGACTTGCTATGAGGGACCGCGGTTATGGGTCCCCGGGACCCGCCTACGCTTCGCTTTGGCGTGGCAAGTGAGACTCCCTGGCGCGCCGTAGCCTTTAGGCGAAGGCGGCAAGCCCGGGGATGGCAAGTACAGCGCTCAGACGATCGCGCGCATCATGTGTCCGCGGCCGGCCAGCCGGGCGCCGTCGACGCGGCCCTGGAAATAGCGCGCGTTCAGTTCTTCGCCGCCGAAATCCTCGATGCGGCGGAAGCCGAGCTCTTTGAGCGAGGCGGCAAGCTCCCGCGGATCGAGCAGGCTGCGGAACGGTTCGCCGAGCGCCGCGACGCGTTCGGCCATCGCGCGGAAGCCGGCATGGTCCTCGCTCGGCGGCTCGGCATAGTCGAAAGCGACGCCGCTTTTGGGCTTGAGCGAGGCGATGAAGCCCAAAGTGCCCATGATCGCTTCACGCGTCAGATAAGGCGTCACACCCAGCCAGGCGAAGAAAGCGGGCTTGTCGAAGTCGAAGCCGGCGGCGCTGAGGCCATTGGCGAGCGTGTCGCGCTCGAAATCGACCGGGGCATAGGTGAGGCTCTCCGGCACGGTGATGGCCGCCTCGGCCAGCCGGGTCCGCTTCCAGGCCTGGGTCGCCGGGTGGTCGATCTCGAAGATGGTGAGGTCCTTGAAGGCGCGGGCGCGCTCATAGGCGAAAGTGTCCAGCCCAGCGCCCAGCAGCACGTATTGGCGCACGCCGTCCGCATAGGCTTCGGCCAGGCTGTCCTCGGTGAAGCGGCTGCGGGTGGCGATGAAGAGGCGCAAGGGTCTCGTCTCTGCCATGATCTGGCGCCCCTTGCCCTGGCGCAGTTCGGCCGCATCGGCCTCGCCCACGATCCTAAGCGCCAGAGGGTCGGCGAAGACCGGCGGGGTGTCGACAAGCTGGTGCGCGGCGCGGTGAAGGGCGGCGCCTTGGGCAGTGCGGCTGGGCTGGTTGGCTTCCATATGGGCAACTCTCAGTAGCAGGGTGAGCCCATTTTGGACCCGATCTATCCACAGCGGAAGCTCTCGCGGTCAGGCACTTGCTTGGTTAAGGTGATACCCGCGTCAGTTAAAGGAATTAGCCGTGGCCACCGCTCCGGAGCGCAATCAGCCCGTCCTTCTGCCCACCGCCGGTGCCAGCGCCAGCCATGAGAGTTTCGCCGAGGAGGTGCGCGCCTCGGAGCGCCCCGGCCGCCTGCCCAGACAGGGCATCGGGGCGCTGGTTTTCGCGGTGACCCTGGGCGCGTTCTGGATGGGCGCGGCCGCGGCCTATCTCTGGGGCTATCTCGGCCCCAAGGGTTTCGCCGGCCTCGACGTGCAGCAGATCGCGCTCCTGGCCTTCGCGACGTTCGTGCCGCCGATGCTGATGGTGGTCGCCGCCTGGGCGTTCTCGCGCGGCGCCGAGATGAGCGCGGCGACGAGCACGCTCGCCGATCTCACCGAAAAACTTTTCTCGGCGGACGAGACCGCCGCACGCACCTCCGCCCGCCTCGGCCGCGCCGTGCGTCGCGAGATTGATGCCTTGAATGCCGGCTTGGACGGCGCGTTCACGCGGCTGCGCGCGCTGGAATCCGTGCTCGAGAACAATATCGCCGCGCTTGACGAAGCCGGCGCGCGCGCGGAGATCCGCGCCGATGCCGTCGCCTCGCGCCTGGCGCAGGAGCGCGAGCGCATCGACAACACCGCCGGCTCGCTCAGCGACGTTGCGTCGCGCGCCAGCGAAACGGTGGCGGGCCGCGTCGCGCAATTGCGCGCCACCATCGAGACGGCGGAGAGCACGCTCAAGTCGGCGGGCATCTCGCTGGAGACGCAGTCAGCCGGATTCCGTTCTGCCGCCGAAGCCGCGGCCGAAGCGCCGCACGCCATCGCGCTCGAACTGGACCGCCAGGCCAAGCGCATCGAGACCGTGTCGGACGCCGCCATGGCGCGCGCCGAATTCCTGCTCGGCCGTCACGAACGTCATCGCGCCGCGCTCGGCGATCTGCTCACCAAGCTCAAGGACGAAAGCACCGCCTTCGAAGGCGCGCTCGGCGCCGAGCGCGCCTCCATGGAGCAGGCGATCACGGCGCTCGCAGGACAGGCGGGCAAATTCGAGACGCTCGCGGACGAGACCGACCGCCAGCTCGAAGTGATGATGGCCAACGCCGCCGCGCGCGCCACGCAATTGACCGCGAGCTTCGGCCGCGAAGCCGAGCGCATGAAGGACATCTCCGACGCAGCGACGCAATCGCTGGCCCGGCTCGTCGGCTCGCTGCACGACGCGGGGGCCGGCGCGCAGACGCTCATCGGCGAGACGGCCTCCGAAGCCAAGTCCAACGCCAAGGCGCTGGTCGGCGAGGCGATGGCGGAATGCGAACGCTTGCTGCGCACCGCGGGCGAGCTCGCCGCCGGCGCCAATGAAATCCGCTCCACGCTTGCGAGCACCGTGGGTGAGGTCGAGAAGCACCTGCTCTCGCTGCCCGGCATCGCGCAGCAGGAAGCCCAGCGTGTGCGCCAGATGGTCAAGTCGGAGACCGACGAGATCCTCGATCTCTCCGCCCGCACGCTGTCCACCATCCATGCCCGCACCGCGCGCGCCAGCGGCTTCTCCGCGCCGCAGGTGACGGCGCCCACGCCCAATGCGTCGGAAGGCGATGGGCTCATCGGCATGGCGCGGCGTCTGACGCAGCGGCCGAGGAAGCCGAGAGCGTCGTCGCCGGATTCCAAATCCTGGAACATGCGCGCGCTGCTCGCCGCCGTCGAAGACAGCGAGACCAAGGCGAAGGATCTGCGTCCCGCGGCCGCCGCCGCGATGGGCGCGCTGCAGGCCGCGCTTTCCGACATGGCGGTCGATCTGGATCCGATCCTGACGGACTCCGCGCTCGGCGAAGAGGATTGGAAGCGCTATCTCGCGGGCGACCGTTCGGTATTCGCGCGCAAGCTCGCCGGCGCGATCGATTCCAGCGTGGTCGACCGCATCGCCATGCTCTATCGCGAGAACACCCGCTTCCGCGACGCCGCCAACACCTATATCGAGGAGTTCGAGCAGCTCATGTCCCGCGCCCGCGAAGGCGACGGCGGCGGCTTGCTCACCTCCACGATCCTGAGCGCGGACACCGGCAAGATCTATCTCGCCATCGCCTACGCGCTGGGCCGGCTGTCGTAACACACTCGCTGTCATCCCCGGCGAGCGCCGCGCACTTCCCTCGCGCTGCGCGCTCGCCGGGGATGACAGTGGCGTCTTATGCTTCGCGCTTCAGCCGAGCGGCATAGAACCCATCCATATTCATAGACGGCAGTGTTCTGAGATCGCCATCCGGCGTCAGCGCTTCGCGCATGCCGAAGACGTCGGAGCCAGCGAGCGGCTTGCGGGTGAAGGCCTTACGCATATCGAGGAAGGCGGCGATCTGCTCGAGGCCTTCTTCCGGCTCCAAGGAGCACACCGCGAAGACGAGAATGCCGCCGGGCGCGACCATTTCGGCGGCAGCATCGAGCAATTCGCCCGCGCCTGACGCGCAGAGATTGATGTCGGCGGCGCTCTTGATCCAGGGCAGGTCGGGATGGCGGCGGATCGTCCCGGTGGCGCTGCAGGGTGCGTCGAGCAGCACGAACGGCGCTTGCGCTTCGGGCCGGTAATCGCGCGCGTCGGATTCGATCAGCGTGGCGTCGAGCGAAAGCCGCGCCAGATTCTCTCGCAGCCTTTGCAGGCGTGACGCCACGCGCTCCACCGCGATCACCTTCGCGCCTTTGGCCGCGAGCTGCGCCGTCTTGCCGCCGGGCGCGGCGCAGAGATCGAGCACGGTCGCCCCGCGCACATCGCCCAACAGATTCACGGGCAGCGAGGCCGCGAAATCCTGCACCCACCATTTGCCCTCCGCGAAACCGGGCAGGTCTTCGATCTTGCCCGGGTCGGCGAGGCGCAACATGCCGTTCGGCAGAGTCTCGGCACCCGGAATCGCGAACGCTTCTTTTAAGGCGAGATCGACCGGCGGGCGTTTGAGATGCGCCTCCACGATGGCGCGCGCGGTCGTTTCGCCATAGGTCTCGCGCCAGCGCTCCCACAGCCAGTCCGGGGCGGCGAGATGCGCATCCTGCTGCGCCAGCGCCTCGCGTCCTTCGCGCGCGATGCGGCGCAGGGCGGCGTTGATCAGCGGCTTGAAATGCATCGCTCTCTTGTCCCGCGCGGCGAGGCGGTTGGCGGCGTCGACGGCGGCATGCGCCGCCACATCGAGGAAGAGGAGTTCGCAGGCACCGGCGAGCAATATCTCCAAGGTCGGGCCGGAGCGATGCGGCGCGGGCGGCTTTGGGATGAAATGGCGCAACAGCGCGTCGATCTGGCCGAAGCGGCGCAGGGTTTCGCCGGCGATGGCGCGCGCGAAGCCGGCGTCGCGCGGGTCGAGCTTGGCGGCGGAGAGGATGGTGTCGAGCGCCATGTCCAGCGGACGGCGTCTGCGCAGCACTTCGCTCAATATGTCTTGCGCGGCGATGCGCGCGGGCAGGCCAGCGTTTGTCATGCTTGCTTATAGACCAATCAGCCCACAACTCAGCCCCAAGGGCCGCGCCGTGGCGTCTCGCCACCCTGCGCGGCCATGGCCTTGAGCCGCGCGATGCGTTCCGCCGTCGAAGGATGGCTCGCGAACAGGCCGGAAAGGCCGCCGCCGCTGAGCGGATTGACGATGAACATATGCGCGGTCGCGGGGTGCGCATCGGCCTGCGGATTGTCGATCTGGCGCGCGCCGGTTTCGATCTGCTCCAGGGCCGAGGCGAGCCAGAGCGGGCGGCCGGAGAGTTCGGCGCCCGCGCGGTCGGCTTCGAATTCGCGCGTGCGGCTCACCGCCATCTGCACCAGCACCGCGGCGATAGGCGCAAGGATCGTGACCAGCAACATGCCCACCATGCCCAGGGGATTGTTGCGCCGGTCGCCGCCCATGAAGAACGCAAAATTGGCCAGCATGGAGATCGCGCCGGCGATGGTCGCTGTGATGGTCATGGTCAGCGTGTCGCGGTTCTTCACATGACTGAGCTCATGGGCAAGCACGCCGGCGAGCTGTTCGCAGTTGACGCGTTCCAACAGTCCGGTGGTGACGCAGACGGCGGCATGTTCGGGGCTGCGTCCGGTGGCGAAGGCATTGGGCTGCGCGTTCTCGACGATATAGACCTTGGGCATCGGCAGCCCGTCCTTCGCCGCGAGCTGCGTCACGATGTTGACGAGATCGGGGGCGCTCGCCGCATCCACTTGCTTGGCGCCATACATCGACAGCAGCACGCGATCGGAGTTCCAATAGGCGAAGGCGTTGCTGCCCACGGCGAAAAAGAAGGCGATGCCCATGCCCGTGGGGCCGCCGATGAGCCAGCCGATGGCGAGGAACAATCCCGTCATGGCCGCCATGAGGATGAAGGTGCGTGCTGTGTTCGCCATGGGGCTGATGTAAGATCGGCTGAGCCCTCGTCAAGCGAATAACCATGGACCCAACAAGGAAACTCTCACCCCGCCAGATTCGCAGCCGCATCCGCGACGCGGGCAAGCGCGCCAAGGAAGAAGCCGATGCGCGCCGCAAGGTCCGGCAAGGGGCACTACCGCCGGAAATCGGCGGCCAGAAAGGGCCGGAACCCACCCGTTACGGCGACTGGGAAAAGAAGGGTCTGATTTCAGACTTTTAAGGAGCGCGATCCCCCGAAGTGACCTGGGCGCGTTGCGCCCAATAAAAGATTAGCGCGCAACGCGCGCGGGCGGTTCGGGTCAGATCGCGCGACCCACGAAAAGCTTGATCCCGCGAAGGGTGAGGTCCACATAACCGTCATGTTCATCCAGACCGAAGACACGCCGAACCCGGCGACCCTGAAATTCCTCCCCGGCCGCAGCGTGATGGGCGAAGGCGCCGTCGCCGATTTCCCCGATGCGGATGCCGCCAAGCGCTCGCCGCTGGCCTCCGCTCTGTTCGCGGTGCCGGAAGTGGGCCGCGTGTTCTTCGGCAGCGATTTCATTTCGGTGACGAAGACGGCCGGCGATTGGAAGCATCTCAAGCCCTCGCTGCTCGGCGCGATCATGGAGCATTTCACCCAAGGCCTGCCGCTCATCGCCGGCGATGCCGAGGAGCGCGAAGAAGACGAGCCCGTCTATTCCGGCGAGGACGCCGAGATCGTCTCCCAGATCAAGGAACTGATCGACACCCGCGTGCGTCCCGCCGTCGCCAATGACGGCGGCGACATCATCTTCAAACGCTACGAGCCGTCCTCCGGCGTGGTCTCGCTGCATATGCGCGGCTCCTGCGCGGGTTGCCCCTCATCCACCCTCACGCTCAAGAACGGCATCGAGAACATGCTGCGCCACTACATCCCCGAAGTGAGCGCGGTGGAAGCGGTCTGATGCTCAGCGACGAAGACCTCGATCTCATCTTCCGCACCGCCCGCACCCAGAACAAATGGCAGGACAAGCCCGTCAGCCCCGCCTTGCTGATGGCGGTATACGATCTGCTGCGCTGGGGGCCGACGAGCGCGAATATGAGCCCGGCGCGTTTCGTCTTCGTGGCTTCGCCCGAAGCGAAGGAACGGCTGAAACCGCATCTCTCCCCCGGCAATCGCGACAAGACGATGTCGGCGCCCGTCACCGCCATCATCGGCTACGATCTCGATTTCCCGGAGCTGATGCCCAAGCTCTTCCCGCACCAGCCGGATGCGAAGAACTGGTTCGCCGATCCTGGCTTGCGCGAGCAGGCCGCGTTCCGCAACGGCTCGCTCCAGGGTGGCTATCTGATCATCGCGGCGCGGGCGCTGGGGCTCGATTGCGGGCCGATGTCGGGCTTCGACAATGCCGGCGTGGACCGCGAATTCTTCGCCGGCACCGCCATCAAGTCGAATTTCATCTGTTCGCTGGGCCATGGCGATCCCGCCGGTGTGTTCGCGCGCAGCCCGAGGCTCAGCTTCGACGAAGCCTGCAAGATTCTCTAGAGCATGATCCCGTGGATCATGCTCTAGGCTTCCCGTCGTCGCGGGGCCTGGCGCGAACCGCTTCACACTTCGCGGGGCCGCGCTTTAGGATCACGTCATGAACATCCTAGCCGTCGACACGGCGCTCGGCGCCTGCTCGGCCGCCGTCCTGATGGACGGCGCGGTCGCGGCGCATCGCTTCGTGCCGATGGATCGCGGCCATGCCGAGGCGCTGGCGCCGATGGTGGAAGAGGCGATGCAGGGGATCGCGTTTGCATCGCTCGACCGGCTCGCGGTGACGACCGGCCCCGGCACCTTCACCGGGCAGCGTGTCGGGCTTGCCTTCATGCGCGGGCTTCGCATCGCGCTCAAGATGCCGCTGGTGGGGGTGACAAGCCTTGCCACCATGGCGGCGCAGGCGATGGACGAGACGGGCTGCGTCCGCGCCGCCGCCCTGCACGATGCGCGGCGCGATGAGTTCTATGTCGAGATCGCCCCGGGCGGCGCGCCCGCGGTGATGGCGCGCGCCGATGCCGCCGCGCTGCTTGCCGATTTCGACGGCGCGCTTGCCGGCACCGGCGCGAAGCTGGTGGATCTTCCGCGTGCGACGCTCTCGACGGTGCGCCAGCCCGATGCGCTGTGGGTGGCGCGGATGGCGCTCCGCATGCCCGCGCCGCAGGAGGTGCCGCATCCGCTCTATCTGCGCGCGCCGGATGCCAAGTTGCCGGATGCCAAGTTGCCTGGCGGCAAGCTGCCGACATGATCCGCGAAGCCGCCCATCGCGATCTGTCCCGGCTGGAGGCGATCCATAGAACGGGCTTCGCCGAGCCCTGGGACGCGGTGGGCCTGGGGCAATTGCTGGAATCGCGGCAGGTCTTTGCCTTTCTGGAAGAAGGTCCAACCGCCGATGGCGGCTTCGTCATGGCCCGGGTCGCGGCGGGGGAGGCGGAGATCCTGACCATCGCGGTGACGCCCGCGTCACGGCGCAAGGGGGTGGGCCGGGTGCTGGTCGAAGCAGCGGCCAGGAAGGCCCATGCGATGGGGGCGGAGAGTTTCTTCCTGGAGGTCGCGGTGGGCAACCAAGCCGCGCGGGCGCTTTACGAAAGCTTGGGCTTTCGCCAGGCGGGGCTGCGCAAGGCCTATTATGCCGGCAGCCCGCCCCAAGATGCGCTGGTTCTCAAGGTGGGTTTGCCGCTAAACTTGGGCCCATGAGCCGCATCGAGAAGCTTTGCACCGAAAAAGGCCTGCGCATGACCGATCAGCGCCGCACCATCGCGCGCGTGCTGTCGGATGCCGACGACCATCCCGATGCGGAGGAGCTTTATCGCCGCGCCGCGGCGCTCGATCCGCACATCTCCATCGCCACGGTCTATCGCACGGTGAAGCTGTTCGAGGACGCGGGAATATTGGAGCGCCATGATTTCCGCGACGGCCGCTCGCGCTATGAGGAGATGCCGGATTCCCATCACGACCATCTCATCGACGTGCAGACCGGCAAGGTGATCGAATTCCGCAACGAGGATATCGAGCGCCTGCAGCGCCGCGTGGCCGAGGAACTGGGCTTCGAGCTGGTCGATCACCGGCTTGAGCTTTACGGCGTGCCCAAGGGCGCAAAGTCGAGCTGAGATGCGCTACCTCCGCGCGACCTATGTGTTGTCGGTCTTCCTCTTGACCGCCGCTTTCGTCATTCCCTGGCAGGAGCTCGCGCTCCGCACCAAGAGCCTCGGCTGGAAGCGGCTGCCCTTCCTCTATCAGCGCTTCCTGATGAACCTGTTCGACATCCACGTGACGGTGGTGGGAAAGCCCATCCAGGATCGTGGCGTACTGATGGTCTCCAATCACACCTCTTATATGGACATCCTCATCCTGGGCGGCGTGGCCTCGGTGTCCTTCGTCGCCAAGGCCGAGGTCGCGGGCTGGGCGCTGTTCGGCACCTTCGCGCGATTGCAGCGCACCGTGTTCGTCGAGCGCGAGCGGCGCTCCAAGACGGGCGAGTCGCGCGACCAGATCAAGGAGCGCCTGCTCGAAGGCGATGCGCTGATCCTGTTCCCCGAAGGCACCTCCATCGACGGCAATCGCGTGCTGCAGTTCAAAAGCGCGCTAATGGGCGCGGCGGAGGCCGTTGTCGGCACCGACGCGCAGGGGCGGCCGATCCATGTGCCGGTGCAGCCGGTGTCGGTCGCCTATACCGGCGTCCACGGCCTGCCGATGGGGCGCGAATACCGGCCGTTCTATGCTTGGTATGGCGACATGGAACTCGTGCCGCATCTCTGGGAGGCGTTGGTGACGGGGCCGATCGACGTCACCGTGATTTTCCATCCACCGATGACGGTCGACACCGTGGGTGGGCGCAAAGGGCTCGCGGCCAAGGCCGAAGCCATCATTCGCCGGGGACAGGCCCAGGCTTTGGCGGGGCGGTTGCCACCTGTTGCCGAGGATTCCGTAGCGCCCACGACGCCGCCGGCTCTGGCGGGCGCACAGGCTTGAGCGTATAGACCGCGCCCGATGAAAAAGCTCTTCATCAAGACCTATGGCTGCCAGATGAACGTCTATGATTCCGCCCGGATGGCGGATCTATTGGCGCCCATCGGCTATGCCCCCACGGATGCGCCGGAGGACGCCGACATGGTCATCCTCAACACCTGCCACATCCGCGAGAAGGCCGCCGAGAAGGTCTATTCCGAGCTCGGCCGTCTGCGCCGCATGAAGGACGCGCGCGGCGGCATGGTCATCGCGGTCGCGGGCTGCGTGGCGCAGGCCGAGGGCGCCGAGATCCTGGCGCGGCAGGACGCGGTCGACATCGTCGTCGGCCCGCAATCCTATCACCGCCTGCCGGAGATGATCGCCAAGCTCGCGCGCGGGCAAGGCAAGGCGCTCGAAACCGATTTCCCGGCGGAGGAGAAATTCGACTCGCTGCCGAAAGAGGCCGCCGCCCGTGGTCCCACCGCGTTCCTCACCGTGCAGGAAGGTTGCGACAAGTTCTGCACCTTCTGCGTCGTGCCCTATACGCGGGGCGCGGAATATTCACGGCCGCCCGCGCAGATCGAGGATGAGGCCCGCCGCATGGCCGGCAAGGGCGTGCGCGAGATCACGCTGCTCGGCCAGAACGTCAATGCCTATGAGGCCGATGGCGTGAGCCTCGCCGGGCTGATCCATCGCCTGGCCAGGATCGACGGGCTTGAGCGCCTGCGCTTCACCACCAGCCATCCGCGCGACATGAAGGACGACCTCATCGCCGCCCATGGCGAGGTCGAAAAGCTGATGCCCTATCTGCACCTGCCGGTGCAGTCCGGATCGGATGCGATCCTGGAGGCGATGAACCGCCAGCATACGCGCGACGACTACTTCAAGCTCGTCGAGCGCATCCGCGCGGCGCGGCCGGACATCGCGCTGTCCTCGGATTTCATCGTCGGCTTCCCCGGCGAGACGGACGAGGATTTCGCGGACACGCTGGCGCTGATCCGCGCGGTCGGCTTCGCCGGCGCCTTCTCGTTCAAATACAGCCCGCGCCCCGGCACGCCGGCGGCGGGCGCGCGCAAGCAGATCGCAGAGGACGTGAAAGACGCGCGGCTGCAGGCTCTGCAAGCGCTGCTGCTGGAGCAGCAGAAGGCGTTCAACGCCTCCTGCGTCGGCCGCACGATGAAAGTGCTGTTCGAGAAGAAGGGCCGCCAAGCCGGCCAGGCGATCGGGCGCAGTCCCTATCTCCAGGCGATCCATGCCGAGGATGCGGACCATCTCATCGGAACGCTGCACGACGTCACCATCGCGGCGGCCATGCCCAACAGCCTCAAGGCCATTCTGGGGCGCGCGCCATCCCGCGTGGTTGCCGCATGAGCGCCAAGCAAGCCAAACGCGCCGCCAGGGAGCAGGTGACGCTCGAATTCTCCGACAATGCGGTGTTGGCGGCCTTGGGCGGGGCGCAGCAGAAACATCTCGTGCGCATCGAGCAGAAGCTTGGCGTGCGCGTCGCCATGCGCGGCAATCTCTTCTCCATCGAAGGCGCACCCAACGCGCGCGAACGCGCCGCCGCCGTGCTGCGCGCGCTCTATGCCCGCATCGAGGCGGGCGAGGCCGTGACGCCGGGCGAGGTCGATGCGGAGATCCGTTTCGCCAATCACGAATCCGCAAGCCAACACGCCGGCGATTTCGGCGTGCCGTCGATCAAGACCGGCGCCGCGCGGCAGACGCGCGCGCGCACGCCGGCGCAGGCCGCTTACTTCGACCTCATGCGCACGCATCCGCTGGTGTTCGGCGTCGGCCCAGCCGGCACCGGCAAGACCTATCTGGCGGCTGCTTTCGGCGCGCATCTTCTTTATGAGCGGCGGATCGAGCGGCTGATCCTGTCGCGCCCGGCGCTGGAAGCGGGCGAGCGGCTTGGTTTCCTGCCGGGCGATCTGAAAGAGAAGATCGATCCTTATCTGCGCCCGCTCTACGACGCGCTGTTCGACACCTTGGGCGAGCAATGCGTGAGGCTGATGGAGCAGGGCACGATCGAAGTGGCGCCGCTGGCTTTCATGCGCGGGCGTACGCTCGCGCGCAGCTTCGTGATCCTGGACGAGGCGCAGAACTGCTCGCCCGCGCAGGTGAAGATGTTCTTGACGCGCCTCGGCGAGGATTCGCGCATGGTGGTGACGGGCGATCCGTCGCAGAGCGACCTGCCGGGGGGACGTGCCGACGGGCTCAACCAGGCGCTCAGCATCCTCTCCGGTGTCGAGGGCGTGGCGGTCGCGCGCTTCACCGACAAGGATGTCGTGCGCCATCCGCTCGTCACCCGCATCGTCGGCGCCTATGAGCGCGCGGGCGGATGATCAAGCTCGTCGTCGCGGACGAAAATTGGAAACAGCGCGGGCTTTGCGCCCGGCTGACGCGCGCCGCCGGGCTTGGCCTTGGCCGCCGCAAGGGCGACGTCACGATCCTGCTCACCACCAGCCGCAAACTGCGCGCGCTCAACCATCAGTTCCGCGGCAAGGACAAGCCGACCAATGTCCTGTCCTTCCCGGGGGACGAGAAGGGCTATTTGGGCGACATCGCCATCGCCTATGGCGTGGCCCGGGCCGAGGCCAGGCGCGAAAAAAGGCCGTTGATCGACCATGCCGCCCATCTGGCGCTGCATGGCACCTTGCATCTTTTGGGCTACGATCATGAGACCGACCGCGAGGCCGAAGTGATGGAAGCGCTGGAGACGAAATTGCTCGCCCGCATGGGGGTCGCCGATCCCTATGGCTGAGCCCGGCTCCTCCGACGACAAGTCGCCTTCGCTGTTCAAGCGCTGGGCCGCGGCGTTGCGCGGCGGCGCGACTGCCCAATCCATCCGCGAAAGCGTCGAGGAAGCGATCGAGGAGAGCGAGCGCGAAAGCCCTGCGCTCGCCGAGCAGGAACGCGTGATGCTCGCCAACCTGCTTCGCTTCGGCGAACTCAGGATCGAGGACGTGATGGTGCCGCGCGCCGACATCGTGGCCATCGAGGAGAAGATCAACCTGGCCGAGCTGGTCGCGATCCTGCGCGAGGCGCAGCACTCGCGCCTGCCGATCTATCGCGAGACCCTGGACGATCCGCTCGGCTTCATCCACATCAAGGACGTGCTGTCGCGCATCGAGGTGGACGACGAGGGCGCGTTGCGCTGGCCCGACCGCGCCATCGCCAGCCTGAAGCGCGAAGTGCTGTTCGTGCCGCCCTCGATGCCCGTGCGCGATCTTCTGCTGCGGATGCAGACGACGCACACCCATCTCGCGCTTGTCATCGACGAGCATGGCGGCACCGACGGCCTCGTCTCCATCGAGGACCTGGTCGAGGAGATCGTGGGCCAGATCGACGACGAGCACGACACCGACGACGCGCCCAAGCTGATCCCGCGCCCCGACGGCGGCTATGACGCCGACGCGCGCATCGACCTCGCCGATTTCGCCGAGAAGACCGGCCTGGATCTCTCCGTCGAGGATGAGGATATCGACACTTTGGGCGGCCTCGTCGTCTCGCTCACGGGGCGGGTGCCGCAGCGGGGCGAGATCGTGCGCCATCCTTCCGGCGCGGAATTCGAAGTGATCGAGGCCGATCCGCGCCGGGTGCGCAAGCTGCGCCTGCGTCCGCCGCCGTCACCGGACGGCGCATGAACCGGCTTGTCGCCATCGGCGCTTTCGTGCGCGCGCTCGAAGGCTGGCGGCGCGCGCTGTTCGCCTTCGCGGCGGGGCTGTTGTCGGTACTCGCCTTCGCGCCGTTCGGCCTGTTTGTCTTCCTGCTCCTGGGCTTCGCGTCGCTGGTGCTGCTGATCGATGGCGCGCAGGGCCACAGGCATCCGATCCGCAGCGCGGCTTTTGCCAGCTGGATGTTCGGTTTCGGCCTCTTCGCCGGCGGACTTTACTGGATCGCTTACGCCTTCCTCGTCGACGCGGCGGAGCATGCCTGGCAAATCCCGTTCGCGGTCGGCATATTGGCGGCCGGCATGGCGCTCTATGGCGCGGGCGCCGCCGCGGCTTCCGCCGCGCTGTGGCGGCCGGGCGCGTCACGCATCCTGTTGCTCGCCGCGTTCTACGCCATCGGCGAATGGCTGCGCGGACATCTGCTCACGGGATTCCCATGGAATCTGCCCGCTTACGCTTGGGGCGCGTCGCTCAGCGTGATGCAGAGCAACGCGCTGTTCGGCGCTTACGGCATGACGCTGCTGACAGTGCTGCTGGGCGCATCGCTTGCCTGTCTCGCCGACCGGTCATGGCGGTTTCCGGCGGCGATGGCCACGCTGTTCGTCGTGCTATGGATCGGCGGCGATATCCGCCTCGCGCTCTCGACCGACACGTTCGTGCCGAATGTGCGGCTGCGCGTGGTGCAGCCCGACATTCCGCAGGACGAGAAATTCCCGCTGCAATACCGCGACCGCAATTGGCGCAGCCTGATGCAGATGAGCGTGGGCGGAAACGCCCCGGCGCCGACGCTCGTCATTTGGCCGGAATCGGCGCCGCCTTTCCTGCTCGACGGCCAGCCCGCGGCGCTGGACGACATTTCGCTGATGACGACGCGCGGCAGCACGCTGATCACCGGTGCGGTGCGCGTCGAGCCCGGCGAGGATCGCGCCCGGTTCTTCAACAGCCTCTATGTTTTCGCGAGCGGCCAGCGCGTCGCGACATTCGACAAATTCCATCTGGTGCCGTTCGGCGAATATCTGCCGCTCGAATCTTTCTTTCGCGTATTAGGCATCGACAAGCTCGTCGACAGCCCGGGCAATTTCACCGCGGGCCCTGGCCCGCGCACGCTCGACATCCCCGGCGCCCCGCCGGCGAGTCCCTTGATCTGCTACGAAGTATTGTTTCCCGGCGCCGTAGTATCCGGCGCGCGCCGGCCCGGCTGGATTGTAAACGTCACGGACGATTCGTGGTTCGGGCCGCCGTCTTCGACCGGCCCGCGTCAGCATTTCCTTTCGGCGCGCGTGCGCGCGATCGAGGAAGGCCTTCCGATCATTCGTTCGGCGAACACCGGCATCTCGGCGATTATTGACGGCAATGGCCGCGTGCTTGGCTCGCTCGCGCCGGGCGAAAAAGGTGTAATCGACGGATATCTCCCGCAAGAATTGCATCCCACGCTCTATGCGCGTCTCGGCGACATCGTTTTCGTGTTGATGCTGCTGGGCTGTTTCGCAATCGCGTTCGCCTTTTGCCGGCATACAACCGTAGCGTAAGAACCTTTGCTTCTTAAGCGAATCTCGCTGTAAGGTCCGTGACGAAAGCGCTATCCCACCATTCGTTACAAACACCCCGTGCCGAAAAAACAAGCTAATCCCATCGACGCTCAAGTCGGAAATCGCGTGCGCTTGCGGCGCATGCTGATCGGAATGAGTCAGGAGAAGTTGGGCGAGGCGCTCGGCCTTACGTTTCAGCAAGTCCAGAAATACGAAAAGGGCGTCAATCGCATCGGCGCCGGGCGTCTGTTCCAGGTCGCGCGGATCCTCGGCGTGCCGATCACCTATTTCTACGAGGATGTGTCGAATGTCGGCTTCACGGAGGGCGCGACGAGCCCGCCGGTTATCGAATTCCTCGCCAGCGCCGACGGCCTTCAGCTGAGCCTTGCCTTCATGCGAATCAAGGAGCCGAAGGTGCGCAAGCGCGTGCTCGATCTCGTCAAAAGCCTCGCCGACGACGAGGAAGCCCGGGTCTGACGCCCTTTGTAGAAGGACTAGCCTTGTAAAAGGGCTTCCCTCGCAAAAAGTGGGCCTCGTAAAAGGCCGGGCCTTTGACAGGACCGGCCCCGCAACCTAGGTTTGTGAGGGGAATCTCGCGGCTCTGATGAACAAGAAGCAGGCAAATTCCATCGATCGACTGGTCGGCGAGCGCGTCCGCGACCGTCGCGTGGCCCTGGGCATGAGCCAGGAGATGCTGGCGCGCAAGCTTGGGCTCTCCTTCCAGCAGATCCAGAAATACGAAAAGGGCACCAACCGCATCTCGGCCGGGCGGCTCTTCGTCATCGCCAAGGCGCTGACCACGCCCATCGCCGGGTTCTTCGACGAGGTGGTGGGGGCGGTGTCGCGCCACCAGCCGGGTTTCGCGGAAGACCCCGCGCCGTCGCCGGCGCAGAATTTCCTTTCCACCCGCGAAGGGCAGGAGTTGGCGAGCGCGGTGTTGCAGATCAAGGACGCGAAGGACCGCAAGAACCTGATCAATCTCGCCAAGAGCCTGGCGTCGAAAGACGGGCCGGCGGTTTAACTGGTTCGGGACTTTTTCTCTTCGATCCCAGAGCGGCCGACGCGCGCTTCGAGCGCGGCATAGGCGTCGTCCGGTGTCACGCCGCAGGCCGACCACAGCACCAGCAAATGATAGAGAAGGTCGGCGGACTCCGCGATCAGGCAATCCTTGTCCTGGCCCACGGCGGCGAGCGCGGTCTCCACGCCTTCCTCGCCCAGCTTCTTGGCGATCTTGAGCGTGCCCTGGCCGAAGAGCTTGGCGGTGTAGGAGCTTTGCGGATCGGCGCCCTTGCGGGACTGGATCACGGCAAACAGGCGGTCGATGGGATGCGCGTCAGCCATGAATCTTTTTAAGCGCTTCTCCCGGCTCTGTCATCAGGCCTGTGGTAAAGAGGGGCATGTTCGCCGAGACGCCGCAGGGCCCGCAGCATATGGGTGCATGGGAACGCCATGCGCGTCATCGCCATCGCGGCGCTTACGCCGCCTTGGTCTTGCGCGGCGGTTATGAAGAATCCGGAACCGGGGGCCGCTTCAATCTGCACGAAGGCGACATCCTGTTCCACGCCGCGTTCGATGGCTATCGCGATCACATCGGCGCGAGCGGCGCGGAGGTTTTGAATCTCCCGCTGGCCGTGGCCGCCCCAATCGATTTCGCGCTGGCGCATCATCGCGATTTCGACCGCGTCGTGGCGCTGGCGCAGCACGATCCGATCGAGGCGACGGCGATGCTGCTCGACGCCGCCGAACCGGTCGCGGCGTCCTGCGCGGATTGGCCCGATGTCCTGGTCCGCGATCTCTGGCGCGATCCGCGACTGTCGCTATCGCGCTGGTCCGCGCGTCATGGCCTGTCGCCCGAAACCCTGTCGCGTGGACTGCGCCGCTCGTACGGCGTGACGGCGGCGGCGCTGCGCGGCGAAATCCGCGCGCACAGGGCATGGATGGCGCTGATGCGCGATGCCCGGCCGCTGGCCCAGCTCGCCGGCGATATGGGCTTCAGCGACCAAGCGCATATGACCCGCGCGGTCGCGCGGCTGACCGGCCATCCGCCTGGGTATTGGCGGCGCCAACGCATCCACTGACCAGCTCTAATTCGCGCGCCAAATCAGTTGGTACGATTGTCGAGCAGGCGGCGGGCGATCACCTGGGCCTGGATTTCGGCGGCGCCCTCGAAGATGTTGAGGATGCGCGCGTCGCAGAGCACGCGGCTGATCGGAAATTCCAGCGCGAAGCCGTTGCCGCCGTGGATCTGCAACGCATTGTCCGCGGCCGCCCAGGCCACGCGCGCGGCGAGCAGCTTGGCCATGCCGGCTTCGAGGTCGCAGCGCCTTCCCTCATCCTTCTCGCGCGCGGCGTGATAGGCGAGCTGGCGGGCGATGGCGATCTCCACCGCCATCATCGCCAGCTTGTCGCGCACGCGGGGGAATTCGAAGATCGGCCGGCCGAACTGCTTGCGCTCCTTGGCGTAGGCGAGGCCGAGATCGAACGCGTTCATGGCCACGCCCACGGCGCGGGCCGCCGTCTGGATGCGCGCGGATTCGAAAGTCTGCATCAATTGCCTGAAGCCCTGGTTCGCCGCTCCGCCCAACAGATTGGCGGCGGGGACCTCGAAGCCGTCGAAGCCGATCTCGAATTCCTTCATGCCGCGATAGCCCAGCACCTCGATCTCGCCGCCGGTCATGCCTGGCGCGGGGAACGGGTCGCTCTGCGTGCCGCGCGGCTTCTCGGCCAGGAACATCGAAAGGCCGCGATGATCCTGCGCTTGCGGATCGGTGCGCACCAGCAAGGTCATCAGATCCGCGCGCGCGGCATGGGTGATCCAGGTCTTGTTGCCGAAGATCTTGTAAGTCTCGCCTTCGCGCACGGCCCGCGTGCGCAAGCTGCCGAGATCGGAGCCGGTGTTGGGTTCGGTGAACACCGCCGTCGGCAATTTCTCGCCCGAGGCGATCAGCGGCAGCCAATGCTCGCGCTGTTCCTTGGTGCCGCCATTGAGGATGAGTTCGGCCGCGATCTCCGACCGGGTGCCGAGCGAGCCGACGCCGATATAGCCGCGCGACAATTCCTCGGAGACGACGCACATCGCCGTCTTGGACAGGCCCGCGCCGCCGAATTCCTCCGGGATGGTGAGGCCGAAAACGCCGAGCGCGCTCATCTCGGCGATGATGGCGAGCGGGATCAGCTCGTCTTCGAGATGCCAGCGATGGGCGTGTGGCGCGATCTTGTCCTGCGCGAAGCGGAAGAACTGCTCGCGCACCATCGCCATGGTCTCGTCGAGGCCGGGATCGCCGACATGGATCGCGCCGGGCGTGAGATGCTCCGCCAGCGCCGCGCGCGCATCGTGGCCCATGAGGTCCACGACCTCTTCGGTGCGGAAATCGGCGATGTCGGATTCGCACAAGCCCAGATCGGCGGGCCGCGCGATCTCGTTCTGGCTCATGGCGATGCCGCCGGCGATCTGCGCGCAATATTCGCCGAATGCTGCTTGCAGGATGAGTTGCTCGACCAGGCCGAAGCGCTTGTCGCGGTCGAGGCTGCGCGCCCAGCGCGCCATCTGGGTGAGCGCTTGGGCATAGGTCGCGTACCAGGACAGGGCATGGGCCGCGCGCTGCTCGGCATCGAGGCTCGATTCGGCAACACGGGCGCGAACCGAGAGGGTCGCCTTGGCGACGAGGGCCTCGGCGGCGGCGGCGGCCGCGTCGCAGGAATCCAGCAGATGGGGAACGGTCAGGCTCATCCGCGAAAACCTAGCGCGTTCTTTTGCACTGCACCATGGACGGGTGCTTGCGCAATGCGCGGCGGCGGGCGATCAATCCGCCGGAAGATCGGGGGATCTCATGAAACGCATCGTCCTGGCGGTACTCGCCCTGCCTCTGGCCGCCCTGGCGGGTGGGGTGTCCACCACCACGGCGCTCCTCAACCGGGTGCCCGCCGTGCCGCATGACGCGGCGGCGGCTTACGCCCAATGGGTCGACAAGAATGGCGACCTCACCCCCGGCCCCGCCTATGGCGGGCTCGAAGCCGACATCAAGGCGACCGAGATGGCGCCCCTGACCCAGCAATCGGCGGCGATGAACTCCATCATGCAGAAATATGCCACGCCCCAAGGCCAGGCCGAGCTTCAGCACATGACGATGGCCCAGAAGATGGAGGTCGCCCGCCAGATGCAGGCCGCCCAGATGGGTGGGCAGATGACTGGCGCGGTCGTGTCGGACAATGACGGCGCGCTCTTGCGCAAGCTCCAGCCCAATGCGGGCACGATCCAGATCCGCCAGAAGATGGCCGATATCGCCGTGCGGCTGGGTGCGATCGAGCAGCAATGGTCTGCCGAGGATGCGAAGCTCGCCCAGGCGCGCGATACGGCGATGTCCAAGCTCGCCATCTGCAAGAGCGAGGCGGGCGAGCCCTCCGAACTGGCGATCAAGGGCGTGATGCTCGACCATGCCGGCAAGCGTATCGCGCTGGCGGCAAGCGAGCTTCCCAAATATCAGGCGCTCGCCACCGAGAAGCGCGGGCTGGTGGCGCAAGAGACCCGATATGCCGACGAGGCCTGGTCGGCCTATCAGCATCTGCAGAGCCCCACGCTCAAGAGCCAGATGCACAGCCTGGTCACGGGCACGGTGGCCAACACCGCCGCCGACGTCGCCGCGGTGCTGGGCGTCGTCGAGACCGGATCGAAACGCGCGGCTGAAACCGTCGCGCGGAAGAAATCGCTCGAGGCGCAATACAAAGACGCCAAGGGCTGCTGAACACCAAAGGAGCGTTGCATGAAGCGTTGGATGAAACTGGCCGCCGCGGCGGTCTTTGCAATCGGATTCATGGGCGGATTCGCCGGCGCCGCCCAGGCTGATGCCGATCTGTCGCCGGCGGACAAGACGGCGATGCATTCCTACGTGCTGTCGATGGACAAGGTGAAAGGATTGGGCGATGCGATGAGCGAGTTCAAGGCTGGCCAAGACCGACCCGGCGCTCAAGAACATGAAGTCCATCGGAAACGACTCGAAGTCGCTTGCCGAAATGGAAGCCAAGATCAATGCCAATCCCAAGATCATGGCCGTGTTGCGCAAGCACGGGCTTTCCGCGCATGACATGGCGCTGATGCCCTTCGTGCTGATGTATGCGGGCATGATCGTGGAATATCCATCGGCAGGCGCCAAGCTCGCGGATGAGACCTCGGCTGCGCAGATCAATTTCTACAAGCAGCACAAGGCCGAGCTGCAAAAGATGAGCTGGCTTTCGGGTGGTCAGTAGGTCGGATGGAAGCGCCTGGCGTGGTCCACGATCCGGGCCGCGCCAGGCATGTCTTTCATTGCGCGGCTTGGGGCGCTGGTCCGCGCGGATCGGTCTTGGGCGCGGTGCGGTCGATTGCGTAGCCGTTCTTCCAGATGCGGTCGATGTTCAGCGTGTCGGAGATGTTCGTCGTCGGATCGCCGTCGATCAGCACCAGATCGGCGCGGTAGCCGGGTGCGACATGCCCTCGATCTCCCAGATGGAAGATCGCGCTCGGCAGAGCGGTCGCGGCATTCAGCGCCTGCTCGGGCGTGTAGCCGGCCGTAACGAAAATCTGCAACTCCTCATGCAGCGATACGCCGTGCGCGGTGGCCGGGTTCGGCGCGTCCGTGCCCGCCAGCAGCGGCACGCCGGCCGCATGATAGCGCTTCATGTTCTCCACCACATTGGGGAAGAATTGCGCCCGTGGCTTCTTGTTCACGATCAGGAGCGACTGCTTCTGCACCGGCGACAGATAGGGCGCGACGCGCGGATCGGCGGCCAGTTTCTGCGCCAGATCGAGGCCGGAGGCGCCGGCCCACACGCTCACCGTCGTCTGGATGAAGATGCGATGCGCCTTGGCCATGGCCACCACAGCCGGATCCGCGACGGCGTCGGGATACATATGGGCGAGACCATCCGTGCCGCATTCCATGGCCTCGCGCGCGGCCCATTCGGCCTGCACATGCACGACGGTCATCACATGATCCTGGTGCGCCGCTTTGATCGTGGCGCAGGTCTCGGCTTGCGACAGCGTCGGCATTGGCGCATGGCCGGGATATTCGGAGAGGTTCTCGACGAAGATCTTGATGTAGTCCGATCCGGCGGCGACGCGCGCATCGACGAATGCTTTCGCGTCCTCCGCCTTGGACAGGGTCGGCATCATGCCAGGCGGCGCGAATTCCGACGGATGCCCGCCCGGCGCGGTGACGCCGATCCCCGCCGCCCAGGTGTCGGCCTTGTCGGTCTTGGAGAGCGAGGCGCGCTGGGCTTTCCACGCCGCAAGGTCCTGGCCGATGTCGAACATGTCGAGCTCGGTGGTGACGCCGAAGCGTAGCGCGTCTTCCTGCGCGGTGGGGAAGACATGGACATGGGAATCGATCAGTCCGGGGATCACGGTCTTGCCGTTGCCGTCGATGATATCGAGGCCTGTGGGAATCGCGGCATGGGATCCTACCGCAACCACGCGTCCATCCCGCACCACGACATTGGCGTGCTGGATGGTGCGTTCGCCGTCGAAGACGCGGGCATCACGGACGGCGAAGCTGTTGGTGTCGGCAAGTGCGGTGGTCGCAAGAAGCGCGAAGGTCAAAGCGGCAAGGCGCATGGTCGGTCCCTCTCTCGGTTGCGGCTGAGATCGGGCTTGCGATGCTTTGGAACAAGGCGCGTTGGCCGAATATGGCGCGAACGGGGCGTGCGGCGGCGCGAGCCGTGCGTGCTATGGCGCGGAGAGCCCCAGCCGATTGCGCAGATTGTCGGCGTAGGTGCGGCTCATGAGCAGCTTGCCGCCGTCCTTGAGCAGCAGATCGCAATCGCCGTTGCGGCGCGGGGCGAGCGATTTCACGCGGTCGAGCTGGACGATGGCGGAGCGATGCACGCGCGCGAAGTGCGAAGGATCGAGCCGGGCTTCGAGATCGGAGAGGCTGCCGCGGATCAGGTGCACCGCCTTGCCGACATGGATGCAGAGATAGTGACCGGCGACGTCGATGTAATCGATGGCGGCGGCCTCGACGACGTCGGTGCGGTCCTTCTCCTTGACGGCGAGGCGGCGCAGATAGTCGGCGGGCTTGGGCTCGCCCGTGCCGCGCAATTGGGCGCGCGCCCGGTTCAGCGCGCGGGCGAAGCGTTCGCGGTCGAAAGGCTTGAGCAGATAGTCCAGCGCATGGACCTCGAAGGCCTGGATGGCGCGGTCGTCATGGGCGGTGAGGTAGATGATCACCGGCCGCTTGCCCTCGGGCAGGCGCTTGGCGATCTCCAGCCCGTCGAAATCGGGAAGCTGCACATCGAGGAAGACGAGATCGGGCGCCAGACTTGCGATCAGGCGCAGCGCGTCCACACCGTTGGCCGCCTCGCCCTCGACGCTGATGTCGCTCTCTTCTTTGAGATATTCGCGCACGCGCTCGCGCGCCAGCGTCACATCGTCGACGATGAGGGCGCGAATGGTCTTCATTCCGCCTCGCGATAGGGGAGTTTCACCCGCGCCGTGACGCGGCCATCCTCCTCATCCTCGAGCTCCAGTCCTTGGTGGCGGCCATAGAGCACGGCGAGGCGCGCATGGACGTTGGACATGCCGATGCCGCTGCCGCTTTCGGTCTGTGGCGTGTCGGCGGGGTCGTTGGTGATGGCGATGACCAGCGTGCCGGGGAAGACGCTGGCCGCCACGTCGATCGCGCCGCCCTCCTTGCGCCGGGAAATACCGTGGCGAATCGCGTTCTCGAACAGAGGCTGCAGGAAAAGCGGCGGCACCAGCGCGTTCCACGCCTCCGGCGCGACGGCGAAGCTGGTGCGCAACGTGCCCGGGGTCAGCATGGCGCAGAGCTCGAGGTAGTTCTGTGCAAACGCGATCTCCTCGCGCAGCGGCACTTCCTGTGGGCGCTCCTTCAAGGTCTGGCGCATCAATTCGCTCAGCTTGGCGATGGCGGCGTCGGCCTTGCGCGCATCGCGATAGATCAGCGCCGAGATGGAATTGAGCGTGTTGAACAGGAAATGCGGCTGGATCTGCGCCTCCAGCGCCTGCAATTGCGCCCGCGCCAGCATCCGCTCGCGCAGCTTGTAGCGCTCGAAATAGTCCAGCGCCTGGCCGATGGCGACGACGGCGATATAGGTCGGCACGCTGTAGAACGAGGTGATGAGGACGCCGGTGAGGATCGAGGCCGGGGTGACGGCGGTGTAGGCCGTCCGGGGAAAGATGAGCACCGAGATCAGCGAGCCGATCAGGATCGAGGCGGGGATGATGATGAGCCCGAGCGCCGCGTGGATTGCGATGGGTCCGGCCCAACGATGCTCGCTGATCGGCCAGCGCCGTCCCAGCCGGAAGATGAGCGGCGTCACCGCCATCCACGGCACGAAGCCGCACAGCACGTTGGCGAAGATGACCCAGACCGGCATCCCCGCGCGGTGCTGGCCGTACGCCAATCCCTGCACCAGCGCGGTCGGCGGCGTCCACGCCAGCGCGATCAGCACCCAGGCGCCGACGACGATGAGAGCGGTGCGAAAGCGGCTGCTCATGGGGCGGAGCTAGCACAAATTGTCGTCTCCGGCGAGCAACGCGCGTCGGCGCTTGTCAGCCCTTCGACGCCTCGATCACATCCTCGAAGGTCTTGAGTCCCGGGCGTTGTGCGTTCACCAGCACGGCCATGTTGCCGGGCAGGTGCTCGTTCTTCATCATTTTGGTGTGGGCGCGCGGGATGTCGCCCCACGAGAAGACTTCCGACATGCACGGATCGATGCGGCGCTCGACGACGAGGCGATTTGCCTGCGAGGCCTGATTGAGGTTCGCGAAGTGCGAGCCCTGAATGCGCTTCTGGCGCATCCACACATAGCGCGCATCGAAGGTGAGATTGTAGCCGGTGGTGCCGGCGCAGAACACGACCATGCCGCCCCGCTTCACGACGAGGCATGACACCGGGAACGTCGACTCACCCGGATGCTCGAACACCATATCGACATCATTGCCCTTGCCGGTGATATCCCAGATGGCTTTGCCGAATTTGCGCGCTTCCTTGGTCCACGCATCATATTCCGGCGTGTTAACGGTGGGCATCTGGCCCCAGCATTTGAAATCCTTGCGGTTGATCACGCCCTTGGCGCCGAGCGAGAGGACGAACTCGCGCTTGCTTTCATCGCTGATTACGCCAATGGCATTCGCGCCCGACACCGCGCAAAGCTGAACGGCGAACGATCCCAAACCGCCGCTCGCGCCCCAGATCAAAACATTATGACCCGGACGCAGGATGTGCGGACGATGGCCGAAGAACATGCGATATGTGGTTGCTAATGTGAGCGTGTAGCAAGCCGCTTCTTCCCACGTCAGATGCTTGGGACGTTCCATAAGCTGACGATCCTGCACGCGGCAGAATTGCGCGAACGATCCATCCGGCGTCTCATAGCCCCAGATGCGTTGCGACGGCGAGAACATCGGATCGCCGCCATTACATTCTTCATCATCGCCGTCGTCCTGATTGCAATGTACGACGACCTCATCGCCGACTTTCCAGCGCGTCACCTTCGATCCGACAGCCCACACGATACCGGACGCGTCGGAGCCTGCGATGTGATAGGGGTTTTTATGACTGTCGATAGGCGAAACTGGTGTGCCAAGACCAGCCCACACGCCGTTGTAGTTCACCCCAGCGGCCATCACGAGAATGAGCACATCGTGAGAGTCGAGCGACCAGGTTGGCACAACTTCCATCTGAAAGGATTTTTCGGGTTCGCCATGACGTTCCTTACGAATCGTCCAGGCGTGCATGTTCTTTGGAACGTGACCGAGCGGCGGGATCTCGCCGATCTCATAAAGGTCTTTGTAGACCTCAAGCTGCGGCTTCGCTTCGGCGGATGCCATGACCCCTCGCTCCTGCAAATTCCCTGACACAACGCGCATGTCGCCCGCGCGGTCGCGGAGTAGGGATCAGGATTTGTTGCAATGCAACAGGAAAGTCACATAGAGGCTGCGGAGGGTAAATTCCGGCAATAATATTGCGAGGTCTACAAGCCTGACCGACGGTGAAAGCCCGCTTTTCTGGGCTTTTCGCCCTTCGCTTTGGCGGCAATCTCTTTGACCTTCACGGTCTGGCGAATGGAGAGCGACGACGCGAGCGGGCCCTTTTCCGGATCGCCAAACGCCCGGCCATAGGTTTCGAGTCGGCCTTCGACCGAGCCGAGAAATTCGCCTTCCCAGTCCGAAAGTTTGACGCCGGATTTTTCGGCTGCGAAGCGCGCCTTGCGAAGTGCCTTCAACGCCGTGCGTTTGGCCTTCGCGCGTTCGGCATCACGAAGCTCCTTGAAGCTCTTCCGCTCTTGCGATGGTTTGCCGAACGCCACGAATGCCTCAATGCGCGAAATGCGAGTCGCGTTCGCCCGCTTTCACCGCGCCCGGAATGGAATCGATCGCGACAGGGCAGGTGAAGTGGCTGGAGATCGCACACAGCGGATTATACGCATCGTTGAAATCGATGGTGACCGTTTTTGGCGGAAACGCGCCGAAGTCTGACACATCGACATAGCGTCCCGCCCCGTAGGTATCGCTGCCGGTGAGATCGTCACGGAAGAATGCGGAGGCGTCTTTTATGTGTTTAGGATCGTTGCTGCCGCCATACAGCGGAAGCGTCACAGGCTTTCCGTTCGCGGTGAATCGCGCATCACCGACGTGATAAAACTGTTTGTCCGTCCCCCGCGATGTGCGGAACACGCGCGCCGGCAGTTTCGGATCGGGCGTGAAGCTGGCGGTGATGCGCCATTTGGGATCGTACTGATAATAGATCACGCCGTGAAAACGTTTCAGTTGCGGATTCTGCTGATTGTAAACGAAAATGCGCCAGCCGATCACGTTTGCTGACACTTGCGTTTCCTGTCCGCTGACATCGACCTCTTTGTCGACGGAAATGTTCTTCGTGAGCTCTTCA
>DASXCJ010000035.1:0-3936 GCA_036491175.1 Rhizomicrobium sp.
TGACGCCAGCGTCGGGGCGTCAGGACCACACGGCTTCGCCGTACGTGGTTGCGTCATACGTCCACGCGCCCAAAGCGCGCCTGACGTAACCACGTCCACCGCATCCCGCACCCAACGTTCGTGACGTTCGCGAAACGCCCCCTATCCGGGACGGGACGGCCCCATAGGCAACTGATTTGGGATGGGCCTCAAGCGTACTTCTGAAAATCAGAAATATGAAAGACCGGATTTAAGACTGGATTTTAAGGTGAACGCCTACGGACTTATGTTTCGCGACCGGTGCCTGCCCTGCAAGTGGGACCACGCGCCGCTACTCCACGCCGGCTTCATCCGGCGTGAACTCGTACACCGAACTGCAGAACTCGCAGGTCACCACCACCTTGCCGTCCTTCACCATGCCGGCGCGGTCGCCGGGTGCAAAACTCTTCAGCATGGACGACACGGCGTCGCGCGAGCAGGAGCATTGCGCGCGGAGGGCGAGAGGCGCGAACACGCGGACGCCGCGTTCGTGGAACAGCCGATACAAGAGCCGCTCGCCCGACAAATCGGGATCGATCAGCTCGACGTCCTCGACGGTCGAGATCAGCGACTGGCCTTCGACCCAGGCGTCGTCTTCCTCCACGGTGTGGGTGACGGCGCCTTGCGGCGCATCGCCGGGGTCGAGATCGGCCTGCCGCGCGCGCTCCGGCGCCTTCGGCAGAAACTGCAGCAGCATGCCACCGGCGCGCCAGCGATGTTTCGGACCCTGTCCAGGTTCTTGGCCGCCGCGCCATTCCTCGCCGACCGCGATGCGCACCCGGGTGGGAATTTGCTCCGAGCGCAGGAAATATTCATGCGCGGCGTCTTCGAGATTGCCGCCCTCGAGCGCCACCAATCCCTGATAGCGGCTCATGTCCGCGCCCTGGTCGATGGTCATCGCCAAGTGGCCCTTGCCGAGCAGCGCGCCGGAATCCTGGCCGGGCTTGAGCCGGCTCGCATCGTAGCGCGCATAGGCGCGCAGCCGGTCGGGCGCCTGGAAATCCACGATCAGGAACGACACCGGGCCGTCGGTCTGGGTCTGCAGGATGAAACGGCCTTCGAATTTCAGCGACGAGCCGAGCAGCGTGGTGAGCACGATGGCTTCGCCGAGCAGCTTGCCGACCGGCGCGGGATAATCGTGCTTGGTCAGGATCTCGTCGAGCGCCGGGCCGAGCCGGGTCAGCCGTCCCCGCAGATCGAGCGCGCTGACCTCGAACGGCAGCGCCGCGTCGTCGACCGGCACGGATGATGGCGCACGCACCGGCGGCTCAGCGGAGATTTTGATGTCGGGGGATTGTGAGGTCATGGCGCTCTATCTGGGGTCGGCGGGCGCAAAACGAAAGGGTCGCCCCATTCACGGTCATGCCCGGAGTTGTTCCGGGCATCCACGCCTTAAGCCGTGCTGGGCAAGACATGGATGGCCGGAACAAGTCCGGCCATGACGAAAACAAATCATTGGCAGCAGCGTTACGCCACGCTCTCGAAGCACCAGGCCAAGATGCCCTTTTGCGCGTGCAGGCGATTTTCGGCTTCGTCGAACACCACCGATTGCGGCCCGTCGATCACCTCATCGGTGACTTCCTCGCCGCGATGGGCGGGCAGACAATGCATGAACAGCGCATCGGGTTTCGCCAGCGACATCAGTTTGGAATTGACCTGATAGGGCATCAGCAGATTGTGGCGATGTTCGCCGTCCTTGTCGCCCATCGACACCCAGGTGTCGGTGACCACGCAGTCGGCGCCGCGCACCGCGGCCTCCGGATCGTTACCGATCACGACGGGCGCGCCGGTCGTCTTGACCCAGTCCTTCATCGCCTTGCCCGGCGCGAGCTGCGTCGGGGTCGCGACATTGAGGGTGAACTTGAACCGCTCGGCCGCGTGCGCCCATGAGGCGAGTACGTTGTTGTCGGCGCCGCTCCAGGCGATGGTGCGGCCTTCGATCGGGCCGCGATGCTCCTCGAACGTCATCAGGTCCGCCATCACCTGGCACGGATGTGAATTCCGCGTGAGGCCGTTGATGACAGGCACCGTGGCGTAGGCGGCGAGTTCGAGCAGTGCTTCATGGCTGAGGATGCGGATCATGATCGCATCGACATAGCGCGACAGCACCCGCGCGGTGTCGGCGATAGTCTCGCCGCGGCCGAGCTGCATCTCCGCGCCGGTCAGCATGATGGATTCGCCGCCGAGCTGGCGCATGCCGACGTCGAACGACACCCGCGTGCGGGTCGACGGCTTCTCGAAGATCATCGCCAGCGTCTTGCCTTCGAGCGGCTTGGCCTTGCCGCCCTGCTTTTTCTGCGCCTTCAGCTTCGCCTTCATGGCGACACTGGCGGCGAGCATGTTACGCAGCTCCTTGGTCGGCAGTTCGTTGATGTCGAGGAAGTGACGCAGTGCCGTGCTCATTGGGTTGTTCTCAACTTGCCGCCCGCTTCAACTCGCCGCCGGACAACGCCACGCAGGCGCGCTCCAGCCGCTGTACCGATTCCTCGATCTCCGCTTCGGTCACGATCAACGGCGGCAGGAACCGCACCACATTGTCGCCGGCGCCGACCGTGAGCAACCTCTCGTCACGCAACGCGTTGACGAGATCGCCCGACGGCACCACCGCCTTGAGACCAACCAGCAGCCCCTCGCCGCGCACTTCCGCCAGCACCTTGGGATGACGGTCGACCACGGATGCAAGCTTCTGCTTGAGCAGCAGCGACATCTTCTGCGCGTGCTCGAAGAAGCCGGGCTTGAGCATGACGTCGAGCACGGCATTCGCAGCCGCGATCGCCAGCGGATTGCCGCCGAAGGTCGAGCCGTGCGAGCCCGGCGTCATGCCGGACGCGGCTTCCGCGGTCGCCAAACATGCGCCGATCGGGAAGCCGCCGCCGAGCGCTTTCGCCAACGGCATGATGTCCGGCGTCACGCCGAGCCATTTGTAGGCAAACAGATCCCCGGTGCGGCCCATGCCGGTCTGCACCTCGTCGAAGATCAGAAGAATATGGTTGTCGTCGCAGAGCTGGCGCAACGCCCGGAAGAAAGCCGGCGGCGCCGAGCGCACGCCGCCCTCGCCCTGTACCGGCTCGATCACGATGCCGGCGGTGTGCGGGCCGATCGCCTTCTTGACCGCATCGAGATCGCCATGCGGCACCTGGTCGAAGCCTTCGAGCGGCGGACCGAAACCTTCGAGATACTTGGCCGAGCCGGTCGCCGCGAGCGTGCCGAGCGTACGGCCGTGGAAGGCGCCTTCGAACGTGACGAGGCGATAGCGCTCGGGATGGCCTTTCATGGCGTGATAGCGGCGCGCGACCTTGATCGCGCACTCCATCGCCTCGGCGCCGGAATTGGCGAAGAACACGAAATCGGCAAAGCTCTGCTCGCACAGCCGCGCCGCGAGCCGTTCGCCATCCGGACTCTTGAACAGGTTCGACATGTGCCAGAGCTTGGTGGCCTGATCCTGCAGCGCCGCCACCAGATGCGGATGGGCATGGCCGAGCGCGTTCACCGCAACGCCGGAGGTGAAATCAAGGTAGCGCTCGCCGTTGGTTGCGATCAGCCAGGCGCCTTCGCCGCGCTCGAAGCCGAGATCGACCCGGGCGAATACGGGAAGCAAATGCGACGGTGCGCTCTGGGTCATGGCGATCACTGAAGGTTAGAACCGGCCGTGGTGCGCGCATTGGCGCGATGCAGCAACAGCCGGCCCTGGAAAACAAAACGTGCCGCCTTTTCAGGGCGGCACGTAGCGACCATTCTAGGCCCACGGCGATAACTGTCAACCTGCCAGCACGCGATCGGGCCGCGATCGGCCGATGGCGAATCTCCGTCCGCAATCCGGCGCGGTGGAAAAGTCCGATTGCAATGCTTAATTGACGGAATGTGTGGACGCACCGACGCGGACTCTTGCGCCCGAGTCACGCCATATTGTAGCGTCTC
>DASXCJ010000036.1:0-26442 GCA_036491175.1 Rhizomicrobium sp.
CATGGCCCGCGAATGCGGGCCACCCAGGTAACCCACACTCGATTTCGAAAACAACACAGCCATGACGAGGTAGTGAAAGAAGAGCAATACCACCTGGGTGGCCCGCATTCGCGGGCCATGACACGTTTGTTTATGATTCCAACCGATAACAGCTCGCTTTAATGCTGCGCCAGCACCGCGCCCCAAGTCTTGGAGTTCAGTAAAGCTGGTCGCGATCATCGCAACGTCGTCTGCGGTGCCGTCGACGGCGATGACGATGCTCATCGTGACTTCCTCCGCGACGCGACGTCAGGTTTCGCTTCGCCCATCCAGCGCAGCAGCACCGGCAACCGCCCGTTCACGCCGTTCACACTGTAGGTCGCGATCTTCAGAGCGCCGCTCCCAAATCCCGCATCAGCCCCTCGAATTCCGGAAAGCTCGTCGCGATCATGGACACATCGTCCACCGTCACCGGCTCGTAGGATGCCAGGCCCATCACCAGGAACGCCATGGCGATGCGGTGGTCCATGTGCGTGGCGACGGTGCCCCCGCCTTCGACATTGCCGCGTTGCACGATCATGCCGTCTTCCAGCTCTTCGACCGAGACGCCGTTGGCGCGCAGGCCCGCGACGATGGCGGCGAGGCGGTCGCTCTCTTTCACGCGCAACTCTTCCAGCCCCCGCATGACCGTGCGGCCGTCGGCGAAGGCCGCCGCGATGGCGAGGATGGGATATTCGTCGATCATCGATGGCGCGCGCTCCGGCGGGACCTCGACGCCGTGCAGCGCGGAATGTCTCGCCACCAGGTCGCCGACCTCCTCGCCGCCGCTTTCGCGCCGGTTGGTGATGGCGATATCCGCGCCCATCTCTTTCAGCGTCTCGATCAGCCCGGTGCGGCGCGGGTTCAGCAGCACGCCGGGGATCGCGACTTCCGATCCCGGCACGATCAGCGCCGCCACCAGCGGGAACGCGGCGGAGGATGGATCGCGCGGCACATCGACGGCGCAGGGTTTGAGTTCGGCCTCGCCGGTGACGAAGACCGCGTCGCCCTCCACCGCGATCTCCGCGCCGAACGCCTTGAGCATCTTCTCGGTGTGGTCGCGCGTCGGCGTCTTCTGCACGATGCGCGTGCGCCCCGGTGCGCCCAGCGCCGCCAGCAGCAGCGCGGACTTCACCTGGGCGGAGGCGACCTTCACTTCATAGTCGATGCAGATCGGATCGGACGCGCCGGTCAAGGTCAGCGGCATGATCCCGTTGTCGTAGATCGCACCGAATTCCGTTAGCGGATCCAGGACGCGCTTCATCGGGCGCTTCCGGAGCGAGGCGTCGCCGGTGAACACCGCCTGGATAGGCGTCGTCGCCATCGCGCCCATCACCAGGCGGGAGCCTGTGCCCGAGTTCCCGAAATCGAGTTCGACCTCGGGCGCGGCCCAGCCGCCGACCCCGGTTCCCCAGACCCGCCAGGCGCCGGGCCCGTCGCGGGTGACGGTCGCCCCGAACTGCCGCATGACCTTGGCGGTGTTGAGGACATCCTCAGCCTCCAGGAGGCCGGAAATGCGGGTTTCACCCACCGCCAACGCCCCCAGGATGAGGGCACGGTGGGAGATGGACTTGTCCCCGGGCATGGCGGCGGTCCCCCTCAGAGGGCCTGAGCCATGGGCGGTGAGCGGCTGGGGGATAAGCACGGCGCTCATAAGGGTTATTCCGCCTTTGACAGGGCCTCGAGGAAGTGGCAAACGACCCGGCCTTCGGAAACCGATACTCACGCGGGAAGCATTATCTTGGTCAAGGCCGATCTCGGAATAAAGCGCGTCTGCCCCTCTTGCGGCGTGCGATTCTACGACTTGCAGAAGCGCCCCATCGAATGCCCGAAGTGCAGCTTCGCCTTCGAGCCGGAGTCGCTCTACAAGCAGCGCCGTCCGCGCCAGCCCGAACCGGTCCAGGCCGAGCCCGTCGCCGACCAGGACGAGGACGAGGAGGCCGAGGAAAACGAAGAGGAAGCCGAGGCCGAAGAGGTCGTAGAGGCGCCTCTGGTCGTGGCCGATGACGACGAGGAAGAGGAAGAAGAGACACCCGCTCCCGAGGATGAAGCCGCCGAAGCCGGCATGAGCGTCGTCGACGCCGACGAAGCCGCCGACATCGAGGACATCGAGGAAGCCGACGACGAAGAGGCCGACGACGGCCTCCTCGAAACGGTGGAAGAAGACGAAGACGACGTCAGCGACATCATCGATCCCGACATCGCCAAAGACGAACGTTAGTAGGAGCGCGGTCCCCCGAAGTGTGAAGCGGTTCGGGTCAGATCGCGCGACCAAAAAAAGAATTGGGGCCATAGCTCAGTTGGTAGAGCGCCTGCATGGCATGCAGGAGGTCAGCGGTTCGACCCCGCTTGGCTCCACCAGCCTTCGCTCCCGCTTCGCGGGAGCTACGGCTCGGCAAGCCGACGTGACGCTCCGAAGGCATTGCAAAACGCAACGCCGCGAAGCGGGAGCGAAGGCTGCCACGCCGTAGCCCAAAGGGCGAAGGCGGGCCGGTGAAAGCTCAGCAAGAAATTTACTCTGATGAAATATCTACATTCTTCAAAGCCTCGGCGAGGAAGAGCACTTCTACACAGGCAGCACGGACGACCTGAAGGACAGGCTTCGCCGTCACAACGCCGGCCAAGTCCCTCACACCTCGAAATTCAGGCCGTGGTGCATAAAGACTTACTTTGGTTTCAGGGATGAACAGAAAGCCGTCGCTTTCGAAAAATACTTAAAATCGCCGTCCGGCCGCGCATTTGCCAGGAAGCGTCTTTAGACGTTAGACATTTCCCCCGTCGAATCCCCGCTGGAGCGCGTGGGGCGTATGTGAAAGGCCGATCTTGCGCGCATTCCTGGACGCCCGCTCGCTTCCCGAGAAGACCAATCTCGACACCGACCTGGTGATCATCGGCGGCGGCCCCGCCGGCATCACGCTGGCGCTCGCGCTCGCCGACGCCAAGGTCCGCGTGCTGCTGCTGGAGAGTGGCGGCACCGAATTCAACAAGGACAACCAGGCGCTCTATGCCGGCGAAGAGACCGGCGTGCCCTATCTCGCGCTCGACGCCTCGCGCCAACGCACGCTGGGCGGCGCGACCAACCATTGGGGCGGCTGGTGCCGCCCGCTGGACAAGATCGATTTCGAGAAACGCGACTGGCTGCCCTATTCCGGCTGGCCCTTCGGCCGCGAGGTGCTCGAGCCCTATTACCCGCGCGCCCAGGCGCTCGTGCAGGCCGGTCCGTTCATCTACGACCGGTCCGCGGTCTGGACCGCCTCCCAAGGCGCGCCGCTGCGCCTCGGCCAGGGCGGCGTCGACACGACCTATTTCCAGTTCTCCAAGCAGAGCGAAGACGTGCTGCCGACCAATTTCGGCGGCGAGTACGCGACGCAGCTCAAGCAGGCGGCGAACCTGACCTTGCTGCTGCACGCCAACGTCACCGGCATCCGCCTCTCGCCCGATGCCAGCCATGTCGATCATCTCGACGTCGCGACGCTGTCGGGCCGCAAGTTCAAGGTGCGCGCCAAGCAGGTCGTGCTCGCGGCCGGCGGCGTGGAGACGGCGCGCATCCTGCTCGCCTCCAACGACGTGATGAAGACCGGTCTCGGCAACCAGAACGATCTCGTCGGCCGCTTCTTCGCCGACCATCCGATCCCCGGCCATGTCGCGACCTTGGTCGTGTTCGACGGCAACCTGCCCGTCTATTACCAGATCCCGCGCGAAGTGAACGGCGCGACGTTCCGCGCCGCGCTCGCCCCGCTGGACGCGTACAAGCGCGGCGCCCATGTGCTGGGCTCTCTCTCGACCATCGAGGAAGAAATCCAATTGCCGGAGCTGGGCCGCGCGGCGGTGGCGGCGACGGCGTCGGCGCTGGGCCTGGACGCGACGGGCTACAAGGCCTTCGTGCTCGGCTGCGGCATGGAGATCGCGCCCGATCCGGATCGCCGTCTCACGCTGACGCACGCCAAGGATCCGCTCGGCATGCCGCGGCTGAAGCTCGACAACCGCATCTCCGACCAGGATTTCGCGCGCTACCGCGAGACGCTTTCAGAACTCGGCCGCCAATTGCTCGCCTCGCGCACCGGCATGCTCAACCTGCGCCACAAGACGCGCAGCGAATGGCTGAGCGTGATGGATTGGGGCAACCATCACATGGGCACCACACGCATGAGCGCCGATCCCAAACAGGGCGTGGTGGATGCCAACAGCCAGGTGCATGGGATCGCCAATCTGCACATCGCCGGCACGTCGGTGTTCCCGACCTATGGCGCGTCCAACCCGACCATGAACATGCTGGCGCTGGTGCTGCGCCTGGCGGACCGCATGAAGGGCCTCTTCAAATGAGCGAATGGAAATCCGAGATCGCGCGCCGCCCCTTCCTTGCCGGCCTGTTCGCCTTGCTGGGCCTCAGCGTCGTCGGCGGCACGGTCTACGAAGCCGCCCATATCCTGCGCCGCCGCTATCCGCCCACGGCCTTCGACGATCTGCTCGATCAAATACCCGACCGCGACAGCGCGGTGAAGGTGGGTGAATGGTCTCTCGCCCATACAAACGCGTTCGATGTGAGCGGCGTGGCGCAAATCCTGCGCAAGGGCATCGGCAAGCAATCGCTGCCGGATGTGCTGGGCGCCGAAGCCGCCCAGGGCCGCCTGACGGAAATCAGCGGCTGGCTGATGCCTACGACGCTTACCCTGCTTTGCGAACTGGCCGCGAGCTGATCAAGCCGCGCAACGAATTGCCCAGCAGCACCTCATCGGCGCGCGCGAGGTCGTCGAGCGTCAGCACCGCTTCGCGACACTTCCCGCTTTCGAGCAATTCGCGGCGCAACACGCCGTCGAGCACTCCAGCGGACAGTGGCGGCGTGAGCAAGTTTCCGGCGATGCGCAGGAAGATGGTGCTGCGGCTGCCTTCGGCCAGTTCGCCGCGTTCGTTGAGGAAGAGCACCTCATCGGCCTGCGACGTCACGTCGTAAAGTTCGCGCCAATCGATCTTGTGACGCAGCAGCGCATCGCTGCTCGTCACACGCGCGTCCGAGATCGCATAGGTCCAGAACGGCGGATTGGGCGGCAGGGGCGCGGTGGTGCAGACGAAGTTGCCAGCCTCATCGAGCGTCAGACGCACGCGCAAGGGCGCGTCCCCGGCGACCACAGCCAAAGCGCGGCGTGCAGCGTCCTCGTCGAAGGGGATGCCCAGTGCGGCCGCCGACTTCGCCATCCGCGCGAGATGGCGCTCCACGCGGACGAAGCTGCCATCCCAGGGCAAGGTCTCGATCAGGCCGATCGGCCTTTGGTCCTTTGTGAAATAACGCGCCTTGAGCAGGCATTCCGCATATTCGCCCGCGGCGGTGGAGTCGTGGACGATGGCGCCGCCGATGCCGAGTTCGCCCTGCCCGTCTTGCACGGTGATGGTGCGGATGGCCACGTTGAAGCGCGCCGAGCCGTCCGGCGCGAAATGGCCGATGGCGCCGCAATAGACGCCGCGCGGGCTCGCCTCCAACTCGCGGATGATCTGCATGGCACGGATCTTGGGCGCGCCGGTGACCGAGCCGCAGGGAAACAGCGCGCGGACGATGACCGCGACGCCGTTGGGCGCGAGCTTGGCGGTGATGGTGGACGTCATCTGATGGACGGTCGGGTAGGTCTCCACCGCGAACAATTCCTTCACCGTCACGCTGCCGAGCGCGGCGATGCGGCCGAGATCGTTGCGCAACAGATCGACGATCATCAGGTTCTCGGCGCGGTCTTTGGTGCTTTCGCGCAAGCCGTTGCGCGCCAGCGCGTCGGAGACCGCGTCGCTTCCACGCGCGGCCGTGCCCTTCATCGGGCGCGCGGTCAGCGTGCCATCGGCGGCGAGGTCGAAGAACAACTCCGGCGACAGCGACAGGATCTGCCGCTCGCCATCGTCGACATAGGCGCAATGCGGCGCCGCGGCCCGCGCGCGCAGGTCGCGATAGAGCGCCATCGGATCGCCGAGGAACGCGAAGCGGGAGCGGAAGCTGAGATTGGCCTGGTAGATATCGCCCGCTGCGATGGCGTCATGCACGCGGGCGTAGCGGGTGTTGTAGTCCGCCTCGTTCCACTCATGGCGCAACGGCCCGGCATAGGCGCGGCCCGCCGCCGCGAGCGCGGGCTCGGTCTCGAAATCGTCGAACAATCCGAACCAGAGCAGCGGCAGCTTGCGCGCGGACGGCATCAGCGGCCCCAGGCGCGGCTCCAGCGTGTAGCCGAGCTCATAGGCGAGATAGCCGGCCGCGTGCCGCCCCGCCTTCACACCGGCCTCTATGGCGGCGAGCGCGGCCGGCACCTCGTCCGGCGCGTGTGCGACGACGATCGCGCGCGGATCACGATAGCGGCGGAGCGGATTCTCCAAAAAAATTTCGGGGCGGCCCATGGAACCTTCTGCCAAGTGCGGACGGGTTCCCGCAACGACGGAAATTTGAACGAAAGGTGGACACTTGATTGAAGGCCGGGAACCCCCACATTCATCCTAGACGCGGCGCCCCGCCTGGGCCGCAAGCCATCCCAAAGCCGCTCAAGGAGGGCTTTGAAATGACACGGAATTTCGCCTTCAACAGCCCTTTCCTTCTGGGCTTCGAGCATCTGGAACAGCTGCTCGAACGGACGGCCAAGACGGCCAGCGACGGCTACCCGCCCTACAATATCGAAGAGGCCGGATCGGACCGCCTGAGAATTACGCTGGCGGTGGCGGGCTTCGCGTTCGACGAGCTTTCCGTCACGGTCGAGGACAACCAACTGGTTCTTCGCGGCAAGCAAACCGAATCCGCGGATAAGACGTTCCTTCATCGGGGCATCGCGGCGCGGCAATTCCAACGCGCTTTCGTGCTCGCAGAGGGGATCGAAGTGACAGGCGCGCGGCTCGAGAACGGGCTGCTGTCTGTCGAGCTTGAGCGGCGCAAGATCGAGCCAGTCGTCCGCAACATCGCCATCACGAACGCGCCCAAGAGAGGGGCGTGAGCACCAGGAGTCATGCAATGACCCAGAGAGATGAATTCTTCGAGACCGAGCAGCCGCACGGCCCCGCCCGCATCGCCTACATAAAGCCGACCGACTCGGCGGAAGCCCGCCGCCTCGGCATCATCCCCGACGGCATCAAGGTGCCCGATGGGGTGAAGCTGTACGTGCTGCACGCGGTCGACGGCAGCGTGCTCGGCTTCACCGACGCCTACGAGACGGCGTACGGCGCGGCGGTGCAAAACGAACTGACGCCGGTCAGCGTGCATTAGCAATTCCACAAACTGTGTCATGGCCCGCGACTGCGGGCCACCCAGTTGGAACGAACAAAAACTTCGACGCATTGAAGCCAATGGCCCAGCTTGCTGGGCCATTTTGCTTTGCGTGAAACATCTTGAGGAAGCATATATCACCTGGGTGGCCCGCATCCGCGGGCCATGACACCGAGGGGTATTAAGCCGCCTGCGAGCTCGCGCCGCCGTTCGTCGGCTCCGTCAGCAGCGCATAGAGCACTTCCGGTTTCGAAGCGGCGCGCAGTTTCTCGCAGGTCTGCTTGTTGCGCAGCAGGCGCGAGACGCGCGCCAGCGCCTTCAGGTGATCCGCGCCGGCGCCTTCGGGCGCGAGCAGCAGGAAGATGAGATCGACGGGTTGGTCGTCCACCGCCTCATAGGAAATCGGCGTCTCGAGCCGCGCGAACAGGCCCACGATCTTGCCCAGGCCCGGGATGCGGCCATGCGGGATGGCGATGCCCTGGCCCATGCCGGTGGAGCCCAGGCGCTCGCGCTCAATCAGGGTTTCGAAGATACGGCGCTCCGGCAGACCGGTGAGCTTCGCGGCGCGCTCCGCCAGATCCTGGAGAAGCGCCTTCTTGCCGGAGGTCTTCACGGAAGCGAGAACCGCTTCCGGCGAGAGCAGATCGGCGATTTCCATGACAACCCCTGCTAAAGACAACTAGGACGCGACGCGCGCCCTCGCCTTTTCGTGATGATTCTTGAGACGCCGCTTATAGCGCCGAACCTGCTTCTCCAGATGGTCGAGCACGGCGTCGAATGCCAGATGCGCGTCCTTGCCTTCGCCTTCGGCCTTGAGCACCGCTCCCGAAGAAAGATGCGCCGTGCAATCCACGCGGAAGAACGGCCCGTCATGGCTGAACACGGCGTTGATATCGGCCTCGCCGTCGAAATGCTTGGCGACTGCCCCTTGGAGACGCTCCCGGGCCAAACCCCTGAGGGCCTGGCCGAGGTCGATCTGCTTCCCTGACACCCGGACTGTCATGGCTTTGTAACGCGCAAGTCGATGCCTCGGTTCGCGAGGCTTTCGCCTCATTTTTCGAGTACTGCCCGTCTACAAAAGGCGGCGGTTTATAGGTCCGCCCCTACCCCCTGTCAACGCAACTTTTGCCGGCCATTCAACGACCGGCTACGCCGGCGAAATCGCCCGTTTTGAGCCTGCGCCTCTCGACCGAAGACGGGATGCGCATGGACTCCCGATACTTCGCAACCGTGCGCCGCGCAATATTGACTCCGTCCGCGGTGAGCAACGAAACGATTCGATCATCCGACAGGATTTCACCCGCCTCGCGGTCGATCATCTCCTTGATGCGGTCGCGCACCGCTTCCGCCGAATGCGCTTCCGCGCCGTTGATCGACTGGATCGAGGCGGTGAAGAAATATTTGAGCTCGAACAGCCCGCGCGGCGTCGCCACATATTTGTTCGACGTCACGCGGCTCACGGTGGATTCGTGCATGCCGATCGCATCGGCGATGGTGCGCAAGTTCAGCGGCCGCAGATGACGCACGCCATAGGCCAGGAACATGTCCTGCTGGCGGACGATCTCGGTGGACACTTTCAGGATCGTGCGCGCGCGCTGGTCCAGGCTCTTCACCAGCCAGTTGGCGTTGTTCAGGCAATCGGTGATGTAGGTCTTGGCTTCCTTCTCGCGCGCCGAGGACGCGACCTTGGAATGATAGCGGCCATTGACGAGCAGGCGCGGCAGCGTGTCGGTGTTCAGCTCGACATGCCAGCCGCCATCGGCGCCCTCGCGCACGAACACGTCCGGCACCACGGTCTGCACCGTGTCGGTCAGGAAGGCGAGGCCGGGCTTGGGGGTCAGCTCGCGGATCTCCGCGATCATGTCGGCGATGTCCTCGGCATCGACGCCGCAGATCTGGCCGAGCTGCGCGAAATCGCGCCTGGCGACGAGATCGAGATGCGCCAGGAACGCCTGCATGCAGGGATCCAGACGATCCTTCTCGCACAATTGGATGGCGAGGCATTCGGCGAGGTTGCGGGCGCAAACGCCCGATGGGTCGAAGCCCTGCAGCACCGTCAGCACCGCCTCGATATCCCCGCGTGGGACGCCCAGTCGCGTGGCGGTCTCGTCCATGTCGGCGCGGCAATAGCCGGCCTCGTCAACCGCATCGATCAGGGCCGCGCCGATCAGGCGGCCCGCGCCGTCCAGCGCCGCGATGGAAAGCTGTTCGGTCAGATGATCCTTGAGCGAGACCTCACGGGCGAGCGTGCCTTCGAGGCCGTTCTCGTCGCCGTCGAGGCGGCCGCCCGAACGCAGATTGGTCCAGTCGCTGAGTTTGCTGTCGCGTGGGCCGGAGGAGGAATCGTTTTCGGCATAGACGTCCTCGTGATGGGCGTCCATGTCTTCGGCCTTGGAGAAGTCGTCGCGCGCCAGCGCTTCGTCCGCGCCCTCGCCTTCGCGGCTTTCGACCTTCTCGACGCGTTCGTCCGGCGCATGCTCGCGCTCGTCGCGCTCCAGAAGCGGGTTGCGCTCCAGTTCCTGCTCGACGAAGGCCGTGAGTTCGAGATTGGAGAGCTGCAGCAGCTTGATCGCCTGCTGCAATTGCGGCGTCATGACCAGGGACTGGCCCTGCCGCATCTCCAATCTTTGTGCCAACGCCATACTTACGCCCCAGCCTTTATGCCGCTACATCGAGAAACGTTCACCCAGATAGACCCGGCGCACGTCGCGGTCGCCGATGATCTCCGACGGCGGACCTTCCTTGAGCACCTGGCCTTCATGGATGATGTAAGCGCGGTCGATGATGTCGAGCGCGTCTCGGACATTGTGGTCGGTGATGAGCACGCCGATGCCGCGGTTCTTGAGCTGGCGCACCAGGTCGCGGATGTCGTTGACCGCGATGGGGTCGATGCCGGCGAGCGGCTCGTCCAGCAGGATATAGGAGGGATGCGTCGCCAGCGCGCGCGCGATCTCCACGCGGCGGCGCTCGCCGCCCGACAGCGCGATGGCCGGCGTGTCGCGCACATGCTCGACGCCGAACTCCGCCATCAATTCCTCGACCATGGCTTCCAGCCGCGCCGGATCGGATTCGACGAGTTCGGCGGTCGAGCGGATGTTCTGCTCGGCCGTGAGCCCGCGGAAGATCGAGGCCTCCTGCGGCAGGTAGCCGATGCCCAGCCGGGCGCGGCGATACATGGGCAGGCTCGTGACGTCGTGCCCGTCCAGCTCGATCGTGCCGTAATCCGGAGGGATCAGGCCGGTGATCATATAGAAGGTGGTGGTCTTGCCGGCGCCGTTGGGGCCCAAGAGGCCCACGACCTCGCCGCGGCGGACGTTCAGGCTCACCGCGCGCACCACGGGGCGCTTCTTGAAGCTCTTGCCCACCCGGGTGACCACGAGACCCTGGCTACCCTCGATCACGCGGGGGCGTTCGGCTTCGGCTGCTGTTTCGACGTTCGTCATGGGCAAGAACTGTGCCTATCTGGCTTTAAGGAACCGTGAAGCCTATTTGCCCCCATTCGGGGCGGGCTTCTTGGCGCCGCCATTGGATTGATCGTTGTGCTGGGGCTGGAACACGGCCTGGACGCGCCCTCCCGCCAGCCCCGCGCTCGTCAGATGCGCGAGGTTGGTGTTCTGATCCATGACCAGCTTGGTGCCGACCATGACGTTCTTTTCCTTGCTCAGCACGACCTTCTTGCCGGTGAGCGTGATGGTCTTGACGACGAGATCATAGACGCCGTCGTCGCCCGTGCCGATGCCGTTGGGCGCGTTCACCACCACATTGCCGTGGGCATAGACCTTGTTCGGCTTGTCCTGCACCTCGACGATCTGGACGCTGTCGGCGCGCATCTTCATGTCGCCCTGCACCACCACGACATTGCCGTGATAAGTGCCGACCTTGCTCTGAAGGTTGGCGTCGAAGCTGTCGGCGGAGACGTTGATCGGCTGATTGGAGTCGTGCTTCGAGAAGCCGAGACCGCTGGACGTGGCTTCATTCGCGGGCTTGGGCTGCACGCTGGTCGTCACCTGCGCCGGCGCCGCCAACAGGGCGAGAATGGCGAGCACGAGCCTCATGTCTTCTTCTTCTTTCCCTGTTTCAGGGCGCTGGGATAGATCGTCATGTGCACATTGCCGTTGAGCACGATCAGGTGCTTGTCGCGATCGATATAGAACGAGTCGGCCCGCATGTTCCCCGTCGGGCCCTGGCCCACCGCCATGCGCGGTCCGTGCACGATCCCCTTCGCAAGGTCGACGACCGCGACCATGGTATGCATCTCATAGCCGTTGTCGGAGAACGTATCGATCGGCCCGAAGAGCTGCAGGATATGCGTATCGCCGTCGAGCTTGCCGGTGGGCGCGTGGAGATTGATCCAGGTGCCCCGCTTCTTCTCCGTCAGGTCGGCATCGACCTTGAAGAGATGCATCTTCTTGGTGTCGTGCGCGTCCTGCACCGCCTTCTCGGCCGTCACGACGTAAGGATTGCCGTCGCCGTCCAGCCCGGTCAGCCGCGGCTTCTCCATGGTGAGGTCGCCGAGCAGATTCTCGATCTTCTCCGCGCCGATCTGCACACCCTGATGGCGCGGCTGCAGGGAATAGACGAGCACCACGCCCAGGATCACCACCACCGCGCCCAGAAGCGCGCGCTTCATCACGCCGACGAACCGCGTATAGCGCTGGGATTCCTGCGCCGTGGTGCGGGCGCGGACGTCCCATTCCACCGGCTTGTGGGCGCCTCCCGAGGCCACTATTCGAGCCCCGCCCGCAGGCAATCATGCATATGCAGGATGCCGGCCGGCTTCTTCGTCTTGGCGCCGGGATCGAGCACGAAGAGCTGGGTGATCTTCTTGGCGTTCATGAAGGCGAGCGCTTCCGCGGCCAGCTTGTCGGCCTGGAAGGTCTTGGGCGAGCGCGTCATGACGTCCGACGGTTTGCGGTCGAGAAGGCCGCGGTCTTCCATGTGCCGCGCTAGATCGCCGTCGGTGATGATGCCCGCGAGCGCGCCCTTGCCATCGACCACGCCGACGCAGCCGAAGCGCTTCTTCGCCATCTCCAGCACGACATCGCGCATGGAGGCGTCCTCGGCCACCAGCGGCAAATCCTCGCCCGCATGCATCAGGTCGGAGACGCGGATCAGCGCCTTGCCCAGCGCGCCGCCCGGATGAAGCTCGCGATACTGGTCCTTGGAGAAGCTGCGCCGCTCCATCAGCGCCACGGCGAGCGCGTCGCCCAGCACGAGCGTCAGCGTCGTCGAGGTCGTCGGCGCCATGCCGATGGAGCACGCCTCCTGGAATTTCGGCAGCACCAGCGGCACGTCCGCCGCCTGCATCAGGGTCGATTCCGCGCGGCTGGCGATGCCGATGATCGGGATCGAGAAGCGCTTGGCGAAGGTGATGAGATCGGAGAGTTCGCGCGTCTCGCCAGAATTGGAGAGCATCAAGAGCACGTCGCCCGGCGTGACCATGCCGAGGTCGCCATGGCTCGCCTCGCCGGGATGGACGAATTGCGCCGGCGTGCCGGTGGAAGCCAGGGTCGCCGCGATCTTGCGCCCGACATGGCCCGATTTGCCCATGCCCGAAACGATCACGCGGCCCTTGGTGGCCATGATGAGGTCGAGCGCCCGGGTGAAGTCGCCATTGAGCGTGGCGCCCAGGGCGCGGATGGCGTCGGTCGCGTAGTCGAGCACGCGCCTCGCGGCGACAAGGTCACCTGAGGCTTCGGCACGCGGCTTCGCGGCGGTGGAACGCATAGGCAGACACCCGTTCTATTGTCGCCTGCTCCCGTTCCCCCGGAGCAAGCGGCCCCGGCGGACAGTCTAGCCCGGTGGGGACGCGAAAATCATGCCAAATATGGCCGCGCGGGTTCTGCCCTTCAACCCGAACAATGTCAAAGGCTTAACAGCCAAAACCATCCTCCCCTGAAGGAGGGTCGAAAACGCGCAGCGTTTTCGGGGAGGGGCCAGCTCGAACAGCGCGACACGCCCCCTCCCCGATTTGCTGCGCAAATTGTCGGCCCTCCCTCAAGGGGAGGGCAATTTCAATGCGCGAAGATATCCGTCTCGCCCCAGCCGGCCAGGTCGAGCTGGGCGCGGGCGGGAAGGAACTGGAAGCAGGCCTTGGCGATCTCGGTGCGACCCTCGCGCGCCAGCATCGCGTCGAGCGACTCGCGCAGGCGATGGAGATAGGCGACGTCGTTCGCCGCATAGGCGAGCTGCTTCTCGGTCAGCGTCGGCGCGCCCCAGTCGGAACTCTGCTGTTCCTTGGAAAGATCGACGTTCAGAAGTTCCCGCACCAGGTCCTTTAGGCCGTGCTTGTCGGTATAGGTGCGCACCAGCTTGGAGGCGATCTTGGTGCAATAGATCGGCCCCGTCATCACGCCGAGATAGCGGCGGAACATGGCCACGTCGAAGCGCGCATAGTGGAAGATCTTCGTCACCTTCCGGTCGGTGAGCAGCTTCTTGAGATTGGGCGCGGCGTACTGCCCGGCCTCGAACTGCACCGCATGGCAGACGCCGTCGCCCGCCGACAACTGCGCCAGGCAGAGCCGGTCGCGGAAGGGGTTGAGGCCAAGGGTTTCGGTGTCGATGGCGACCGCGTCGCCGAGGTCCAGCCCGTCGGGAAGGTCGTTCTTGTGCAGCTTGATTTTCATGAGGCCGTCATACTCCCCCGCCTAGCGGCCTTCAAGGAAATGTGCCGCCTCCTCCGGGGTCCGCTTGTCGTCCGGGCGGTCGACCATGAGGTTGGCTTGCTGCATATGCTTCAGGTTAATCGCGCCGATGAGGGGGCGCATTGCCGCGAGCAATTTCTCGTCGCCGGCGTGGCGGGGGGAGACCAGCAGCACGGCGTCATAGGGCGGAAGCGCCTGGCGCGGGTCGCCGATCAGCTTGAGGCCGTATTGGGCGATACGGCCGTCGCTGGAGAAGGCGGCGATGACGTCCACGTCGCCGTCGTTCACGGCGCGGTAGAGGAAGGTCGGCTGATAGGTGCGCTGGGTGGCGAAGCCGACGCCATAGGCTTTCTTCACCGCGGCCCATTCGGGGCGCTCGAAGAATTCGTAATCGCCGCCGATCTTCATCGTGGAGGAATGGCGCGCGAGATCGGCCAGCGTGGAGATGCCCAGCGCCTCGGCGCGGTCGCGGCGCATCGCGAAGGCATAGGCGTTCTCGAAACCGACCGGGCCGATATAGGCGATGCCGTGCTCGCGCCTCAGCCATTCACGCATCTGAGACAGCACCGCCGCGCGGCCGGGCATGTCTGGGCGTTTCATCGCGTTGGCCCAGATCGTGCCGGAATAATCGACATAGACATCGACATCGTTGGAGGCGAGCGCGTTGAAGATCACCGTCGAGCCCAGTCCATCGCGCGACGACGTGGCGAAGCCCGCATCCTGCAGTCTGTCGCGGATCAGCGCACCGAGGATGTATTGCTCCTCGAAGCTCTTGGTGCCGATGATGACAGTCGGCTTCGCGGTGCCGATCAGCGGGAACAGGCTGCCCGCCACCACGATCGCAAGGCCGGCGGCGGCCGCGACCAGCCGCCCGCGGCTGCGCTTGGCGAACCCGGCCTCGGCCAGCGCGAGCAGCCGGTCGATCGCCAGCGCCAGCACGGCGGCGGCGACGCAGCCGAACAGCACATAGACCCAGTTCTCGGTCTGCAGCCCGCTGAAGATGTAGTTGCCCAGGCTTGTCTGGCCGACGGGCGTGGACAAGGTCGCAGTGCCGATCACCCAGACCGAGGCGGTGCGGATGCCCGCCATGATCACCGGCGCCGCGAGCGGGATCTCGACCATGGTGAGCGACTGCCACGGCGTCATGCCGACGCCGCGCGCCGCGGTAAGAAGCGCGCGGTCGATCCCGGCAAGCCCCGCGATCGTGTTCCGCAGCACCGGCAGCATGGAATAGAGCGTGAGCGCCAGCAGCGCGGGCAGGAAACCCAGCGCGCGGAATCCGAAGCCGAAGACGCGCTCGGTGAACGCCGTCAGCGCCAGGAGCAGCGGATAGAACAGCGCGAGCAGCGCCAAGCCCGGGATCGTCTGCACGATGGAGGCCACGCCCAGCAGCGGCCCGCGCAGCCAGGCGTTGCGATAGCCGAGCATGGCGAGCGGCAGGCTGATCAGACAGCCGAGCAGGATGGCCGAGACGCTGAGCAGCACATGCTGGCCCAGATAGTCCGGCAGCCGCGCCCAGGCTTCGTTCATGCCTGGATATCCTGCGCGCGCATCGCTTCCGCCAGCGCGCGGGCGCGGCGGCGCGGCGTGTCGACCAGCTCGCGGACGATGGCGTCGGCGGGCGATGCGATCAGCTCCTGCGGCGTCGCGATCTGCACGATCCGGCCCTCGCACATCACCGCCACGCGATCCGCGAGCAGGAATGCCTCCGTCATGTCATGCGTGACCATGATCGTGGTGAGCTTCAACCGCGCGTGGATGTCGCGATAGTCCGCGGCCAGCTCGTCGCGCGTGAGCGGATCGAGCGCCGCGAAAGGCTCGTCCATCAGCATGATGCGCGGCCGCGCGGCCAGAGCGCGCGCGAGTCCCACGCGTTGGCGCTGCCCACCGGACAGTTCGCGCGGGAAGCGGCCGCGATAGATCTTGGGATCGAGGCGAACGAGCTCGAGGAGCTCGGTCACGCGCGCGGCGATGTCGGTTTCGCGCCAGCCGAGCAGCTTGGGCGTGATGGCGACGTTCTCCGCCACGGTGAGATGCGGGAACAGTCCCACCTCCTGGAACACGAAGCCGATGCGGCGGCGCAAGGTCACCGCGTCGCCGGAAAGGATGTCCTCACCGTCGACCAGCACGCGGCCGGAGCTCGGCTCGCTCAAGCGGTTGATCAGATGCAAGGTCGTCGTCTTGCCCGAGCCGGACTCGCCGATCAGGACGAAGAATTCGCAATCGGCGACTGCAAAAGAAACATCGTCCACCGCGACGATGTCGCCATGGCGCTTGGTCAGATGCTCGACGGCGATCGCCTCCATGATTCCGACCATAGGGAAGCTTGACTCGTTCGGCGAGGCCCGCTATGTAACCATTCAGTTAGATAACCATATGGTTTTATACCAATGGACCCGGACGCGCTTTCGGCCAAATTCTCCGCCCTAGCCCACCCCACAAGGCGGGCGATCCTGGCGCGGCTGGCGCTGGGCGAGACCACCGTATCGGAGCTCGCCGCCCCCTTCGACATGTCGGGCCCCGCGGTCTCCAAGCATCTCAAGGTGCTGGAGCGCGCCGGCCTCATCGCGCGCGGGCGGGAGGCGCAATGGCGGCCATGCCGGATCGAAGCCTCCGCGCTGCGCGAGGTCGACGATTGGCTCGCGGAATATCGCCGCCTCTGGAACGAACGTTTGGACCGGCTCGACGACTATCTCCAGGCCTTGCAGAAGAAAGGGAAGAAACATGCCAAGCGGAAATAAGCTCAAGCTCTACTATCATCCCCTCTCCTCATTCTGCTGGAAGACGCTGATCGCGCTCTATGAGAACGGCACCGGTTTCGAGCCCGTCCTCGTCGATCTCGGCGACGCGAAGGATCGCGAGAATTTCCTGAAGCTCTGGCCCATCGGCAAATTCCCCGTGCTGGTGGACGAGGCGCGCGATTGGACGATCCCGGAATCCACGATCATCATCGAATATCTGGCGCAGCACTATCCCGGCCCTGTCGACCTCGTGGGTTCGGGTGACCGCGCGCGGCAAATCCGCATGCGCGACCGCTTCTTCGACAACTACATCCACGTCCAGATGCAGAAGATCGTGAGCGACACGATGCGGCCCGAAGGCGGCAAGGATCCGGTGGGGGTCGAGCAGGCGAAAGCCCAGATCCGCACCGCCTTCGGCATGATCGAAGGCGAAATCAAACATTGGGCGATGGGCGACAGCTTCACCATGGCCGATTGCTCCGCCTGCCCCGCCCTGTTCTACGCCGACAAGCTCGTCAAGCTGAAGGACGGCTATCCCAACACGCTCGCCTATCTCGAACGCCTGGAGGCACGCCCGTCCTTCGCGCGCGTTTTGAAAGAGGCGGAACCTTATTTCCACATGTTCCCGGTCAAGGAGTGAGCCCCATGCGAACCAACACCTATATTTACTTCGACGGCGCCTGCGAGGAAGCGTTCGGCTTCTATGAGAAGCATCTGGGCGCCAGGCCCGGCGCGATGATGCGCTACGAAGGTATGCCCGGCGGCGACGCGCCCGCGCCGGCCAATTGGATCATGCACGGCACGATCAAGATCGGCGACACCGAAATCTTCGCCTCCGACGCGCCGCGAGGCAACTACTCCAAGCCGCAGGGCTTCGCGCTGTCGCTCAATTTCGCCACCGAGAACGAGGCGGAGCTCGCTTTCAAGGCGCTGTCGGACAAGGGCGCGGTGCGGATGCCGCTGACCTCGACCTTCTTCGCCAAGCGCTTCGGCATGGCGACGGACCGTTTCGGCATCCCCTGGATGGTGCTGTGCCAGGAGCCGATGACCGGCGAATTGCCCAAGACGCGCAGCATCGACCTCACCCGGACCTATGATGCGCCGCGCGCGCTGGTATGGAAAGTGTGGACCGATCCCAAGCATGTCCAGCGCTGGTGGGGTCCGCACGGCTTCACCAATCCGGTTTGCGAATGGGACGCGCGCAAGGGCGGCAAAATCCTCATCGAGATGAAGGGCATGGGGATGCAGCATCCGATGACCGGCGAATTCCTGGAGGTGAACGCGCCCGAGCGCCTCGTCTTCACGGCGGTCGCGCGCGACGCGGACAACAGTCCGCTGCTCGAAGCCCACACCGTGGTCACCTTCACCGAACAGGGCGGCAAGACGACAATCAACGTCAAGCAGACCGGCAATGCCATCGCCGAGATCGCGCCGCAGATGCTTGCCGGCATGGAAATGGGCTGGAGCCAGAGCCTGGAACGGCTGGGCGCGGAGATCGAGGCGGCGTCATGAGCAGCACTGCGCATGCGACCTTCACCATCGACCGTGAACTCGACGCGCCCATCGAACTCGTGTTCCAGGCTTTCGCCGATCCCGCGCACAAGGCGCGCTGGTTCAAGGGCCCGCCCGAATGGCGGCAGGGTATCCGCGAGCACGATTTCCGCGTCGGCGGCAACGACCGGCTCAAGGGCGAATGGGCCGGTGGAGACCGCCCCTGGAAAGTGTCGGATTTCACGGCCGAGTACCGCGACATCGTGGAGAACAAGCGCATCGTCTATGTCTATGAGATGACGATAGACGGCGTGAAAATCTCCGTTTCGCTCGCCACCGTCGAATTCCAGCCCAAGGGCAAGGGCACCAGGTTGCGCGTCACCGAACAGGGCGCGTTCCTCGACGGCTACGACGACGCCGGCAGGCGCCGCGAGGGCGTCTCCTCGCAACTGGACGTGCTGGCCGAAACCCTGCGCGACGGCTGAACGACTCGCCAACGATATGAAATTCCCCGCCGCCGGTGCTAGATTGCGCACCGGCGGCGCATTTATATCGCCGGTAGCCATTTTCAACCGGAGCCGCGATGGCCGCACCGAGCGATTTGCTTTCAGACGCCAAGAAGATCCTCGACGAACGGCGCGCGAAATACGACGTCACGCCCAAATTGCGCGCACGCCTGCAGGCGGTCAGCGACAGGCTTGGCGCACTCGTCATCGCCGTGAAGGAAATAGAGGAGCTCATCGTGCTCGATCCCGATGCGGCGAACGCGCCCCGGATCAGGGCGGCGCGCGGGCTCTGGATGAAGATGGCAGCCGGTACGCAGCCGGGCGGCCTGGAAGCCTTTGTGCGCACCTCGCCGCTCCTCGGCGCGCTGTTCCGCGAGGGCTTCAACTTCACCCAGTTGCGCAAATTCTCGGACGCGGAGATCGCTTTCGCCAAGCAGGTCGGCGACCGCTACGCCGCCTACAGCGCCGGGCTGCGCGAGTTGCGCCGCGCCAAGACCGCCGGCAACAAGAACGGACCGGTGCGCTGGGTCCTCAAATGCACGGTGGACAACGGCGCCTGGCTCGCCTTCCTCGTGCAGCAGAACATCATCAAGCTTGAAACGCTTGTCCTGCTCGAGCCCGGCGGCACGCAAACCGCCATCCGGCCGGCGGCAATGGCGGACAAGGACTCCGATCGTGACGTCGTAGCGACCTACACGGTGAACAACGCGGCGCGCTACGGGCTGCTCGGCGGTGAATGGCTGAATGCCTATGTCTACAATATCGTCAATGACCATCTGCTGCGCAATTGCGACGCCTTCGAGCTCTATACCGATGTGTCCTATCAGACGCCGTCGGATGTGGCGCGCATGGCCGGCGAATTCGACATCGTCGGGCTTTTTGGAAACAAGCTTCTCTGCATCGAATGCAAGAGCGGCAATCTCGACACGCGCGCCACGCTACGGCCACTGGCGGAGAAGACGAAGCTGCTTCGCGACGCAATGAGCACGGTCCAGCGCACGGCGCTGGAGCCGCATTTCTATCTCGTCTTCGACGCGGTGCTGAATGTCGAAGCAGACGTGGCCCGCAAGCTCAAGGGCACCGGCATCAAACCGCTGCGGCCCGATCAGGTGCGCAAGGAAGTCCAGACCGCGCTTCTCTAACCCACAGGCTCCAGCCGCGGCGGGCTCAAGCGCAGGAGGGCGCCCCGCAGCGTCTCCTCATCGATGGGTTTGTGCAGCACCGGCGCGCCGGCGAAGCGCGCGGCGATGCTTTCGCGGCCATAGCCGGTGATGAAAGCGAACGGAATGCCGCGTTCCGTCAGCAGATCGGCGACGGGATAGACAGTCTCGCCGTGGAGATTGATGTCGAGCACCGCGGCGTCCACCGGCATGCCGCGGATGGCGTCGACAGCGTCTTTCACCGTGCCGCAGGGGCCGACGGTATCGAAGCCCATCTCGTCGAGCACATCCTGCATCATCATCGCGACCAGCGCCTCGTCCTCCACCACCAGCACGGCGGGGCGGATGCGCACGCGCTCCGGCGCAGGTCCGGACGGCGCTTGGGCCATGGGCGGCTCCTCGGCGTTGCCGGGTGGGATGTCGAAGCGGCAGGACAAACCGTCCGTCCGCCAATCGAACGCGACCTGACCGCGAAGCTGCGACTCCACGGTGGCGCCGATTACCTTGAGGCCGAAACCCTTCTTCTTGGGCGCGATGACTTCCGGCCCGCCGGTTTCGATCCAGTCGAAGACCAGACCCGAGCCGTCGCGCGCATCCCAGAAGACATAGAGCTTGCCCTCGGGCGACGACAGCGCGCCATATTTCGCGGAGTTCGTCGCCAGCTCGTGCACGATCAGCGCCACCGACTGCGCGACGACAGGGCGCAAGGTGACCTCCGCGCCCTCGATGCGGATCTTGTCCGGGCCTTCGCCCTGATAGGGCGCCAATTCCTCCATCACCAGGGTGGTCAGGCTCGCGCCCTGCCAGCGCGTTTCCGACAGCAGCGTATGCGCATGCGAGAGCGCGGCGATGCGGCCCTCGATGGCGCGGACATAGGTTTCCGTCGTCGGCGCCTGGGTCAGGCGCACCACGGATTGCACGATGGCGAGCGCGTTCTTGGCGCGATGATCGACCTCGCGGGCGAGCATGGCGTGATATTCCTCGGCGCGCTTCCTGTCCGTGATGTCGGTGGTGACGCCGCTCATGCGCTGGAGCTTGCCGGTGTCGCCGAAGCTCGCCGCCGCGGTGATGGTGCACCAGCGTGACTCACCGTCGGGACGAAGGAACCGCGCTTCCAACTGGAAGGATGGGCGTCCATCGCGCGCCTCCTGGAGATGGCTCTTCAGCTTCTCCCAATCGCCGGGATGGACCAGTGGACGCACGCTCTCCGGCGAGATCACGAAATTCTCCGGGTCCACGCCGACGATGCGGCAATGCGCCTCGTCCCACAGGAACACGCCGCTTTCGAGATCCCAGTCCCAGGAGCCCATGCGGCCCGCCGCCAGCGCCATGGAGCGGCGGTGCTCGCTCTCGACCAGCCGCGCGTTCGATGCCTCGAGCTCGGCGGTGCGCTCGCCAACGCGGCGCTCGAGCTCGGCATTCAGCGTCTCGAGCTCGCGGGTCTTGCGGTAGAGATCGGCGAATACGCGCACTTTGGCGCGCAAAATGTCCGCCACCACCGGCACCGGCAGATAATCCACCGCGCCCATCTTGTAGCCCCTGAGGCGGTCGTCGTCGGCCAAATGGATCGCGGAGATGAAGATGATCGCCGTCTTCTCGAAGCGCGGATGCTCGCGGATCATCGCCGCGAGCTGGAACCCGTCGAGGTCCGGCATGCAGACGTCAACCAGCACCACCGCCACGTCCTGCTTGAGAAGCTGCGACAGCGCTTCCGTCGCGTTGTTCGCCTTGATCAGGTTCTCGCCCAGCTCGGCGAGCATGACCTCGTAGGAGATCAGCTTGGCCGGCTGATCGTCCACGAGGAGGATATTTATCTTGTCCGTGCGCTCCATGGTCTCGCTCCTACCGGTGCAACCACATGCGCAGCGCCGCCAGGAGCTGCTCTGTGTTCACCGGCTTGGCGAGATAGTCCGAGGCCCCGGCCTCCAGGCATTTCTCGCGGTCGCCCTTCATCGCCTTGGCCGTGAGCGCGATGATCGGCAGGCGGCGATAGGCCTTGTTCTGGCGGATGGTCTGCATGGTCTCGTAGCCGTCCATCTCCGGCATCATGATATCCATCAGCACGATGGCGAGGTCGGGCGTGGACTCCACCAGGCCGATCGCCTCGCGCCCCGTGGTGGCTGTCAGCACGTTCATGCCGCGCCGCTCCAGCACGCTCGACAGCGCGAAGATGTTGCGCGGATCGTCGTCCACCAGCAGCACGGTACGGCCCTGCAGGTCCTCGTCGGAGGTGTTCAGCCGCTCCAGCAGGCGTTGCTTCTCGCCCGGCAGATCGGCGATCACGCGGTGCAGGAACAAAGCCGTCTCGTCGAGCAGCCGCTCCGGCGATTCCACGCCCTTGACGACGATGCTGCGCGCCATGGTGTGAAGCTGCGCATCCTCCTCCGCCGACAATTCGCGGCCGGTGAAGACGACCACCGGGACATCGCTGAGCTGCTCGTCGGATTTCATCCGCTCGAGCACCTCGAAGCCGGACATATCGGGGAGCCTCAGGTCCAGCACCACGCAGTCGCATGGATCCTTCGCCATCAGCGACAATGCCTCGGCGCCCGTGGGCGCCGAGAGGATCTCGATGTCGTCATCGCCGAGCAATTCGCTCACGCTCATGCGCTCGGCCTCGTTGTCCTCGACGAGCAGGAGCCGCTTGCGCCGCGGCCTGGCGTATTCCTTGAGTCTGCTGAACGCGTCCGACAGGCCTTCCCCCGTCGTCGGCTTGTTGACGAAGGCGAAGGCGCCGCGCGCCAAGCCGTGCTGGCGGTCCTCGTCCAGCGTCACGATCTGCACGGGGATATGCCGCGTCAGCGGATTGCGCTTGAGCTGGCTCAGCACCGTCCAGCCCAGCATGTCTGGCAGGAAGACGTCGAGCGAGATGGCGGTCGGCTGGTATTGCTTGGCCATCTCAAGGGCGTCGTTGCCGCGCATGGCGAGCAGCACCTTGAAGCCCTGGTCGCGGGCGAGATCGACCATGATGCGCGCATAATGCGGGTCGTCCTCGATAATGAGCAGGATCGGCTCACCCGGCACGAGCTTGGCGCGGTCGTCCGGGATCTGCTCGACGGGCCGCTCGGGCGACGATACGGCGAATTCGAGCCGCTCCATGGTCGACGGCTTCTCGCCCGTCGTCGCGTTGCGCACGGCATTGGTGGGGCCGACATAACGCTGCGGCAGATAGAGCGTGAAGGTCGAGCCGGCGCCCGGCGCCGAATGGAGATGGATTTCGCCGCCGAGCAGGTTCGCAAGCTCGCGGCAGATGGCCAGACCCAGGCCCGTGCCGCCATATTTGCGGCTGGTCGAGGCGTCGGCCTGCTGGAACGCTTCGAAGATGATCTTCTGCTTCTCCAGCGGGATGCCGATGCCGGTGTCGGACACTTGAAAAGCGATGACGCTCTGCGCCTGGCTGAGGATCGGATGCGCCGTGCTCCAGCCGGACAGCGCGACCGACGCCGACAGCCTTATGCCGCCTTGGGCTGTGAACTTGAACGAGTTGGAAAGCAGGTTCTTCAGCACCTGCTGCAGGCGCTTGGCGTCGGTGCTGATGATCTGGCCGACCGTCGGCTCGACCTTCAGCTCGAAATCCAGTTGCCGCGATTCCGCCTCGTGGCGGAACGGGCGCGCCACGGCGTCGAGCAGGCTAGGCAGCACCACCTCCTCCGCGTCCACCGTGACGGTGCCGGACTCGATCTTGGAGAGGTCGAGGATGTCGCTGATGAGGTTGAGCAGGTCGGTGCCCGCGCCATGGATGGTCTTGGCGAACTCGACCTGCTTGGCGGAAAGGTTGCTGTCCGGATTGTCGGCCAGTTGCTGGCCGAGGATGAGGATGGAGTTGAGCGGCGTGCGCAGCTCATGGCTCATATTGGCGAGGAACTCGGACTTGTACTTGGAGGTCAGCGCCAACTCGGTCGCCTTCTCCTCCACCGCGCGGCGGGCGCGCTCGATTTCCTGGTTCTTGGCTTCCACTTCGACGTTGCGCTCGGCGAGCTGCTGCGCCTTCTGCTCCAACTGCTCGTTGGTCTGCTGCAATTCGCTCTGCTGGGTCTGAAGCTCGGTTGCGAGCTGCTGGCTCTGCTTGAGCAGACCCTCGGTCTGCATCGTCGCCTCGATGGAATTGAGCACGATGCCGATGGAGGCGGTGAGCTGCTCGAGGAACGTGATCTGCAGGTCGGTGAAGGGTGAAATCGACGCAAGCTCGATGACCGCCTTCACCTCGCTCTCGAACAATACCGGCAGCACGACGATATTGCGCGGCGCTGTGCGGAACAGAGCCGAGCCGATCGCCACCACATTGTCCGGCAGCTCTTTCACCAGCAGACGGCGCTTGTCGAGCGCGCATTGGCCGACGAGGCCGTGGCCCAGCTTCACCGTCGCCGGATGCGGCTGGATCGTGTCGTCGGCATAGGCCGCGAGCAGCGAGAGCATGGGTTGCTCGCCGCTGCTCTTCTGATAGATCACGCCCAATTGGGCGCTGACGAGCGGGGTGAGTTCGGTCAAGAGCAGCCGGCCCACCGTGCCCAGATCGCGCTGGCCCTGCAGCATCGACGTGAATTTGTTGAGGTTGGTCTTGAGCCAATCCTGCTCGGTGTTGCGGTCGGTGGTGAGGCGCAGGTTGTCGATCATGGTATTGATGTTGTCTTTGAGCTCGGCCACCTCGCCCCGCGCATCGACCTTGATCGAACGGGTCAAGTCGCCCTTGGTCACCGCCGTCGCCACCTCGGCGATGGCGCGCACCTGCGTGGTCAAATTCGCCGCCAGCAGGTTCACGTTTCCGGTGAGGTCCTTCCAGGTGCCGGCTGCGCCCGGCACGTTGGCCTGGCCGCCGAGACGGCCCTCCACGCCCACCTCGCGCGCCACCGTCGTCACCTGATCGGCGAAGGTCGCGAGCGTCGCGGTCATGTTGTTGATGGTTTCGGCCAGCGCCGCCACCTCGCCTTTCGACTTCACGGTGAGGTTCTGCTTCAGCTCGCCATTCGCCACCGCGGTGACGACCTTCACGATGCCGCGCACCTGTTCGGTCAGGTTGGCGGCCATGACGTTCACCGTGTCGGTCAAGTCCTTCCACGTGCCCGCGACGCCGGGCACCTGCGCCTGGCCGCCGAGGCGGCCCTCGGTGCCCACTTCGCGCGCCACGCGCGTCACTTCCGAGGCGAAGGCGTTGAGCTGGTCCACCATGGTGTTGATGGTGTTCTTGAGCTCGAGGATTTCGCCCTTCACGTTCACGGTGATCTTGCGGCTCAAGTCGCCGCGCGCCACCGCCGTCGTCACCTCGGCGATATTGCGCACCTGGGTGGTCAGGTTGGCGGCGAGCAGGTTCACGTTGTCGGTCAAATCCTTCCATGTGCCGCCCACGCCCGGCACCACCGCCTGGCCGCCGAGGCGGCCGTCGGTGCCGACCTCGCGCGCCACGCGCGTCACCTCGGCGGCGAAGGAGCGGAGCTGCTCCACCATGGTGTTCAGGGTTTCCTTGAGCAGCAGGATCTCGCCGCGCACGTCCACGGTGATCTTTTTCGACAAGTCGCCATTGGCGATGGCGGTCGCGACCTCGGCGATGGTGCGCACCTGGGCCGTCAGGTTCGACGCCATGAAGTTGACGCTGTCGGTCAGGTCCTTCCAGGTGCCGGCGACGCCGGGCACCTGGGCCTGGCCGCCGAGCTTGCCTTCGGTGCCGACCTCGCGCGCCACGCGCGTGACTTCGCCGGCAAAGGCGTTGAGCTGGTCGACCATGGTATTGATGGTGTCCTTCAGCTCGAGGATTTCACCGCGCACGTCGACCGTGATCTTGCGGGACAAGTCGCCGCGCGCGACCGCCGTGGTCACATGGGCGATGTTGCGCACCTGGTCGGTCAGGTTGCCGCACATGGCGTTGACCGAGTCGGTCAAGTCCTTCCAGGTGCCGGCGACGCCGGGCACCAGCGCTTGGCCGCCGAGCTTGCCCTCGGTGCCGACTTCCTTGGCGACGCGCGTCACCTCCGAGGCGAAGGCGTTCAACTGATCCACCATCGTGTTGATGGTGTTCTTGAGCTCGAGGATTTCGCCGCGCACGTCGACAGTGATCTTGCGCGAGAGATCGCCGCGCGCCACCGCGGTGGTCACCTCGGCGATGTTGCGCACCTGCGCCGTCAAATTTCCGGCCATGAAGTTGACGCTGTCGGTCAGATCCTTCCAGGTGCCGGCGACGCCGGGCACGTTGGCCTGACCGCCGAGCCGCCCTTCGGTGCCGACCTCGCGCGCGACGCGCGTCACTTCGCCGGCGAAGCGGTTGAGCTGATCCACCATGGTGTTCAGCGTTTCTTTGAGCTGCAGGATCTCGCCGCGCACGTCGACGGTGATCTTCTTCGACAGGTCGCCGCCGGCGATGGCGGTCGCCACCTCGGCGATGTTGCGCACCTGGCCGGTCAAGTTGCTCGCCATGAAGTTGACGTTGTCGGTGAGATCCTTCCACGTGCCGGCGACGCCGGACACGACGGCCTGTCCGCCGAGCTTGCCTTCGGTGCCGACTTCCTTGGCGACGCGCGTCACCTCCGAGGCGAAGGCGTTGAGCTGGTCCACCATGGTGTTGATGGTGTTCTTGAGCTCGAGGATTTCGCCGCGCACGTCGACGGTGATCTTGCGCGAGAGATCGCCGCGCGCCACGGCGGTGGTCACCTCGGCGATGTTGCGCACTTG
>DASXCJ010000037.1:0-63530 GCA_036491175.1 Rhizomicrobium sp.
TGCCACAATGACAATCCAAAACCCTTCCGGTGGACAAAGTCCGCTGACGATATCCTTGCATCCATCGAGCGATTCTGCGTCTACAACTGCCCTGCCAGCCGCAACAAAATCATGCGAACTTCTGGTTCAGGACACTAGCCCACTGCCTGCCACCACCTTCGTCATCGCCCGCTTCATGCGGGCGACCCATTTTCCGAAAGCAAAATTGGATTGCCCGGACGCGCCTAGCGACAGCGTGGCCCGGGCAATGACGGATTTATGGGGTTGAACAAGGAAATCGCGCGCTGAGCGGCGCAATTTTATTCCTGACAATCTGTCATAAAAACTTCAAGTATGTGCTTGAAATCCTCCTTTTGATATTCTACCTATAGTCGCAGAGGGAAGAATCAATGGCAACGTAGAGTTACCGCAAGACCATACAGGCAAGGGTGCGAGCTTGCGCGCATCCGTTCTTTCGAAGGCGGCAAGACCGCGCGTTGGATGCGCATCCGACGCTCCGCTCACCCGTCTTCGTTTGTTAGGGCCGCAGAGGGTTGAACCGAGCGCGCGCGCAGCATCGATAGCGATGCATGCGGCCGGCTGCACAGAGCGTGGAAACCCAAATGAAGGCCCGAGCGTGACGACGAAGCGGGCCTTTCGTTTATGGGGCTTTTGTTTACGGGCCGCTCCGCGAGCGGAAGCGCTGTACGACGAAGCGGACGTTGTCATAGGCGTCGAATTCTTCCTCGCCGTCGGTGAAGTCGCCGCCGGTGTAGTCGGCGACGATCTTGCGCCAGAACGCCTGCGCGCCGGTGTTGGTCGTCAGCTCGCGCAATTCCCAATGGCCTTTGAATTGGTCGAAGAGTTGGGTGGCGATCTTTTCGCCCAGGCCCTTGCGGCGATATTGGCGGCCGATGAAGAACTCGCCCATGTCGTAGGTGTCGGGCCCGATCTGCTTGACCAGCGCGAAGCCGGCGGGGTGGCCGTCGACGCGGATCAGGAAGGCGAAGCCTTTCCAATGCGCGGGCCAGACGCGGAATCCCGGCAGGCCCCAATAATTCTCGAGGCGGTTCTCGATGTCGAATTCGCCGTTGCCGGGGAACGGCCAGCCGCCATGCTCCGCCATGTCGTAGAAGTAGAACTTCGCGAGATTGCGGATGATGGCGCGGTCGGATTCACCGGCGGGCGTGAGCGTGTAGTCCATGGCTCACGCTAGCACGATTCATCGATAATTCAGGCGGCGCCCGCGGCCTTCAAGGACTCGGCGACGCGGCCCTCGAGCTCGGCGGCGAGGATATTGGCGACGCGGTCGTTCTCGTCCTTGACGTTCTTGCGCACGATGACCCGCACGGCATCGACATGGGCGTCGATCAGCGGCAGGGGCGCGCGCGCGTTGCCGTCGAGCAGCTTGCACAGCGAGGAGGCCACGCGCGCGGCCATCGGGAAGCCGAAGGTCAGCGCCTGGCCCTTGAGGTCGTGGCCTGCGCGGTAGAGATCGCCCTGGCTGTCGTCGTCCTTGGCCACGGCGAAGCGGTCGCGGCATTCGACCAGGCGGTCGACGTCGGAATTGATCCAGTCGTTGAACTCGACCTTTAGCGTCTCGATCGCCTTCTCGGCGCGCTTGATCGCCGCCATGTCGAGCCCGCCCACGCTGCCGCCGACCTTGGCCTTGAGCATGTTGGGCGGCATGAAGATTTCGATGGGTTGCTGCTTGGGCATCTTCGGTTCCTCAGGCGCTCATCGCCATGGCTTCGTCGACGGGGACGCCCGCGGCCGCGGTGCGCCGCTCCGGGCCGCGATATTCGTCGGCGCCGCGCCGCCTGCGGCACGGGCCGAAATAGACTTTCGTGCGCACGAAGGCGCGGGGGTGTTCGATCACCGCCGTCAGGCGCGTGAGGATCGCGCGCGCCGAGACCGGCTTGGCGAGGAATTCATTGACGCCGGCATCGCGCGCGGCGCGGACGTGATCGAGCTGGGTGTAGCCCGTCAGCATGATCACCGGCACGAAGGGATTGGGGCTCGCTGCATTGGTGCGAACCATGCGCATCAACTCGAGCCCGTTCATGCCTTCCATCATCCAGTCGAGGAAGACGACGTCGGGATTGACGTCGCGCAGCATCGCCCAGGCGCGCTGGGCGTCGGACGCCTCGAAGATCTGCACGGCGCCGAAGGCCTGCAATACGGTGACGACGAGTTTGCGCATGTGGGGATTGTCGTCCACCACGAGCAACTTCAAACGTTCGAAGCGATAGCCGTTCATGCGGGAGAAATATTAGTGAACGGACGTTAATGGCCGGTGAAAGCGGGCGCGAAAGTCAGTCCACGAACTGTTCGGCGATGATGCGCTCGTCCAGGCTGTGGCCGGCGTCGAACAGCATGGTGACGGAGACCGAGCGGTCTTCGGCGACGTCCACCACCGAGACGTTGCGGACTTCCAGATCGTCGGCCACCGCGCTCACGGGCCGCTTGCCGGCCTCGAGGATTTCGAAGCGTGTGCGGGCGCGGTGGGAGAGCAGGGCGCCGTGCCAGCGGCGGGGGCGGAAGGCGCTGATCGGAGTGAGCGCCAGGAGCTGCGCGTCGATGGGCAGGATCGGGCCATGGGCGGAGAGGTTGTAGGCCGTCGAGCCGGCGGGGGTGGAGATCAGGACGCCGTCGCAGATGAGTTCGGTGATGCGCACCTTGTCGTCGACCGAGATGCGGATCTTGGCCGCCTGCCGCGTCTCGCGCAGCAGCGACACCTCGTTGAAGGCGCGGGCCTCCTTGACCACGCCCTCGCGCGTCGTCGCCTTCATCTTCAGCGGATGGATCACCGCGCGCTCGGCCTTTTCAAGCCGCTCGATCAACCCGTCCGCGCTGTAGTTGTTCATCAGGAAGCCGACCGAGCCGAGATTCATCCCGTAGATCGGCTTCTTGGCCGGGAGGAATTTGTGCAGCGTCTGCAGCATGAAGCCGTCGCCGCCCAGCGCCACGATGATGTCGGCGGCTTCGGCGCCCGCATCGTCATGGTGCGCGCGCAGGGCGGTCAGCGCATCCTCGGCGTCCTTGGAAGCGGCGAAATGGAGCTTCATGGTCAGCCGCCCGTCAGGGACATGGTGCGGCCGACGGCGGGACGGTCGTGGCGGCGGTCGATGATGAAATCATGGCCCTTGGGTTTTCGCGAAATGGCTTCGTCGATGGCGGCGCTGAGAAGAGCGTCATCCGGCGATGCGCGCAAGGGCCTGCGCAGGTCGGCGTCGTCGTTCTGGCCCAGGCACATGAACAGCATGCCGGTGCAGGTGACGCGCACCCGGTTGCAGCTTTCGCAGAAATTGTGCGTCAGCGGGGTGATGAAGCCGATGCGCCCGCCGGTCTCGCGCACGCGCTCGTAACGCGCCGGGCCTGCCGTGCGGTGGCTCGATTCTTCGAGCGTGTAACGCTCCGCCAGCCGCGCGCGGACGAGCGACAGCGGCAGGTATTGCTCGACCCGGTCGCCGTCGATCTCGCCCATCGGCATGATCTCGATCAAGGTCAGGTCCAAGCCACGGCCATGCGCCCATTCGAGCATCGCGGGGATCTCGTGCTCGTTGACGCCCTTGAGCGCCACCATGTTGATCTTGACCTGGAGACCCGCCGCTTGCGCCGCATCGATCCCGGCCATGACCTTCGACAGATCGCCCCAGCGGGTGATGGCGCGGAACTTGGCCTCGTCGCGCGTGTCGAGCGAGATGTTGATGCGTTTGACGCCGGCATCGCGCAGCGGGCCGGCGAAGCGCGCGAGCTGGCTGCCATTGGTGGTGAGCGTGAGTTCCTTCAGGTCGGTGCGTTTGCCCAGCGCCTGGAACAGCGTCATCACATCGCGCCGGACCAAGGGTTCGCCGCCGGTGATGCGGATGCGCTCCACGCCCTTGGCGATGAATGCGCCGCAGAGCCGCTCCAACTCGTCCAGCGTGAGAAGGTCGGGTTTGGGCAGGAAGGTCTGATGCTCCGCCATGCAATAGACGCAGCGGAAATCGCAGCGATCCGTCACCGAGACGCGCAGATAGGAAATGTGGCGGCCGAACGGATCGATCATCCTGCGAAACTACCACAATTGTCATCCCGGGCGAGCGGGAGCGAGACCCCGGGAACCATGGTGGCGCCGTCGCGATGGGGCCCGCTCGCGCTTCGCCTGGCCGGGATGACAATGAGGGTATTAGACCGCGGGGGCGAAGAACACTTCGATGCTCTTGATGCGCTCCAGGGCTTCGGCCTTCGAGAAGGTGTCGAATACGCGCTCGACCTCGATCTTCTCCGGTGGCGACAGGCGGTTGGAAAGCCGCCGCGCCCCGCGCGACAGGTTGAACACGGTCGAGAACACGCAGCGGTCGATGCCCACGGCGCGGCAGGCCAGCGCCACGGGGCGGGCGCCTGCGTCGTAGAGCACGCGCTTCATGTCCTCATGCGGGATGTTCAGCATCTTGGCGAAGGCGAGTTCGAAGAGTTCCGTTTGGCCCTGGTGCAGAACCCTGAGCAGGAACCCGGCTTTGAGCTGCCCGGCCATGGCCAGCTTCTCGACCAACTTGCGGCCGCCCTCGGCATTCTTGGGCGCACCGGCCTGGACATCCTGCTTCGCCTGGTTGGTGGCGTGGCTGAATGTCTCGAAGGCGTAAGGATGGGTCTGCGCGATATGGCTCTTGAGCGCGTCCGACACCCATTCGCACATCTTCGTCGCGAGGGTGGAGGGCAGATCCTTGCGCTGGACCAGCGGCTCCTGGAGCGTGGCGATGGCCTTGGATTTCTCGACCAGCGTCTCGAACGTGCCGGACGCGATCTTGGCGGTGGCATTGCGCACGAGAGCGACCAGCACCGGTTCGGCGTCGGAGCGGGCGAGCACGTCGCAGACCGGCTCGCCGATATGCGGGCGCTCGGCGCAGGCGGCTTGATGCGCGGTGCCGGCTTCGGTGATGAAGCTCAGCAGGTCCTGATCGCTGAGGCGGCGGCTGCGCAGGATGATCGGGCGGGCGACTTCGATCGTGTCGTCGCAGAGAAGGGTGATGAGGTCGACGGGCGCGGACGGATCGTCGGCCAGATGCTCGGCCAGGGTGATGCGGATCGCCATCTCGACGTCATGGGTCAGGCGCTGGAGGATGTCCCGCATCAGCGCGCGTTCGCGCTCGCTGAGCATGGGCGCCTGGGTACGGAAGAGGGAGGCCACGGCGAGGTAGATGTCGGACCGGCTATTGCCGTCTGGATTGGCGGCGAGCAGCGCCAGCCGGCTCATCTCGCCCATATGTTGCGCACTGAGACCCACTTACGCCCCCTACAATCGGGGACAGACTACCCAAAATGGCGTTAACAGCGTGTTAAGGTAACGGAGTCCCTAGCCAAACGAATCCCCAAATGACACCCGAAGCCCCCTTCATCCTCGCCATCGACCAGGGCACGACCTCGACAAGGGCGATCCTGTTCGACGCCACGGCAAGGCCCCTCGCCAGCCACGCCATCGAGCTCAAGCAGTTCTATCCCGCCAATGGCTGGGTCGAGCATGACGCCGAGGAGATCTGGCAGGCGACGGTGGCCACCTGCCGCGTCGCCGCGAAAGGCATAAAGCCGTCCGACATCGCCGCCATCGGCATCACCAACCAGCGCGAGACCACCGTGCTGTGGGACCGCAAGACCGGCGCGCCGCTGCACCACGCCATCGTCTGGCAGGACCGCCGCACGGCCGAGCGCTGCCGCCAGTTGAAGGAGGCGGGGCACGAGGCGGATGTCGCCGCGCGCACGGGTCTTCTGCTCGATCCCTATTTCTCCGGCACCAAGATGGAATGGCTGCTGGATCATATCCCAGGCTCGCGGTCGCGGGGCGACGTGGCGCTCGGCACTATCGACAGCTGGCTGATCTACAGGCTGACTGGCGGCAGGGTGCATGCGACCGACGTCACCAACGCCTCGCGCACCATGCTGCTCAATCTGCAGACCCTCGCCTGGGACGAGGCGATGCTGAAGCTGCTCAACGTCCCGCGCGCGCTGCTGCCCGATGTGCGCGACAGCGCCGGCGATTTCGGCGAAACGGTGCCGGAGCTGTTCGGCGCGGCGATCCCTATCCGCGGCGTCGCCGGCGACCAGCAGGCGGCGTTGTTCGGCCAAGCCTGCTTCGCACCCGGCGATGTGAAGTCGACCTACGGCACCGGCTGCTTTGCGCTGGTGAACACGGGAAAGACGCCGCCGTCATCCGACAACCGCCTGCTCGCGACGGCGGGCTATCGCGCGAAGGGCGAGACGGCTTACGCCATCGAGGGCAGCATCTTCATCGCCGGCGCCGTGGTGCAGTGGTTGCGCGACGCGCTGGGCGTGATCAAAAACGCCGGCGAGATCGAGGCGCTCGCCAGCACAGCCAAGCCGTCGGAGGGACTCTATTTCGTCCCGGCCTTCACCGGTCTCGGCGCGCCTTACTGGGACCCGGACGCGCGCGGTGCGATCCTGGGCCTCACCCGCGACATAGGCGCGGCGGAGATCGCGCGCGCCGCGCTCGACGCGGTGTGCTTCCAGACCCGCGACCTGCTCGACGCCATGGCCCGCGACATGAAGGGCAAGCCCGCCGCGATGAAAGTCGATGGCGGCATGGTGCGGAACGATTGGTTCTGCCAGCGCCTCGCCGATCTCACGGGATTGCCGGTCGAGCGTCCCAAGATCACCGAGACGACGGCGCTGGGCGCGGCCTATCTCGCGGGGCTGTCCGTGGGTGTGTTCTCCGGCTTCGACGACATTTCCAAAGCCTGGGCGCTGGACCGCCGCTTCGAACCCAGCCTCGGCGCCGGGACGCGCGACGCGCTTTATGACGGTTGGTTGAAAGCCGTCGCCCGCGTGCGGACATGATGCCCGACGACGCGATGATGCAGCCGGTGCGCGCCGTCGCCGGGTTCATGGCGACGTTGGACGATGCACTGGTGTCGGATTGCTTCGCCGACGATGTCGTCATCGTCGAGAATTTCGCGCCTTACGTCTTTCGCGGAACGGATGCCGTGACGCGCTGGCAGGCCGGGTTTCACGGCCACGCCGAGAGGCTCGATGGCCTGGTCGTCACATTCGGCGCGGCGCAGGATTTCAGTTCCGATGGCGAGACGGTCTATTTCGTCTTGCCGACGACCTGGAAAGGGCGATCGGGCGGCCAGGCTTTCGAGGAGGATGGCGGCTGGGCCTTCGTGCTGAAAAAACAGGGCCCGCGCTGGAAGATCGCCGCCTATGCCTGGGCCGTGACGGCGCTGCGCAGGGTTTGACAGGCGAGGGGGCGGAGGCCCACTCTTGGCGCAGTTCGCCAATGGAGAACCACGATGTTGGAAGCGGAATTGCGGGAAAAAATGTCGGCCAAGGTGCCGCCCGCGCACAAGATCGAGTCGCTTGAAGGCAAAGTGTCGCCGGAGGAATGGGCGCTGCGCGTCGACCTCGCGGCGACCTATCGCCTGGTCGCCCTTCACGGCTGGGACGACATGATCTTCACCCATATCTCGGCCCGCGTGCCGGGGCCGGACCATCACTTCCTCATCAATCCCTATGGCCTGTTGTTCGACGAGATCACGGCGTCGAGCCTGGTGAAGATCGATATCGACGGCAACAAGGTCCAGGAGACGCCCTATCCGGTGAACCCCGCGGGCTTCACGATCCATTCGGCGCTGCACATGAACCGCGACGACGCGCATTGCATCATCCATGTCCACACCGACGATGGCGTGGCGGTTTCGGCGCAGGCCGACGGGCTGCTGCCGCTCGATCAGCATGCGATGATGATCGCGGGCGATCTCGCCTATCACGACTATGAAGGCGTGGCGCTCGACCTCGACGAGCGCGATCGTCTCGTCCACGACATCGGCGAGAAGAACGCGATGATCCTGCGCAACCACGGCACGCTCGCCCTCGGCAAGAACTGCGCCGATGCGTTCCTGCGCCTCTACTACCTCGAGCGCGCCTGCACCATGCAGGTTCGCGCGCTGGCCGGCGGCGCCAAGCCCAACTGGCCGAATCAGGGCGTGCCGGAAAAGACGGCGGGCCAGGGCGCGGTCGCGTTCAACGGCTTCGTCGGCGCGCTCGCCTGGCCGGCGCTGCTGCGCAAGCTCGACCGGACCGATCCGAGCTATAGGAATTAGACACAGCGCGTCATGGCCCGGCTTGTCCGGGCCACCCAATTTCTTTTGGTAGGAAAATGGGTGGCCCGCATGAAGCGGGCCATGACGGTTTTTTTGGTGATGAGGCATGAAGTTCGGCATCGGCCAGTCGGTCCGGCGGACGGAGGATATCCGGTTCGTCACGGGCCATGGCGAGTACACCGACGACATCCATTTCGACAACGAAGGCCACGTCGCCTTCGCGCGCAGCCCTCATGCGCATGCGAAGATCAATTCCGTCGACACCAGCATGGCGAAATCCGCCCCCGGCGTGATCGCCGTCTATACCGCCGAGGACTTCGCGGCGGCAGATGCGCGCCCGCTGCCTTCGGCGTCTCCGTTGAAGAGCAAGGACGGCTCGCCGCCCAAGGGCGCGCCGAAGCTGCTGCTGGCGTCCGATCATGTCACCTTCACCGGCGAGGCCATCGCCATGGTGATCGCCGAGACCTTGGCCCAGGCGCGCGATGCCGCCGAACTGGTGGAGATCGATTACGATCCGCTCGACGCCGTCGGCGCGCTCGACAAGGCCGCGGCCGGTCCGGTGATCTGGGACGAGGTGCCGGGCAATCTCTGTTTCGACTGGCAGGACGGCAAGGAAGCCGAATGCGAGGCGGCCTTCGCCTCCGCCGCGCATACGGCAAGCGTCGACATCGTGCAGAACCGCGTCGTCGTCAATTCCATGGAGGCACGGGGCGCCATCGGCCTCTACGATCCGTCCACGGAGCAATACACGCTCTATTCCGGCAACCAGGGTTCCGGCGGATTGCGCGCGCGCATGCAGGAGATCCTGGGCGCGAAGCTGGAGAAGGTTCGCGTCGTTTCGCCGGACGTCGGCGGCGGCTTCGGCATGAAGGCGGGCGCCTATCCTGAGCAGGGCGCGGTGCTCGTCGCCGCCAAGCTCAGCGGACGTCCCGTGCGCTGGGCGTCGGACCGCACCGAGGCCTTCCTTACCGATCACCACGGCCGCGACACCTGGACCCGCGCGGAAGGCGCGTTCGACAAGGATGGCCGCATCCTCGCCATACGCTTCACCGGCACGGCGAATATGGGCGGTTATCTCTCGGCGTTCGCGCCGTTCATTCCGACCTTGGCGGGCAGCCGCATCTTCGGCGGCGTTTATCGCATTCCCATCTTTTACACCGCCATCAAGGGCTATTTCACCAACACCGCGCCGATCAACGCCTATCGCGGCGCCGGCCGCCCCGAAGCCGCGCATTACATGGAGCGGTTGATGGACGTCGCCGCGCGCAAGATGGGCCTCGACCGCGTGGAATTGCGCCGCCGCAACCTGATCAAGCCGGAGGAACTGCCATACAAGAACTGGTGGGGCGTCTCCTTCGACTCCGGCGATTATCCGCGCCTGCTCGAAGAGGGCCTGAAGCGCGCCGATGCCGATGGCTTTGCCGCGCGCCGCAAGCAGTCCAAGGCGCGTGGGCTGAAGCGCGGCTTCGGCGTCGCCTATTATGTCGAGATCACCGCCGCGGCGGGCAGCGAGCCCGCGCGCGTGCAGTTCACCGGCAATGGCGGCGTGGAGCTTCTCGTCGGCACGCAATCGAACGGGCAGGGCCATGAGACGGCTTTCGCGCAAGTCGTGGCCGAGCGCCTTGGCGTGCCGTTCGAATCCATCACGGTGAAGCAGGGCGACACCGACTGGGTGAACGGCGGCGGCACCGGCGGCTCGCGCTCGCTCAACATGGCGGGCGGCGCGCTGCAGATGGCCTCCGACGAAGTGATCAAGAAGGGCAAGGCCGCGGCGGGCCAGGTGCTGCAGGCGGGCGGGGCGGAGGTCGCGTTCGATATCGTCGAAGGCGTCGGCAAATTCCGCGTCGCCGACCGCGAGATGACCGTGCCGGAACTCGCCGTCACCTTGAAGCGCGAGACCATTCCAGGCTTCGAGGAGGGCCTCGACAGCGACGCGCTGTTCAAGGGCGCGGCGTCGACTTTCCCCAACGGCTGCCACATCTGCGAAGTCGAGATCGATCCGGAGACCGGCAAGGTCGACATCGTCGCCTACAAGGTGCTCGACGATTTCGGCCGCGTGATCAATCCGATGCTGGTCGCTGGCCAGGTCCATGGCGGCGTGGTGCAGGGCCTCGGCCAGGCGGTGATGGAGAACTGCGTCTACGACCCGGAGACGGCGCAGATGCTCACCGCCAGCTTCTCCGACTACGCCATGCCGCGCGCCGACGACATGCCTGACATCGATTTCGCCTACGAGGAAATCCCCTGCAAGACCCATCCGATGGGCGCGAAGGGCTGCGGCGAGGCCGGCACTGTCGGCGCGCTGCCCAGCGTCATGAGCGCCATCGCCGACGCGCTCGGCATCGACCATATCGACATGCCCGCCACACCCGAGCGCGTATGGCGCGCGATGCAGAAATAGATCGCAGAGTTATCGCAGAGTTCAAGCCGACAAAATTAACTCCGGTGTCATGGCCCGCGAATGCGGGCCACCCAGGTGGTGTTACTCTTTTCTCACCAAACCAACCTCGTCATGGCCCGCTTCATGCGGGCCACCTATTTTTCCTTTTGCGAGAAAATTGGGTGGCCCGCATGAAGCGGGCCATGACGATATTTTGGGACAGGGTATTCCATGATCACCTGGGTGGCCCGCATTCGCGGGCCATGACACGTTTGTTTGCGATTCCAAACAATCACAGCCCGCGCAATGCGGATACTCCTACTGTCCCGTCGGTGCAGCCGCCGGCGTCGTGGCGTTCGCAGCCGGCGCCACCGTCGCCGCCTGATAGCTTGCGATCGATTTCGTCAGTGTGTCGAGTTCATCGCAGCCGCTCGGGCAGAGGCGCGTCAGCTCCGCGAGCTGCTGCTTGGCGCCGCCGACCTGGTGCATGTTGAGATAGAGCTCGCCCAGATATTCGTGCGCGCCCTTATGGTCGGGATCGCGCGCCAGCGCCTGCTGGTAATAGTCGTAAGACGTTTGATAGTCGCCCAGCATGCGGTGCGCGAAGCCCTCGTAGTTGAGGATGTTCGCGCTGTTCGGCTTCTCCGCCAGCGCACGGTCGAGATAGGGCACGGCCTTGGCGTAGTCCTCGCGGCGGATCGCACGGATCGCCATGGTGTAATCGTCGAAGCCGGGACTGTTGCCGCCCATCGCGGGCGAGCCGCCGCCGTAACCGCCCATTCCACCGCCGGCGCCGCCCATCGCGAACGAGGCCACGGTCATCGGCGCGGTCAGGAGCACCGTTGCACTGATCAACAAGAATCGACGCATCATCGCCTCCCAGGAAATCCACGCGGAAACTATCGCAATTGCGCAAATACACGCAAATCCGCGTTTATTTATTTCACGTCTATTGCACCGCACATTGACTTTGCGGCGCGCGGCGGCCGAAAGTCGCGGCCATGAGCACCGATACGGTCGAAATCGAAGCCCGTCCGCCGCGCCGCAAGCCTGAGAGTCTGGCGAAGCTCCGCCGTGCCGCGCGCAAATTGTTCGTCGAGCGCGGCTATCACGCGACGCGCCCGCAAGACATCGCGCGCGAAGCCGGCCTCGGCCACGGCACCTTCTATCTCCACTTCCCCGACAAGCGCGCCTGCTTCCTCGCCTTCGTCGAGGAGGCGCGCACGGAGCTGGACGAATTCGTCCATGCCCGCGTGCATCAAGAGCAGAGCCTGGAAGAAGTGATCGCTGGCACCTTGCACGCGATCTACGACTATATGGCGACCCATCCCGGTGTGCTGGGCGCGGCGATGACCGACGAAGCGGTGATCGATGCCGAAGGCGCGCAGGCCGTGCCGCTCTTGGCGCGCTGGGGCGCGGACTGGGCGAACATCGTCCGCGTCGCGAGCAAGGGCGAGAGTTATGACGCCGAGATCATCGGTCAGGCCATCGTCGGCGCGATCCATCAGGCCGCGAGCGGCGGCCAACGCCTGGGCCGCAGCCCCGACGCGGTGGTGAAGAACCTCACGCGTTTCCTGGTGCGCGCGTTGAAGCCGTAGATGCCCGAACCGTAGCGCTGGCCCCCCAGCGCTACGGGGCAAGCGTCAGCCTCCCATGTGATAGGTCAGGCCGGCCAATAGTCCGTGGTCGGAGAAATGCTGATGCGCGTCCTGCGGATTGCCATCCTGGATGTCGGCCGCGGCGCTTTGCGTGAAGCGGTATTCGCCGAACACCGAGACGCGGTCCGACACGTCGCTGCGCAGGCCCGCTTCCGCCTGATAGGCCTGCTTCCAATCACGGCCGCCGACGCCGTCGGCATTGACGCCGACATTCTCATAGCCGATGCCCGCGCCGACATAGAGCGTGACGCCGGTGTTGTGGGTGAGATCGACCTGACCGTTGACCATCACCGAGGTCGAGTCGAGATGGCCGTTGTCGCGCGAGCCGTCGACCTTGGCGAGATTGTTGAGCGTGTAGTTGGAATCGAGCTCCAGCCGCACGCCGTTGCCGGTGTCGTAGCCGAGCGCGCCGCCGGCCGCGTAGCCGGGATCGAAATTCTCGTGCAGCGTGCCCGACGACGTGTTCTTCACATGCAGGTCAGGCAGGAAGGACGCGCCGCCGTCGCCGGTGATGTAGAGGCCGGGTACTTCTTGCGCCTGGGCCGCGCCTCCGATCAGAAGTGCTGCCAGCAATAGAGTGGTCTTCATGGGTCCTCACTTTCAGCCGCAGGGGTGCGGCGGACCGGAACCTAAGCGCGAGTCGCGAGAAAGCCTGCTGAATTCGGCGCAAGATATTGATTTGATTTCATGATTTTGATTTCATTGACTTTGGCCGCAAGCTGACAAAAAATCAGTTCCACAAGGTCATCGGAGGAAGCGGAATGGCGAAACTGTCCTACAGCGCGGACGAGATCCTGGCCGATCACGCCTATGCCAAGCCGCATCTCGAGGCCGGCTACAAGCTCCATGGCGGCTTCGACGAAGCGGGCCACTATATCTCGCCGCGCACGCTCCATCGCTGGCCCGCGATCGATGCCTGGACCGAGGCGCTGAAAGCGCGCGGGCACGACATCGTCGATTCCTCGCCGGCGCTGTTGGTGCGCGACTCCTATCCCAACATCGCGCAACAGAGCATGTTGCTCGAACTGGGCTTCGGCCAGACGCTGTGGGACTCGCTCAGCATCACCGGCGTGGTCGAAGCCCGCGGCCGCATGCTCGCGGAAGCGACCGCGCCCGATTTCCAACCCATCGTGGAGGAGGACATCTCCGAAACGGCGGTGGGCCATCTCAACAAGGGATTGCTGCGCGCCCATGGCCTCGACGAAGGCGGCGATCCGTCGCGCGGCGAAGGCGGGCATGACGCGATGTGGTTCGCGGTGCGCGACATGCTGTTCGGCCAGCACGCCTATCCCCATGCCGAGGTGCCGGCGAGCCTGGCGCGTCCGGACACTGGCCGGCTGATGCCGCAGATCTCCGCGGAGCATGAGCGCTGGGTCCTGCTCCTGATGAATGTGCTGATGATCGAGATCCGCGCCGAGCGGTTCTTCAATTTCTGCACCAGCGTGATGCGCGACCCGCGCAATTTCCGCGACCGCCGCGATGTGGCGGACCATGCCGCCGATCTCGTCGACCGCATCCGCCAGGACGAGGCGCCGCATGTCGGCTATCTCGCCATCGTCATGTCGGAGCTGCGCAGCTTCACGTTCAAAGTAGCAGATGGCAAGGCTGCGGACGGCAAGCGCGTGAAGGGCGCGGAATTCATCGATCCGGTGTGGCGCGGCATGGTGCAATACCACGCCGTCACCAGCATCGATTTCGAGCATGAACGGACGCGCAAGGAATTCGCCCAGATGTTCGGCGCGAAGCCCGGCGGCGAGGCGCTGCTGCGCCAATTCGAGAACCTCGGCCAGAAGGAAGCCGCCTGATGAAAGACTTTCGCGGCAAGACCGCCTTCGTGACGGGCGGCGCCAGCGGCATCGGCCTGTCCATGGCCCGCGCCTTCGGCCGCGCGGGGATGAACGTCGTCCTCGCCGATATCGACGAGCAGGCGGCGAAATCCGCCGCAGAGCGTCTTGTGTCGGAGCAGATCAAGGCCGCGCCCGTCGTCTGCGACGTGACGGACCGCGCGAACGTGCGCGCCGCGGCGATCGAGGCGCTGGCCGCGTTCGGCAAGATCCACGTCGTCTGCAACAATGCCGGCGTCGCCGTCGGTGGGCCCATCGGCACGGTGAAGGACCGCGACTGGGACTGGATCGTCGACGTCAATCTCAAGGGCGTCGTCTACGGAACCGAAACCTTCGTGCCGCTGATCAAGAGCCATGGCGAAGGCGGCCACATCGTCAACACCGCGTCGATGGCCGGCATGATCGCGCCGCCGGGCATGGAGCCCTACACGGCGACGAAATTCGCGGTCGTGGCGATGAGCGAGGGCTGGGCGCAGCAACTGGCGCCGCTCGACATCGGCGTGTCCGTCCTGTGCCCCGGCTTCGTGAAGACGCGCATCCATGAAAGCGGCCGCGCGCGCCAGGACAAATATGGCGGCGTTGGCGAGGTCGACGCGCTGGGCGACGGCCCCAGCCAGGCGGCGCAGCTGGTGCTCTCCGGCATCGATCCCGACGTGGTGGGCAACCGCGTCGTCGAGGCGATCCGGAACGGCGATCTCTACATCTTCACCCATCCGGCGATGAAGGCGTTCGTGGAGATGCGCTTCGCCGCGATCATGGCGGGGTTTGCGGCGGCGGAGAACAGCCAGGCCTTGAAGGCGGTGAAGGAGTGGACTCCCGTGACGCCGCGCGCACCGGTCGCGCCCAACTAGGCCAGCATGGCTTGAACTTGAGCCATGCGGGCAATCTGCTAAGAACCCGCATGGCCGAAACGACCGAACCCAAGCTTCTCCCCGGCGCGCGCGCGTTCAACAAGGACCTCGCGCCCGCCTTCATCGACCATGCCTGCATCGTCAACGGCTATGCGCCGCCGCCGGGCTCGCCCCTGGGCGAGGGCGTCGACGCGGGCTTCGCCTATTGCGAGCTCGATTGCGGGTCGGCGGTGACGGCGACCTTGCTTGCGGCCTCCAACCCGCTCGGCGATTTCCACGCCATCGACAGCCGCGCCGAGCTGATCGAGCAGGGAAGGGCGCTGGCCAAGGATGGCGGCGCGCGCAACATCACCTTCCATCACGCCGGCCTCGAAGCGGCGCTGGAGAAGACGCTGCCGCCCTTCGACTACATCGTCATCAACAATGTCTATTCCTGGATCCCTTTGCGCGAGCGCGGGCTGATCCTCGCCTTCGTGCGCAAGTTCCTCAAACCCGGCGGCGCGGTCTATGTCAGCTACAATGCGCGCCCGTTCTGGAACAAGCTCGACCCGTTCCGCCGCATCTTCCGCGAAGCCACGCGCGGCATGAAGGCCGAGCCGGCGCAGCGCCTCGCCGCGGCGCGCGATCTCTACACCAGGCTGCTCGAGGCCAAGGCGCCGGGCATCCAGGCGACGGGCCTCACCGCGCAGGATTTCGCCGCGCTGAACGACATCCCGCTCGACGCGCTGGCGGCGGACTATGTCAACGAATTCTCCGATCCGCTCTACGTCACGGACGTGATGGCCGATTTCGGCGCGGTGGATTGCGTGCTGACCGGCTCCTCGATCATGTCGGAATCGCTGCCGGTGCTGCAGGCGCAGGAGCCGTTCAAGTCCATCGTCGAGAAATTCCCCACGCTGTCCGGCCGCGAATTGGCGAAGGATCTGCTGCTCGACACGCGCTATCGCCGCGACGTCTTCGTGCGCGGCGGCAAGCGGCTGGCCGCCGACAACCGCGACATGATCATGAACGGCCTCGCCTTCGCGCTGGAGCAGCCCGCGACCGAGATGCGTTACGATTCCCGCCTGGCCTATGGCGAGATGAAGTTCGACAACAGCCACGTCCGCGCGCTGGTCGAATTCCTGGAGACGGGTCCGCGCAGCTTGGGCGATCTCGTCGCCAATGCGCAGGCGAAGGGCAGCGATCCGCAGGCCGTCGTCGCCAACGTGCATGCGCTGCTGCTGACCAACCAGATCCGCCCCGTCTATCGCGGCACGCCCGAAGCGGCCAAGGGCGCGCGCGCGATGCAGGACGCGGTGCGCGCCCGCGCCAGCGATCCGCGCGAGGCCATCGGCTTCCTGCCGTCGCCTTTCGGCACCGCCTTCATGACGCCGATCCCCGACCAGATCTTCATGCAGATCGGCCCCAAGGAGGGCGCTGAAGCTCTGGCGGACACCGCCGTCGCGCGCCTGACCGCGGCGGACATCCCGTTCGTGAATGCGGACGCGATCACCAAGCGCGCGCGCGCCTGGAAGCGCAACACGCGCTATTTCGCATCCCTTGGCGTGATGCCGGCAGGACAGGGCTGACCGCCATCAATATTCGCAAGCAGATATCGGGATGTTTGTAACGTTCGTTACTGCAGATGTATTGCTGTCTATTTTTTCCATTCTGGTTGAATACCGAAAATCAACCTCAGGTTAGTTGTACGGTTCGTTACCGCAACCCATTGTTTGCGCACCAATAACAGCGCCCGGTCCACGGGTGCGCGTGGGTGTTTTTCGTCAAAATTTTGAACCGGTCCAACGGCCGCGCTTTGCGCGGACGGCGGCGATTTATTGCTTCGGGGGAAGCCTCTCTTGCCAAGCCTGCAGAGCCGATACGACGCGGTCGAGCGTCACTTTCGTGCCCGGCTGCTCGCGCGCGCGGTGGACGGGCTCGAACGTCACGACCCGCAATTCTCCGCCCGCCGCGTCATCACGCGCGGGCAGGGCGTGGCGCTTTCCCTACTGGCGCTCGCCGCGATCCTGGCGACGGCGTGGTCGCCTCGCACCGCCGGGGCCGTGGTAATGGACGGGCTGGCCTGGTGGTTCCTCGCGAACGCCACATTCCGCGCGATCCTGTTCGCAATGGGCGCGACGGCAACGCGGACGCCGGCATCCTGGCCGCTGCGCGATGACGAGTTGCCGGTCTACACCATCCTCGTTCCGCTCTATCGCGAGGCGGAGGTCGTGCCGCGCCTGATCGCGGCGCTGTCGGCGCTCGACTATCCGCCCGCGAAACTCGACATCAAGCTGATATGCGAGGCCGACGACGCGCGGACCATCGCGGCGCTGGGCGCGCTCGATACGCGCTTCCATGTGTTGCGCGTGCCGGAAGGCGGGCCGCGCACCAAGCCCCGCGCCTGCAATTACGCGCTCCCTTTCGCGCGCGGACGGCTGCTCGTCATCTACGACGCGGAGGACCGGCCCGAGCGCGACCAGTTGCGCAAGGCGGCGGCGATCTTCGCCAGTTCGCCGCGCGACATCGCCTGCCTGCAGGCGCGGCTCAATTTCTACAATGCGCGGGAAAATGTTTTGACGCGCCTGTTCGCGGGCGATTACGCGCTGTGGTTCGATTACCTGCTGCCGGGCCTGGAACGCGCCGGCGTCCCCATGCCCCTTGGCGGCACGTCGAACCATTTCCGCATCGAGGCGCTGGCGGCGATCCATGGCTGGGATCCGTTCAACGTCACCGAGGACGCCGATATCGGCATCCGCCTTGCGCGCAAGGACTATCGCGTGCGCACCTTCGACTCCACGACCTTCGAGGAAGCGCCCACCGAGATCGGCAACTGGGTGCGCCAGCGCTCCCGCTGGCAGAAGGGCTATATGCAGACCTGGCTGGTGCATATGCGCAATCCCCTGCAGTTGCTGCGCAATGCCGGGGTGATGGGGTTCGTAGGCTTCCAGCTTTTCATCGGCGGCACGTTCGTGTCGGCGCTGCTCAACCCGATCCTCTGGATCGTGAGCGTGGTGAGCTTCTCCGCGGCGATGCTCGGCACGGCGCATATCTGCGTAACGTGCCTGGTGCTGGGCAATCTCTTCTACATGGCGCTGTCGACGCTCGGCCTGTTCAGGAGGCGCTGGTTCGCATTGATGCCGGCGGGCGCGCTGGTGCCGCTCTATTGGGGCCTGATCTCGGTCGCGTTCTACCGCGCCGCCGTGCAACTTGTGTCACGTCCGTTCCATTGGGAGAAGACGCGCCACGGCACCTCTCGCTTCACCGCATGAGGCGCATGCTTCTTGCAGCGCTGCTGTTCGCATCGCCCGCGTTCGCGGGAGCGTGGACGCAGGATTCCGACCATCTGCAACTGATCCTGGGCGCGACCTATAGCGGCGCGGGCACCAGTTTCGGCCCGGCGAGCCAATCCAATCGCCCGGCACGATTCCAGAAATTGTGGACCTCGGTCTGGGCCGAATATGGCCTGAACGACCGGATCACCCTCATCCTCGCGCCGGAATGGGCGCGGGCGAAGACGCTCGATCCCAATGGCCAGATCGTCCATGCCAGCGACTTCGCATGGGGCGGCGGCGTGCGCTGGCGCGTCACCAACACCATCGGCACGCTCTCGCTGCAGGCGATGGCGAAATCCGCCGGCGCTTTCGACATGTCCGTCTCCGTCGGCGGCAAGTCGGGCGAGGAGGCCGAGCTGCGCCTTCTCTATGGCGCCAATTTCAAATTCCTGGGCGCGAACGGGTTCGCCGATTTCGAAGTCGGCGAGCGCTGGATCGGCGGCCGCCGCCCGAACGAGACGCCCATCGACCTCACGCTCGGCTTCCACGCCTGGCACGACCTCGTGCTGCTCCAGAGCTTCAACACCATCGCCGGCGGCGATGCGCGCCCGCCCTATACCTACTACCGCTCGCACAAGCTGGAACTCTCCTGGGTTTCGAGCCTCGGCCGCGGAATCTCGGTGCAAAGCGGCGTCTATTTCTGCCCGGCCGGCCAGAACGCGTTGGACGAAGTAGGGACGCAGCTTTCGGTCTGGGTGAAACTGTAGAAAAAAAGGGATTCACGCAGAGCCGCAGCATTTGCATTTGAGAATGAGTTGCGACTAAACTGCACGCCGAAGCTGGAATTCGAGGTCGCCCATGGCCGGTCGTGCCGCGCTCGCTTGCGTGCTTTTGCTCGCTGCCGCCCCCGCCTTTGCCGCGCAGGAATACTATATCGGCGAGCCGGTCGTGAAGTCCGGCATGCAGATCGTGCCGAACTATCTGACCGGCATCGAGATGGACAAGCATCCCCCCGGCATGTCGATGAGCAAGAATGCGGTGCATCTCGAGGCCGACGTCCATGCCACCAAGGACGACAATCACGGCTTCACGGAAGATCAATGGATTCCCTATCTCACGATCAAATATTCGCTCGCCAAGACCGGCACGAAGTTCGCGCGCAAGGGCGAGCTCTATCCGATGATCGCCAAGGACGGCACGCATTACGCCAACAATGTCGAGATGTCGGGCCCCGGCACCTACACGCTGACCTATACGCTCCTGCCGCCTTCGAGCCACGGCTTCATCCGCCACACCGATGCCGCCAGCGGCGTGCCCGAATGGTGGAAGCCGGTGACGGCAAGCTGGACCTTCACCTATCCGAGCAAGACGAAATGATCGCGCGTATCGCCCTCTTCCTCGCAGCCTTCACGGCGCCCGCGTTTGCCGACGGGCCCATCGCCGTGACGTTGCAGAACCACAAATTCGCGCCAGCCGAGATCCATGTGAAGGCGAACGAGCCCGTCGTCATCGCGCTCACCAACAAGGACGCGACGGCGGAGGAGTTCGACTCCGTGGCGCTCAAGGTCGAGAAGGTCGTCGCCGGCAACGGCGAGGGCGACGTTCATATCCGCCCGCTCGCGCCGGGAAAATATCCGTTCATGGGCGAGTATCATCCAGGCACGGCGCAGGGCGTCGTGATCGCGCAATAATGCTGGCGGCCCTCATCATCGCATTTCGGGAAGTCATCGAGGCCGGCCTCATCGTCGGCATCGTGCTCGCCGCGTCCAAGGGCGTGAAGCGGCGCGGCCTCTATGTCACCTATGGCGTCGTGGCGGGCGTGATCGGCGCTTGCCTGGTCGCCGCCTTCGCGGGCGAGATCGAGTCGCTTTTCGCGGGCGCGGGCCAGGATCTGTTCAACGCCGCGATCCTCGTCCTCGCCGTGTGCATGCTCACCTGGCACAATGTCTGGATGGCCGGCCACGGCCGCCAGATGGCGCAGGAGATGAAGAGCGTCGGCGCGCAGGTCACGCGCGGCGAGCGCCCGCTGATCGCGCTCTCGATCGTCGTTGGCGTCGCGGTGCTGCGTGAGGGCTCGGAACTGGTGCTGTTCCTCTATGGCGTCGCGAGCCAGGGCGGCACGTCGCAAAGCGCGATGCTCGCCGGCGGTTTGCTCGGCATTGCGGGTGGCGCGGCGCTCTCCGCGCTGATGTATTTCGGATTGCTCGCGATCCCCGCGCACCGGCTGTTCACCGTCACGTCCGGGCTGATTACTTTGCTCGCGGCCGGCATGGCGGCGCAGGCGGTCGCCTTCGTGCAGCAGGACGGCTATCTCGAATTCCTCACCCGCACGGTGTGGGACACGTCCTGGCTTCTCCCCCAAGGCGGCACCGATTGGCGCGGCCTGATGGGCCAGATGCTGCACACGCTGGTCGGCTACAACGACGCGCCCTCGGGCGCGCAGCTTCTCGTCTATCTCGGAACCGTCGCGGCGGTGCTCGGCCTGATGCGCTGGGAACGCTCGCGCCGCGCGCGGCTCGCGATGCCCGCGCAACGCCCGGCCAGCGCTTAGGCGGATTGCGATCGATTGGAATCGCAATAGATGTGTCATGGCCCGCGAATGCGGGCCACCCAGGTGACAATTGCTGCTCCAGCTGAAAAAAAGCTCCGAGTGACTACAGCTTCAACCTGCACAACCCAACTGGGTGGCCCGCATTCGCGGGCCATGACACCGGGTTTGATTGCACCGAGTTGGAAGCAACTGCCTCTAGCTCACCAGATCGCCTTGCCGATCACATAGGCCGCGAGCCAAACGAGGATCAGCGCGGACGTCGACAGAAGGCTGCGAAGGCTGCGCGCCGGGTTGTTCTTGGGATCCGCCAGATAAAGCCAATAGCCGAACGACACGAACCCGCCGGCGATGCCCACGAGCATGATCGCGACATGCTCGGCGACCTTCAACGCGCCGCCTCTTTCCCGCTCGCATAGACTTGCACCACGGCGGCGAAGTTGAGCTTGCCGGCGGGCGGCGCGGTCAGTTGCGCCGTGTCGAGTTCATGGATGCGATCGTTGTCGGGCCACGGATCGACGACGAGGGCGCGGCGGATCTCCGGCGCGGCGGCCGCGCTCGCATAGGAGAGCGACGTCAGCACCATGGCGTGCCGGTTGTCGCAAAGGAGCACGGGCTGTCCACGATCCAGCGCCGCCACCATCTCCGCCTGCGCAGTGTTCTGGGCATAGGGCGTCACGGCGAAGAGCGGCTTCAGCAGCGATGTGAAGGCGTGGCCGTTCTCGTCCACCCAGGGGCGGTTCAACTGCCGCGCGTTCTGCACATAGTCGCCGCTGAGATCGAACATGCCGTCATAGGCCTTGTCGATGATCGCATCCTGGCTCACGCGATAGCCGTAATAGGCGAAGATCAGCGAGATCGCCGTGGCCCAGCCCCAGCGGTCGCTGCGCTGGAAATCGAAATTGCGCAGCACGCCGTCGAAGGCGAGTGCGCTGGTGCAGACGCCGCCATAGGCCACGCTCACGCATTTGCCCCCGGCCAAGGCTTTAGCCGGCGCCAACAGGCCCAGCGCCGCTCCCGCCCCTAGGCCGGCCGTTAAGAAAGTCCTGCGATCCATGCTCGCCCCTCGCGTGCGAACCTTCTAGCAAATGCGGCGCTCATTTCTAACGGTTTTTAAGGGGTTAAGGGGGTTTAATAGGCGCGGGGCAAAGCCAGATCGAGCATGGCCAAGGAAGCGCTGAGCACGCCGGACACCGCCTGGCAGCACGTTGAAACCCGTGCCGCCATCCTGGCCGCCGCGCGCAAATTGCTGGACGCGGGCGGCTTGGACAGCCTGAGCCTGGACGCCGTCGGTGACGCCACCGGCTTCGCCCACGCCACGATCTACGCCTATTTCGCCAGCCGCACCGACATGCTGGTGAGCATGGTCTGCGAGGACGTCTGCGCCTTCGCCCGCTCGATTGCCGAAACCTTTCCGTTCTCCGAAGTCGTGGAACCCGAGCCCGCGCCGGTCTTGCCCTTCGTGGCGCCCGAGCGCGCGCCTGAGCCGGAAGCGGCCGCCGAGCCTGCGCCGGAACCTGTCGCGGAACACGAGCTTGTCGTCGAAGAACCTGTCGCCCAAGAGCCGGTTGCCGAAGAGCCCGCGCCCGAGGCCGTCGATGCTCCGTCCCCGGAAGAGCTTGTTGCCGAATCCGCGCCGCCGGAGACTTCATCTGCCGAACCGTCGGGCGAGATCGCCGAGATCCGCCAGGCCATCGCCAAGCTGGAAGCGCGCCGGGTCGATGCCTGGCTGGAGCGGCGCCTGCGCGTGTTCGAGAAGACGCTTTCCGACATCGAGACGCGGCTGACGACCATCGAGACCGCGAGCAATCGCGCCACGAACCTGGTCGAGGAGAACACCAGGCGCTTCGTCGAGCATGCCGAAACCGCGGACAAGCGCCAGCGTGAGGCGAGCGACGGCGTCGCCGAGAAGCTCGAAGGCGCGGACCGAAAGCTGCGCGGCTCGCTCGCCGAATTGCGCGCCATGCTCAACGACGTCTATGGCCGCTTGGAGACGCTCGAAATCGCCAAAGGCATGGCGGTGACGCCCGCGCCGCCGCTCGACGCCGCCTGGGAGGCGGGCGAGACGATCATCCCTGCCGGCGAGAAGGCCGCGCCCGCCGAAAAGCCGCTTACCGCGGCGGCCGAAACCTATCTCTCCGCCGCGCGCCGCGCCGCCAAGACGGCCGCGGAACTGGCCGAGATCGAAAGCCGCAACAATTTCCTCGAAGCCGCGACCAAGAGCTGGACGCGTACGCGCGTCATCCTCGCCGCCTGTATCGGGCTGGGCGCGGTGATGGTGATCGCGGGCCTGTTCCTGCACTACGCGCTGCCCGCGCATAAAGAGATCGTGCGGCCAGCCGCCATGGCCGTCGCGCCGCCCGTCACGCATCCGGTCGTCGCGGCGAAACAGATCAGAACTGCGGCGCCGGTCAAGCCCGCGCCGAAGCCGGACATGGCGTTCTATCGCGTCACGGCGGCGGCAAGCACCGGCAATGCCGATGCGCAATTGCTGCTCGGCCTGCATCTGATGGAGCAGGGCGACGACGCTAAGGCCGCGCTATCGCTTCAGCAATCGGCCAACCAGGGCAACGCCATCGCGCAATATTGGCTGGGTACGCTTTACGAGCGCGGCCATGGCGTGAAGGCCGATCCGGCCGCCGCGTGGCGCTGGTATCAGTCGGCGGCGAAGAAGGGCAACGTCAAGGCGATGTACAATCTCGCCGTGGCCTCCGCGCATGGCAGCGGCGCCAAGCAGAGCCTGCCCGCCGCGTCGCATTGGTTCTGGATGGCGGCGATGCAGGGCTATGTCGACGCGCAATACAATCTCGCGGTGCTCTATGAGCGCGGGCAGGGCGTGCCGCAAAGCCTCGTCAACGCCTACAAATGGTATGCGATCGCGGCAGCCGCCGGCGACCACGACTCCAAATCGAGCATCGAGGCGCTGAAGACGCAGTTGAAGCCCGCCGAACTCACCGCGGGCGAGCGCGCGGCGGCGAGCTACAAGCCGAATCCGGTCACCGCGTCCGCGAACACGCCGCCTGACCCGGCACAGTTGCCGGGCGGCTGAGCGATTTCCAACATCCTGAAAAGGCGAAAGCCGCGCTCCTTGCGGGGCGCGGCTTTCACTTAGTGGCCGGGAGGGGGACCCGGCGGAGGACCATCCGGCGGCGGGCCCTGGTCGCCTGGACCACCACCGGGCGGGCCGTCGTCGGGCGGCGGGCCTTGATCGTCTGGCCCACCATCGGGCGGCCCACCATCGGGCGGACCGTAGCCGCCGCCGGGCGGAGGACCGTAACCGGCGCCCGGAGGCGCGCCGTTGGCTTGTTCTTGCGGCGCGGGCGGGTTCACGGGCCGCCACGGCACCATGCAGTTCTGCACATAGGGGTAGTAGCCGGCGGGATTGGCGCAATACCACCACGCATTGTTGGGCGCCGCCGCGCCGCCGTAGTAGCCATCTTCGTAGTCGGCCGTGCCGGAGACATAATCCGGATAGGGATAGACGGCATAGGGATAGAAGAACCAGCCGCCGCTCGCGAACCACCACCAGCCGTTATGACCGTGATGGCGTCCGTGCCACCAATGGCCGTGAGACCAGGCTTGGTGCTGCGCGCCGGAGAAATGCGATACGCTCTGGCCACCGCTGAACATATGCGGATGGCCGCCGCCGTGGCTCCAGGCTCCGCCGCTGACATGCGCCGCGTGCGAGCCGCTCCAGGCGTTCGCATGGGCGGACGCGCCGCTGGAGGATGACGCGCCGGCATTGCTCGGACCCGACCAGCCGCCGCCACTGCCGCCGCCACTGCCGCCGCCACTGCCGCCGCTTGGGCCGGACGAGCCAGCGCCCGAGGACGGAGCCGCGCCGCCGCCCGACGGGGCATGCGGGCCACCGCCCCCGCCACCGGCGGTCCAGCCATCGCCACCGCCGCCATGATGCTGGGCGAAGGCCGGAGCGGCCAAAGCCAGCGCGGCGGTCAACGCCAGCGCGGAGACGGTGTATTGAAGTTTGTGTTGCATGGTCTTGCCTGTTGGACTCTTTCTGGCGCCACTATCGAAGGTGGTGGCTGAACCCGGCATGAACAAGAACGTCACCTGAGAAACCCTGGGCGCACAAGGCCTTGCGTGCCGCCTTTGAACCGTTTTCCTATCCTGTGTGAATCGAAAAGCTCTCCAGATGCGCGACCCTGAAGCCGACTCACGAACCATCGCCGAGATCGAATCCGCCGCCCGCGCGCAGGAGGTCCCGCGCGCCATCGCGCTCTCCCGCAAAGCGCTGGCCGATGGGCTGGAGCACCCGCTGCTGCTCAACCTGCGCTCCTATTGGCTGGTGCAGCAGGGCCGCGACCGCGAGGCGCTGGCCGATCTCGCCCGCGCGGTCGTCATCGCGCCGGAGGATCTTCTCGTCCGCAACGCCTTCGGCATCCTGCTCGGCAAGCTGCTGCGCTGGGAGGAGGCGCTTTCCGTGCTCAAGGGGTCGGCGGAACTCGCGCCGGATTATGCCGTGGCGCAGTTCAGCTATGGCTGGGCGCTGGAATCCACCGGCGAACTGATCGAGGCCCGCGCATGTTACGAGCGCGCGCTGGCGCTCAATCCTGTTTTCGTCGAGCCCCTCGTGCGGCTGGCGAGCTTGGCCTATCGCCGCGCTGACTGGGAGGAGGCGCGCCTGCTCGCCGACCGGGCGCTGAGCCTGCGCCCGGACGACTATGTCGCGCTCACGACCTTGACGAGCGTCGCGATCGCCGACGGCGATCTCGCCCGCGCCGAAACCATCGTGCGCCGGCTGATCGCGACACCGGCGCCGTCTCCCCTCGACACCGCTTTCGCACGCGGGGTGCTGGGCGATCTGCGCCATGCCGAGGGCCGCTATGCGCAAGCCTTCGCCGCCTACACCGCGGCCAATCGCGAGAAGTTCAAGCTCTACGCGCCGCAATACGACCGGCCCGGCCTGACCGTGACGGACTTTTGCCGCTGGCTCGCGGACTATTTCGCCGACGCCGCGCCCGAACAATGGTCCGCCAAGGCGCAGCGCGCGCCCGCCGATGCGCGCGACGGCGCCACCGGCCATGTCTTCCTGATCGGCTTCCCGCGCTCGGGCACGACGCTCTTGGAGAACGTGCTGGCCGCGCATCCCGCCATCGCCACCTTGGAAGAGCGCGATATGCTCGCCGACGCGACCAAGACCTTCCTCGCCGGCGCGGAAGGCCGCGACAGGCTCGCCACGCTCGACGATGCCGGCATCGCGGAGTGGCGCAAGCACTATTGGGCGCGGGTGCGCGAGCACGGCGTGGACGCGGCGGGCAAGGTCTTCGTCGACAAATACCCGCTGACGATGATGAAGCTGCCGCTGGTCGCCAAGCTCTTCCCCGAAGCGCGCATCCTGCTCGCCCTGCGCGATCCGCGCGACGTGATCCTCTCCTGCTACCGCCGCAACTTCGGCATGAACTCGTCGATGTACGAATTCCTCGACCTGAAACGCGCCGCCGCCTTCTACGACGCCGCGATGGCGTTGACGCAGATCTACCGCGACCGCCTCGGCCTGCCATGGCACGAATTGCGCAACGAATCCCTCATCGCCGATTTCGAGAAAGAGGCGAGGGCGCTGTGCGACTTCCTCGGCGTGCCGTGGAGCGAGGAGATGTCCGCCTTCGCCACCCACGCCAAGTCCCGCACCATTCGCACTCCGAGCTCCATCCAGGTGGTGAAGGGCCTCAACCGCGAAGGCGTCGCGCAGTGGAAGCACTACGCGGCGGAACTCGCGCCGGTGATGGATGTGCTGGGGACGTGGGTGGAGCGGTGGGGGTACTAGGCAATCGGCAGGGCGACAGTCGATTGCACCGGGTACCCTTTTGATGAACTTCGGTGAGTTGCCCGCATACGGTGCCGGCTACAGGACTCGAACCTGTGACCCCCTGATTACAAATCAGGTGCTCTACCAACTGAGCTAAGCCGGCGTCGGCGGGTGAATACTCGCTTTTCGCGGGTTGCGAAAGCGGCACTCCCTTCCTCCCCCGCAACGGCGGGGGAGGAATAAGGAGCGAAGCGGTGGCTAGAAGAGTTCGCCTTGTGTCGACGCGACCTTCGGTTTCTTCGGCGGTGGCGTCTTCTTTTCCGGCGTCATGTCCCAGCTCGCGCCGTCATGCGGCTTCAGCATCGCTTTCAGCTCCGCTTGCGTCGCGGGCGCAAGGCCGAGCCAGGCGGCGTAGTCCTTGGGATCGAGGACAGCGGGCATGCGGTCGGTGATGGCGCCGATGAGCGCGTTGGCCGGTGTCGTCACCATGGTGAAGGTGAGGAGTTCGCCCAGCGCGGTATGCCGCCAGGCTTCCCACAGCACGGCGATGGCGAGCATCTTGCCGTCGCGCGGGGTGATGATGTGCTGCACCGTCTTGGTCGGCGAGACTTCCTCGCCTTCGTTGAAGCTGTGTACCAGCAGCAGGCCGCGGCGTTCGCGGAAGGCGTCGCGGAAGGTCGGCTTCTCGTCGATGGTCTCGCAGCGGGCGTGGATGTGGTCGGGCTTGGACGGATTCTCCGCCGACAGCGCCGAGACGCCCCAGCGCATCGGCACGGTCTCGGCCCGGCCATGCACGCCCTTGCGCGTGACCATGGCGAAGCGCATGGGCGTGAGGCCGTCCGGCTCAGCCGCGCCGGTCAGCCAGCCTTCGATGTTCTCGGCATCGCCCGCATCGGCGAGATCATGGAATTCGGTCCACGCCTCGACCGCGATCCTCCGCTGGGTGAATTTCCCGCACATCGTTTTTGCCTTGACCGCCGGACCGTGAGTTCCTATTATGTTCTTATATTGATTCGAGCCTGTCAGCAAACGTTGCGCTGACGATATGCGAAGAGAAAAAAGCGACAAACAACTACAACATATAGTGGCTATGATGGTTACGCCGCTATATCTTGGGTGCGGTGATCGTCAGGTGATCCGGCGACACCGCGCCGCCGGAGATGATCATGGTCATCGCCTGGTCGGTCGGGATGTCTGTCGAGATCAGCCTGGCCACCGGCACGATCTGCAGGAAGCCGGCCGTCGGGTTGATCGCCGTGGGCACGTAGACGGTCGCCAATTCCTCGCCGGTCTGGCTGTCGGGGAAGATGCGCATGACGAAGCCGAGGCATTTCTGGCCCGCGATCGGGAAGTCGATCAGCACGACGCGCTGCGCGCCTTCCGGCTTCTTGCGCAGCACGTCCACCAGCTTCTTGGCGGCGGTGTAGATCGTGTCGACCAGCGGGATGCGCGAAACCAGCGCTTCCATCAGCTGGATGATCCGCGCCCCGAACACGCGGCTTGCGATGGCGCCGATGAGGTAGAGCATCAGCAGCGCGACGATGATGGCGATGACGAATTGCACGCCGGCGTCGGACAGCCAGGGCGTCGCCGCCGGCACGCGGTCCTCGATGAAGTCGGCGAGTTCGGCCGCGAGCGGATGTCCGGCGTTGGACAAGACGCCCAGGAAGAAGGCGAAGACCAGCCAGACCACCACGATGGGCGTGATGGTCAGCAGCCCGGCCAGGAGATAGCCCTGGACGTGGAGCTGGATGCCCTGTTTCTCGCCCTGTTTCTCTTTCTCGCCCTGTTTCTCTGGCGCCTCGCCCTGCGGCATAAGGGTTCCAATCGGGGGTGGACGGATTCGCGTCGAGCGCTAATGTCCGGCCTTAACCTCGTTCCTGCAAGCGGCCAAAAATGACCCGGTATCTCGTCACCAGCGCATTGCCTTATATCAACGGCGTCAAGCATCTCGGCACGCTGGTGGGCTCGCTGTTGTCGGCGGACGTCTATGCCCGCTTCCGCCGCGCGCAGGGTTTCGAGACGCTCGCCATCTGCGCCACCGACGAGCACGGCTCGACGACGGAACTCGCCGCCGCCGAGGCGGGGATGGGCGTGCGCGAATTCTGCGACCAGCAATTCGCGGCGCAGAAGAAGGCGGGCGACGGCTTCGCGCTCGCCTGGGACCATTTCGGCCGCTCCTCCAACGCGCCCAATCGCGAGCTGACGCAGCATTTCGCCCGCCAGCTCTGGAAGAACGGCCATCTGGAGGTGCGCACCACCAAGCAGGTCTATTCCAACGCCGACGGCCGCTTCCTGTCCGACCGTTACGTGATCGGCACCTGTCCGCATTGCGGCTATGATCGCGCGCGCGGCGACCAGTGCGAGAATTGCACCCGCGTGCTCGATCCCATCGATCTGATCGCGCCGCGCTCGGCGATCTCGGGCTCGGCGGATATCGAGATCCGCGATTCCACCCATCTGTTCCTGCGCCAGTCGCAATTCGTGCCGCAATTGCGCGAATGGATCGCGGGTCACAAGAACGACTGGCCCTCGCTCGTCACTTCCATCGCCAACAAATGGCTCGACGAGGGGCTGCAGGATCGCGGCATCACGCGCGACGTCGAATGGGGCGTGCCGGTGCCGGACGACATCGGCGACGGCAAGCTCAAGGGCAAGGTCTTCTATGTCTGGTTCGACGCGCCCATCGAATATATCGGCGCGACGAAGGAGTGGGCCGACGCCAACGGCAAGGGCGAGGCGTGGCGCGACTGGTGGGTTGGCGACGCGGCCAAGGACGTCACCTATGTCGAGTTCATGGGCAAGGACAACGTCCCGTTCCACACCGTGGGCTTCCCCGTCACGATCATGGGCTCGGGCGAGCCATGGAAGCTGGTCGACCGGCTGAAAGGATTCAACTGGCTGAATTTCGACGGTGGAAAGTTCTCCACCTCGCAGCATCGCGGCGTGTTCATGGATACGGCGCTGGAGATCCTGCCCGCGGATTATTGGCGCTATTACCTGATGGCCAATGCGCCCGAGAGTTCGGATTCCAATTTCACCTGGGAGCATTTCGCCGCCGTGGTGAACAAGGACCTGGCCGACGTGCTGGGCAATTTCGTCAACCGGGTGGAGAAATTCTGCGCCGCGCGCTTCGACGGCAAGGTCCCGAGCGAGGGCGAGTATGGCGATGAGGAGAAGGCGCTGATCGCCGAGCTGGAAGGCCGTGTTCGCCAGTATACGGAGTATTTGGAAGCCATCGAGTTCCGCAAGGCGCTGGGCGAGCTGCGGGCGATCTGGGTGGCCGCCAACGAGTACATCACCCGCGCCGCGCCCTGGACCCATTTCAAGACCGACCGCACCCGCGCCGCGGTCGGCATTCGCATGGGCCTCAACCTCATCCACCAATTCGCCCATCTCACCTGGCCGGTGATGCCCACCATGGCGCGCCGCATCCATGAGACGATCCAGCCCATCGCGGGCGGCGGCGATCTCATCCCCTGGCCGGACACGCCGATGGCGCAGGCGCTGGACGAGCTTGAGCCCGGCCAGCCGATCACGCCGCCGGACGTGCTGTTCGCCAAGATCACCGATGAGCAGATCGCCGAATGGCGCGTGCGCTTCGGCGGTGAAACGGTGAGCGGCGCATGATCGTCCGCCGCCTAACCGAGGACGACTACGAAGCCCTGCGCGAAATCAGGCTGGAGGCGTTGCGCCTGCATCCGGAGAATTTCGGCGCCGACCTCGACTACGAGGAGAGCTTCGGCCGCGAGCAATGGCTGGCGCGGCTCGCCTCCGCCGTCACGCTCGGCGGCTTCGTCGATGAAAAGCTCGCCAATGAACTTGGGGGCATCGTCGTGTTCAGCAAATCGCCCCGCAAGAAGATCGGCCACACCGGAGAGATCGGCGCGATGTATGTGCGTGCGCCGCATCGCGGCTCGGGCCTCGCCGATGCGCTGCTCGAAGCCCTGATCGACCATGCGGTGGGCGCCGTCGAGCAGCTGAAGCTGACGGTGAACATGGAGAATGTCGCGGCCATCAAATTCTACGAACGCCACGGCTTCCGCGAAATCGGCCGCTACCCGAACTCGCTCCGCGTCGGAGACCGCACCTACGAAGAGCTGATCATGTTCCGCACCGTGGATGCGAGCGATTGAGTTGACGACAAACGCGGTTGTCATCCCCGGCGAGCGCCGCGCACTTCGCGCGCCGCGAGGGAAGGGGACCCGGGTGATTGGTCGAATGGTCTATTCGATTTTGTATAAATAGCGCCGACATCGCGACGACCCGATTACCTGGGTCCGCTTCCCCTCCCGCGGAACAAGTCCGGGGTCGGCCGGGGATGACAGTTGTATTTGTGAAGGCCGTGGTGCCTTACTCTCTCATCCGCGTCCAACCGTCGGAGCCTAGCGCCTCGAGCGGTTGGAATTTCGCCTTGTAGTCCATCTTCGTGCTGCCGCGGATCCAGTAGCCGAGATAGACATATTGCAGGCCCTTTGCGCGCGCGGCCTCGATATGGTCGAGGATCATGTAGGAGCCGAGGCTGCGGGCGATCTCGCCGGGATGATAGAAGCTGTAGACCATCGACAGCCCGTCGCGCAGCACGTCGGTCAGGGCCGCGGCCATCAGCGGGCGGCCGAGTTCGTCGCGGCCGCGATATTCGACGATATGGGTCTCGACCGGCGTCTCCTCGACCATGGCGACATAGTCGAACAGGCCCATGTCGGACATACCGCCGCCGGCGTGGCGCGAATCGAGGTAGGCGCGCAGAAGCGCGAACTGCTCGCGCGTGGCTTCCGCCGCGACCGGATAGCGCGTGAGGTCGGCGTTGCGGCGCAAGGTCCGGCGCTGGCCCTTGGAGGGCTCGAATTCGTTGACGACGATGCGCACCGAGACGCAAGCGTTGCAGCCCTCGCAAGCCGGGCGATAGGCGATCATCTGGCTGCGGCGGAAGCCGGAATGGGTCAGCGCCTCGTTGAGGCCCTGGGCGAAGCTGCCGTTGAGGCGGGCGAAGACCTTGCGCTCGATGCGGCCGGGCAAATAGGGGCAAGGCCCACCCGGCGTCAGGAAGAATTGCGGCAATCGTGCTGTGCGTTGATCCGTCAAGACAGCGGGCCCGGCATTGTCAGGATGACAGTATGACTACACAAAGCCCGATCGCGCCAGTGCGCCCGCGCATCGGCGTAAATTTTTTGGGTTCGGAATAGGTGAGTTGGAATTTATCGCTCAGAACTTGTTGCCGGGGGGAACCGGCGGCGCCTCGCGCAGCAGCACGATGGAGAGCCGGCGGTTGGCCGAGGCATTGGGATCTTCCGGCAGCAACGGTTCGGACCCCGCCTTGCCCGCGACCTCGTAGATGCGGTCGCCGTTCACGCCGGCCCCGGTGATGATCGCGCGCGCGGAATTGGCGCGGCTCGCGGAGAGTTCCCAATTCGCCGCGCCGTTGCCGTCTCCGCCGGAGGTGTGACCGGAGATTGAGACACGGTTCGGCAACCGATCGATCACCTTGGCGACGGCTTCGAGCAGCTTCCTGGTATAGGGCATGGGCTCGTTGCCGCCGGGCTGGAACATCGGCTTGCCGTCCTGGTCCACGAGTTGGATGCGCAGGCCCTCGGGCGTCTGGTCCATGATCACCTGGCGCGAGAGGTCCGCGATGTCGGGGCTCTGCTGCATCGCCTGGCGGATCGATTCGGCGGCGCTCTCGAAGTCGCGGTCCTGGGACGAGGGCACGGCGCGCTGGAGATGATCGTCGCTGGTCACCTGCGAGTTCGGCGCCTTGCCGTTGTCGTCATGCGCGTGATCGGCGTTCTGCTTGGCGCGCGCCGGATCGGAGGGCGCGGGCGGGGATTGCTTCTGCTCGATGGAGTTGACGCCGCCGGCGCGCGGGCTGGTCTGGCCAAGCGTGGTGCCGCCGAGCACGCCGCCTGAGCCGCTGGAGGTCTGCGAGATCGACTGCGCGGCGAAGTAGTCCGCGATGCCGCGCTTCTGCTCCGGCGTGGTCGTGTTGATCAGCCACATCAAGAGGAAGAAGGCCATCATCGCGGTGACGAAGTCGGCATAGGCCACCTTCCAGGCGCCGCCATGGTGTGCGCCATGGCCGCCCTTCTTGATCCGCTTGATGATGATGGCGTCGTTCGCCATGGACGCAGGCTGTCCCGGTCGCTTAGGTTCCGGACAGGATCATGGCCCAGACCCTGTTAACCGAGCGTTGAGGACCCGCATGAGCTTCGACACCCGCGCTTTCCGCACCGCGCTGGGGGCTTTCCCGACGGGGGTGGCCGTAGTCACGGCGTCGCCCCTGGGTGGGGCGCCCATGGGGATCACCGTCAATTCCTTCACTTCGGTGTCGCTGGCCCCGCCTTTGGTCCTGTGGTGCCTGGACAAGCGCTCCGACCGCTTCGCGGGCTTCAGCCAGGCGCCGCATCACACGATCAGCATCCTTGGCACCGCCCACGAGACGGTCTCCACGCGCCTGGCCAAGCAAGGCGGCCACTCGCTCGATGGCATCGAACTGATCGAGACCGAGCTCGGCGCGCCGGCGCTGGCCGATGCGCTCGCGATCTTCGAGTGCGAGCGCCACGCCGTCCACGACGCCGGCGATCACGCCATCCTCATCGGCCGCGTCCTCCGCTTCGCCCGCCGCGAGGCGGGGGCGCCGCTGGTGTTCTTCCAGGGCAAATACGGCGCGCTGGCGGGGTAGTACCGATTGACGCGGAGCCGCGGAGACGCGGAGGTTCTGGCGGTCGAGATTTAATCGCGCCGTAACGGCCCGCGAAGCGGGTCAGCCTAATGAAGGCCTGCCCGCTTCGCGGGCGGTAACGGGTTGCCTTGCCGTGGATCGCCTGCACGAATTCCGCGTCTCCGCGTCAATCGAATTCCGCGTTCCAAAAACAAAAACGCCGCCGGAGGGTTGCTCCGGCGGCGTCAAGGAAAGGGGATTCAAGCTTAGAAATTGACCTGCGCGAACAGGCCGATTTCGTTGTAGGTGATCTGGTTGCAGGTGCCGTGCGCGACCGGGGGCGCGCCGGGCAAGCCCGACGAGTCCAGGCACGTGAAGGTCGTGATTTCGGAGTCGCTGAAATCGCCGTTGCGCATCGCGTCGTGCTTGTAGACGAGCGCGAAGTCGAGCGCGGAGATCGGGCTATAGGAGACACCGAAATTGTAGTACTGGTTGCGTTGGTCGCTGGCAGTCGGGAAGATCAGCGCGTCCGTCGGCTTCACCCAGTCATAGCGGCCGAAGACGCTCCATTGCGGATCGAACTTCCACGACGCGAACGCCGAGTAACCGTCGGCCTTGGTGGGAACGGCCACGTTCACGCTCTTGAAGTTCTTGGCGGAGAAGTATTCTGCGCCGACGCGGAACTGGTCGCTTGTGTAGGCCACCAGGGCATCGAAGCGTTCTGCCGGGTGGCAGGTGCTTTCCTCGTCCGCGGGACCGGACGTTGCGCAGTTCACGAATGTGTTCTGCACGTCCTTGCCGAGCTTGCCGTCGTAGTAGCCGACAGCGGCCACAAAGCCATCCCAGTTCAGGTTGGCGCGGGCTTCGACGTCGATACCCTTGCTGCGGTTGGTGCCGCCGCCGATCGGATCGGCCTTGTAGCCGAAGCCGTTGATGGCGGAGACCTGGTAGCCGAGGGTCGGGCCGCCGAGGTCGAAATTGCCGTAGAAATGCGCACCCCAATCGGCGGACGTGCCGAACTTGGTGCGGTCGACCAACACGTTCTCGACGTAGCGGTAGCCGTAGATGCCTTCCACGAAGGGCACCCAGGGAAGATCGGCGGAGCCGAGGCGGATGTTGAAGGCCGGGTCGTAGGAAGCCTGCAGGTAGGCCTTCTTGACGAAGAGCTGCGACGCGCCGGTCGTGCCGTCATAGGTGACGTCGGTGGTCAGGTTCGCCGAGTAGGTGTCGTTGAACTTGTGATCGATGATCAGGTACGCGCGCTTCAGGTCGTAGTTGAAGCCGTCCGACGGGCTCTTCGTATGGAACGCCGTGCCGCCCGCGGTCTTGACGTTGCCGGTCGCATCGATGTTGGTGACATCCATGTAGAAGCGGCCGCTGATCTTGGTGTTGGCCCACCAGCTATTCTTCGTCATCGACGCGGTCGAGGCCTGCTGCTCATAGACCTGGTTCTGCAGCGCTTCGAATTCGGCGGAGCTCACCGTGCCCGACGGGGCAGGAGCCGCATCGGCCGTCACGGCGACGCCTTGATGCGCCTTGAGGTCGCGGATTTCCGCGGCCTGGTCCTCGATCATCCGTTCCATCCGGTCCATGCGGCTTTCGCCATGCGTGGAAGTGGTGGTGAACGTCGTGGACGCGACGTGATGTTTGTGGTGCTTGACCGTCGTGGTGGTCGTGGTCGTGGTGGTGGTCGCTTGCGCGAAAGCCGGACTGGCCATCAGCGCGCACGCGGCCGTACCCAACAGAAGTGTTTTGAAGCTCATTTGATCCCCGCTCGAATACGCGTAAAACCGCAGTGGATGCGGCGTCCAGCCCCGGACAGTGAGTGGCTGATCGCGGTGGTACCGGCGGTGGATGTCACTTCGGTGAAATCGGGATGACAGATTTGCGACGACGCCGGAGAGTCTCTTTTGCGCCATAGTCGGTCACAGGACGGTCACGCGCATCCGCGCCTGACGATCCGCATCGATCTCGCCGGCGGACAGATCGGCCCAGGTAAGATTCGCTTGCTGGAACAGATCGCTGACACCGGTTCGATCCGCGCCGCCGCGAGCGCGATGCGCATGAGCTATCGCCGGGCATGGTTGCTGCTCCAGGCGCTTGAGGAATGCTTCGGCCAGGAGCTGGTCCAGACCGCCACGGGCGGGAAGCGGGGTGGAGGCGCCACGCTGTCGCCGGCAGGGCAGGCCGTCGTCGAAGCCTACCGGAGGATCGAAAAGTCGGCCGAGAAAGCGGCGAATCGACATTTGGACGCACTCAGCCGGTTGCGAAAGGGCTGAAATCCAGGCATCTGCTCTTCGCTGCGGTGCAAAATACCCCTTGAAGCTTATTATAACGTCGCTTATGTTATCTTGGCTTAGAGATGACCCAAATGGCGCCCTCCTTCGACAAAGACCTGATGATCGTGCTGAACGACGTGGCGCGCGTGATCCGCACCCGCTTCGACCAACGCGCCCGGGCCTTCGGCATGACTCGCGCCCAATGGATCATCCTGGCCCGCCTCAGCCGTCAGCCAGGCCTCTCCCAGAACGAGATGGCGGCGATCTGCGAGGTCGAACCGATCACGGTCGGCCGCCTTATCGATCGGCTGGAGATCCGCGGCCTCGTCGAGCGCCGCGCCGATCCGGCCGACCGCCGAATCCGCCGGCTGCATCTGTTGCCTGGCGCCCAGCCGATCATCGACGAGATCTCCCGCTACAAGGACGAGCTACACGCGGAATTGGCGCAGAACGTCTCGGGAGACGACTACACGCGCGTCGTCGAAGCGCTTCTCACCATCAAGGAAAACCTGTCGGCCTCACCCAAGTTGGCAATGGCCGGGGAGTAGGATCATGAACGCGATGCAGTCCGATACTTCGCAATACGCCGCCGCGGAGGGCGCGCCCGGATGGGGCGCGCAGACGATCGGGCGTATCCGCACAGACAAGGCGTTCATGCGCAAGGTGCTGATGTATGGCGGGGTGGCCATCGTCGCTGTGGTTGCGCTTGGAAGCTATCTGATGGGCGGGCGCTACGTTTCGACCGACGACTCGTATGTGTCGGCTGCCAAGCTGATGGTCTCGACCGACGTGTCGGGCCTGGTGAAGACCGTGAACGTCAAGGAGGGCCAGACGGTAAGGAAGGGCGACATCCTCTTCACCATCGACCGGCAGCCTTTCCAGATCGCGCTCGTCAACGCGCAGTCGCAGCTCGCGCAAACGGTGCAGACCGTCCAGCAGACGAAGGATTCCTATCAGCAACTCGTGTCGACGGTCGCCGCCCAGAAGGCGCAGGTCGATCTCGACGCCCGCAACAATGCGCGTTACGCGAGCCTGGTGAAGGCCAACGCCATCGCGCCGGCGACCTATGACCAGTCACGCCTGACCCTGGCCGGCGCGCAGCAGCAGCTTGCGGCCGATCAGTCGACCGCCAACGCCATGCTCGCCAAGCTGAACGGCGATCCCAACATCGCCGTGGAGAAGACCCCCCAATACATGCAGGCGCGCGCCGCGGTCGACGAAGCCCAGCGCCAACTCGATCACACCATCGTGCGCGCGCCCTTCGATGGCATCGTCTCGGAAGTGGATTCGCTGCAGCCCGGCACGCTCGTTATCTCCGCGATGAGCGCGTTCTCGACCACCAGCGCCGTGGGCCTCATCGGCTCGAGCGACGCGTGGGTGGACGCGCAGATGAAGGAAACCGACCTCACCAATGTGAGGCTCGGCCAGCCCGTCGACGTCGCGATCGATACTTATCCGGGCCGCACCTGGCACGGCACCGTGTCGGCGATCAGCGCCGCCACGTCCGGCGCCTTCTCCGTGCTGCCGGCCGAGAATTCGAGCGGCAATTGGGTCAAGGTCCAGCAGCGCATCCCGCTCAAGATCAGGATCGAGCGCAAGCCGGGCGATCCGGAACTCCGCTCGGGCATGAGCGCGGAGGTCGAGATCGATACCGGCCGCCGGCGCTGGAACCGGATGCTGTTCGGCGGTTGATCCGATGTCGCGTGCGTTAGGCGCCTCCTACGAAGCCTATGAGAGCAAATTCGCCCTCACCATCGTGATGCTGTGCTCGATGGCCGGCACCTTGATGCAGGCCCTCGACTCCACCATCGCGAACGTCGCCCTGCCGCATATGCAAGGCGACCTGCAGGCCAGCCGCGACCAGATCACCTGGGTGCTGACGTCCTACATCGTTTCCTCGGCGATCATGACGGCGCCGGTGGGCTGGCTCGCCTCGCGCTACGGACGCAAGAATCTCGCGCTGGTCTGCATATCCGGCTTCACCGTCACCTCGATGATGTGCGGTGCGGCACAGACGCTCGACCAGATGGTCCTGTTTCGGCTGCTGCAGGGCGCGTTCGGCGCGGCGCTGTCCCCCCTGTCGCAGTCGATCATGCTCGACCTCTATCCGCCGGAGAAGCGCGGCTCGGTCATGGCGATCTGGGGCATGGGTGTGATGGTGGGTCCGATCCTGGGCCCGACGCTCGGAGGCTGGCTGACCGACAGCTACAGCTGGCGCTGGGTGTTCTATGTGAACCTGCCGTTCGGCATCGCCGCCGTCAGTGGAATCTGGCTCTATCTGCGCGACACCCACCGCGCCGGTGACTTGAAATTCGACTGGACGGGCTTTGCCGCGCTCGGCGTAGGTCTTGGCGCGCTGCAATTGCTGCTCGATCGCGGCACCGACAAGGACTGGTTCTCCTCCAGCGAAATTGTCGCCGAAGCGGTCCTCGCCGGGCTCGGCATCTACATCTTCATCGTGCATATGCTGACGACGGCAAAGTCCTTCATCCCGCGCGAAATCTTCCGCGACCGCAACTTCCTGACGTCGCTGGTGCTGATGTTCATGATCGGCATGGTGATGCTGGCCTCCACCGCGCTGCTGCCGCCTTACCTGCAGAACCTCGGCAACTACAGCGTGACGGACACCGGCCTGCTGCTCGCCCCGCGGGCCGTTGGCACCATGATCGCGATGATGTTCGCAGGCAGGCTCGCGCTCAAGATGGACGCGCGTATGGTGATGGGCGTGGGCGACGTGCTGCTGCTGTGGTCGATGTATCAGATGTCGACCTGGACGCCGGACATCTCGACCTCGACGCTGATCACCACCACCTTCATCCAGGGCATCGGCATGGGCCTCGTCTTCATGCCGATGAATCTCGTCGCCTTCGCGACGTTGTCGCCCTTGCTCCGCACCGACGGCTCGGCGGTGATGAATCTCGTGCGCAATGTCGGCAGCGCCATCGGAATATCGTTGACCACCACCATGCTCGCGGTCAGCGTGCAGATGTTCCATTCACAGATGGCCGCGCATTTCACGCCCTTCAATCGCAACCTGATGATCAATGCACAGAGCCTGATGTGGAATCCGGCGCTGCCTACCGGCGCGATGGGGGCGAACGCCGTCATCAACTACAACGCCCAGGTCGCGGCCTATGCCAACGACTTCCTGTTCATGTTCTATGTCTGCCTGCCGTCGCTGCTGATCATGTTCTTCATGAAGAGGCCACAGATCATTGCCCCACCCCCCGGCGAGAAGGCGAAGATCGAGATGGAGGTGATGGAGTAAGCTTCACGACGTCGAATCGGAGACGGCGTCATGAAGCTTGCATTCATCGGTCTAGGCGTCATGGGCTACCCCATGGCCGGGCATCTCAAGAAGGCCGGCCATGACGTCACCGTCTACAACCGCAACCGCGCCAAGGCGGAAGCCTGGGTGACGGAATATGGCGGCGCATCGGCGCCCACGCCGGCCGAGGCCGCCGCCAATATGGACGCGGTTCTCGCCTGCGTCGGCCGCGACGAGGATCTGCGCGAGGTCACGCTCGGCCGCCATGGCGCCTTCATCACCATGAAGCGCGACGCTGTGTTCGTCGACCATACCACCGCATCCGCCGGCATCGCGCGCGAACTCGCGGAGAATGCGGGCCAGCGCGGAATCCATTTCGTCGATGCGCCGGTGTCGGGGGGCGAGCAGGGCGCGAAGAACGGTCAGCTCACCATCATGTGCGGCGGCGGGCAGGCGGCTTACGCGAAGGCCGAACCGATCCTGAAGATCTACGCCAAGCAATGCCGCCGCATGGGCGAGGCCGGCGCGGGCCAACTCACCAAGATGGTCAACCAGATCTGCATCGCCGGATTGGTGCAGGCTTTGTCGGAAGGCCTCAGCTTCGCACGGCATGCCGGGCTCGATCCGCTCGCCGTGGTGGACGTTATTTCCAAGGGCGCCGCGCAATCCTGGCAGATGGAGAACCGCCATAAAACCATGCTCGAAGGCCATTTCGAGCACGGCTTCGCGGTGGAGTGGATGCGCAAGGACCTCGCTATCGCACTCGAGGAAGCCCGCCGCAACGGCGCCAGCGTCCCCGTCACGGCGCTGGTCGACCAGTTCTACGCCGAGGTCGAGACCATGGGCGGCAAGCGCTGGGATACGTCGAGCCTGTTCGCGCGGCTGAAGAGATAGATTTTTGAGCACCCTTTTTAAATCCGTCATCCCCGGGCTTGTCCCGGGGACCCATAACCTCGGTCTGCGATAGTTCGGATAGACCGCGGCTATGGGTGGCCGGCACAAGGCCGGCCATGACGATGAGCGGGTAAGTTCGATCTGAGAAAATCGAATCTCTCACCACGTCGCCGAGTTGCGGCACGGCCCGTTCACATCGCCGTAGGGGATGGCGATGGTCGAGGGATGCGCCGCGTCCTGCACAAGGCGGATTGCCTCCTTGTGGGCGTCGGCGCGCGACTGGTCCGAGACCGGCTTGGCCGAGTTCCAGTTCTTCTGCGAGCCGGGATCGTTGACGCTGCCCACGATCAGCCTGAGCCGCGAGCCCTTGGGCGCACGCACCGCGAACCATTGCGTGCCAGGGATTGCGTAGAGATCGACGACGCCCGGCTTCACCAGCTCCGCCTTCTCCAGCGAATGGCGATAGCGCGCACGGACGATCGTCTGGTCCAGCGCATGGGCCTTCCCGTCCGGCGTGATGAGGAAGAGCGAGGCGCCGATATCCGCGTCCGGCCCGTCGATGGTGAGCGACAGCTTCAGCGACATCTTGCCGTCGAGCTCGGTGTCCTGCGCGAAGGGCGCGGTGTGGAAGACGAGGCCGTCGCCGTGGATGTCGTCGCCGGGCGGGACGTTCGACGGCCCGCCGTTGCGCAGATCGGTGGGATCGGAAATCCATTGCGCGCCCACCGCGCCCTTGACCGCGTCCTGGAGCTTGCCGGAACTGTAGAGATTGTCCGCGCCGCCCGCCGCGTTGAGGAACAGGGTCTGCGTGCGCTTCGTCGCCGCGGCGAGCGAGTCCGCGTATTTCCAGCACTCCGCGCCAGGGCCGGAGACGTAGTAGGCGACGTTATTCTGGAAAAATGCCGGCTTGGGTCCGTTCAACATCACATGCCGGTACCATTCCAGATGCAGACGCCGGACATCGATGACGCTGGCCGGGCCGAAATGCTCGTCGCCGATATCGGGCTTGGGCTCGCGCGTACCGGGATGGTCCCACGGACCCATCACCAGGAAGTAGTTCTTGGGCGGGCCGGAAGGCGTGAGGTGGTCCTCATAGAAGGAGAGGGTGCCGAGCTGGTCTCCGTCGCGCGCGCCGGTGATCACTAGCATCGGCAGGTTGAGCTTCGCGACCACGTCCTTCGTCGGCGACAAGCCTTTCCAGTACGCATCGTAATCCGGATGCGCGATCCATTTGTGGAACTCGGCGTTCGGATTGCCGGCTTCGACATCCAGCCGCGAGAAGGGCAGGCCCTGGCGATACATCCGCTTGTTGAGATCGTCCCAAACCTGGGTCTGGAACAGCGCGCCGTAGAGCGGGCGGCCCGTCGTGTAGCTAAGCCACTGGATGGTGTAGGGATAGCTCACATTGTGCGCCATCGGGAAATCGATGCCGAGCCGCACGCTCGCTACCGGCGCGATCGCCGACAGATGCGGCGGATGCGTGCCCGCCACCTGCCACTGGTCGCCGCCGGCATAGGAGCCGCCGAACATGGCGACATGCCCGTCCGACCAGGGCTGCCTGGCGAGCCATTCGACGACGTCGTGTCCGTCATTCGCATCGCGCTCGAACGGAACGAAATTGCCCTCGGAGTCGCCGCGCCCGCGCACGTCGACATAGAGATAGTTCATCCCATGCGCCGCGAAATAGGCGCCGGTCGGGTGCGAGGTGTCGTCGGGATAGGCGGTGAGCATGAAGACGACCGGCGCACGCTTGATGGAGCCGGCCGGGCGATAGAGCGTCGCGTTCAGCTTGACCCCGTCGCGCATCGGGATCGCGACATGCATCTGGAGCTGGATCTCGTTCGTCTCCGGCGCGGCCGCCCGCGCGAGTCCAGCCAGCAACAATCCCGCAAACACAATCCCTCGCATGTCATGCCCCTATTGTTGGTTTTGCGGCAATTTGTCCGTGATGTCGTAGTAGTCGCCCTTGTCGGCGACGAAGATATGGATGTGCAGATGCGTGCCGGTCGGCTTGTCGAAAGCGCCCATGGCGATGCCGATCCAGTCGCGCTGGAGCGGATCCCAGAACAGCGACGACCCGCAGACCGAACAGAACCCGCGGCGCGCTTTCTCGGATGACTGAAACCAGGTGACCTTGTCCCCGCCCTCGATGATCACGGCGCCGCGCGGCACGTCCGTCGAGACGAAATAATGGCCGGACGTTTTGCGGCAGGCGGTGCAGTGGCAGGCGTCCGGCGGCGGCAAATCGCCCGCCACGGTGAAGCGCACCGTGCCGCAAAGGCGGGCGCCGCTATGCATGCCGCGCCTTGAGGAGCTTCGCCGCGTCCTTGGCGAAATAGGTGAGGATGCCGCTGGCGCCGGCGCGCTTGAAGGCGATGAGCGCTTCCAGGATCACGCGGTCGCGGTCGAACCAGCCGCGCTCGATCGCGCCCATCAGCATCGAATATTCGCCGGACACCTGATAAGCGAAGGTCGGCATGCCGAACTCGTCCTTCACCCGGCGCACGAGGTCGAGATAGGGCATGCCCGGCTTCACCATCACCATGTCCGCGCCCTCGGCGATGTCGAGCGCCACTTCGCGCAGGGCCTCGTCGCCGTTGGACGGGTCCATCTGATAGGTGCGCTTATCGCCCATCAGCGATTTGGCCGAACCGACCGCGTCGCGGAACGGGCCATAGAAGGCGCTCGCGTACTTGGCCGCATAGGCCATGATCAGCGTGTCGCGGTGGCCGGCGTTTTCGAGCGCGCTGCGGATCGCGCCGACGCGGCCGTCCATCATGTCGGATGGCGCGATGATGTCGCATCCCGCCTCGACCTGCAGCAGCGCCTGCTTGACCAGGAGCTCGACCGTCTCGTCATTGGCGATGTTCTGGTTGTTGCCGTCGAACACGCCGTCATGGCCGTGGCTTGTATAAGGATCGAGCGCCACGTCGCAGAGCACGCCGATCTCCGGCACCGCTTTCTTGATCGCGCGCACCGATTTGCAGACGAGGTTTTGCGGGTTGAGCGCTTCCTTGCCGTCGGCGGTCTTTAGCGAAGCGTCGGTATAGGGGAACAGCGCCACCACCGGGATGCCGAGCTTGGCCGCATCCTCGACGGCGGCCGGAACCAGATCGACCGAGAGCCGCTCCACGCCGGGCATGGAGGCCACCGGCGTGCGCATATTCGTGCCGTCGGAGACGAAGATCGGCCAGATGAAATCGGCGGGGCTCAGCGTGTGCTCGGCCACCAGGCGGCGTGCCCAGTCGTGGCGCCTCAGACGCCGCATGCGGATGGCCGGAAAAACTGGGTTCATGGCTCCGTCTCTTGCCAATTAGGCCGTCCGGATGCAAGGAGGCCGGGTCATCGGGGAGGACTTGTCCATGCGCCTTGCTGCCCTCATTTTCGCCGGCATTTTCGCCGGAATCCTGGCTTCGAGCGCCGCTTTGGCCGAGGCCCCGCTTCCCGACTACGAGATCGTGCCCCTGACCAAGGCCGATGTCGATTTCTACATGGACATCCTGCGCGCCGCGGCCGCCCACAATGCGCACCTCACGGGTGACGACAAGGCCGCCGTCGACTTCACCGTCAACATGCAGAAGCACCCGCCGAAGACGCCCAAGGGCGACCATCTGCCGACACAGGGCGAGATGGACCAGATGACCCGCAACGCCAATCTGGCGGCGCGGGCGGCCGAACTCGCCTCCTATGACGACAAGATCGCGGAGCAGCGCGGCGTGCCCAAGCGTTATGAAGCGGTGAAGAACGAGATCGAGACGGTGCTGCCCCAGATCACGGGCGAGGGCGGAAGCTGCGGCGGCGATTGCACCCCGCCGGGTGGCTTCAGCGCGGCCGTGCTCGCGCGCGCCAAGAAGGAAGAGGTCGCCAGCAAGGCCGATCTGCCCCTGATCAAGTCGCATGTCGCCGAGATCAAGGCGCTGAAGAAGCAGATCGGCGGCTTCATGTTCGGAGGACACTGATGGATTTCGAACTCACCGAAGACCAACGCGCCATTGAGGACGCCGCCCGTCGCTTCTCGATGGACCGGCTCGCGCCCAATGCCGCGGAGTGGGACGAGAAAGAGCATTTCCCCGTCGATGTGCTGCGCGAGGCCGCGGCGCTTGGCTTCGCGTCGATCTATGTGAAGGGCGACGTCGGCGGTTCGGAGATGAGCCGCCTCGACGCCGCGATCATCTTCGAGGAGCTGAGCGCTGGCTGTACCTCGACCGCCGCCTTCATCTCCATCCACAACATGGCGTCATGGATGATCGACCGCTTTGGCGGCGAGGAGGTGCGCAAGCGTTTCCTCCCCGCACTTGTCGGCATGGACAAGATCGCCAGCTATTGCCTCACCGAGCCGGGCTCGGGCTCCGACGCCGGCTCGCTCAAAACTAAAGCGGTGAAGGATGGCGATCACTACGTGCTGAACGGCTCCAAGGCCTTCATCTCGGGCGCGGGCGTGTCGGACATCTATGTCTGCATGGTGCGCACGGGCGAGGACGGGCCGAAGGGCGTCTCGTGCCTCGTCGTCGAGAAGGGCGCGCCGGGCCTCTCCTTCGGCAAGAAGGAGCGCAAGATGGGCTGGAATTCGCAGCCCACCGCGCTGGTGATCTTCGAGGATTGCCGCGTGCCCATCGCCAACCGCGTCGGCGGCGAGGGCGAGGGCTTCAAGATCGCGATGGCGGGGCTCGACGGCGGGCGCATCAATATCGGCGCCTGCTCCGTCGGCACCGCGCGCGCGGCGCTGGAAGAGGCGAAGGCCTATGCGCGCGACCGCAAGCAGTTCGGCAAACCCATCGCCGATTTCCAGGCCTCGCAATTCAAGCTCGCCGACATGGCAACGGAGCTGGAAGCCGCGCGCCTGATGATCCGGGCGGCGGCGGACGCGCTCGACAAGAAGCAGCCGCGCGCGACCATGCTCTGCGCCATGGCCAAGCGCTTCGCCTCCGACATGGGCTTCAAGATCGCAAACGACGCGCTGCAGCTTCACGGCGGCTACGGCTATCTCAAGGATTTCCCCGCCGAGCGCCACGTCCGTGACCTGCGGGTGCATCAGATCCTGGAGGGCACCAACGAGATCATGCGCGTGATCGTGGCGCGGGAGATGTTCAGGCAGTGAGCGAGGTCCTGTTCGAACAGCGCGGATCGCTCGGCCTGATCACTCTGGACAGGCCCAAGGCGCTTAATGCGCTTACCTGGGACATGGCGCGGGCGATGCAGGCGCAACTCGACCGCTGGGCCACGGACGATGCGTTGAAGGCCGTCGTGGTGCGCGGTGCGGGCGAGAAGGCGTTCTGCGCCGGGGGGGACATCCGCGCGCTCTATGAGAGCGGCAAGGCTGGCACGCCCTATGCGCTGGATTTCTACCGCGACGAATATGTTCTCGACGCCACGATCAAGCACTATCCCAAACCCTATGTCGCCCTGGTCCACGGCATCGTCATGGGCGGCGGCGTGGGCGTGTCGGTGCATGGCAGCCATCGTGTCGCCGAGGAGACGACGCTCTTCGCCATGCCAGAGACCGGGATCGGCCTGTTTCCCGATGTCGGCGGCTCCTATTTTCTGCCGCGCTGTCCGGGCGAGACCGGCATGTATCTCGCGCTTACGGGCGCCCGGTTGAAGACCGCCGACACGCTCACTGCCGGCATCGCCACCCATTTCGCGCCGCGCGAAAAGTGGGATTTGCTGATCGCCCGCCTCGCGGACGGCAAGACGCCCGATGCCGCGCTCGCCGATCTGGCGGAAGAGGTGCCGGGCGCATTCCTCGCCGAGCACCGCGCCGTCATCGACCGCTGTTTCGCCAAGGACTCGGTCGAGGCGATCCTGGATGCGCTCGACGCCGAGCACACCGACTGGGCGCGCGATACCGTCAAGATCATCCGCACCAAATCGCCGACCAGCCTGAAAGTCGCCTTCCGCCAGATCCGCGAGGGCGCGAAGCTCGAATTCGACGATTGCATGCGCATGGAATACCGCATGGTCATCCGCATCGTCGCCGGTCACGATTTCTACGAAGGTGTCCGCGCCACCATCATCGACAAGGACGGCGCGCCGAAATGGTCGCCGCCCGATCTGACCGGCGTCCGCGATGCGGACATCGCCGGATATTTCGCCCCGCTGGGCGAGAAGGAGCTAAAGCTATGACGACCATCGCATTCATCGGCGTGGGCAATATGGGCGGCCCCATGGCGCGGAACCTGCTCAAGGCGGGGCATGGCGTGGCGGCGTTCGATTTGAGCGACGCCATGTTGAAGCCGGTGATCGATGCGGGCGCGACCAAGGCCGGCTCTGCGAATGAGGCAGTCAAGGATGCCGACGTCGTCGTGACGATGCTGCCGGCGGGCCAGCATGTGCGCTCGGTCTATCTCGACAACGGGATTCTCGGCGCGGCGAAGAAGGGGACGCTCCTGATCGACTCCTCGACCATCGATATCGATTCCGCGCGTGCGGTTCATGCGGCAGCGGAAAAGGCGGGATTCGATTTCCTCGATGCGCCGGTCTCCGGCGGCACGGGCGGGGCGGAAGCCGGCACGCTCACCTTCATGTGCGGCGGCGGCGACGAGGCGTTCGCGCGCGCCCGGCCGATCCTGGAGAAGATGGGCAAGAAGGTCGTTCTGGCGGGCGGCGCGGGCGCGGGGCAAGCGGCCAAGATCTGCAACAACATGCTGCTCGCCATCTCGATGATCGGCACCTGCGAAGCCTTCGTGCTGGGGGAGAAGCTTGGCCTCGATCCGCAGAAGCTGTTCGACATCGCCTCGACCTCGTCCGGCCAGTGCTGGTCGCTGACGACCTATTGTCCCGTCCCGGGACCGGTGCCCACTTCGCCCGCCAACCGCGACTATGCCGGCGGCTTCGCCAGCGGGCTGATGCTCAAGGATCTCAAGCTCGCGCAGACCGCGGCGCAATCCTCCGGCGCGGTGACGCCGCTCGGCGCGGAAGCGGCGCAGCTTTACAGTTTGTTTGCCGCGAAAGGACATGCCGGGCTCGACTTCAGCGGTATCGTCAAAATGCTGCGCGGCGAACTGTGACAATTTACGCGTCCTTAACGGCTCGCGCCTAGGCTTGTTTTAATAAAACAGGTGGGCGCCTGGAAAACCGGGCGGGATGACAATGACGGCGTTGGCAAAACCGCAGGCGGCTGCGGCGCTCGAAGGCGCGCAACCGCTCCGCAAATACTATCTCGAATCGCTCAACTTGATTGAGCGATTGCACCGGCAATTGCTCGACGTGATCAAGGACGAGCTCGACCGCCGCGACGAGCGCGAGATCAACAGCGTGCAGGCGCTGCTGCTCTTCAACGTGGGCGACCAGGAATTGACCGCGGGCGAACTTCGCACGCGCGGCCACTATCTCGGCTCGAACGTGTCGTACAATCTCAAGAAGCTGGTGGAGTCGGGTTACATCCATCACGAACGGTCCGAGGCCGACCGCCGCTCGGTTCTCGTGCGTCTCACGCCCAAGGGCGAGGACGTGCGCGACATGCTGCGGGAACTTTTCGACCGCCATCTGGGCTCCCTCGAAGCCGTGGGGAACGTCGCGGGCGCCGACCTCGATACCATGAACACCAGCCTTCGCCGGATGGAGCGGTTCTGGATCGACCAGGTGCGCTTCCGCCTGTAGGCAGCCGCCCGCCCGCCCGCGATGTGACAATTTCGCTTTGGGGGCAGGGGGGTGGCTGGGGTAATCTCCCGCCGTTCGAAAGACGGGTCGCCATGGCGTTTTCCTATCTGAACCGCTTCCGGGACGCCCTTGCCGGGCTGCGCCGCGAGGGCCGCTACCGGGTCTTCGCCGATATCGTGCGCCGCCGCGACGCCCTGCCGCGCGCCGATTTCTACACCGAGAGTGGGAAGAAACCGATCACCGTCTGGTGCTCCAACGACTATCTCTGCATGAGTCGCCACCCCAAGGTGATCGCCGCCATGCATGAGGCGCTGGACACGGCGGGCGCCGGCTCCGGCGGCACGCGCAACATCTCCGGCACGACGCACTATCATGTCGAGCTCGAGGCCGAACTCGCTGATCTCCACGGCAAGGAAGCTGCGCTGCTCTTCACCTCCGGCTTCATCTCCAACGACACGACCTTGTCGACGCTCGCCAAGCTGTTGCCGGGCCTGATCGTGTTCTCCGACGCGCTGAACCACGCCTCGATGATCGAAGGCATCCGCCGCGGCGGAGCGGAGAAGCGTCTCTTCAAGCACAACGATCTCGCCGATCTCGAGGCGCAGTTGCGCGTCGCCGATCCGGATGCGCCCAAGCTGATCGCTTTCGAGTCCGTCTATTCGATGGACGGCGATTTCGGGCCGATCCCGGCGATCTGCGATCTCGCCGAGAAATACGGCGCGATGACCTATCTCGACGAAGTCCACGGCGTGGGCCTCTATGGGCCGCGCGGCGCGGGCGTCGCGGCGCGCGATGGCGCTATGCACCGCGTCGATATCATCGAGGGCACGCTCGCCAAGGCCTTCGGCGTGATGGGCGGCTATATCGCGGCCAGCGCCGATCTGGTGGATTGCATCCGCTCCTTCGCGCCGGGTTTCATCTTCACGACGTCCTTGACGCCGTCGGTCGCCGCCGGCGTGCTCGCCAGCGTGCGGCACCTCAAATCGAGCGAAGTCGAGCGTCAGGCGCTGCATGAGCGCTCGGCGCGGCTGAAGCGCCTGCTCGGGGAAGCGGGGCTGCCGGTGATGAACTCCCCCAGCCATGTCGTGCCGGTCTTCGTCGGCAATGCCGTGACGTGCAAGGCGGTGTCGGATGCGCTGTTGCGCGACCACGCCATCTATGTGCAGCCGATCAACTATCCCACCGTGCCGCGGGGGCAGGAGCGCCTGCGCTTCACCCCGTCGCCTCTCCATACCGACGCCATGATGGACGAATTGGTCCGCGCCTTGGATCAGGTATGGACCGCCCACCAACTCGGCCGCGCGGCGTGAGGGGCGAAGTCCTGGTCGAGTTCGTGATGCTGGGCAATGTCGTCAAAGTCACCGCGATCGACAGCGCCTCGGGCGCCGAGGCCAGTATCGTCGGCCCGGCGGGCGCGCCTCAGGCAACACTCAAGGCGGCCGCACTGCGCAAACTGGACTATGTCATCAAGAAAAATATGAACTCTACGTAATGTAGGGTCTGGACCTCGTAATACTCGCGACAATCAAAAGAAAAACGGCGGAGCTTTCGCCCCGCCGTCTTTCCTGTTTGCTTTCGCGAAGACTATCCGCGGCGGCGGCCCTTGGAGGCCGGCGCCGAGCGGCCAAGACCGATCTTCTTGGCGAAATCCGAGCGCTGCTGGGCGTAGTCCGGGGCCACCATGGGGTAGTCGGCGGGCAGACCCCACTTTGCGCGATATTCCTCGGGCGACAGGCCGTAGCGCGAGCGCAGGTAGCGCTTCAGCATCTTCAGCTTCTTGCCGTCCTCCAGGCACACGATATAGCCGGGGGTGACCGATTTCTTCACGGCCACGGCGGGTTTCTGCGTGGTCTGGACGTCCACGGCGCCGCCGTTGGAAAGGCCGCCGAGCGTGGCGTGCACGCTTTTGATCATGCCGGGAACGTCTGAGATGGCGATAGGATTATTGGAGACGTAAGCCGCGACGATGTCGCTGGCGAGCTTGAGGAGATCGTCGGCTTTCGCCGCCTGCATATCGCTCATTTTTACGCGTACCTCTGGCCTGGCTGGTTCAAGTTTCGAATAAGCAGCGTATTGCCTAGTTCAAAAACCAAAATCAAGCAGTATTCCAAAGAATTGAAATGCGGATTCCATGATACCGAGTCGGCGTTGCAGAAATGGCATTTAAAGCAGCAATGATCGATGCTTATTGCGTGTCCTCAGCTTTATCGCAATGCGAATTGAACGAATAGGTTGTCCAGTCCGATCAGATCAAATTTGGGGATGAAAACTTGCGCGATCCTTAGAAGTTGCATATCGAGGACTTGATTATGCGTTTTCGGTATAAGAACCGTGCTCCCTATGGACTGGCGCAAGATTTTGTAAAGCGCTAGGGAAGGGCCGCGATTAGGTGTGGCGGGCGGCACGGACCGCCCCTTTTCACGAGGTCCGACATGGCAGCGGTTTCAAGCGCGGCAGAGCCGCGCGACTCTGGCTTTTTCTCTCGCGGGCTGGCCGAGGCCGACCCGGAAGTCGCGCGCGCGATCGCCGAGGAGTTGACGCGCCAGCAGGAGAAGATCGAGCTCATCGCCTCGGAAAATATCGTGAGCCGAGCTGTGCTTGAGGCGCAGGGTTCCGTCCTTACGAACAAATATGCCGAGGGCTATCCCGGCCGCCGTTACTATGGCGGCTGCGAATATGTCGACATCGCCGAAGAACTCGCCATCGACCGCGCCAAGCGTCTGTTCAACTGCGACTTCGCCAATGTTCAGCCCCATTCCGGCGCGCAGGCAAACCAGGCGGTGTTCTTCGCCCTCATGCAGCCGGGCGACACCTTCATGGGCCTCGATCTCGCCGCCGGCGGACATCTCACCCATGGTTCGCCGGTCAACCAGTCCGGCAAGTGGTTCAAGCCCGTGTCCTACACGGTGCGCCGCCAGGATCACCGCATCGACATGGACGACGTCGAGGCGGCGGCGAAGGCGCACAAGCCCAAGCTGATCATCGCCGGCGGCTCGGCCTATTCGCGGATCATCGACTTCAAGCGCTTCCGCGAGATCGCCGATTCCGTGGGCGCCTATTTCATGGTCGACATGGCGCATTTCGCGGGCCTCGTCGCCGGCGGCGCCCATCCCAATCCGCTCGAATATGCCCACGTCGTGACGACGACGACGCACAAGACGCTGCGCGGCCCGCGCGGCGGCATGATCCTCTCCAAGGACCTCGACCTTGGGAAGAAGATCAACTCCGCCGTATTCCCGGGACTGCAAGGCGGCCCGCTAATGCATGTCATCGCGGCCAAGGCGGTCGCGTTCGGCGAGGCGCTGAAGCCGGACTTCAAGATCTACGCCCGCAACGTCATCGAGAACGCCAAGGTGCTGGCCGAGACGCTGCACACGGGCGGCCTCGACATCGTCTCCGGCGGGACAGACACCCATCTGATGCTCGTCGACCTGCGCCCCAAGCAGGCCAAGGGCCGCGACACCGAGCGCGCGCTCGACCGCGCCTCCATCACCACCAACAAGAACGCCATTCCCTTCGACACCGAGAAGCCCGCGATCACGTCGGGCGTTCGCCTCGGCTCGCCCGCCGGCACCACGCGCGGCTTCGGTCCGGCGGAGTTCAAGGAGATCGGCAAGCTCATCGTCGAAGTGGTGGACGCAGTCGCGCAGAAAGGTGAGGCTGGCGATCCCGCCGTCGAAGCCCACGTCCGTGAGAAAGTCGCCGATCTTTGCCGCCGTTTCCCGATCTATAGCTGACAGGAAAACAATTTCATGCGCTGCCCCTTTTGCGGTCACGAAGATACCCAGGTCAAAGACAGCCGTCCGAGCGAGGACAATTCCGCCATCCGCCGCCGCCGCCACTGCACAGAATGCGGCGGCCGCTTCACCACGTTCGAGCGCGTGCAGCTTCGCGAGCTGATCGTCACCAAGAAGAACAGCCGCCGCGAGCCCTTCGAGCGCGACAAGTTGGAGCGCTCGCTGCATCACGCGCTGCGCAAGCGCCCCGTCGAGGCCGAGCGCATCGACCGCATGGTGACGGGAATCGTCCGCCGCCTGGAAAGCATGGGCGAGAACGAGATCCCGTCGTCGGTCATCGGCGAACTGGTGATGCAGGCGCTGTCGAGCCTCGACAAGGTCGCCTATGTCCGCTTCGCCTCGGTCTACAAGAACTTCCGCGAGACCAAGGACTTCGAAGCCCTGATCGGCGAACTCGAGGGCGGGGACAAGGACTAGCTAAGATGGCCGTGCAGCACACCTGTCATCCCCGGCGAGCGCGTAGCGCGAGGGAAGGGGACCCAGGTGGCATCTTCGGCGCCGGTGCTCGCGTGAATAGCTGGGTCCCCTTCCCCTCGCTTCGATCGGCCGGGGATGACAGCGCGTTTGGGTTTGGCATGCGCGCGAATTTTCGAAAGCCGAACCAGTGAACGACCGCACCCACATGCATCACGCCCTTACGCTCGCCGCGCGCGGGTTGGGGCGGGTCGCGCCCAATCCGGCCGTGGGCTGCGTGATCGTCTCACCGGAGGGGCGGATCGTCGGGCGCGGCTGGACGCAGGATGGCGGGCGGCCGCATGCCGAGGCGATGGCGCTGGCGCAGGCGGGCGAAGCGGCGCGCGGGGCGACGGCTTACGTCACGCTCGAGCCTTGCGCGCATTTCGGCAAGACGCCGCCTTGCGCGGATGCGCTCGTCGACGCCGGCGTCGCGCGCGTCGTTGCCGCTGTCGAGGATCCGGATCCGCGCGTGAAGGGGCAGGGCTTCGCGAAGCTGCGCGTTGCCGGTATCGAAGTCGTCACCGGCGTGTCGGAAAAAGAAGCGACGGAATTGAACGCTGGCTTTTTCCTGCGCATCCGCGAGAACCGCCCGCTCGTCACCATCAAGCTTGCGCAGGGCTCCGATCACAAGAGCATCCCGCCGCCGGGCGCGGACAGATGGATCACCGGCGCGGCGGCGCGGCGTTACGCGCATCTCTTGCGCGCCCAGCATGATGCGATCCTCGTCGGGGTGAACACGGTGATCGAAGACGACCCGGAACTGACCGTGCGCCTGCCGGGTCTGGAAAAATATTCGCCGTTGCGTGTGGTGCTGGACCGCAAAGGTCGCATGCCCAAGACGGCGAAGCTCGCACAACCTGGTTCTTTGGCCGGCACGCTGGTCCTCGCGGGCGACATACCCACCGTGCTCGCGACGCTGGCCGGACGCGGCGTCACGCGGCTCCTGGTCGAAGGCGGCGCGACCGTGGCGCGGGCATTCGCCGACGTAGCGGACCGGCTGGAATTGTTCACCGCGCCCCATGCGCTGGGCGACAAAGCGGGCGGCGATATCGATGCGTTATCCCTGAATTTCTTGCGGGTAAACAAGCGCGCAGTCGGCGTCGACACGCTGGAAAGCTTCGTCCGGCGGGCGTAAAGAAAATCCATGTTCACGGGAATCGTCACCGATATCGGTCAGGTGCGCCACGTCGAGAAGCGCGGCGACACCCATCTCGTCATCTCAACCAATTACGACACGAGCCAGGTGGACGAAGGCGCGTCCATCGCCTGCTCGGGTATTTGCATGACGGTCGTCGACCGCGGCAAGGGCAAGGACCGCTGGTTCGCCGTAACGGCTTCCGGCGAGACGCTGTCGAAGACGACGCTGGGCGACTGGAAGATCGGCGACCGCGTCAATCTCGAACGCCCGATGCGCGTGGGCGACGAGCTCGGCGGCCATATCGTCACCGGCCATGTCGACGGCGTGGCCGAAGTGGTGCGCGTGGCGCCGGAAGGCGAGTCCATCCGCATGGAGTTCAAGGTGCCCGCCGCGCTCGCGCGTTACATCGCACAGAAGGGATCGATTGCGCTGGACGGCATCTCGCTCACCGTCAACGAAGTCGACGGCAACGAATTCGGCGTCAACATCATCCCGCATACCCAGTCGGTCACCACCTTCGGCAAGCTCAAGCCGGGCGGGCAGGTGAATCTCGAGGTCGACCTGATGGCGCGCTATGTCGCGCGGCTGGTGAAGCCGTGACGATCAACGTCTTCCACGACTACATCGCCAAGATCGAGGACGTGATCGAGGACGCGCGCAACGGCCGCATGTTCATCCTCATGGATGCCGACGACCGCGAGAACGAGGGCGACCTCGTCATCCCCGCGCAGATGTGCACGCCGGACGCCGTCAACTTCATGGCCAAGCACGGCCGCGGGCTGATCTGCCTGGCGCTGACGCAGGAGCGCGCCTCGGCCCTGCAGATCCCGATGATGACGCAGTTCAACGGCACCGCGCATCAGACCGCCTTCACCGTCTCCATCGAGGCGAAGGAGGGCGTGTCGACCGGCATCTCCGCTCACGACCGCGCGCACACGATCTCCGTTGCCATCGATTCCACCAAGGGCCCGGGCGACATCGTCATGCCGGGCCACGTCTTCCCGCTCGTCGCCAAGCATGGCGGCACGCTGATCCGCGCCGGTCATACCGAGGCTTCCGTCGATATCGCCCGGCTCGCGGGCCTCAATCCCGCCGGCGTGATCTGCGAGATCATGAACGATGACGGCACCATGGCGCGGCTGCCCGACCTCGTCGCCTTCGCGCAATTGCATGGGCTGAAGATCGGCACCATCGCTGATCTTATCGCCTATCGCCGCCGCTACGACCACATCGTCGAGCGCGTGGTGCAGACGCCTTTCCAGAGCCACAATGGCGGCGACTGGACGATGAACGTCTACGCCAACACGCTGGAATATGCCGAGCATATCGCGCTGGTGAAGGGCGACATCTCCGGGCCCGAGCCGGTGCTGGTGCGCATGCATGCGATCAACGTGTTCAGCGACATCCTCGACTGGGCGCAATATGAGCACGACGTGCTCGGCGCCTCGATGCGCATCGTCGGCGAGAGGGGGCGCGGCGTCGTCGTGCTGCTGCGCCAGACCAAGCCCACCTTCGTTACCGATTTGTTGCTGCGCCGGCCGCAGGACGATGTCGACCGCCGCCGCGTGAAGGAATTCGGCGTCGGCGCGCAGATCCTGCTCGATCTCGGCGTCAAGGACATGATCCTTCTGACCGACACGCCGGAGAAGAAGGTCGTGGCGCTCGATGGCTACGGCCTCAATATCGTCGGCGCGCATCCTATTAGAAGCCCGGCAATCCGCGGCGCAAGCAAATGACACCCAACATCCTCATCGTCGAAGCGCGCTTCTATACGCATATCTCGGACCAACTCCTCGACGGCGCCACGGCGGCGCTGGAGGCGGGCGGGGCGCATTTCGAGCGCATCGCCGTGCCGGGCGCACTGGAGATTCCACCCGTCATCGCCATGGCCGCGCAGGCCGGGCGCTTCGACGGCTATGTCGCGCTGGGCTGCGTGATCCGCGGGGAGACCTATCATTTCGAGATCGTCTCCAACGAATCCGCCCGCGGGATCATGGATCTGGGATTGCGGGGCGTCGCCATCGGCAACGGCATCCTCACCGTCGAGGACGAAGCCCAGGCGCTCGCCCGCGCCAGCCGTGAGGGCCAGGACAAGGGCGGCGATGCCGCGCGCGCCTGCCTCGCGCTGCTCAAGGCTCGCGCCCGTTTCGGTGCGGCGTCGTGAGCCGGGCTGCGGAGCCCGCGAAGCGTCACGCCGCGCGCCTGGCCGCGGTGCAGGCGCTCTATCAGATGGAATTGACGGAGAACAACGCGGAGAACGTCGCGCAGGAATTCTCGGACCATCGCTTCGGCCGTGACGAGGTCGACGAGGATTTCTTCTTCGATCTGGTGCGCGGCGTGCCCAAGCACCAGATCGAGATCGACCGCTCGGTCGCGCGCTGCCTCTCCGCCAATTGGAAGCTGGAGCGCATCGATTCCATCCTGCGCGCGATCCTGCGCGCCGCGACCTGCGAGCTGATCGCGCGATCGGACGTCCCAGCCAAGGTCGTGATCGACGAGTATGTCGAGATCGCGCACGCCTTCTTCAACGGCGAGGAGCCCAACTTCGTCAACGCCGTGCTCGACAAGCTCGCGCACAAGAAACGCGCCGCCGAATTCGGCGAGACCCCGCCCGATGACGAGCTCCAATTCTAGGCGCGGCGAATTCGCCATCATCGCCGATCTCTTCGCGCCGCTTGCGACCCACAGGGGCGCCTACCGCCTCACCGACGATGCCGCGACCTTGACGCCGCCGCGCGGCCACGAGCTTGTCATCACCACGGACGCATTGGTCGAAGGCGTGCATTTCCTTCCCGGCGACCGGATCGCGCGCAAGGCGCTGCGGGTGAATCTCTCCGATCTCGCGGCGAAGGGCGCCAAGCCCATCGGTTATCTCGTGGCGCTGTCGCTGCCGCGCAAAACCTCTCAGGCTTGGCTCAGGAATTTCGCGCGCGATCTGGCGAGGGACCAGAAGGAGTTCGGAATCTCGCTTCTGGGCGGCGACACCACTTCCACGCCGGGGCCGCTGACCATCGCCATCACCGCCATCGGCCATGTGCCCAAGGGAAAGATGCTGCGGCGGAAAGGCGCAAGGCCGGGCGACCGCGTCTTCGTCTCCGGCACTATCGGCGATGCCGGGGCGGGGCTCGCGCTGCTCAAGAAGAACCGCAAATCGCCCAAAGCGATGATCGAGCGCTACCGCCTGCCGACTCCGCGACTGGCGCTCGGGCTAGCTCTGCGCGGCATCGCCACGGCGGCGCTGGACGTCTCCGACGGGCTGACCGCCGACCTCGGCCATATCGCGGAGGTCTCCAAGGTTCGCATCCTGATCGACGCCGCGCGCATCCCGACGGTCCACGACCCGGTATTCGCGGCCACGGCGGGCGATGATTACGAGATCGCCTTCACCGCGCCCGCCGGCACACGGTTCAAAGGCGTCACAGAGATTGGGCGGGTCGAGCGCGGGCAGGGCGTGGCGCTACTCGACGCCAAAGGCCGGGAAATCCCCCTAAAGAAGAAGGGCTATACGCATTTTTAGCCCCGGTCTGCGAGGCTTCCACCATGCGTGCCCTGGCTTTCCTCCTCGCTGCCTCCCTGTCCACACCCGCCCTGGCGGGCGAGAAAGCGCCTGAGCCGGGCACCGCCGTCGAGATGCCCTATCTCATCGCGCCCGTGATCGTGGAGGACCGGCTGGTCTCCTATGCCTATGTCTCGTCCAAGGTCGTGGGGACGTCCCCCAACGCCGCCATCGAGGTCCGCCTCAGGCTGCCCTTCATCCAGGACGCCTTCGTCCGCGACGTGAACGCCACCTCCATCGGTGCGGCCGCCGACGCCAGCAAGGTCGACGAGCCTGGCCTGCGCGCCCGGCTGCTGGCGGACGCCCAGCGGATTGTGGGGGCGGGCAAGGTCAGCGATGTCAAGCTGATCCAGGTCCAGCTTTCCCCCATGCGCCCTGCGCCCTGACGCCGTTCCGGCGATCTCCCCGCAAAGGGGAGGTGAGTGATTCGGCGTTGCTTCGGGCACTTCGTTTTGGCATACAGCCGCCGCCCTTGAAGCGGTGGGTCTTACCGGCCGGCCATGGGGATCGGACGGCGTGTGAGGCCGTCCGGTTGTCCAAACAACAACGAGGGAACTTCCCATGACCATGGAGCTCTATCTCGTATTGGGGTGCGGCCTGCTCGCGCTTCTTTACGGTGCCTGGACGATCCGTTCGGTGCTCGGCATGTCGCCTGGCAACGAACGCATGCAGGAAATCGCCGCCGCCATTCAGGAAGGCGCGAGCGCGTATTTGAACCGCCAATACACCACCATCGCCATCGCCGGCGTGGTGATCTTCGCCTTGGCGTTCTGGGAATTCGGCTGGATGGTCGCGGCGGGTTACGCCGTGGGCGCCATTCTTTCGGGTCTCGCGGGCTATGTCGGCATGAACGTGTCGGTCCGCGCCAACGTCCGCACCGCGGAAGCTTCGCGCCAGGGCTTGGCGCAGGGTCTCTCGGTCGCGTTCCGCTCCGGCGCCGTCACCGGCATGCTGGTGGTCGGTCTCGGCCTCATCGGCGTCGCGGGCTACTACAGCTTCCTCCGCTACGGCATCGGCCTCGACATCGCGGATGAAACGCAGGGCCGCGTGATCACCAACGCTCTCGTCGCGCTCGGCTTCGGCGCCTCGCTGATCTCCATCTTCGCCCGTCTCGGCGGCGGCATCTTCACCAAGGGTGCGGACGTCGGCGGCGACATGGTGGGCAAGGTCGAAGCGGGCATCCCCGAAGACGACCCACGCAACCCGGCCACGATCGCCGACAACGTCGGCGACAATGTCGGCGACTGCGCCGGCATGGCCGCCGACCTGTTCGAGACCTTCGCGGTGACGACCGTCGCCACGATGGTCCTCGCCTCGATCTATTTCGAAGGCGACATGAAGTCCCAGCTTATGCTCTATCCGTTGGCGATCGCCGCCATGTGCATCATCACCTCGATCATCGGCACGTTCTTCGTGCGCCTCGGTTCGGGCAAGTCGATCATGGGCGCGCTCTACAAGGGCGTGATCGCCACCAGCGTGTTGTCGCTTATCGGGTTGTGGCCGCTGACCAAATTCATCGTCGGCATGGACAGCCCGATCACCACAGCCAGCGGGCTCACCTTCACGGGCACGAACCTGTTCGAGTGCGGCGTGGTCGGCCTCATCATCACCGGCCTCATCATCTGGATCACGGAGTACTACACCGGCACGAACTTCCGTCCGGTGAAGACGATCGCGCAGGCCTCCGTCACCGGCCACGGCACGAACGTGATCTCCGGCCTCGCGATCTCGATGGAATCGACCGCGTTGCCGGCACTCGTGATCTGCGTCGGCATCATCGTGACGTTCAAGCTGGCGGGCCTGTTCGGCATCGCCATCGCGGTGTCGACGATGCTGGCGCTGTGCGGCATGGTCGTGGCGCTCGACGCGTTCGGCCCGGTCACCGACAATGCCGGCGGCATTGCCGAAATGGCCGGCCTCGAAGGCGACGTCCGCAAGACGACCGACGCGCTCGACGCGGTGGGCAACACCACCAAGGCCGTCACCAAGGGCTACGCGATCGGTTCCGCCGGCCTCGGCGCCCTGGTGCTTTTCGCGGCCTACACGTCGGACCTGAACTACTTCCTCGCCCACTCCGACATCTACCCGTACTTCGCGGGCGTCACGCAGATCGACTTCAGCCTCGCCAATCCGTGGGTCGTCGTCGGCCTGCTGCTCGGCGGTCTGCTGCCGTACCTGTTCGGCGGCATGGCGATGACCGCTGTCGGCCGTGCGGCCGGCGCCGTCGTCGAGGAAGTGCGCAAGCAGTTCCGCGAGATGCCGGGCATCATGCAGGGTACGCAGAAGCCCAACTACGCCCGCGCCGTGGACCTTCTGACGAAGGCCGCGATCCGCGAGATGATCGTGCCATCCATGCTTCCGGTTCTGTCGCCGATCGTGCTGTTCGTCATCGTCGACTTCGTCGCCAACAAGGCCCAGGCCTTCTCGGCGGTGGGCGCGATGCTGCTCGGCGTGATCGTGACGGGTCTCTTCGTCGCGATCTCGATGACCTCGGGCGGCGGCGCGTGGGACAACGCCAAGAAGTACATCGAGGACGGCAATTTCGGCGGCAAAGGCTCGGACGCCCACAAGGCGGCCGTGACCGGCGACACCGTCGGCGATCCCTACAAGGACACCGCCGGCCCGGCCGTGAACCCGATGATCAAGATCACCAACATCGTGGCGCTGCTTCTCCTCGCCACGCTCGCGCACGGCTTCTAGGCGCGAGACTTCATCGACAAAGGGCGCGGGAAATGATCCCGCGCCCTTTTTGTTTTCCGCATCGTGCCGCTTCAAGCGGCGGTCATGCGCAAAGGATTTCAGTACCCGCCGGGGCCGCTGCCATGGCCGCCGCCAGGGACGGGCTGGCCGCCCGGATTGTTGCCGCCGCCGCCGCCGCCGCTGAGCGGCACGCCGGGGGTGGCGTTGAAGATCTGCTGCAGGAAGGTGATCTCGCGGCCCGGAGTCGACGTCTTGCGGCTCTCGAAGGCGACGACGTGGCCGTCCTTCAGGCCGTAATGCTTGAGGTCGATGACTTTGCCGTCCTTGTCGAACTTGATCGCCATGACGGCGCGGTTCTCGACGATCGGATCGAAGAAGGCGATCTGCTTCTCGGTCGAGGAGATGTAGTACCAGGTGTCGTTGGTGAAGGTGGCCGAGGTCGACGGATCGCCCAGGCGCTGCTGGATCGTCTGCTTGGTGTCGGTTCCAACCTTGATCGAGGCTTCGCCGACCGGATCGGCGAGGTAGCCGCGCTGGCTGATCACGGGCGTGCAGCCGCTCGCCAGAACGAGGGCGGCGAGGGCCCAGACAGCGGAAGAACGACCGGGAACTTTCATGGCCTCGTATCCTGACGCAAAACGATTACATCCCCGGGCGATGTGCTAGCCTCGGCTCGGCTCTCTTGCAAGTATTACGGACCCGAAAGGCGGCAACATGCTGAATGCCTGGCGCAAACGGAACGAGCTGAAGGCGCTCGCCGACCAGCTTTGCGCCCAACTGACCGTCCGCTCCCGGGAGAAGGTGTTCTTCACCGCCCTGGGCGTGCCGGACACGATAGACGGCCGTTTCGACCTCTTGGCGCTGCACGCCTGGCTGCTCCTGGAGCGGCTGCAATTGTCCGGCCGCCCGGACCTCGCCCAGGCTGTGACCGACCGGCTCTTCGTCGGTTTCGACGAGGGGCTGCGCGACCTGGGCGCGGGGGATATGGGCATGGGCCGCCGCATGAAGAAGCTGGGCCAAGCCTTCTATGGCCGCTTGCAGGCCTATAACACCGCCAAGGACGAGGGCGAGCTTGCCTCGGCCATCGCCCGCAACCTGTTCCGCGGCACGGGCCATGAGGACGGCGCCAAGCTGCTGGCGATGTATGCGAAACTCTCCCGCGTGCATCTGTCGACCGCCGATGTCGGCGCCGCGCGGACCGATTTCGGCCCGCTGCCCAACGCCTGAAATCAATCACCTGGGACGATGAGTTAAGACACGAGATGAATCCGCCGCTTCAGAAAATCTACGATCTCTCCAGCATTTCCGCCGCCGGCGCGGAGGTCACGATCACCGCGAAGCCGGAAGAGCTCCCCGCGCTGGCGCAATGGTTCGATATCGACGCGATGGAAGCGTTCGAGGCGAAGCTGGAGCTGCGCAAGCTTTCGCAGACCCGCTTCCACCTCGACGCCACCATGAACGCCGATGTCGTGCAGGCCTGCGTCGTCACCCTCGGTCCGGTGAAAACGCATATCGAGCGCCGTTTCTCCCGCACGCTCCACCTGACGACCGGCCCGGCCGTGGGGCGCGAGACCATCATCGTCACCCCGGCGGACGACGAATCGCCGGAGGAGATCGCCAGCACCCGCTACGACCTCGTGGAGCCCCTTCTGGAGGAACTCGCGCTTTCCATCGATCCCTATCCAAGGGCGGCGGGGGCGGAGTTCTCCCCGCCGGGCGATGGGAAATCCCCGGAAGAGAGCCCTTTCGCCGTCCTCAAGCGCTTGAAGCGGGGCAGCTAGGCGCCACCAGATATGGATGCCAAGCCCCTTGAATCCCAAGGCGGTTTCGGTTTCACTCCGCGCCTTGTTTTTTGACCCCTAAAGGCTGTATCGGAACGCCCTGAAAGCGACCCGGTGTCTGGTGGGTCGTTCCTGAAGGAGTTCTTCCGCTATGGCGGTCCCAAAACGAAAAACCTCGCCGTCGCGGCGGAACATGCGCCGTTCGCATCATGCCCTGTCGCCGACCGCGCATGTCGAATGCTCCAATTGCGGCGAGCAGACCCGCCCGCATCACGTCTGCCCGGCTTGCGGCCACTATGACGGCCGCGAAGTCGCGAAGGTCAAGGCAGCGTCCTGAGCAACAGCGCGAGGCGCGACGTGCCCGCTAGTCTTACGGTCTCGATCGATGCGATGGGCGGCGACGAAGGCCCGGGCATCGTCGTGACCGCGCTGTCGCGTTCGGCGGTGCGCCATCCGGACGTGAAGTTCCTGCTGCATGGCGACGAGGCGGTGCTGAAGCCGCTCTTCGCCAAGCGCGCCAAGCTTCTCGACCGCGTCGAGATCCGCCACTCCGCCGAGCGCGTGCGCATGGAGGAGAAGCCGAGCCAGGCCCTGCGCCGCGGCCGCAACACCTCGATGTGGCGCTGCATCGAATCCGTCAAGAACAAGGAAGCCCAGGTCGTCGTCTCGGCCGGCAACACCGGCGCGCTGATGGCGATGTCGATGTTCCAGCTCGGGCTTCTGGAGAATATCGATCGTCCGGCCATCGCCGCGATCTGGCCCACCAAGCGCGGCCAGACCGTCGTGCTCGATGTCGGCGCCAACGTGGAATGCGACGCGCAGCAGCTCGTCGATTTCGCGGTGATGGGCGAGGCCTTCGCGCGCGCGGTGCTCGGCCTCGAGCGCCCGCTGGTCGGCCTGCTCAATGTCGGCTCCGAGGACCAGAAGGGCCATGATTCGGTGAAGGGCGCGGCGCAGATCCTGCGCGAGGCCAAATTGCCGATGGAATTCTGCGGCTTCGTCGAAGGCGACGATATCGGCGAGGGCACCGTGGACGTCGTCGTCACCGACGGCTTCACCGGCAATGTCGCGCTGAAGACGGCGGAAGGAACAGCCAAGCTGGTCGTTCATTTCCTCAGGAGTGCCTTGAAACGCTCCCTGTTCGGCCGGATCGGAGCATTCTTCGCGGCGGGCGCGCTTAACGTGCTGCGCCGCAAGCTCGATCCGCGTTCGGCCAATGGCGGCATCTTCCTGGGATTGAACGGCGTGGTGGTCAAAAGTCATGGCGGTACGGATGCGCTGGGTTTCGCGGCGGCCCTCGACATGGCGGTCGACATGACGCGCGCGGAAGTGATCGGCAAGATCGTTGCGGATCGGGCGGCCATGGTGCCAGTTGGCGCTCCCGTGACCGCCAGCGGAGCCGCCGTCTCGTGAGTGTCATCCGATCGCAGGTCATCGGCCTGGGCGCGTTCTTGCCCGAGGGCGTGTTGACCAATCACGAACTCGCCAAGCGCGTCGACACCACCGATGAATGGATCAGCGACCGCACCGGCATCAAGCGCCGCCATATCGCCGCCAAGGGCGAAACAACGTCCGATCTGGCATATCACGCCGCCGTCGCCGCGCTGAAAGACGCGGGCATCGGCGCCGGCGAGATCGACCTCATCGTCGTCGCCACCACGACGCCGGACGAGACGTTTCCCTCCGTCGCCACCAAAATCCAGGCGCGGCTGGGCATGACGCGCGGCGCGGCGTTCGACGTGCAGGCGGTGTGCTCGGGCTTCGTCTACGGCCTCTCGGTCGCGGACAATTTCATCAAGGCGGGGCAGGCCAGGACCGTCCTTCTGATCGGCGCGGAGACCATGTCGCGGCTGATGGATTGGACCGACCGCGCGACCTGCGTCCTCTTCGGCGACGGCGCCGGCGCCATCGTGCTGCGCGCCGCCGAGGGCAAGGGCGATGCGTCGGACCGCGGCGTGCTCGCCACCAACATCTTCTCCGACGGCCGCCACCATGACTTCCTTTATGTCGACGGCGGGCCCTCGACCACCGGCACGACCGGCCATCTGCGCATGGCGGGCAAGGAAGTGTTCAAGCACGCGGTGGTCAACACCGTCTCGGCCATGGCGCAGACGGCCGAGGCCGGCGGCGTGACACTGGACAAGATCGACTGGGTCGTGCCGCACCAGGCCAACCAGCGCATCCTCGACGCCACGGCGCTGAAGCTCGGCCTGCCCAAGGACCGGGTGATCTCCACCATCGCCGAGCACGGCAACACCTCCGCCGCCTCGGTGCCCCTGGCCCTGGCCGTGGGCGTGAAGGATGGGCGGATCAAGCCGGGCGACATGCTGCTCCTGGAGGCCATGGGTGGCGGCTTCACCTGGGGCGCCGCCCTTGTCCGGTGGTAAAACCTCGTCTCAACTGAGTCGCCTATCCCTTTGACGTTGACGGATAATCCGCCCCCGCTTAGGGTTCCCGCGAAAGGTTGGGAGTCGCGCTGTTCATGACCAGCAATACGTTGACCCGTGCCGATTTGAGCGAGGCGGTGTTCCAATCCGTGGGCCTGTCGCGCAACGAATCCGCGCAGATGGTCGAGGACATGCTCGAAGAGATCTGCGTCGCCCTCGCCAAGGGCGAGACGGTGAAGCTCTCCTCTTTCGGAACTTTCGCGGTGCGCCAGAAATCGCAGCGCATGGGCCGCAATCCCAAGACCGGCGATGAGGTTCCCATCGCACCGCGTCGCGTTCTTGTCTTCCGTCCGAGCCATGTTCTGAAAGCAATCATCAACGGCCAGACGCCGGTGTTCGAGGCTGAAGAATGAGTGCCGTTCCCGCAGGCCTGCCTGCGACGAGCATGAAATCCGCGCAGGCCTTTCGCACGATCAGCGAAGTGGCGTTCGAACTCGACGTGCCGCAGCATGTGCTGCGCTTTTGGGAAACGCGCTTCGCACAAGTGAAGCCCGTGAAGCGCGCCGGCGGGCGGCGTTACTATCGCCCCGAAGATGTCGATCTTCTGCGCGGCATCCGTTCGCTGCTGTATGCCGAA
>DASXCJ010000038.1:0-40666 GCA_036491175.1 Rhizomicrobium sp.
GTCCAGGCGGCGAATTCCAGCGCGATGCCGTCCGGATCGTAGAAATAGATGGAGCGCACGAAGGTGGTCGGCGTGATTTCGAGGCTTGCCTGCTGCGGGGAGTCGTCGTGGCTCACCACGCGCGTGCATTCGATGCCCTTCGCAACCAGCTTCTCGTGATATTCGTCGATGCGATCCATCGGCACGTTGATCGCGACATGGTTCATCGAGCCATGCGCGGACGGGCCCGGCAGCGGGCCCTTGGCGGCGGAGGCGACGCCCGGCTGGGCTTCCGGCGCATCGGCAAACCAGAAGAAGGCGATGGAGTCGCCGTTTCCAACGTCGAAGAAGAAATGCTGGCCCATGCCGCGCGGCAGATCGATGGTCTTGATCAGCGGCATGCCGAGCACGCCGGAATAGAATTCGACCGTGCGCGCCATGTCCTTGCAGACAAGCGCAAGGTGGTTGATGCCGACGAATTCGAATTCGCTGTTCCTGGGCCGCGCCATGGTCGTCTCCGGTTTCGCTCGCGCCAGTTTATTGCAGATAGAACCGCGCCGAAAGCTGGAATTGCGTTTCGTCCCGATTGCCGTCGCGGTCGGCGGAAAGCGACAGCACCTCGCCGGTTAGCCGGAACCAGTCCTTGGGCTCCCAGGCCACGGATGCCGTAACGGCATGGCCGTTTTCGCTCTCGTCCACCGCGCCCGGCGTATGGGTGTGGAAGACGTCGCCGCGCAGCCCCAGGCGCCAGGCGCCGCGCTCCCACCCCAACAAGAGATAAGCGGAGTCGAAGCGGGTGGTCAGCGGCGCGGCATCGTCGATGGTCGTGGAGCCGCTGAGGCCCTGCGCCAGCACCGCGAAATCGCCGAAGCGCGCCGAAGCGCCCGAGTCCCAGAAGCGGGTGTGCCAGGCGAAGTAGTCGTCTTCATGGGCGCGCGGATTGGCGTCGTTGTCGTAGCGGATCAGCTCGATATGCCATCGGGAATTGTCGTCCCACGAGACGCCGGCATACCAGCCGATACGGCCGTCGAACTGCTTGAAGATCGGCGTGCGGTCGCCGTCCGGCGTGGCGAGACGATCGAACAGGCCGGTGGGGCGGTCGTCCATCGACCAGCCGCGCTCCGCCATCATCACGCCCGCGGGCTGGTTGAGGCCCAAGCCAGCCGCCATCATCGTCAATGTGCCGCGGTCGCCCGTCCAAGCGACCGTGGCTTCGCTGCCGACGGTGCGCAGCTCATCGCCGAACCAGGAATCGATCGCTGACGGCGTCAGCGTCCAATAGGAGGTCCAGCCGAGTTCGGTGTTCTCCAGCGAAAACGGAGCGAAGAACGCGCCAGTCTTGAGCGACCAGGACCAATGCTCCGTCCCGTCCGGCGCATAGTTGAGATAGGCCTCGATGGGATCGGCGAAGGTGCGCTGGCGCTGTTCCACGCGCAGCGAAGCGACCAAGGTCAGGTTCGGCGTGAAACGAACGTAACCCTGGCCGAACAGAGCGGCGAGTTGCGCCGCGTCGTCGCCTGCCCCGTAGCGGAGCTTGCCCAGCCCGCCCTTGAGCCAGGACGTCTCGCGGCCGGGCGCGACCAGACGCAGATCCGCATAGCCATCGAAGCCCGCCTCGATTTCCGCCGAGGCCGGCCCAGCCAACACGACCAGCAGACACAGGAAAAGCCGCACCGCCCGCTCCTTGGGCGTCATTCAACCACCGTTCCCGCCTGGGCTGGAAGCCTGTAAGGATGGGCGGTCAGTTGGGGGAATCGCATGGCTTTCTGGAACCGGCGCAAATCCGTCGACATCGCCGATCATGGCGGCGAGCGGCTCAAGGCGACCCTTAGCTGGCCGCACCTCATCGCCATGGGCGTGGGCGCCATCGTCGGCACGGGTATCTACACGCTGACCGGGATCGGTGCGGGGCTCGCGGGGCCGGCCGTGCTCGTCTCCTTCGCGATCTGCGGCGTGCTCTGCGCCTGCGCCGCGCTCTGCTACGCCGAGATGGCGACCATGATCCCGGCGGCGGGCAGCGCCTATACCTACAGCTATGCGGTGCTGGGCGAGATGCTCGCCTGGATCGTGGGCTGGAGCCTGATCCTGGAATACACCGTCGCGGCAGCGGCCGTGGCCATCGGCTGGGGCGGGCATGCAACATCCATCATCCAGACCTGGGGCTGGAACGTGCCGCCGCAATTGCTGCACGGAATGATGGATGGTGGGCTGATCAACCTGCCCGCGATATTCATTGCCGGCTTCATCACATTCCTGCTCGTGCTCGGCACCCGAGAGAGCGCGACGCTCAACATCGCGCTGGTGCTCATCAAGCTCGCGGCGCTGGTGCTCTTCGTCGTGCTCGCGATCCAGGCGTTCCACGGTGCGAATTTCCACCCCTTCGCGCCGTTCGGCTATGGCGCGACGCCGGACGGACACGGCCACAATCTCGGCGCTTTGGGCGCCGCGGCCATCGTGTTCTTTGCCTTTTACGGCTTCGACACCGTATCGACGGCGGCGGAGGAGACGAAAAATCCGGGCCGAAACCTCATCATCGGCATCGTCGGCTCGATGGCGATATGCACCACGATCTACATGGTGGTCGCGGCCACCGCCGTCGGCGCCGTCCCGTTCCACCTGTTCTCCAGCGTCAAGGAGGAAACGCCGCTGGTGCATATCCTGCACATCCTGCAGCATCCCGTGGCGGCGCAGCTTGTGGCGGCGGCCGTCGTCATCGCCATCCCGAGCGTGATCCTGGTGCTGATGTATGGCCAGAGCCGCATCTTCTTCGTGATGGCGCGCGACGGATTGCTACCGCAAAGCTGGTCGGTGGTGCACAGCAAACGCGGCACGCCGGTGCTGATGACGGTCATCACGGGCGCGGTCGTCGCCGGCCTTGCCGCCGTGTTCAATCTCGACAAGATCGTCGAGCTCGCCAATGCCGGCACACTGTGCGCCTTCATCGCCGTCGCCGTCTGCATGCTGGTGATGCGGGTGCGCGATCCGGGCCGGCCGCGCATCTTCCGCACGCCGATGCCCTGGATCGTCGGGCCCATCTGCGTTCTCGGTTGCCTCTATCTGTTCGCGGCCGGGCTGCCGCTGTTCACGCAGACCGCGTTCCTCATCTGGAACGGCATCGGACTTCTCGTCTATCTGCTCTACAGCCGCCGCGCGAGCCGGCTCGCTAGAACGGATGCTCCGAGCCAGTGAGTTCGGGCCGAAGCGAACGATAGGCGAAGAGCGCGGGCGCGATCGTCAGCCCCACCAGCAGGGGCGCGACCAGCAGGTCGAGACCGATCAGCGCCGGCATATGCGCGAGCATGACGCCGATTTGGGACGCATTCATCTGGAACTGACTCGCGAGGTCAGCAGGGTTGCCGCCCGCGCCCGGATAGAGTTCCGGCCCAATGATCACGACGCGCGCGATTCCAACGGCGAGCAGCAGCGGCCCCCAGCACGCCAAGCCGATGACAACGATGCGCCAGAAATTGCCCTGTGTGAGTGCCCAGCTGCGCGACAGGCCGATCTTCTCCTCGATCAGCGTGGCGGGCAGCAGAAGAAAGCCCAACCGAGCATAGACGAAGAGGATGAAGACGCCCCCCGCGATCACCGCCAACAGCAGCGCGGGACCGGCTAGTGCCGCGGCGCTGCCGCCGGCCGCGGCAGTCTCGAAAAGGCCGGTGCATGCGATGAGCATCCCCAACAGGAGGAATATGATGGTCGCGTAAAGCGCGATCTGCGCGCCGAACACGCGGAACTCCTCCGCTCCCAATGCGAAATGGTAGTAGGGAGAGCCTTTGCGCTTGCCCATGGCCTGCTGAAGCACCGCGACATTGGCGATCGCGCCTAGAAGAACGGCGACGATCATCCACGCCAGAAGAGAGGCCAGACCAGGACCGGCCGCGACTGACCGGCCTTCCGTCTGCGCGACCAGCAGATCTTGATAGTAAAAGGTTTGGGCAAAAAAGCTGCCCACCGCGCTCAAGACGGTGGGCAACCAGATCAGACCGATAATGACGCCCAGATGCCCGAAGGTGAACCCATAAGCGTATGCGATGGTCGCGCCGACGGGAATCTTGTTCAAGCGAACTCCGCATCCTTCCGTTCGGTCACGGCGAGATAGGCGGTCGCCTGCGATCCGGCCGAAAGGCCCGCGGAGGCCACTGTGATCAAGATCCGGAAGACCAGATAGATGATCCCACCGGCCTGGGATGCGACGATATAGGCCTGGAACAATTGCTGCGGCGTCATGCCCGGCTCGATATGCGGATTCATCTGGCCGCCGGTGAGCAGCAAGCCGACCACACCCGCGACGATGCCGAGCGGGATGTGGCACGCCAGATAGATGACGAAGATGCGCCAGAAGCTGCCCGCGGACAATTCCCACGAGCGGCCGATGCCGATGGAATCTTCCGCGACCACGACGGCCGGGAGCAGGAAACTCAGCCGGACCGCGATGTAGAAGAACGCGCAGACTTCGACGACGATCACGGCGGAGCGCAACAGCCACACGCCCGGCTGGCTCATATTACCCGTCACGTTCCACGCGATGAAGCCGATGGCGACAAGCGCAAGGCCGATGAGCCAGAAGACGACACCCACCAGAAAGGTCGCGCCGATGAGCCGCCATACCGGCGCGCCCAGCGAGAAGTAGAAGAACGCGGGCCCCTCATGCTTATGCAACGCCTGCCGCAGGATACCGACCTGGATCATGCTGAAGACGACGATAAGCAGGATGACGGCGAGCAAACCCAATCCGATGATCGGCCCGATCGCGCCCATGTCGGGTGTGCCGTTCAGGAGCGGGCGCAAGGTCGGCGCCATCGCGACGCCCAGCCCGACCAGGACCGCGAAGAAGGCGACGACGGGAAACCAGGCGATGCCCAGGATGTTCAGGAAATTGGATATGGCGAAGCCATAGGCACCCTCAATGGTGCGGCCGACTGGAATTTTCACGTTCTTCCCCCCTCGAAAGTTGACGCCACTCTAGTCTTTCGGAGGCGGACTCTCAAAGGGATTGCGCCGCGTGACAGGGTGTCACCCTGCGGCTAAGGTCCTGGAAAATCCCGGAACCGCTCATGACGATCAGCGAATACGCGAATTATGACGGCCTCGGACTGGCCGAACTCGTGGCGAAGAAGGACGTGAAGCCCGTCGAACTCGTCGACGAGGCGATCGCCCGCGCCGAGGCGCTTAACCCGCGCCTCAACGCCATCGTCTTCAAGGCCTATGACCGTGCCCGAGAGGCGGCGATGAACGCAGGCGCCGACGGCCTTTTCGCCGGCGTGCCGACCTTGCTCAAGGACATGCGGGCTGGCGCTGTCGGCATGCCGACCCGTTCCGGCTCGCGGCTGATGCCGCCCATCCCCGCCGATCACGACTCGGTGCTGGTCGCCCGCTTCCGCCAAGCGGGACTGATCCCGCTCGGCAAAACGAACGTGCCGGAATTCGGGATCCTGCCCACGACGGAGTCCAAGCTCTACGGCCCGGCGCACAACCCATGGAATCTCGGCCATTCGACCGGCGGATCGTCCGGCGGATCGGCGGCCGCGGTTGCCGCGCGCATCGTGCCCCTCGCACACTCCACGGATGGCGGCGGCTCGATCCGCATTCCGGCCGCCTGCTGCGGCCTTGTGGGCCTGAAGGTCTCGCGCGGACGGGTGAGCCAGGGACCGGACGCTGCGGATGCGACCAGCGGGCTCAGCGTCGACCATGTCGTGAGCCGCAGCGTGCGCGATTGCGCCGCCGCGCTCGATATCGACTCGGCGGTGGATTATGGCGATCCCTATTTCGCACCGGCCGCCGAAGGCTCCTATCTCGAGGCGATCAAGGCGAAGTCCAAGCGGTTGCGTATCGCCGTCTCATTCGGCCGCTCCGATGGCACGCCGCATCATCCCGATGTGGTCGAAGCATTGAAGAAGGCGGCGAAGCTTTGCGAAAGCCTGGGCCACGTCGTCGAGGAGAAGACGCCGCCGCTGAACGCGGCCGACGCGACTCCGGCCTTCCTGACACTTTGGGCGGGCAACACCGCGCTCGGCGTGGCGATGCTGTCGAGCATGCTGAACATCAAGCCGTCGACCGATGTCGTCGAAGGCCTCACCCTGTCGCTCTATGAGCAGGGCATGGGCATCACCGCCATCCAGCACATGATGGCGCAGCAGGCGCTGTTCCGCATCGGCCGGCTTATGGCGAAATTCCACGAGACCTATGACGCCTGGCTCTGCGCCACGCTCGGCTCGCCGCCGCTGAAGCTCGGCATCATCGACGTCGAAGAGCGCGACATCCAGAAGGCGTTCGCGCCGATCATCGATTACGTCCCCTGGACGGCGATCCAGAACGCGACGGGGCAGCCCGGCATCAATGTGCCGCTGCATTGGAATGAGGCCGGCCTGCCCATCGGCGTGCAATTCGTGGCGCGCAATGGCGGCGAGATGACCTTGTTGCGCCTCGCCGCGGAGCTGGAAGAGGCTTCGCCCTGGATCAAGCGAACACCCGTACTCGAAGGATAACCGCCATGGCTTTCGCCGAATACGATCAATACGACGCCACGGGCCTGGCCCATCTCGTCCGCCGCAAGGACATCTCGCCGCTCGAACTTGTCGAGGAAGCCATCGCGCGGATCGAGCGCCACAACCCGACGCTCAACGCCGTCGTCTACAAGGCTTATGACGAGGCGCGTGCGACGGCGAAAGGCCCGCTGCCTGACGGACCGTTCAAAGGCGTGCCGTTCCTGATCAAGGACATCAACCTGCCGGTCAAAGGCTGGCCGATGACCAATGGATCGGCCTACCTCAAGGGCTATGTCTCGCCCGAGGATGGCGAGCTGACGCGGCGCTATCGCGCGTCGGGGGTCGTGCTCGTCGGCAAGACCAACACGCCGGAATTCGGCATTCCCGGCACGACGGAAGGCCGGCACCTGGGCGTCTGCCGCAATCCGTGGAATCCGGATCACAGCTCCGGCGGTTCTTCGGGCGGCGCTGCGTCGGCGGTGGCGAGCGGCATGGTGCCGATGGCGCATGGCTCCGACGGCTTGGGCTCGATCCGCATTCCGGCCGCGCAGACCGGCCTCGTCGGCATGAAGCCGACGCAGAACCGCAATCCCGGCGGGCCGGACGACCGCAATCGCGCGCATGGCTTCGTCGTCGACCATGTGCTGACGCGCTCCGTGCGCGACAGCGCCGCGATGCTCGATTGGACCGGTTATCCCGAAGACGACGCGCCCTACCCGCCCGTGCCGAAGACGCGGCCCTATCTGGAGGAGATCCAGACGCCGCCGGGCAAGCTGCGCATCGGCTTCTCGACTGAAGTGCCGCGCGACACGCAACCTACGCCGGACGTTAAGGCGGTGTTCGACGCCGCCGTGAAGCTGCTCGGCGAGCTCGGCCATACCATGATCGAGAAGGCCAAGTTCGATGTCGACTGGCGCAAGCTCTATCGCGCGCAAGGCGCGGTGTCGGGCGCGATGTTCGCCGCCTCCATCGACGATTGGACAAAGGTGCTCGGCCGCGAGCCCACGCCGGAGGACATGGAGACCCTGGCCTGGGTCAGCTACAAGGGCAGCCGCAAGCTCACCGCCTCGCAGATCGGCGAAGGGCTGCAGAACCTGCGTGTCGGCTGCCGCGAAGTCCTGGCGGCATGGCGCGATTTCGATGTGCTGCTCTCGCCCGTCACCTTGGCGCCGCCGCCGAAGATCGGTCACCTCGATCCGGTGAACCTGGACCCCAAGGAATTCAACCGCCGCCAATCCTTCGTCTTCGGCTATACGCCGCCCTACAACATGACTGGCCAGCCTTCGGTTTCGCTGCCCCTCGGCCTGTCGAGCGACGGATTGCCCATCGGCATGATGTTCACCGGCCGCATCGCCGACGAGGCGACGCTCTATCGCCTCGCCGCCCAGCTTGAAGAAGCCGCGCCCTGGTCGGGCCGCCACGCCAAGGTCTGGGGATGACGGACATCGTCCACATCGTCGGCGGCGGTCTCGCGGGCAGCGAGGCGGCTTGGCAGGCCGCTGAGGCTGGCGCGCAGGTCGTGCTGCATGAGATGCGGCCGGTGCGCGAGACGGATGCGCATCAGACCGACGGCCTGGCCGAACTCGTCTGCTCCAATTCGCTGCGTTCCGACGATTGGGAGAACAATGCCGTCGGCCTCTTGCATGAGGAGATGCGCCGCGCCGGCTCGTTGATCCTGCGCGCGGCCGATGCGCACAAATTGCCCGCGGGCGGCGCGCTGGCGGTCGATCGCCACGGCTTCTCCGCGGCAGTGACGGCGGCGCTGGAAGCGCATCCTCACATCACCATCCAACGCGAGGAGATCGCCGGCCTGCCGCCGGACGCGTGGCAGTCGGTCGTGATCGCGACGGGGCCGCTCACCTCGCCTGCTCTGGCGGAAGCGATCCGGGCATTGAGCGGCGAGGAATCGCTGTCTTTCTTCGACGCCATCGCGCCGATCGTGCATCGCGAGTCCATCGACATGTCGCAGGCCTGGATGCAGTCGCGCTACGACAAGGGCGACGGCGCGGACTACGTCAATTGCGCGATGGATGAGGCGCAGTACAAAGCCTTCATCACCGCGCTTCTCGAAGGCGAGAAGACCGAGTTCAAGGAGTGGGAGAAATCCACGCCCTATTTCGAGGGCTGCCTGCCCATCGAGGTGATGGCCTCGCGCGGCGAGGAGACGCTGCGCTTCGGCCCGATGAAACCCGTCGGCCTGCGCGATCCGCGGGCCGAGCGGCGGCCTTACGCCGTGGTGCAGCTTCGCCAGGACAACGCGCTCGGCACCTTGTGGAACATGGTCGGCTTCCAGACCAAGCTGAAGCACGGCGAACAGACGCGCATCTTCCGCATGATCCCGGGCCTGCAGGACGCGCAATTCGCGCGGCTGGGCGGGCTGCACCGCAACACCTTCATCAACTCGCCGCGGATGCTCGACGGCACATTGCGGCTGAAGGCGCGACCGTCCTTGCGCTTCGCCGGCCAGATCACCGGCGTCGAAGGCTATGTCGAGAGCGCGGCCATCGGCCTGCTCGCGGGGCGCTTCGCCTCCGGACGGGAGACGCCGCCGCCCGCCACGACGGCGCTGGGCGCGCTGCTCGCGCATATCACCCGCGGCGCGGACGAGAAGACCTTCCAGCCCATGAACGTGAATTTCGGGCTGTTTCCCGAGCTCAACGGCCCGCGCGGGCGCGACCGCAAGAAGGCGATGAGCCACCGCGCGCTGGCGGACCTGGAATCCTGGCTTTGGCCGGATGGCGCGCGGCGCGCCGTTTCGTAAGCTTCACGGACGCGGCCTTCCCACGCGCGCGCGCAGGCGGTAAAACCGGTCTCCTATTGCGTAACGTTCGTTTTGCACCTGAAAGGATATTGGCATGAGCAATCTCATCGTTTGCAGCCCCAGGCAATTGCCCCGCAATCAATGGGTGCCGGCGGCCAAGACCGCGACCACGATCAATCCGCTGAACCATCCGCCCGTGCATCAGCTCGTCAAGCTCGGCTTCTCGAACATCACGGCGGAACATATCGCCGTGGTGACGACGAAATACTGGCACACCAACGGCGTGAAGCTCGGCGTCAAATTCCTCGAGGAGACGCCGGCCGATCTCGGCGCCAAGATCATCGACAACATGAACGCCTGGGCCAAGACCGCGAATGTGACGTTCACGCCCAGCCAGGACAACGCGCAAGTCCGCATTTCGCGCGAGGGCGACGGCTATTGGTCCTATGTCGGCACCGACATCCTTTCGATCCCGGACGGCCAGCCGACCATGAACCTGCAAGGCTTCACGATGGACCAGCCCGACAGCGAGTTCCACCGCGTCGTCCGTCACGAGACGGGGCACACGCTGGGCTGCCCGCATGAGCACATGCGCCGGGAGCTCGTCGCCCTGATCGATCCGCAGAAGGCCATCGCCTTCTTCGGCGCGACGCAGGGCTGGAGCGAAGCCGAGATCCGCCAGCAGGTGCTGACGCCGATCGAGGAAAGCTCGCTGATAACCTCGGGCCGCGCCGACCCGGATTGCATCATGTGCTACCAGATCCCCGGCAACATCACCAAGAACGGCCAGCCCATCGTCGGTGGATCGGATATCGACGACGAGGACTACGCCTTCATGGCGAAGATCTATCCAAAGGCGGCGTCCTGAACCGGCCGGTCGTTGCCGCGCGCAGGATCGCCCATTGGCGGCGATAGAGCGCGACAGCGTGCGGATGCTTCGCGAGCGCCTTGGCGTAGAGCGGCACGGTCGCGGCTGGAAGCGCCGCCACGCTCATGCCACTGCGCCGCGCCGCGCGAGACGCGGCGGCGAGATGGGCGAGCGCGCGTTCCTTGACCGTTTGGGCCAAGAGCGATCCACCCAGGAAGTGCTTGTTGCGCTGAGCATGGAATGGGATCGCGCGCAGGATGCCGATGAGACCGTAGGCAAGGCCGGCCTCACGCGCGAGGTCTTCATTGCTTTCGCCAAGCGCCGCCTGCGCCAGGCGCACCAGATTGCCGGAGGTCTGATCGGCATAGGTTTCCAACGCGTCCAGCGTCTCGAAGCTCTCCGGACTGGAGTCGAAGATGCGCGCTTCGAGCATCCGGTCGAATAGCGCTAAGGGCAGATCGACTTCCGCGAAAGTGGCGGCGAGCGCGCGGGCGACGTCGTGCTCGCGCGGCCGGTCTTGCTGTGCTTGCTCCACCGTCTCGCGCCACCATTGCAGGCGGATCTCGCCCAGCATCGGCTGGCGCACAGCCTCCGCCACGCGGGCGATCTCCAGATTGAAGGCGTAGAGCGCGAAGAGATATTTGCGCCCGGCCGCCGGCGCGAACAGGGCGGCGACGTAGCGGTCGGGATCGGCCGCCTTCACCATCGCCTCGCAGGCCTCGAACACGTCCATAAACGAAAAGCCGCCCGGTTGCCCGAGCGGCTTCGCGCACAAACCCGCTTGCGTCAAGGAAGATGCGACGCCGCCGCCATGCAGAACAGCATGGGGATCGAGAACATCGTGTTCATGCGGCTGAACATCCCCGCGGTCTTGGCGGCGGCGGCTTTCGCGTCCGCCGACAGGTCGGGATATTTATTGCCGATATTCAAAGCCTTCTGCTGGTTCGGCCAGATGATGAACCAGACGTTGAACCACATGATCGTGCCCAGCCACATGCCGATGCCGATCATCAGGTAGGACGGGGTCGAGAACGGACCGTTGGCGTCGAAACCGTCCAGCGTAAAGGCCTGGACGATGTAGCGGTTCATGCCGGCGAGCAGGATGCCGAACACGATGGTCGCCATCGCGGACCAGCGGAACCAGAACAATGCCGCCGGCGTGATGTATTTGCCGAGCGCCGGGCGGAGCTCCGCCGGGATCGACGGCGTCGTCGGCGTCGAGACGAAGTTGAAGTACCACAACAGGCCGATCCACATCACGCCGGAGATGATGTGCAGCCAGCGGATGACGAAGGCCCAGAAGCCCTCATCGCCCAGATTGATGCCGGTCTGCGACCAGTGGATCGCCAGCACGATCAGCGCGAGCACGATGCCCGCGATGACCGTATTGCGCAGATTGGAAAAGAACGCAGCCATGGGCCTCCCCCCATTTGAGTCTGGGGCGGAGCTTAACCCTCTTCCGCGCGGGATTCAGCCGTTTTTTCCCTGTGGGATTGCCCGCTCGGGACAGGAGGCGGATCAGATCGCGAGCTTGCGGGGCCGGGCGACGGCCAGCCACACCACCACGATCAGGCGCGTCACCATCACCGCCGTGAACAGCGAGGTGAGGATGCCCACGCCCAGGGTGACCGCGAAGCCGCGCACGGGGCCCGAACCCAGCTGGAACAGGATCAACGAGGCGATCAGATGGGTCGCGTTGGCGTCGACGATGGTGGCCAGCGCGCGCCGGAAGCCGGTGTCGATCGAGGCGAGCATGCTTCGCCCGTTGCGCAATTCTTCCCGGATGCGCTCATAGATCAGCACGTTGGCGTCGACGGCCATGCCCATGGTGAGCACGATGCCGGCGATGCCGGGCAGCGTGAGGGTGGCGCCGAAGAGCGTCAGCACGGCCATCAGGAGCACGATGTTGAAGGTCAGCGCGATGTCCGCGAACAGGCCGAACAGGCCGTAACGCAGGATCATGAACAACGCCACCATCGCGAGGCCCGCGAGCGCGGAGTATTTGCCGTAGTTGATCTGGTCCTTGCCGAGTTCGGGCCCCACCGTGCTCTGCGACAGCGGCACGAGCTTGGCGGGCAGCGCGCCGGCGCGCAGCAGCACCGAGAGCTCGTTGGCGCTCTGGGCGGTGAAATTGCCGGTGATGATGCCGGAGCCGCCGAGGATCGGGTTGATGATCGTGGGCGCGGAGATCACGCGATTGTCGAGCACGATGGCGAAGCGGTGGCCGACATTCTCCTTCGTCACCTGGCCGAACTGGCGCGCGCCGGTGCCGTCGAACTTGAAGGAGACGTCGGGCTGGCCCGATTGCTGGTCGTAATCCTGATGCGCATCCGTCAGGCGGTCGCCCGACACCATGACCTGCCTGTAGATGACGATCGGCGTCTTCTGGCCGCCCTTCTGCTGCGGATCGAGCATCAGGAGTTCGGAGTCGATCGGCACGATGCCCTGCTGGGCTTGCTGGATGTTGGCGGCTTCGTCGACGAGCTGGAACGTCATCTTGCCAGTCTGACCCAGCAAGTTGATCAGCTCGGCCGGCTTGTCCAACCCCGGCACCTGGACGGAGATGCGGTCGTCGCCCTGCTTCTCGATGGTGGGCTCGCGCAGGCCCATCTGGTCGATGCGGCGGCGCACGACTTCAATGGACTGCTTGACCACTTCGGTCCGGAGCTGGCCGGCATAGGCCTCCGACATCTTCATGGCGATCGTATGATCGCCTGTCTCGGACAGATCGTATTGCAGCGCGCCCACGGCGAGCACCGCGCCGGACGCCGCCCCGTTCAATCCCTTCATGATGCCGAGCGCATCGGGATAGCGCGCGGCGTCGGCGATCTGGACCGTCAGCACGCCGTTCACGACCTGGAGATTGCGGAACAGGATGTGCTGTTTGCGCAGCGAGACGCGCGCATCGGTGCGCAGCTGCTCCAGCTTGTCCTTGTAAACGCCCGGCATGTCGACGCCGAGAAGAAGGTTCGAGCCGCCCTGGAGGTCGAGGCCCAAAGTCACCGTCGATCTCGGCAGGAAGGACGGGAATTTGGCGACCCACGCGCCTGGCAGCGCATTGGGCAGCGCGAACAGGATGCCCAGGAACAGGATGATGCCCGTGACGACGCGCGACCAGGTGGGGATCTGCAACATGGCCTAGCTCTTGTCCGCGTCCTGGTTCTTGGCGCGGACCTCGGTGAGCGTGGCCTTGAGCACGCGGACCTGCACGTTGTCGGCGAGATCGACGAGGATCTCGTTATCGTCCTTCACCTTGGCGACCTTGCCGATCAGCCCGCCCGCGGTGACGACCGTGTCGCCCCGGCGCACGTTGGCGACCATCTCGCGATGCTGCTTGGCGCGCTGGCTCTGCGGCCGCCACAGCAGCATGTAGAAGATGGCGACCATAGCCACCATGAGCCAGATGGGATTGCTGATCGAGAAAAAGTCTTGAGAAATCACGGATTAGTCTTTCGCTGACGCGTTGTGGGCCGGGACTATACTGGCGTCCCGCTCCAATGCAACCAAAGCGAAAAGCTAGGCCGGTCAGGAGGTTGTCGCCAGCAACCCGCGGGGGTCCACGGGGCGTGAGTCGCGCCTGATCTCGAAATGGACCTGCGGGCGGGTGACGTCGCCGCTGGTCCCCGCATAGCCGATGATCTGACCCTGCTCCACATGCTGGCCCTTGGCGACCGAGATGCGGTCGGCATGGGCGTAGGCGGTGATGTAGCCGTCGTCGTGCTTGATCAGGACCAGGTTGCCGTAGTTGCGCAGCTCGTTGCCGGCATAGGAGACGGTGCCGGACTGGGCGGCGCGGATGGGCGTGCCGGCCGCCGCGGCGATGTTGACGCCGTCATTGCGCTCGCCGCTCGTGGTCGAGCCGAAATTGTCGATGATCTGGCCGGAGACGGGCCAGATGAAGCGCAGGCCCGAGTCGTTGTTCGACATGCGCGGCGCGGCATAAGCCGGCGCCGGCTTCGGCGGGTCGTTGCGGGCGACGCGCACGGGCTTCGCGGCCGGCAGCGGCGACTTCGAATCGCGCGGCGTGACGACGACATGGTTGGACGACGCATCCCGCAGCACGGCGACACGCGTCGCGCGGTTGCCGGGCGGGATGCGCAGGATCTCGCCGGGATGGATGGCGCTGCGCGCGCCCAGCTCGTTCATCCGCAAAACTTCGGACGACGACACATTGTAGCGCTGCGCGATATCGCTCACGCTGTCGCCCGGACGGACGACGACGGTGTAGTAGGTGGCGACGGGCCAGCTCAATTCCGTATCGGGGCTCATGTCGCCCACGCAGGCCGAAAGCGAGATCAACGCGAGCAAGGCGAGAACCGCCCTGCCGTTACCCATTCTTGAGCTCATTCTTGTCCATCGTTCTGCGAACATCGGGAAGCCCTGGTATCATCGGTACGAAGACGACCGGGATTAACGCCTCCTGCGTCACCCCTTCGTCCGTTCTCATTATCTTCACCAAATGTTGCGAAAAACTTTCCGGCTCGGAATTTTTGGTTACCGGGGCGATAAGAATGCCGCCCGGCCTTAACTGTTCGATAAGACTTTGCGGCACTTGCGGCACCACCGCGCTCAAGAGGATGCGGTCGAACGGCGCCTGTTCCGGCCAGCCTTTGTAGCCGTCGCCATGTTTCGTCACGACGTTGTGGAGCTTGAGCTCCCTGAAGCGCGCTTCGGCCTGGCTCAGCAGCGGTTTGTGACGCTCGACCGTATAGACCATGCGCGCCAACGGCGAGAGCACCGCCGCCTGGTAGCCCGAGCCGGTGCCGATCTCGAGCACGCGATGTTTCGCCTCCACCTCCAGCGCCTGGGTCATGTAGGCGACGACGAAAGGCTGGCTGATCGTCTGCCCGCAGGCGATAGGAAGCGCGGTGTTGTCCCAGGACTGCAACTCGAAAGGCTGGTCGACGAAGACGTGGCGCGGGATGCGCTCGATGGCGCCCAGCACGCGCTGGTCGGCGATGCCCTGGCGGCGCAGCTCCATGATGAGGGCGATGGCGCGGTGATCGAGGCTCATCGTCCGCCCAGTTTCTCGCGCAGGCTCGCCACCACGCGATGCTCGGTGAGGTTCAGGTGCAAGGGCGTGATGGAGATGCGCCGGTCATAGATCGCGCGCAGATCGGTGCCGGCGCGCGGATCGGAGCGCACGCGCTTGAAGCCGATCCAGAAATAGGGATTGCCGCGCATGTCGACGCGGCGGTCGAGCACCGCGGTCTGCAGATCGCGCTTGCCCTGCTCCGTCACGTCCGTTCCGCCGACCTGCGCCGGCTCGCAGTCCGGGAAATTGATGTTGATCAGCGTCTCCTGCGGCCAGCCGGCGTCGAGCAGCATCTGCACCACGCGCGGGCCATGGACTTCCGCGCAGCGCCAGCGCACGTCGTCGCCTTGCTCGAAGCCGTAGGCCTGCGACAGCGCGACGGAGGGGATGCCAAGCGCGGTGCCTTCCATGGCGCCGGCGATGGTGCCGGAATAGGTGACGTCGTCGGCGATGTTGGAGCCGCGATTGACGCCGGAGATGACGAGCGTGGGCGGGGCATCCTTCATCAGCTCGGCGACGCCCATCATGACGCAATCCGTCGGCGTGCCCGCCAGGGCGAATCGCTTGGGCCCGATCTCGCGCAGGCGCAGCGGCAGCGTGAGCGTCAGCGAATGCGAGGCGCCGGACTGCTCGGTCTCGGGCGCGACCACCCAGACGTCGTCCGACAGGGCGCGGGCGATCCCCTCCGCCACCGCCAGGCCGGGCGCGTGGATGCCGTCATCATTGGTGACGAGGATTCGATGGCCGGCCATGAATTCCACACTCCGTATTCGTTTTAGGGGGGTGGCTACCCCCTCCCCCCCTCCTTCCTAGATCTTGTGGTCACCTCCCGCGAACCCCCAAGATCAGGGAATTGTTTGTCGGCTTTTTCGCTTCCACCCTCTACCCCTGTTATGGGTCGCCAGAGGCGTCAGTTCCCTATCCGTTCGCTATATTCCTATTTGCCCGCTCACGAGCCCAAATGCAAGAGCAAATCGCCCGCCCCTTGTGGGCGGGTCGAAAAATGCTTCTTCGCATTTTTCGGGGCGGGGGCCGGCACAGACCGGGAAATCCCGCCCCCTCCCCGAAATTCGCTTCGCGAATTGTCGACCCGCCCACAAGGGGCGGGTGCAACTCACTTCGCGATCTTCTCGAGGCCCCCCATATAAGGGCGCAGAGAGTCCGGAATGCGGATGCTGCCGTCCGGCTCCTGGTAGTTCTCCATGATGGCGATGAGCGTGCGGCCGACCGCGAGACCCGAGCCGTTGAGGGTGTGGACAAAGCGGGTGCCCTTCTCGCCGGACGGCCGGTAGCGGGCGTTCATGCGCCGCGCCTGGAAGTCGCCGCAGTTCGAACAGGACGAGATCTCGCGGAACCGCCCCTGACCGGGCAGCCAGACCTCAATGTCGTAGGTCTTCTTCGCGGTGAATCCCATGTCGCCCGTGCACAGCGTGACGGCGCGGTGATGCAGGCCGAGGCGTTTGAGCACCTCCTGCGCGCAATCGGTCATCCGCTCATGCTCGGCCTCGGACTGCTCCGGCGTGGTGATCGAGACGAGCTCGACCTTCGAGAATTGGTGCATGCGGATCATCCCGCGCGTGTCCTTCCCCGCCGCGCCCGCCTCGGCGCGGAAGCACGGCGTCCACGCCGTCATGCGCATGGGAAGCTGCGCCTCGTCGAGGATCTCCTCGCGGACGTAGTTGGTGAGAGGAACTTCGGCCGTGGGGATGAGGCCATAACGATTGGTCCGGAGATCGCCGCCTTCCACGAACTGCTCGCCGCTCACCGCCCAGAATTGATCGAGCTCGAACTTCGGCAACTGGCCGGTGCCGAAGAAGGCGTGGTCGCGCGCCAGGATCGGCGGGGCCATCTCGGTATAGCCGAAATGATCCGTATGCAGATCGAGCATGAAGGCGCCGAGCGCGCGTTCGAGCCGCGCCAGTCCCGCCTTGAGATAGACGAAGCGCGCGCCGGAGACCTTCGCCGCGCGCTCGAAATCCATCATGCCGAGCGCTTCGCCGAGATCGAAATGCTCGCGGGCCGAGTTCATCGTCGGGGGCGTGCCGAAGGCGCGGGCCTCGACCGGCACATTGTCGTCCTCGCTGTCGCCGTCGGGCGCATCGGGCACAGGGATGTTCGGCAGGCCGGCGATGAACTCGTCGAGCGCCTTCTTGCGCTCGCGCTCGCCGTCCTCGCCTTTCTGGATGTCGTCCTTGAGGCCCGCGACCTCTTCCATCAGCGCCGACGCCGCCGCTTCGTCCTTCTTGGCTTTCGCCTGGCCGATCGCTTTGGAGGCTTCGTTGCGCCGCGCCTGCTTCTGCTGCAGGGCGTTGAGCAGTTCGCGCAGGTCCTTGTCGCGCGACAGGATCTCGTCCGTCACGCTTTGCGCGCTCGACGCAAAAGCCGGCCGCCGCTTCAGCCCCGCCGCGAACCCGTCCGGATTGTCCCTGATCGCCTTGATATCGTGCATGTTAAGCCTCCGCGGCCGGTAATGGCATGGCGGGAGGCAGGCGTCAAAATCAGGGCGGACCGATGACGGTGACCGGCTCCGCCGGCATCGTTTCAAGGACCTTCCGCAGCGCCGGAGCAAGCAACAGCACATCCGACGGTCGCGGCCAATGCGAGCAACCGCCCGTTCTTGATGGAAAGCCAACCCATCTGCTTGCAGGTCTTCACATCGTGGCCCGGAAGCTCGCGAACCAATCTGCGGCTCACGCATTCGTCGAAGAAGACCCTCACGCGACCCGTTCAACCAGAACGTCGCGACCCTCGTTGAGGTAGGCAACGACCTGCTCGCGCGAGACTGTCGGATAATCTTCCAGGAAAGCTTCGATCGTGTCGCCGGCCTCGAGGAAATCCAGCAGGAACTGGATCGGCACGCGCGTGTCGCGGAAACACGGCGTTCCGCCCATGATTTCGGGATCGATGCTGACGGCCGAGGTGATCATATGAAGAGTATACGCGGTTTTCGCGGTTCGAACAACAAGGGTTGCCCTCGCCCCGACCCCGTCGCTATAACCCCCGCGATTTCAACGTCACCTGCCAGGAGCCTGTCCATGTCCGTCGAGCGCACGCTGTCGATCATCAAGCCGGATGCCACCAAGCGCAATCACACCGGCGCCATCGTCGACCGTTTCGAGAAGGCGGGCCTGCGCGTCATCGCCTCGCGCCGGATGCAGCTCTCCACCGCGCAAGCCGAGGCGTTCTACAACGTCCACAAGGCGCGGCCGTTCTTCCCGTCGCTGGTCGCGTTCATGACCTCCGGCCCCGTGGTCGTGCAGGTGCTCGAGGGCGAGAACGCCATCGCCAAGAACCGCGAAGTGATGGGCGCCACCGATCCGTCCAAGGCCGCGGCCGGCACGATCCGCAAGGACTTCGCCGAATCCATCGAGGCCAATTCGGTCCACGGCTCCGACGCGCCGGAGACGGCCGCGCAGGAAATCCGCTTCTTCTTCTGCGAACTCGATATCGTGGGATAACGGAAGGGCTCTGCGATGCACGGAAAAACGGTCGTCGTCACGGGCGCCACCTCGGGCATCGGAGAAGTCGCGGCCGACAGGCTGGCGCAGAAGGGCGCGCGCATCGTCTTCATCGCACGCGACCGGGCGCGCGGGCAGGAAACGCTCAAACATCTGCGCGCCATCGCCGGGCACGACAATCATGCAGTGCACTACGCCGATCTTTCCACGCTTTCGGAGATGAAGCGCGTGGCCGAGGCCATCGCCACGTCCGAGCCGCAGATCGATGTCTTGATCAACAATGCGGGCGCGATGTTCACCGAGCGCCAAGTGACGGCGGACGGTCTCGAGAAGACTTTCGCCGTCAACCACATGGCCTATTTCACGGTGACGAACCTGTTGCTCGACAGGCTGAAGGCGGCGCCCGGCGGCGCGCGCATCGTGTCGACCGCGTCGGACGCGCACAAAGGCGCCAAGCTCGACGACCTGCAGTCGGAGAAGCACTATTCGGGCTTCGGCGTCTACGGCAAATCCAAGCTCTGCAACATCCTGTTCAACCGCGAGCTGGCGCGCCGGCTGGTTGGCACGAACGTGACGGCCAATTGTCTCCATCCCGGCTTCGTCGGCACGCGGTTCGGGGACCAGTCGGGCGGGCTGTTGTCGCTCGCCATCCGCCTCGCCAAGAATTTCGCGCTGTCGCCGGAGCAGGGCGCGCAGACGATCATCCATCTCGCCTCCTCGCCCGAGGTGGAGGGCAAGAGCGGCGGCTACTACGTCAAGTCCAAGCTCGCGACGCCCAGCGCCGAGGCGCGGAACGACGCCGACGCGCGCAAATTGTGGGATGTGTCCGCTGAGATCGCGGGCGTGGGCCTGTGATGGACAACGCCCGCAAGAAAAACATGTTGCGCGAATACAAAGAAGCCAAGCAGCGCGCCGGCGTGTTCGCGGTGTCGTGCGGCGAGCAGCGCTGGATCGGCGTCTCGCGCAATCTCGACAAGCAGCAGAACAGCGTCTGGTTCCAGCTCCGCAGCGGCGGCTTCCCCAACAAGGCCGTGCAGGACGCCTGGAACGCGCAGAGCGAATCCGCCTTCGCCTACGAAGTCGTCGAGGAAGTGACCGACGACAATCCCCTGATCATCGGCGAGCTGCTGAAGGAACGCGCGGCAACCTGGCGCGAGGAGATGGGCGCGGGGAAGCTGGTGGGATAGATCACCCTCCCCTTGATGGAGGGTCGGAAAATGCACTTCGCATTTTTCGGGGAGGGGGACATGCCGACGGAGCGAAGCAAAGAATTCCACCGTGAGCACGCCTGAGAATTGCGCAACAATGCGACCGGACCGGAAAGGTGGTTGTGGCTCGCTCTGCGCAACACAAAACTGGGTGTCCGGTTCCGACGCCAACAGCCGGTTGGACGATATATTGCAGACTTCTGCTGTTTGCCGTTGAAGTTGATTGTCGAGCTCGATGGGAGGCAGCACCACGAGGCGACCGAAGTGGCTCGTGACGAGGAGCGAACGCGTTATCTTACAGCGTTGGGATTCACGGATTGCGGTTCCAGAACTCGGAGGCCTTGAAGGAAAGAGAGCGTGTGGTGAGCGTCATCCTGCACACTGCAAAGCGCCTTTCCTCCTCCCCGAAAAATCCTTCGGATTTTTCGACCCTCCCTCAAGGGGAGGGTGAATAGCCTGCACCGTCTTGCAGCAACGCCCCCGCCACCATCCGCAACGCCTCCGGATAAAGCCTGTGCTCCTCCACCAGCACGCGCGCGGCGAGAGTCTCCGGCGTGTCGCCGGGGAGCACCGGCACCTTCGCCTGCGCGATGATGGGCCCCGCGTCGAGTTCGGGCACCATGTAATGCACGGTGCAGCCGCTTTCCGTCGCGCCGGCGGCGAGCGCCTGCTGATGCACCCTGATGCCGGGGAACAGGGGCAGCAGCGAAGGATGGATGTTGATCATCCGGCCCTCCCAGCGCTTCACGAACCATTCGGAATGGATGCGCATGAAGCCGGCTTCGGCGATGAGGTCGATATGCGCCGCGCGCAACGCCGCGTCGATGGCGGCGTCGAATTCCTCGCGGCTGGCGAACGCCTTGTGCGAGATCACCTTCGTCGGCACGCTCGCGTCGCGCGCGACCTGCAAGCCTGCAGCATCTTCCTTGTTGGAGAAGACGAGCGCGATCTCGGCGGGATAGTCCGGCGCGCGCGCGGCGTCGATCAGCGCGGAGAGATTGGAGCCGCGGCCGGAGATGAATACGGCGGTGCGAACGCGACTCACAGCTTGAGCGTGCCGCGATAGCGGACCTTGGGCTCGCCCGCGCCCGCCACGAGATGACCGATGCGCGTGGCGCGGTCGCCGCTCTCCTGAAAGGCGTCGATGATGTGTCCGGCGCGCACGGGATCGGCGACGACGACCATGCCGATGCCGCAATTGAGCGTGCGCAGCATCTCCGCTTCGACGATACCGGCGGAATGCGCCATCCAGCCGAACACCGGAAGCGGCGTCCAGCAGCCGAGATCGACCTCGGCGTCGAGGCCTTCGGGCAACGCGCGCGGCAGGTTCTCGGTGATGCCGCCGCCGGTGATATGCGCCAAGCCCTTCACGCCGCCGGTATGGATCGCGGTGAGCGCGCTCTTCACATAGAGCCTGGTCGGCGCGAGCAAGGCCTCGCCCAATTTCCGCGAGGCATCGAAGGGCGCGGGCGCATCGTAAGACAGCCCGGCATCGGCGACGACGCGGCGGACCAGCGAATAGCCGTTGGAATGGGCGCCGGAGGAGGCGATGCCGATCAGCACGTCGCCTTCGCGCATGTCACGCGTCCTGGGCAGGATCGCGTCGCGCTCCACTGCGCCGACGGAGAATCCCGCAAGGTCGAAATCGCCCTTGGCATAGAGGCCTGGCATCTCCGCCGTCTCGCCGCCGATCAGCGCGCAGCCGGATTGCTGGCAGGCGCGCGCGATGCCTTCAATGACGATGGCCGCGCTGTCCACGTCCAGCTTTCCGCTGGCGTAATAATCCAGAAAGAACAGCGGCTCCGCGCCCTGCACCACGATGTCGTTGACGCACATCGCCACCAGGTCTTGGCCGATGCCGGCGAAAATCCCCGTATCGATGGCGATCTTGAGCTTCGTGCCGACGCCGTCGGTGCCGGCGACCAGCACCGGATCCTTGAAGCCCGCGGCCTTCAGGTCGAACAGCCCGCCGAAGCCGCCGAGATCGGCGTCTGAGCCAGGGCGGCGCGTGGCGCGGGCGGCGGGGCCGATGCGGCGCACCAGCTCCTCGCCCGCGTCGATATCGACGCCGGAATCCTTATAAGTGAGGCCGTTCTTGCCCGAGGTCATTTCAAACGTTCATTTACGGTTCAGCGAAACGCGACTAGCGTCCGTCTAGTGGAGTGCCGATACGGGCGCAAGGGAGGGTTTCGTATGTCCCTTGAAGCAGCCGTGGCGGTTCATCGATTCGGCCTCGGCGCGAGGCCCGGCGAGATCGCCGCCGCCGGGCCCGCGCCAAAACAATGGCTGATGCGCCAGCTCGATTCCGGGCCCGGCCAGCCGCAGCCTGTGGATGGCGGCGCGGCTTTCCTGACGGGCGGCGGCCTCGTCTCCGAATTCAACGCCTATCGCCGCAACCGCGAGATGGAGCGCAAAGCCGGCAACGCGCCCGATCCGGTGAAGCTGTTCTTCCAGGTGCGCGGGGCCGAGTTCCAGCGCGAGCTCGCTGCGCGGCTGGCGCTGGGCTTCACGACGAACAGGCCCTTCGCCGAGCGGCTGGTCTGGTTCTGGAGCAACCACTTCACCGTCTCCGCCCTCAACCCCGCCGCCATCACCTTCATTGGCGCCTTCGAACGCGAGGCGATAAGGCCGCACATCACCGGCAAGTTCGAGGACATGCTGCTGGCGGCCACGCGCCATCCCGCGATGCAGCTCTATCTCGACAACGCGACGAATATCGGCCCGGACTCGCTGGCCGGACGCATCGCGGGCAAGGGCCTCAACGAGAATCTCGGCCGCGAATTGATGGAGCTGCACACGCTGGGCGTCGACGGCGGCTACACGCAGGCCGATGTCATCGCGCTGGCGAAGATCCTCACCGGCTGGAGCCTGGAGCGCGACGATGGCGACACCGGCTTCCGCTACTATCCGGCGCGGCATGAGCCCGGCGACATCGTGCTGCGCGGCAAGACCTATTCCGGCGGCGAAGAGGCGGGCATCCAGGCGCTGAAGGATCTGGCGCACGATCCGGCGACCGCGCGGCACATCGCGAAGAAATTCGCGGTGCATTTCGTCGGCGACGATCCGCCGCCGGACTCCGTCGCGCGGCTGGAGAAGAGCTTCACGCAGACCGGCGGCGATCTGCGCGCGCTCGCCGAGACCGTCGTGAACGATCCGGCGGCGTGGACGCCCGGCCCCGGCAAGATGCGCGGACCTGTGGAATTCACCACGGCGGCGATGCGCATGGCGGGATGGCCGCGAGGCGGCGAGGACCGCGAGAAGCAGATCAGGGGCGTCGCGGCCGCGACCAAGATGATGGGCGAATTGCCGATGCTCGCGCCCTCGCCCAAGGGCTGGCCGGACATTTCCGCCGCCTGGTCGGGGCCGGACGCGCTGCTCAACCGCATCGAATGGGCCAAGGAATTCGGCAACCGCGTTCCGGCGAGCGCCGATGCGTCCGCCCTTGCCGCCGGCGCGCTCGGGCCATTGCTCCGTGACGACACGCGCGCCGCCATGCGTTCGGCATCCACGCCCGGCGAAGCGGTGGCGCTGCTCCTGTCCAGTCCTGAATTCCAGCGGAGGTGAACATGGATCGCCGCACAATCCTCAAATCCGCACTCGCGCTCACCGTCTGGGGCGCGCCGATCTGTTTCGCTTTCGCCGACGTGCCGGGTGACAAGCGTTTTGTGGTCATCGTCCTGCGCGGCGCGCTGGACGGATTGGCCGCCGCGCCGCCGCATGGCGATCCGGACTACAAATCGGTGCGCGGCGTGCTCGCGCTCGACAATCCGCTCGATCTCGACGGGCATTTCGGGCTGCATCCGTCGCTCACCAATATCAAAGCGATGTGGGACGCGAAAGAGCTCGTGCTGTTCCACAACATCGCCTCGCCCTATCGCGAGCGTTCGCATTTCGACGGGCAGGCGGTGCTGGAGAGCGGCGGCCCCGGGCACGCCATCGGCGATGGCTGGCTCAACCGCGCGCTGAAGCCGCTCCGGCTCGACGGCGGCAATGGCGCGCTCGCCATCGCCGCCTCGCCGCCCTTGATGCTGCAAGGCCCGGCGCGCGTGTCGAGCTGGATGCCGCAGGCGATGCCCGAGCCCGACATGGCGTTCCTCAAGCGCGTCGGCGCGCTCTATGCGCGGGATGCGGAACTGAAAGCCTCGCTCGCGAGCGCCATCGACACCGAAGCCAAGGCCAACGCGGCGATGGACGACCGCCCGCGCACGCCCGAACAGATGGCCCAGCGCATGGGCGGCTATGGCGATCTCACGCCGCTTTTTTCCGGCGCGGGCCGGCTGCTCGCGCGCGAGGACGGGCCGCGCGTCGCTGTCCTCGACGCCTCGGGCTGGGACACACATGTCAACGAGGGCGCGGCCGACGGCGCGCTCGCCCGGCGCTTGCGCGCGCTGGATGCCGGGCTCGACGCGATGAAGACGGCGCTCGGTCCCGCCTGGAAGAAGACCGCCGTGGTCATGGCGACGGAATTCGGCCGCACCGTCGCGCCCAATGGCGGCGGCGGCACCGATCACGGCACGGCGAGCGCGGCGTTTCTGTTCGGTGGCGGCGTGAAAGGCGGCATGGTCCAAGCGGACTGGGTCGGCCTCAAGCCCGGCGCGCTGCAGGACGGCCGCGACCAGCCCCCACGCACCGATTTGCGCGCGCTTTTCAAAGGCGTGCTGGGCGAGCACATGGGCGTGTCGCGGCGCGACCTCGACGGCAACGTATTCCCCGACAGCGGCGATGTGCCCCCCGCCAGCGTTGCGTTCGCGTAGACTGGACGCAACGCAGGAGATTCGGTGCAGACCCGCAAAGTGAAGCGTATCTATCCCATGCAGCAGGCGCTGATGATCCTGTTGCGCCACGAGAGGCACAAGCCTGCCGAGGCGCGCAAGGCGTCGCTGAGCAAGGCCGTGCTGGTCCATCGCCTGACGCGGCCGGACCCCGTGCGGTTCTGATCTCCTCTATCTATTATTCGTCTATTCGTCATTGCCCGGCTTGTCCGGGCAACCCATTTCCCTCGGGAAGAAATTGGGTCGCCCGCATGAAGCGGGCGATGACGAAGGGGATGAAATCCAAAACGGGCCAGCCGCGGCACCGAATCCGGCTTTCGCCCCTCCCCCAAGGCCACTATAGTCCCGGCGATCCTCGGGGTTTTCCATGCATCGCCGTGTTCTTTTCTTCGTCCTGGCTCTCCTGGCCTTGATTCAGGCTGCCGCGACGGCCGCGCCGTCCAATCCGTTCACGGTCTCGGGCATCCAGGTGGATGCGAGCGCCGCCTCGTCGATCGAGGCGCAGAACATCGCCATCAATTCGGGCCGCCAGCGCGCCTGGACGACCTTGATCCATCGCCTGACCAAGCAGGAAGACTGGGCCAAGGCCCCCGCGCTGGACGACCAGGCCATCGAACGGCTGCTCGCGAGCTACCTGCCGCAGAATGTGCGCAAATCGACGACGCGCTATTCGGCGAGCATGACTTACATCTTCAATGCCGATGCGGTGCGCCGCCTGTTGCGCAGCCAGGGCGTCGCCTATACCGACGCAAGCGCGCATCCGGTGCTGATCATCCCGCTTGCGCCGCGCTACGACGCGCATGGCCCATGGACGAACGCCTTCCTCAATCCGCGCTACAGCCATGCCGCGGTGCCGCTGAACCTGCCGATCCCCGATGCCGGCACCGTGGCCTCGCTCGGCGGCGTGACATTCGACGGCGCAACCTGGCAGCAGGTGCAGAACGTCGCCAATCGCGTGCAGGCCAATGAGGCGATGCTGGTCCTGCTCGTCAACGACAAGGGCAAGATGGTCGTGAAGATGCGCCATCTTGGCATCGGCGCGCCGTGGACGATCCCCGACCTGCCGCTGAACGATCCGCCCGGCTCGCCCAGGCTTTATGCCGATGCGGCGGATGCCGCGGCCACCGCCGTGATCAATGCCTGGAAGGCGCATGCGGCCATCGATTTCGGCAAGCGCTTCAAGCTCACCGCCGCGATCCATGTCGACAACCTCGCCGATTGGGGCGCGATGCAGGCCAAGATCGTCACCGTGCCGACCGTGACGGACGTGACGGTCACGGCGATGGATATCGGCCAGGCGCGCATCGCCGTCACCTATGTCGGCACGGCGCAGCAATTGAAGGATTCGCTGTACCAGAACGGCTACGACCTCGAGAACAGCGAGGACAATGGCTGGACGCTCGCGCCCAATCCGCCGCCCGCGCAAGCAGCGACGCCGTGATGTTCTTCCTGCGCAACATGCCGAACATCCTCACAGGCCTCAGGCTCGCTTGCGCGCCGATGCTGGCGGCGTTGCTGCTCACCCAGCATGAGCGCGCGGCGTTCGTCGTGTTCGTGATCGCGGGGCTCACCGATCTCGCCGACGGCTGGCTCGCCAAGCGCTTCCACCTGGCGACGCGGGTCGGCCGTTGGCTCGATCCCACCGCCGACAAGGCGCTGATGCTGGCGGCATTCCTGTGCCTGACGCAGATGGGCGCGACGCCGATCTGGCTGACCGCCGTGGTGATCGGGCGCGACGTCGTCATCGTGCTGGGCATATTGCTCGCCAAGCTGATGGAGTTGCCGTTGCGCGTGGCGCCGTTGCCGATCGGGAAGTTCTCGACCGCCGTGCAGGTCGGCTATGTGGCGCTGATCCTGTTCGTGCTCGCCTTCGACCTCGACTGGCAGACGGTCAGCGCGCTCGCCGCCGTGATCACGGGCGCGGCCACCATCATGTCGGGTCTCGCCTACGCGCAATTGTGGCTGCGCGCCGCCGGCCGCGGCCGCCGCACCGCGTGAAACAGCTTCCCCTGCCGCTCGAAACGCGGCCGCGCCTCGCGCGCTTCGATTTCATCGTCGCGCCCGCCAGCGCCGAAGCCGTCGCCTTCATCGACTCGTGGCCCAACTGGCCCGTGCCGGTGGCCGCGCTTTACGGCCCCAGCGGCTCCGGCAAGACGCATCTCGCCGGCGCGTGGAGCGCCAATGCGCGGACGATGCATGCCTCCGCGCTCAAGGTGGAATTCGACCCGGCGCCATCGATCATCGAGGATGTCGACAGCGCGCCGGCCCTGCTCAGCCGCGACGAGGCGCTGTTCTCGCTGATCGAGCGCGCGACCAAGGGCGCGCCCGTGCTGCTCACCGGGCGCGAGCCGCCGGCCATATGGGAAACGGTGATGCCGGACCTGGCGTCGCGCTTCGCGAACCTGCTCGCCTTTCCGCTCTGGGCGCCGGACGACGCGCTGCTGGCCGCGCTCGCCCGCAAGCTCTTTGACGACCGGCAGGTGATCGTCTCCGACGCCGTGATCCAGCAGATGCTGCGACGCTTGGAGCGTACGCCCGCGGCGATCCGCCAATTCGTCGCCGACGCCGACGCGCGCGCGCTGGCCGAGAAACGCCCGATCACGACGGCGATGATTCAGGACCTCGCCGGCTAGAGCCCGATCCGGGTTGATGGAATCGGATCGGACTCTAGATTCCTTGTTTGCCGCGCAATCTGACGCGAACCGGTTTCCACTTCGCGGGATTGCGCTCTAGTTCGGTTCGCGCCACGCCGCGCAACCGGCCCATGACAGCGCGGGCGATTTCCAAAATAGCGGCGGATGCTCATCTTGGTCTCAGTCAGACCGGGAGGGTTCGATGAGAGGCATTCTTTTCGCCGCTTTGTTGCTCGCGGGCGCGGCCGCGGCCGATCCGTTCGAGGATATGTACGGCAACACCGTCACCAGCACGTCGCCCAGCGGCAAGACGACGACCTACTACATCAACAAGGACGGCACCTTCGAGAACCGCTTCGCCAGCGGAACGGTGATCAAGGGGACCTTCACCTGGAAGGATGTGCAGACCGTCTGCTTCACCGTGACCGATCCGGCGCCCAAGCCGGGTGAGGATGCGAGCAACTGCCGGCCCTTCCCCGTCACGCATCATGTCGGCGAGAGCTGGACGGAGACCGATTCCGGAGGCGTTGCCTACACAAATGCCATCGTAAAGGGCCGCTAACCCACACTTCGCGCCCGGCCGTCATCGTCATGACATGGCGATGATTATCCTCTAGATTCGAGGACCCCAGGCAGCGCGAGATATGGCTAAACCACGGTTAGAGTTGAACGATTCCGGCGATCACGCGGCTGAGTCGCTGGCGCTGGAGCCCGCGCGCGCGCGCCTGCCCGATCCGCCGGAACCGGCCATAGATCCGGCCTCGCCAGACCGCTTCGTCAATCGCGAACTGTCGTGGCTGGCCTTCAACCGCCGCGTCCTGGAGGAGGCGGCGAACCCGCATCATCCGCTCCTGGAGCAGCTTCGCTTCCTCTCCATCTCGGCGTCGAACCTGGACGAGTTCTACATGGTGCGCGTCGCCGGCCTCAAAGGCATGGTGACGGCAGGCGTGGCGACGCTGTCGGATGACGGCCGCACGCCGGCGCAGCAGATCGGCCGTGTCGACGAGGAAGCGGGCGCGCTGATCAAGGACCAGCAGACGATGTGGGCCAAGCTGCGCACGCGGCTGCGCGAGGCTGGCATCATCGTCGTCGATACGCCGGAGCTGAGCGAGGACGACCGGCTCTGGCTCGACAAGGAATTCCGCGAAAGCATCTTTCCGGTATTGACGCCCTTGGCGCTCGACCCGGCGCATCCCTTCCCGTTCATCCCCAATCTCGGCTTCACCTTGGCGCTGCAGCTTCAGCGCAAGAAGGACCAGAAGCTCGTCACGGCGCTTTTGCCGGTGCCGGCGCAATTGCAGCGCTTCGTGCGGCTGCCGAGCACCAAGGGCGGACCGGCGCGCTTCGTCACCTTGGAATGCGTGATCGAGATCTTCACCCATCTGCTCTTCCCCGGCTACACGGTGCTCGGCGCGGGCCAGTTCCGCATCATCCGCGACAGCGACGTGGAAGTGGAGGAAGAAGCCGAAGACCTCGTGCGCCTGTTCGAGACGCTCTTGAAGCGCCGCCGCCGCGGCAGCGTGATCCACATGTTCTGCAGCGAGTCCATGCCGCTCGACCTGCGCGCCTTCATCGCCAACCACCTGCAGCTCAAGCAGGCCGACATCGTGATCGTCGATCACCTGATCGGTTTGGCCGACACCAAGCAGCTCATCCTCGACGAGCGCACCGACCTGCAGTTCAAGCCCTATCTCGCGCGCTTCCCGGAGCGCATCCGCGATCATGGCGGCGATTGCTTCGCGGCGATCCGCGCCAAGGACATCCTGGTCCACCATCCCTTCGAGAGCTTCGACGTGGTGGTGCAGTTCCTGCGCCAGGCGGCGCTCGATCCCGAAGTGGTGGCGATCAAGCAGACGCTGTACCGCACGTCGAAGGATTCCCCCATCGTCAAGGCGCTGGTGGAAGCGGCGGAAGCCGGCAAATCCGTGACGGCGCTGGTCGAGCTCAAGGCGCGCTTCGACGAGGAAGCCAACATCAAATGGGCGCGCGATCTGGAACGCGCCGGCGTCCAGGTGGTTTACGGATTCATCGAACTCAAGACCCACGCCAAGGTGAGCCTCGTGGTCCGGCGCGAAAGCGGGCATCTTCGCACCTATGTCCATTTCGGCACCGGCAATTACCATCCGGTGACGGCGAAGGTTTACACCGACCTCTCGCTGTTCAGCGCCGATCCCGCGCTCGGCCGCGATGCGTCGCAACTCTTCAACTACATCACCGGCTATTCCGAGCCGACCAGCCTGGAGAAGATCGCGATCTCGCCGCTCACCCTGCGCGGCAAGCTGATCGACTGCATCCAGGAGGAGATCGCCCATGCCCGCGCCGGAAAGCCCGCCGCGATCTGGGCCAAGCTCAACGCGCTAGTCGATCCGATCATGATCGACGGGCTTTACCGCGCGAGCCAGGCGGGGGTGAAGATCGACCTCGTCATCCGCGGCATCTGCTGCCTCAAGCCGGGCGTGGCGGGTCTGTCCGACAACATCCGCGTCAAGAGCGTCGTCGGCCGCTTCCTGGAACACGGCCGTATCATCTGCTTCGGCAACGGCCATGAGTTGCCCAATCCCCGCGCCAAGGTGTTCATCTCCTCGGCCGACTGGATGCCGCGCAATCTCGACCGCCGCGTAGAGGCGCTGACGCCGATCGATAATCCGACCGTGCATGAGCAGGTGCTGGACCAGATCATGGTCGCGCTCCTGAAGGACCAGGCGCAGAGCTGGCACATGAACGCCGACGCGAGCTACACCCGCGATCCGGACGCCAACCGCGAGGACGCGTTCTCCGCGCACACCTACTTCATGACCAATCCGTCCCTCTCCGGCCGCGGCAAGGCGCTCAAGATGGAGAAGGGGCGGCGGGATTAGGCATGGTGCAGACGCTTGCCGAGACACGGGGGCCAGGCGCCCTGCGCCACGCGCGCGGGCCGGTCGCGATCGTTGATATCGGCTCCAATTCCGTGCGCCTGGTGATCTACGAAGCGTTCTCGCGCCTGCCGGCCGTCGTCCATAACGAGAAGGCGATCTGCGCCATCGGCCGCGGCATGGTCACGACCGGCCGCCTCGACGACGAAGGCATCACGCTCGCCATCGAGGCGCTGGCCCGCTTCCGCCTGCTGGCCGACGCCCACAACGTCACGGCGCGCGAAGCGGTGGCGACGGCGGCGGCGCGCGACGCGGGCAACGGCCGCGAATTCATCCGCCGCGCGGAAAGCGCCTGGGGCGGGCCGATCATCGTGCTCTCCGGCGAGGAAGAGGCGCGGCTGGCGGCCGAAGGCGTGCTCGCCGGCACGCCGGACGCGGACGGGCTCGCGGCCGATCTCGGCGGCGGCAGCCTCGACATGGTCTCGGTCCGCAATGGCAAGACCGGCAGGGCGATCACCTTCCCCTTCGGCCCGCTCAGGCTGATGGACCAGTCCAAGGGCGATCCCGACAAGGCGCGCAAGATCGTCGACAAGGGCCTTGAGGATTTCGGTCAGGACGGCGACCTCAAGGGCCGCTCGCTCTATGCCGTGGGCGGCGTGTGGCGCAGCTTCGCGCGCATCGACATGGAGAACCGCGCCTATCCGCTCCACGTGCTGCAGGACTACACGATCCCGCGCGGCCGCGTGCTCGATCTCTGCGACCTGCTCTCGCGGCAATCGAAGAAATCGCTGGAGCTGATGCGCGTGGTCTCGCGCCGCCGCATCGAGGCGCTGCCCTACGGCTCGGTCGTGCTGGAGCGCCTCTTGCTCGCGACCGGGCTGAAAGACGTCGTGATCTCCGCTTACGGGTTGCGCGAGGGGTTGCTCCACGCGCAGTTGCCGGATGCCGAACGCGCCAAGGATCCGCTGCTCGAATTCGCCGCCGGGACCAACAAGCGCATCAGCCGCGTGCCCGACCATGCGGAGGAGATGTTCAAATGGATGGAGCCGCTCTTCATCGGCGAGAGCGCCGAGGAGCAGCGCCTGCGCCACGCCATCTGCCTGTTCTCCGACATGGGCTGGCGGCGCCATCCCGACGACCGCTCGCTCGGCGCTTTCAACCAGGTGCTGACGGCGCCCTTCGCCGGCGCCGGCCACCGCGCCCGCGCGCTGATCGCCACCGCCATCTTCCACCGCTATTCGGGCGACGAGGACTTCCCTGCCGAGATCGGCGCGCACGATCTGTTGAGCGCCGAAGACGAGCGGCTGGCCCGCCGCATCGGCCTCGCCGCCCGGCTCGCCTTCGCGCTGTCCGCCTCCTCGACGGGCGAATTGCCGCATTACCGCCTGCGCATGACGCCCACCCGGGTGCTCGTGGAGATGGGCCGCCGCCGGGAGGCCATCGCCGGGGAACCCGTGCAGAAACGCCTGGGGGCGCTCGCCTCGGTGCTGGAGCGCAAGGGCGAAATCCTGATCGGATAGGCCGGCGCGGCTACTTCCGCTCGAACACCATCACGTTCGGCTTGCCGCGGCCTGGAATGCGCACCGTCATCGTCAAGGTCTTCAGATCGGTCGAGAGCCCGATCTCCTCGGTATACGACACCGTCCCCGCGGTCTTGTCGGCGATCTCCAAGGTGTGCGCGTCTATCCGCCGGGCCGCGGCGGACGCGCCTTGGGTGTTCGGTCCCTCCTTGGGATGGTCCTTGCCGTCGAACGTCACATTTTTCCTCGCGTGCTGGGAAGGCGTGATGAAGGACAGGCCATCGCCCTCGAACGCCTTCACCCGCATCGAAAAGGGCGAGTTCATCGTCTCCTTGATGCTCCGCCAGTCCGCCGCGAAGCCCGACCCTCCACCGGTGCGCCGGTAGATATAGTCCAGGCTGAGTATCGAGCCGTCCGGCTGGAACTGGCGGAAGTAGTCCGTGAGCGTGCCGCCATCCTTCGAAAGCTTCCATGTCGCCCTGAGCTGCAACCGGCCGTCTTTCTTGCGCTCGACGATCCAGGTGTCGGGCGCTGCGGCCTTCACCGACAAAAGCGTGCCGCCGTAGCCCCGCTGGTAGCTCCCATCCACCGCGATCCTCTCGGCGACCCCGCCGAAATCGAACGCGTATGTGTTGCCGCCCTCGCTCGCGACCTTCATTTCGTCGGGCATCCGGCTCCTCGACGGGTCCAGCTTCCATTCGCCGATGAAGGGGCTTTCCGCTGCCCATGCCACACCCGTGGCCAGCAAAATCGCCGGCAATATCAGGATAATCCGCCTGGACATGCGCGCCTCCGCCCGGTCAAAGCCCGCTTCGAATATAGGTATGTTCGCCTGCCTTTGAAGGAGGGCTGGCAATGCGGGATTTCGACACCATCTCAGGCCGTGGAACCGGCTCCTTCCCCTCAAAAAGGCGGGAACGGACCCAAACCATCCTTGCCTTCCGCCCGGTACGGGGCTTTAACCAACGCGGGGCCATGATGGCGGCTTGAGACCGTCCGGCCGAAGGAGAATCCCATGGGTGCGCTGAGCATCTGGCACATAGTGATCATCGCGGCGATCGCGCTGCTGCTCTTCGGCGGGCGCGGCAAGATCTCCGACCTGATGGGCGACGTCGCCAAGGGCATCAACAGCTTCAAGAAGGGCCTGAAGGACGGCGAGGACGACCATCACACCGACGCCTCGCCGCGCATCATCGCCGACCGCCGCGACGAGAAGGACCCCGTGCAGCGCTAAACGCGCCTGCCGCGCCCAAGATGTTCGACTTAAGCTGGAGCCATATCCTCATCGTGTTGATCGTGGCGCTTGTGGTGGTCGGTCCCAAGGACCTGCCCCGCCTGATGCGCATGGCCGGCGGCTGGGTGGCGAAAGCGCGCGGCATGGCCAACGATTTCCGCCGCAGTTTCGACGAGATGGCCAAGCAGACCGAGCTCGATGAACTGCGCGCCGAGATCGACGCGCTGCGCCGCGAGCGCCCACTGGCCGATGTCGAAGACACGCTTCACCGGAATATCCTGCCGCCGGACGACCTGCCGCCCGCCGAAGCCGGGGTGAAGGCCGCCGCCGAGACCCCAGCGGACACCGCCGCGCAAGATATCCCCGAGCCCGTGCATCAGCCGGGCGATGTGCCGCCCGCGCCATGAGCGACCGTTCGGCAAACGACGAAGCGGAGATCGAGGCCACCAAGGCCCCGCTGATGGATCATCTGATCGAGCTCCGCAAGCGGCTTGTCTGGGCGATTCTCTCTTTTGCCGTCTGCTTCATTATCTGTTTCATCTTCGCCAAGCCGATCTACGGCTTCCTCACCATGCCGCTGGCGAATGCGCTGGCGGGACGGCCCAACGCCCATCTGATCTACACGGCGCTCTACGAGACATGGATCACCTACGTGAAGGTCGGCATGTTCGGCGGGCTCTGCCTCGCCTTCCCGATCATCGCGATGCAGCTTTGGATGTTCGTCGCGCCCGGGCTTTACCGCAACGAGCGGCGCGCCTTCCTGCCCTTCCTGCTTGCTTCGCCGGTGCTGTTCCTCATCGGCGCGGCCTTCGTCTTCTACGTGATGATGCCCTTCGCGATCCAATTCTTCGTGGGCTATCAAACGCAAGGCGGCCCGCACACGCTGGGCATCCAACTGGAAGCCAAGGTCAGCGAATATCTCGATTTCGTCACCACGCTCATCGTCGCCTTCGGCCTCGCCTTCCAGCTTCCGCTGGTGCTGGGGCTTCTGGGCCGCGTCGGCATCATCACCTCGGCGCAACTGCGCTCGGTGCGGCGTTATGCGATCCTGGGGCTCGTGGTGCTGGCCGCGATCTTCACCCCGCCCGATCCCTATTCGATGCTGAGCCTGATGATTCCCCTGATCGGCCTCTACGAGATCTCGATCTGGCTGGTGAAATGGGTCGAGCGCAGCAAGGCTAAGGAAGCGGCGAAGAGCTAGTTCTCAAACTCGGTGTCACGGCCCGCCGGGTGCGGGCCATGACCCTGAGGTGTTTGCCAAGAGGCCGTCTAAACGACCGGCGTCTCGGGCGCCTTCGACTTCATGTGATCCTCTTGTGCGATCGTGGCCGCGCGGGATCCCGTCACCAGCGGCAACTCTTTCGGCGCGCGCAACCGCAGGACGCCATAGATCAAAGCCACGACCAGAAACAAGGCGCCAATTCCATAAAACAGACCGGCCATTTCCGCCTCCCGGATTCTCGTAAAGAATTGCCACGCTGAATAAATGACTGCGACGGCTGTTTGGCTCCCGGCCCGCAGATGATATAGGGCCGCCCATGCTGGTCATCGACAACATCACCATCCGCATCGCCGGGCGGGACATCTTGAAGGGCGCGACCGCCTCGCTGCCCGCCGGGCGGCGCGTGGGCCTGGTCGGACGCAACGGCGCGGGCAAATCCACCCTGTTCAAGGCGATCCTGGGCGAACTGGCCGCCGACATGGGCGAGATCTCCAAGCCCGCGCGCTGGCGCATCGGCCAGGTGGCGCAGGAAGCCCCGGCCACGAAATTCTCGCTGCTCGACACCGTGCTGGCCGCTGACAAGGAGCGGATCGATCTTCTCGCCCGCGCCGACGTCGCGACCGATCCGCATGAGATCGGCGACATCCATCACCGGCTCGAAGCCATCGACGCCTATGCCGCGCCGTCGCGCGCCGCCGGCATCCTGGCGGGCCTCGGTTTCAGCCACGAGGACCAGTTGCGGCCATGCTCGGAATTCTCCGGCGGCTGGCGCATGCGCGTGGCGCTCGCGGCGATCCTGTTCTCGGCGCCCGACCTGCTGCTACTCGACGAGCCGACCAACTATCTCGACCTCGAAGGCGTGCTGTGGCTGGAGGACTACCTCAAGCGCTATCGCGGCACGGTGGTCGTCATTTCCCACGACCGCGACCTGCTCGACAGCGTGGCGGAGTTCATCCTGCATCTCGAACACGGCAAGCTCGAGCTTTACACCGGCAATTACGAGACCTTCGTGCAGACCCGCGCCGCCCGCCGCGCCCTCGACACCGCCTTCATGCGCAAACAGGATCTGGCGCGCAAGCATCTGCAATCCTTCGTCGACCGCTTCCGCTACAAGGCGTCCAAGGCGCGGCAGGCGCAGAGCCGCATCAAGATGCTGGAGAAACTGAAGACCGTCGACATCCCCATCGACGAGCACATCGCCGCCATCAAGCTGCCCAAGCCGGAGTCGTCGAGCCCGCCCTTGATCGCGCTGGAGCATGCCAGCGTCGGCTATGAGCCCGGCAAGCCGATCCTGTCGGACATCTCGCTGCGCTTCGATCCGGACGACCGCATCGCGCTGCTCGGCAAGAACGGCAACGGCAAATCGACGCTCGCCAAGCTATTGGCCGGCAAGCTCGACGCGATGGGGGGCGAGGTGAACCGTGCGCGGCGCCTCATCCCCGGCTATTTCGCGCAGCACCAGCTCGACGAGTTGAACGGCGATTGGACGCCGGTGGAGACGCTGTCGCATTTCCGCCCGAAAATGAACGTCACCGAATTGCGCACGCGCATCGGCGGAATGGGCCTCGTCGGCGACAAGGCGCTGACCAAGGTGGGCCAGCTCTCCGGCGGCGAGCGCGCGCGGCTGATGCTGGCGCTGGCGACGCTCGACCGGCCGAACCTGCTCATCCTCGACGAGCCGACCAACCATCTCGACATCGATGCGCGCGAGGAACTGCTGATCGCACTGAACGACTACGAGGGCGCGGTGATCCTCATCAGCCATGACCGCCGCCTGATCGAGGCGACCATGGACCGGCTGCTGTTGGTGGCCGATGGCGGCGTGCATCCTTTCGAGGGCGATCTCGACGATTACCGCCGGTTCCTGCTCTCCGGCGAGAGCACGCCGACGCGGCGCGAGGAAGCCGCCGCGCCGCCCGCGCCGAAGCAGTCCAAGGAAGACGCCCGCCGCGACGCCGCCGAGAGGCGCCAGCGGCTGAAGCCGCTCAAGGAAAAGGTCGATATCGCGGAAAGCCAGATGGCGGCGCTCAACGCCGAGATCCGGAAATACGACTCCGCCCTGGCCGACCCCCTGCTCTTCACCAAGGACCCCGCCAAGGGCAGCGCCGTGTCGAAGAAGCGCGCCGACGCCGCGCGCAAGCTCGAAGCCGCCGAAGAACGCTGGCTCGCCATGAACGACGAATACGAACGCGCGATGGCGGACGCCTGAGCGGGCGTTTAAGCTGATCGCATCGGTTGGGGGGATTCGTGCACGCCTTCGACTACATCATCACTCTGCTCTCCTTCGTCTATGCCTTGGCGATCGCGCATCTGCTGGCGACGGTGGCCGAACTCGTGCGCGCGCGGCGGCGGGTGCGATTCTCGTGGCTGAACGCGGCGTGGATGCTCGTCGGCGTCCTGACCCTCGTGGCGTGGTGGATCGGCATGTGGGATATGCGCGGGCTCTCCGCCTGGTCGACGCCGATGATCGGCTTCCTGTTCGTCGTCGCCTTCGCGCTCTATCTGCAGATACGGTTCACCTGTCCCGACGTTCCGGCCGAGGGTGAAGTCGATCTGCCCGCGTTCCACCGCCGGAACGGGCGCGACTACATCGCAGCCTTCGCTATCGTCGCCGCCATGACGGTGGCCGCGAACATCCTGTTCGGCGAGATCACTAGTGTGCGCGAGATGATCGTGCAGAACCTCGCGGTGGCGCCGATGCTCGTGATCGCCGTTATCGCGGCCACATCCTTCAGGCCCTGGGTCCAGGCCGGCGCGGCGATCGTCGAGCTGCTGCTATGGGGCTGGTATTTCGCCACCTTGCAGAGCGCGCTGACCTAGCGCGCACGGTTGGCGCGGCGCGCCACCATCGCGAAGGGGATGCACGCAAGCCAGAGGATCACCGCGTAAAGCGCGCCCCACCAGTTCGCGTTAAGAAACAACACCAGCAGCGCGATGTCGACGGCGAGCACCAGCGCCGGCAGCAGCGGATAGCCGAATGCACGATAGGGGCGCGGCAGATCGGGCTCGCGGCGGCGGAGCACGAAGATCGAGGCGATGGTGAGGATGAAGGCCGCCACGCCCAAAGTGCCGATCAGGCCGAAGAGCAAGACGAACGATCCCGTCATGGTGAGCAGGATCGAGCAGACCGCCGTCATCGCGAAGGCGACAGTGGGGCTGCCGCGCTTGTTCACATTGCGGAACATCGCGGGCAGCAAGCCGTCGCGCGACAGCGCCAGCAGGATGCGTGGCGCACTCATGATCCCGGCATTGGCGCAGCTCACCACCACGAACATCGCGCCTACCGCGAACAGCGCGCTCGTCGTGTGTCCCGCGATCTGCCCCAGCACCGTGGCGTATGGCAGCGTGCCATGCGCGACATCGGCCACGCCGAGCGCGCGCAACAACGCCGCGTTGAGCGCGAGATAGAGCACCGCGGCGATGGCGAGGCCGGTGAACATCGCGCGCGGCACGCTACGGCCGGGTTGTGTGTTCTCCTCCGCAAAAAACGCGGGCTCATACCAGCCGGCATAAGCGCCGACGATGGCCTGATAGGCGGCGATGGCGCCGAGCCAGCCGGCGGCGGGAAGCATCGCGGCGACGCTGGGCGGGTTCGGCGCGGCGGTGAGGAACGCCACGACGCAAAACGCCGCCAGCGCGAGAGCTTTGATGAAACTCGTCAGCTCCTGGAAGGTGCGGCCTTCGCGCAGGCCCACCATATTGAGGCCGAACATGGCGACTAGGACGGCGATGGAAGCCAGCACCGTGTGCTGCGCGACCGCCGGCCAGAGCAGCGCCAGGAAATCCGCGAAGGCGACCGAGAGGGCGGAGCTCGACGCCAGCCGCGAGATCCAGGTCGTCCAGCCCACCACAAGCCCGCCGACATCGCCGAAGGCGCGGTGGGCATAGACATAGAAGCCGCCGGCGCGCGGGATCGCCGTCGCCAGTTCGGACACAACATTGGCTTCGAACGCGGCGTGCACCGCGCCAATGGCCCAGAGCAGGAGAATGAGGCGCGCGTCCGGCACCTGCGCCGCGATGGCGGACGGTGTGCGCAAGATGCCCGCGCCGATCATGCCGCCGATGGCGACCGCGATGCCGAACGACACACCCAGGACGTTAAGCAGGTGGCCGCGAGACTCCTGCGGTGTGGCCAGCGACATGCGATCTCCCAACGACGACGCCATCGCAGCATCGCCCGGCGCGGGTGTCAAATATCAGCGCAGCGCGGCCTTCGCCATCGCGCCCCATTCGCGTTGTTGCGAACGATAGCGGCGCGGCGCGCCATCGAGGTTCTTGACGATCTGCTGGTTGACGCCGCGCGCCTCGTCGTGGCGGCCGAGCCTGGCCAGCACCGCGGCGTAACGCGCACGCGCCTCCTCGCCCGCGAAATACGGGACGAGGCGGCCATATTCCTCCGCCGCGTCCTCGAGCTTGCCTTGCGATTCGAGGCTGCGCGCATAGAGCAGATGCGCCTCTTCGGAGATGAACTTCGGATTTGTCGCGAAGAGATGCTCGAGCGTGGCTTGCGCGCCCGCGCCGTCGCCGCCGAGGAATTGCGCGCGCGCGAGCCCCATCAACAGCGCGCTATCGTCCGCGAACTGGCCCTGGATGATGTCCTTGTAGAGCGCGACCGCCTCGCCGTATTGGCCGCGGCGCGCATATTGCTCAGCCAGCACGCGCTTGGAATCGACCGAGCCCACGCGATCGGCGGCGCGCAGCGCTTGGCGGTAATCGCGATGCGGATCGATGGCGCGGCCGAGACCGGCGCCCGCGCCGCGGAGGTGGCGGCTGTTCATCAGATCCGGGATCACCGCCATCGCGAGATAGATCAAGATGCCGAGCCCCGGGATCAGCACGATCACCCAGAGCCAGGGCCAGACTCGGTCGGTGCGGATGACGTGTATGACGCAGACAATGAAGACCGCGACCGGGATCAGGGTCCAGATCGACGGATTGTAGAACAGGGACAGAAATAGCCCGGTCATGAAACGCCCCAAAAGAGCGGCGATTTAGCAAGCCCGCCCGCCTACAAGCAAGGCGCGGGTTCCAAGCGGCGGCGCGCCTGGTTAAGCTGCGGGCGCGAAACGACGATTAAGCCTGCTTCTCGAATTTGCCGCTGGGCTGTTCTTTCCAATAGGTCACGTCGTGACCGGCGGCCATGGCGTCCTTCCACGCGGCGCGGGCGGCGGCGAGCGCCTCGCTGTCGCGCCCGTCGAACATCAGCACGATGCGCGACACGTCCTGCGCCAGCGCGCTGTCCCAAGGCGGCGGCAGCGCACCGCCGACGAGGAACAGCACATCGGGCTTGTTGCGCGCATCGTCCTCGACCGCGATCAGCACAGGTTGCCGCGCCGGATCGCCATCGCCGGCTTGCGCATGCGGCAGGAAGCTCTGGTCGTTATAGGTCCAGAGCAGCGTGTCGATGGCCGCGGCGCGGTCGGCGGACTCCGCCTTGATCAGCGCCCGCCACCCACGCTCCAGCGATTTCTCGATGAGGCCGGGCAGCGCCTCGTCGAGGCTGCGGCGTTCGAGGTGGTAGAAGAGAGTCTCGGTCATTATTTCTCGTAGTGATCCGCGACCAGGCGATCCAGCGTGCGCACGCCCCAGCCGACGCCCCAGGTGGGGGCGTGGACCTTCTGCTCGCCGTCCTGCCAGGCGACGCCGGCGATATCCAGATGTGCCCAGGGCGTCTTGTCGATGAAGCGCTGGAGGAATTGCGCCGCGGTGATTGAGCCCGCATGCGGGCCTCCGGAGATGTTCTTCATGTCCGCGATCTTGGACTTGAGCAGCTTGTCGTACGCGGAGCCCAACGGCAGGCGCCACACCGCCTCGCCCACTTCGCGCCCAGCATCGGCGATGCGATGCGCGAGCTGGTCGTTGTTGGAGAACAGACCCGCATGTTCAGCGCCGAGCGCGACCAGGATCGCGCCGGTCAGCGTGGCGAGATCGATGACGAATTTCGGGTTGAATGTGCGCTGCGTGTAGGTCAGCGCATCGGCCAGAACCAGGCGGCCTTCGGCGTCGGTGTTCAGCACTTCGATTGTCTGGCCTGACATCGACGTCACGACGTCGTCCGGCCGTTGCGCATTGCCGTCCGGCATGTTTTCGACAACGCCGATCGCACCAATCGCGTTGACCTTCGCCTTGCGCGCAGCGAGTGCATGCATCAGCCCGACGACGCACGCAGCTCCGCCCATATCGCCTTTCATGTCTTCCATGCCGCCGGCAGATTTGATGGAAATGCCGCCGGTGTCGAAGCAAACGCCCTTGCCGATGAACGCGACCGGCGGCTCGCCTTTCTTGCCGCCGTTCCACCGCATGATAACCGTGCGGCTGGGCTGCGTAGACCCCTGCCCGACACCTAGCAGCGCGCCCATGCCGAGTTTCGTCATGGCCTTGACGTCGAGAACCTCGACCGCAACGCCAACCTTTCGCAGTTGGCTGGCGCGCCTAGCGAACTCGATGGGATAAAGCACATTCGGCGGCTCATTTACGAGGTCCCGCGCGATGATAACGCCATCAACGACGTGGTCATCCGGTGCGAAGGCTTTTTTCGCCGCGGCAACGTCATCGACCGCAATGAAAACATCGGCGCGCGGCGCTGGGTCCTCGCCGTCTTTCTTTTTGGTTTTGTAGCGATCGAATTTGTAG
>DASXCJ010000039.1:0-15826 GCA_036491175.1 Rhizomicrobium sp.
TCACCACATGCGCGATGGCCGCTTCCTTGCCCAGCTTGCCGCGCCATTGCGCCGAAGGAACGATGGCGGTGATGCGGCCCTCGCGCGCGATGATCGCCATGTTGGAGCGTGCCGCACTGCCGGTGCCGTCGATCACGGTCACACCATCGTAGACCGTCGCCGGTTTGGTGGCGGATGTCTGCGCGAAAACGGCTGCTGGAGCTGCGAGCAACAGGCAGGCAAACGCTGCGTTACGCATGGTGAAATCTCTCATTGCTTCCCCGCCACGCATGCTACACTTCCAGCAGCCAATCGGGAGTGCCCTCATGTCGCGGCCCAGGAACACCGAGTTCGAATTCGCCGGCATCAATCATCTGGCGCTGGTCTGCAAGAATATGAAGCGCACCGTCGATTTCTATACCGGTGTGCTGGGCATGCCGCTGATCAAGACGATCGAACTTCCGAACGGCATCGGTCAGCACTTCTTCTTCGATGTCGGCAATGGCGATTGCATTGCGTTCTTCTGGTTCGCCGATGCGCCCGATGCCGCGCCGGGCATCGCCTCCGCGAAGAAAGGTCCGCTGCCCGGTCCTTCCGCGCATGGCTCGATGAACCATGTCGCGATCAATGTGCCGGCCGGCAGGATCGACGAGTATTACGACAAGCTGGTCGCCAAGGGCGTGCAATGCTCGAAGGTCGTCAGTCATGACGACTCCCCGATGCAGGCGAGCCTGGAGATCACGCCGACCACTTTCGTGCGCTCGATCTATTTCTACGATCCGGACGGCATCGCGCTGGAATTCGCGGCCTGGACGCGCGAATTGCCGAAGGAGGGCGACGTGATCCACCAACCCGCGCGCGCGAAGGAGAAGGCGCTAGCCTAGCGCCTCGGCCCAATCGTCCCCGATGTCGTCAAGCCGCGCCACGCCGAACAGCGCGCGCGCCTGGTTGCGCACGAAATCCTGATCGTGCGCTTCCGTCAGATATTCGACCGGCGATTTGCCGTCGATCCGGGCCAGCAGCAGCGCCGGCAAGAGCGCCGCGGTGCGCTTCTCGATGGCGTCGGGCGCTTCCCAGGTCACGTCGTCCAAATAGGCCTCGGCCAGCGCGGAGAAGGATTGCAGATAGGCGCCGGCGAATTCGCGATGCCAAAGGCATTTCAACAGCACATGGTTCAGGCAGAAGGCGAGGTCGAAAGCCGGGTCGCCATAGCAGGCCGTCTCGGCATCGAGGAACACCGGGCCTTCGGGTCCGCAGAGGATGTTCTTGGGTGAGACGTCGCCCTGCATCAGCGCGATGCGCGCTTGCGCCACGCCGTCCGCCAGCGCGCGGATGCGCGGCGCAAGATCGGGATGCTTCTTCGCGGCGGTGAGCAGATAGGGATCGAGCCTGAGCGCGTGGAATTGGGTCGAATGGGCGAAATCATGCGCCGCGTCCTCGCGCCCGGCGGTCGCGGCATGGATGCGGGCCAGTGCGCCGCCCACACGCGTCGCGAAGGCGACATCCACGCGCCCCGCCGCCAATTCGCTCTTCCACAGCGGATAGGTTTCGGGCGGCAGGTATTCCATCGCGAAGATGTGGCGCGGCCTGTCCTCGCCCAGCACCTCCGGCACCAGCCGCGGGTCGATCCCGGCGACCAGCTCGAGCCAGTCGACCTCTGCCCCGGCGCGTTCGGCGGGCGCGCGCCAATCCGCCGTCACGCGCAACTTGGGCAGCGCCCGCTTCACCACAATGGGCCCGCCCGGAAGGTCGACCCGCCAGACGTCGCAGGAGACGCCTCCCGCGAGCTTCGCCACCGTGAAGGATGTGCCCCCCAGCCCCATGCGGGCGAGCGCCTCGCCGATCTCGTCCTGCTCGTCCATGGGGCAAGCTTGCGGCGCGGCTTTGCCGCCGTCAACGCATTCGCCTAACCTCGCCGGGCATGACTCCCGACACAATCGCCGATTCCATCCTCCGCGACGTGGGCAAGCGCGTGGTCCTGGCGCTGCCCCTGGGGCTGGGCAAGGCCAATCATATCGCCAACGCGCTCTACGCCCGGGCGGCCGCCGACCGGTCGATCAGCCTCTCCATCTTCACTGCGCTGACCCTGGAGAAGCCGCGCTACGCCAACGACCTGGAGCGAAGGTTTCTTGAACCTGTCATAAGCCGGCTGTTCGGCGATTATCCGGAACTCGCCTATGCGGAGGCCCAGCACGCCGGAACCTTGCCGCCGAATGTCGAGGTGAACGAGTTCTTCTTTCTCGCCGGGCGCTGGCTCTCCAACCCGACCGCCCAGCGGCATTACATCTCCGCGAACTACACCCATGCCTTCCGCTATGTGCTGGAGCGCGGCGTGAATGTGGTGGCGCAACTCGTCGCCAAGCGCGGGGACCGCGTCAGCCTCTCCTGCAACACCGACCTCACGCTGGAATTGCTGAAGGCGCGCAACGAAGGCCGCGCCAAATTCGTGCTTGCGGGCGAGGCGAACGGCCAATTGCCCTTCATGCCGGGCCAAGGCGATCTGCCGGTATCCGAATGCCAATATCTTCTCGAAGGCAGCGACTATCCGCTCTTCGCCCCGCCCAAGGAGCCGATCGACCATCATGAATACGCAACCGGGCTTCACGTCGCCCGCCTCGTGCCCGATGGCGGCACGCTCCAGATCGGCATCGGCCAGGAAGGCGACGCGGCGGCCTATGGGCTGATCCTGCGCCAGCGCGACAACCAGGCGTTCCGCGAGGCCGTCGCGCGGCTTGATCCCATCCCGTCGCCTCTTCACCACGATGGGCCGTTCGTGACGGGTTTGTACGCCTGCACAGAGATGTTCGTGGATTCCTTCCTATCGCTGATGGATGCGGGTGTGCTCAAGCGGGAAGTGGACGGCGCGATCCTGCATGCCGCCTTCTATCTCGGCCCGCGAGATTTCTATCGCCGCCTGCGCGAAATGGCGCCCGAGAAGCTCGAAAAGCTCCAGATGCGCGCGGTCTCCTTCACCAACGAGCTCTATGGCGACGAGGCGGGCAAGAGCGCCGCCCGTGTCGGCGCGCGCTTCGTCAACGGCGCCTTGATGGCGACCCTGATGGGCGCGGTCGTATCCGATGGGCTGGAGGATGGCCGCGTCGTCTCGGGAGTCGGCGGCCAGTACAATTTCGTCGAGCAGGCCTTCGCGCTGCCGGATGCACGCTCGATCATCACCCTCAACGCGACGCGTACCGCCGGCGGCAAGACGACATCGAACATCCGCTGGGCCTATGGTCATGAGACGATCCCGCGCCATCTGCGCGACATCGTCGTGACGGAATATGGCGTCGCCGATCTGCGCGGCAAGGCGGACGAGCAGGTGATCGCCGCCATGCTGTCGATCGCGGATTCGCGCTTCCAGCCGGAATTGCTCGCCGCCGCCAAGGCCGCGCGCAAGATCGCGGCCGACTACGAGATTCCCACCGGCCATCGCGACAACACGCCCGAACGCATCGCGCGCGCGCTGGCGCCGATGCGCGATCTGTTGCCGCCATTTCCCTTCGGCACCGATTTCACGGAAGTCGAGCAGCGCCTCCTTCCCGCGCTGGAAACATTGCAGCGCGCCAAACCGGCGCAACTGCTCGCGCTGGCGCTGAAGGGCGGCAACGACGATAAGGCGCTGGCCCGTATGGGGCTCGATAGACCGAAAACGCTCAAGGACCGGCTCTATCGCCTGCTGCTCGCCGGTGCTCTAGGATCGTGGCAAACAAGGAAAACACCATGAAAGCGGCTGTCTACTACGAAAACGGCGGGCCCGAGGTCTTCAAATACGAGGACGTGCCCGATCCGGCGCTGTTCCCCGGCTCGGTGATGATCAAGGTCGAAGCGATCAGCATCGAGGGCGGCGACACGCTGAACCGCTGGCACGGCGCGCTTACGTCGCGGCCGCATGTCGTGGGCTACCAGGCCGCGGGCGAGATCGTCGCGGTGGGCGAGGGCGTCACCGATCTCAAGGTCGGCCAGAAGGTCGTCACCACCAACGCCAATGGCTCGCATGCGGCCTTGCGCGTGGTGCCGGCGCGCGTGGCGTGGCCTTTGCCCGAGGGCATGGATGTGAAGGTCGGCGCGGTGATCCCGGTGCCGTTCGGCACGGCGCATGACTGCCTGTTCGAATTCGGCCATCTCAAGAGCGGGCAAACGGCGCTGATCCAGGCCGGCGCGAGCGGCGTCGGCGTGGCCGCGATCCAGCTCGCCAAGCGCGCGGGCGCGCGCGTGCTCGCCACGGCATCGAGCGATGAGCGGCTGGAGAAACTGAAACCGCTCGGCCTCGACCACGGCATCAACTATGCGCGCGACAATGTCGTCGAGACGGTGATGAAGCTGACGGGTGGCGCCGGTGTCGATGTCGTTGTCGATCCGGTCGGCTCGACCTTGGCCGCCAGCATCGCCTGCCTCGGCTATCGTGGGCGCGTGTCCCTGGTGGGACAGGCGGGCCGCGCGGATTCCAAGGTCGATGTCTCGCCGCTGATGCCGGGCAACCGCTCCATCACCGGCGTGTTCCTCGGCGCGGAAATCGCCACCGATCGCGCCCATGACATGATCCAAAAGCTGATCGACGAGGCCGCGCGCGGCGAATTGAAAGTCCTGATCGACAAGACCTTCCCGCTCTCCGAAGCCGCGGCGGCGCATGCCTATATCGAAAGCCGCCAAGCCGTGGGCCGCGTGCTTCTCATCCCGTAGGAGACAGATATGCGGAAATTCTTGCTCGCGCTTGCGCTCGCTTGCCCATCGCTGGCGCAGGCCGATGTGCTGGCGCAATGGGTTCAGTTCACGCCGAATGGCGGGCAAGAGAGGCGTGTCGTCGCGTCCGGGCCGGAATGTCCGATTGGGATGGCGTTGCGCGCCGCGCCGGATGCGAATTTCCCGGTCCGTCTTTGTGCGCGGCCCGTCGATGCCGCGACGACCGCACCCAACCGCATCCTCGTGCTCGGCGATACCGGATGCCGCATCAAAGGCAGCGCGGTCCAGGCCTGCAACGATCCCAAGGCGTGGCCTTTCGCGCAGATCGCGGCGCAGGCGGCGGCGCTGAAGCCCGATCTCGTCATCCATGTCGGCGACTATCTCTATCGCGAGAGCCCATGCCCCGAGGGCAACGCGGGCTGCGCCGGCAGTCCCTATGGCGACAATTGGGCAAGCTGGAACGCGGATTTCTTCGCACCGGCCGCGCCTCTGCTCGCGGCCGCGCCCTGGGTGATCGTGCGCGGCAATCATGAGGATTGCGAACGCGGCGGGCCGGGCTGGCTGCGGTTGCTCGGGCCAACGGCCTACGATCCCGCGGCGGCCTGCACGCCGCACCTCGCGCCCTACGCGGTAAATGCCGGCGCGATGAGCCTCATCGTGATGGACAACGCCAGCGCGCCTGACACGACCGTCGATCACGATCTCCTTGGCGGCTACAAATCCGACTTCGCGGCGCTGCCTACCTTGGCAAGCGGTCCGATATGGCTTGCCATGCATCGTCCAATCTGGGGCGCGATCATGGGCCCCGCGGGCATCCCGCTCGGCGGCAACGCCACCCTCATCGCGGCATTGGGCGACAGCCAGTCTGTGAACGCGGCCTCGCTGATGCTGGCCGGCCACATCCATACCTTCGAGGCGATGAACTACGCGAAAGTGAAACCGCCCACCATCGTCGCTGGGTTCAGCGGCGACAATCTCGACGTCACGCCCGTCGATCTCTCCGGCGCCAATATGAGCGGCACTTATGTGACGGACGGGATGTCGCTGCCGGGATTCGGTTTCCTGCTGATGGAGCAGGAGGGCGATGGTTGGCGCATAGATGTCCACAAGGTAGACGGCTCCATCGAGCGGGTTTGCCGCTTCGCCAACGGCCGGGTGGACTGCCCAGCGGCCCCCTGAAGGCGTAGGCTGGCGCCATGTTCGCGCCGCCCGTCGCCAAGCCGAAGCAGAGCGCGCCGCAATCCTCGGCGGCTGCGCGCACGCCAATGCAGGCGCTGCCGCCGGGTCGCGCGGCCGGCGCGGGCTGGGACCTCTCCGCCACTCCGGTCCAGGCGAAGCTCGCCGCTGCCACGCGGGACGATCCGCTGGAGCGCGAAGCCGACAACACCGCCGACAAGGTCCTTGCGATGCCGCAGCCTTCGTCCGCGCCCGCATCCACGCATTTCTCTGGCGGGCGCGGCGATGTATTGCCGGCGCCGACGCGCGATTTCTTCGAGCCGCGCTTCGGCCGCGATTTCGGCAGCGTCCGTGTCCACAGTGGCGCAGACGCCGCGCGTTCCGCCGCCGCGCTCGGCGCGCGCGCCTATACGCTCGGCCGCAACATCGTGTTCGGCGCCGGTCAATATGCGCAAGGCTCGCACGAGGGGCAGCATCTCCTCGCCCATGAACTGGCCCATGTCGTCCAGCAGTCGCGCGGGCGAAAGGCGTTGCAGCGCAGCCCGCTTTCGGATGCGGTCCAGAAGGACTTGGGCAAGGATCCAAAATTCGGAATCGTATTGGCACGTCTCGGCAAGGATGACGTGCAGAACGCCCAGAACGACGGCGATGTCGACAAGCTTATCGATACGCTGCTGAGCAATCCGGACGACAACGCGGTCGCCCACCAGATCCGCCACGGCAAGCTCGGCGACACCAAGGGCTGGACCATCGGCGCCAAGAAGCCCACGCCGCGTCCCGTCAAGGCCGTATTCTTCCAAGGCACGACTGATCGTCGCGCGCTGGTCATCGCCGGCGTTCACGGCACGGAGACGCAAGGGATGGAGGTCGCCGACATCCTGATCGCCGATCTCAAGAAATCCGCCACGCCGCCGCTGTTTTCGGTGATCATCGTGCCGCGGATGTTTCCCGACAACGACGCGAATTTCAGCCGCGAAGGCCTGGGCGCCAAGCCGAACCGCAATTTTCCCGATCCATCCGAGACCCTTGAGGATTCGAAGGACAAAAAGGGCGTCCCGCGCGCCGCCCCGACCAGAACGGGGGGGACAGGGGCCGAAATCCTGCCCGAGAACGTCATGCTGATCGAATTGATGGAGAGGTTTCATCCCGAGCGGATCATCTCCATCCATGGCACGTGGGGACCGGGTGCGGCCGGCGTGTTCTTTGATCCCATATCGCCCGCGCCGGAGCAGGTGCAGGCCGCGCAGGAAACGGCGAAGGGCATCAATGGCGGCCAGGAACTCCCGCCGAAACTGCAGGAGAAGCTCGAACGCGAGCACATGGCCGCGCTCTATGCCGGCGCCGATCAGACGAACAAAGCCGATCGCGATCTTTCTCTCGATGCGGCGAAGCAGATCGATGCCGATACGGCGGGTATCGCCAAGACGGTCCCGCAGAAGGGCGGCGGAACGAAATCCGTCGATCCTCGCTTGGGCCGCAGCCTGGGAGGAAGCACGAAGGACATGAGCGCCGGACGCAAGGCGCATCCTTCGGTCGCGGGCAATGTCGAGAAGGATGGCTCGCTCACCAATCCGATTTGGAGCGCCGGCGCGCCTGGCGGCGTCTCGCTTGGCGGCTATGCCTCAAAGCGCGGCGTCTCCATCTTCACCGTCGAGCCGCCGGTGGATGCGGAGAGCGCGCGCTATCCGGGCACGGTCGATCCCGCGCATCCCGGCGGCCGCGATCGCGCTGTCAGCAAAATAGTCGACAAGCTGTCGAAGGCAGATCGCATTACGGAGCTGCAGGCCTATGCCGATGCGGTGCGGACGATTTTGTTGGGGAAGTGATAAGCCCTACCGCCGGGCCCGAGGCCGTAAGGCCCAAGGCGAACCCGATGAAGTTCCTGAGCACGGTCCGGCGGCTGAATTGGGGGATTTTTCCAGGATTTCCGCCCGGACGGCTTGCTTTGCCGGGCATTTCGGCTAAACCCTCGCGCCCTGTTGGACAGGTGGCCGAGTGGTTGAAGGCGCACGCCTGGAAAGTGTGTAACGGTTAATAGCTGTTCGAGGGTTCGAATCCCTCCCTGTCCGCCAGCCCTCAGCAGAAGGTAAAGCCGTCAAAGCCCGTCGTCGGGCACGTGCACCGGCCCGCGGAACTGGCGCAGCACCATCGCGATCCAGGGCATGTCGAACTCGCCGTCGAAGGCGTGGGGAAGCTCGAGCCAGGAGAGCTGCGGCGCCCAATGATGCACGCCGTGGAAATTCCCGTTCAGCACCAGCCAGCGCAGGGCGGGCGAGAGCGTGGTGTTGAATGCCCGCGTGCCTGAGTCCTTGGGCGTGCCGTAATGCGGCGCGTTGTCGAGCAGCGACAGCATCATGAAGCGCACCAGCACGCAGGCCGCGAGCACCGGCCAATAGGCGTGCCACAGCCACACGAACAGCGCGACCAGCGCGATCATGACCGCGAAATCAATACGGATGCGGCGGCGGCGGTCGCGGTCGGCGAAAGCGCGCAGGGCGGCATCGCGCATCGGGCCGATATCGGCGCCGAACATCCGCTTCACCACGCGCTCGGTCACGGACACCGGCAGGAACACCGCGAGCGGGCCCATCATCGCCTTGAGGCTGCCGCCACCGAGAAGCGTGAAGTAATAGCCCGGCGCCGCGGCGAGGCGCGAACCGCCGGGGCGGAAGTCTTCCGGGCGGTCGAGATCGTGGCGGTTGGCGCGGTGATGCATCAGATGGCCGAAGCGCATCACGTCCCAATCGAGCAGGAGCGAGATACCGAGCAGGCGGCCGGCGATGTTGTTGGCCGCATCGGAGACGAAGAGTTTGGAATGGATGCTCTCATGCATCAGCCCCCAGAAGACGGGCGTGGTGACGAGGCACAGCGCGAACAGGCCCGCGATGCTCCAGCCGCTCATCGGCACGAAGAGCGGGAACAGCACGAACTCCAGCGCCGCGGAGATCGCGGCGAGCGTCAGCAATGCGATATTGATCCGTACCGGCTTCATGGTGGCCCCGAGAGCCCGCCTATTATCTATGACCGCGGCTTGAACAGCAATTCCGGCGTGAAGGCGGTTCCGGTCGGCGCGGTTACCTTGAAAACCCCACTCGCCCGCAGGCAAAGCACGCCATCCGCCGTGGCCGTGCCGTGGGCGAAGAGGAGGTTCTTGCCGGATTTGAGTGCGTCCGCTTGACCCTCGACCCAGGCGCCGAGCGGGGCTGGGGCGAGATAATCACAGGTCAAACTCACCGTCGGCAGAAAGCCCATGTCGATCTTGGCCTGGAAGCGCGCGGCGATGGGCAGCAGCATGTCGGCGAAGGTGGCGAGCATCCCGCCATGGGCGACATTGCCGGGATTGCAATGGCGCGTTTCCACCCGGAAGCCGAGCGTCATCCGTGTGCCGTCCCATTTGCCGTAGAGCGGACCATTCACTTCGACGAAGCCCATGGCGAAGGCGAGCGGGCGGAACCCCTCTGGGATATCGGTCATGGCGCGGCCTTGGATAGCGGTTCGCCTCAGGCTCTAGCCGCGCCGCCGCGCTCTGACAAGCGCTACTGCTTCTCGAACTCGCACTCGATGCGCAGCTCGACCTCGTCGCTCACCATGCCGTTCCAGATCGCATGGTCGAGGCCGAAATCGGAACGCTTGATGGTTGCCGTAGCGTCGAAGCCGGCCCGATAGCGCTCGAACGGGATGGGCGAGTTGCGCCCGCCATTGAACGTGACGGTCAGAGTGACGGGCTTGGTGACGCCCACGAGCGTGAGATTGCCGGTGACGGCGCCGGTCGCGTCGCCGGTCTTGGCGATACCGGTGACGACGAAGGTCGCGGTGGGGAATTTGTCGGCGTGGAAGACGTCGCTCTTCAATTCCTTGTCGAGCTCGTCGACATGGGTGTCAATGTTGGTCATGTCGACGGTTGCCGTCAGCGTGCTCTTCTCCGGCGCCGCGGGGTCGAAGGTGAGATCGCCGCTCACCGCCCCGAAGCGGCCATAGAAGGTGCTCAATCCCATATGGCGGATGCCAAAGAGGATCTGGGTGTGGTGCGGATCGATCTTGTAGTCGCCGGGCTTGGCGGTTGGCGCGGCGGCGAACGCCGCGCCGCTCATCAGGATCAACGCCGCCAACACGAATTTGCGCATATGCTCTTATCCTTTGCGGTTGCCGCCCAGCACGTCACTATATAACGTTTGAAACATGTTCGTGTATCTCGGACCGGTTTTCGCGCTCGCCTCGGTTCCGGCGTTCTATGAAGCGCTGGGCCCGGCCGGCCCATTTCTCACCATCGCGTTGCTGTTGTTTTTCCTGATCGGCGCCGAGGCCGTATCGCCGCGCGGAACGCCGCCCGCGCCGCGCCCGACGCCGGCGATATACCGCACGCTGCCTGTGATTTACGTGCCGCTGCAATTGTTCGCGATCGCCTGGGCGACGCGCGAATCCGCGACCGCTTCCTGGCTCGGCTATGTCAGCCTTCTGCTCGCCATAGGCGTGACGACGGGGGTGTTCGGCATGCTTTGCGCGCATGAACTCGTCCACGGCAAGAGCCGCGCCGGCCGCGTCTGGGGCGCGCTGATGCTGACGGGCATGTCCTATCGCCATTTCCGCATCGCCCATCTCTACGGTCACCATCGTTACGCCGGCACGTCGCGCGACTCCGCGACCGCGCGGCTGGGCGAGGGCTATTACGCCTTCCTCATCCGCACCGTGATCGGGCAGTTCGGCGAGGCCTGGGCCCATGAGCGGTTGCGCACGAAAGGCCGCTTGTTTGCCAACCGCGTGCTCGGCGACATCGTGCTGACGGCTGTGCTCTTCGCCGGCATCGCGGCGCTATGGGGATGGCGCGGTGTGTTGTTCTTCATCGGCCAGAGCGCGGTGGGCGTGATCGTGCTCGAGCTGTTCAACTACATCGCCCATTACGGGCTGGTGCGCCGCCGAGGCGAGGCATTCGATGACCGCCATAGCTGGAATTCGAGCAATGTGCTGGCCAACGCGCTGATCTTCAACATGGGCCGGCATTCCGATCACCACCGCCGCCCGACCGCCTCTTATCAGGAACTGTCCTACAAAAACCGCGCGCCGGAGCTTCCCGCCGGTTACGCGGGCAGCATCCTCATGGCGCTCTTGCCGCCTTTGTGGAAGCGGGTGATGGACCCCGCCGTGCGGGCCGTGCAGCCGGCCTAATCGGCCGTCGCGCGCGGATCGCCCGCGATCAGCCGCCCCTTCTCGATCCACCGCGCCAGGTTCGGCGAGAATTCGCGCCCGACGCGCGCCTCGTAGCGCACGATGTCCTGCGGCGTAAGCGCCGATTGCCAGCGGCCGTTCGTGCCCTTGTTGAGGAAACGTTCGTGACCCTTGTCCCAGCTCATCGCCGCGCGGGGCAGCAGAGCCGCGCCGTTCTTGCGCATGAATTCGAAATCCGCCGCCGCGACCAGCTCGGGCCAAAGCGTTTCCGGCACGTCGATGCCGAGGAAGGCGGCGATGCGGCGCATCTCGCCACCACGGTCGGCCTTGAGGTCGTTGTAGTGCACCAGCAGAAGATTGGGCGCGTGCCGTGCCTCCCAATAGCTTTTCTCGATGTCGAAGAAGCGCATCGCGGGCGAGTCATCGACCAGCGCCGCTTCCGGCCCGTCGGTCATCCAGACGTCGAAATAGTCGTGCGGCGAGGCCGCCGGGCGCGGCAGGGGTTTGGCGATGGTTTCGTCCGCCATGCCGGCGGCGGTCTGCACCGTGACGGAGAGCTCCGAATAGTTGCTCGCGTGATTGTGCCACGACATGAAGGCATCGCGACCGTCGCGCGCGACATGGATGTAGCGCACGCCGTCATAGACCGGCATCGCATCGAAAGGCAGATGCGATTTCAGGAAGCGGCGATGGGTCTGCGCCGCAATGAACTCCATCACCGTCTCCAGCGGTGGTACGCGCATGTCAATCCATGGCGATATCATATGGATGGCGCACGGCTCGGTCGACTGGAATACGAGCAGCGAGACGATCTGCTGCATCCATGTCGTGCCGCATTTGGGCGCCGTGGCGATGACGATATCGCCGTCGCGTGGCGTGTATTGCGCCCAGCGCCGGCTATCGGTGGTCCAGCTACGGACCTCGCGCGTCGGCGCGTGCATCTGCATCATGATCGAGTCCCCCCAGGACGCGGGCAACATAGACGCGTGCAGGTTTCTTGTCAGCCGGCCCGGAACGGCCCGCGCCGCCCCGGGTTATCGAGACAGGAGGTCTCCCATGAATGACGATCGTATCCTGGTGGCCGTATTCGACGCCGGCCACGCCCGGTTCTTCGAATATAAGCCGGCCCATGGCCACCTCGTGCCGGTGCTGGAGGATGTCGCCTCCGGCCTGCACCATGACCGCCGCGATATCGAGGCGGACCGGCCAGGCCGCGGCTTCTCGAGCGGCGGGCAACACCACGCCTATGAGGCGGAGCACGATCCACGCAAACTGGAAAAGCACGATTTCGTCCGCGCCATCGCGCTGGCGCTCGACGACACGCTCGACAAGCACGCCTTCGGCAAGCTTGCCATCGTCGCCCCGCCGCGCAGCGTCGGCGAATTCCGTTCCGTCGCCAGCGACAAGCTGAAGCGGATTTTGTGGCGCGAGGTGGCGAAGGAATTCACCAATCTGTCGGACCCAGACCTGACGAGACAACTCGTGCCGATCCTGCAGTCTCCGCCCAGCTAGGCCGGGATCACGCGCGCACGGCGATGCGGATGCACGCCGAGCGTGGCGGAGACGTTGGCCAGATAGGCGACGGTCTCCGCCGGCAATCCGCGCTTGCCCAGCATGTAGCGGTCGAAATTTCCCGGGCCGTCGTTGTAGGCGGCGAACATCTTCGGGAAGCCGTAGCGGTTCTTCAGCCAGCGCAGATAGGCGGTGCCGGCGATGATGTTGTCGTGCGGATCGTAGGCGTTGCCGCTCAACGCATATTGCGCCTTCATCTCGGCATAAGTATCCGGCATCACCTGCATCAGGCCTTCGGCGCCGGCGTCGGAGGTGATCGGCACGTCGCCCTCCGTCACCGTGCGTCCACCGCTTTCCTGGCGGATGACGGCGCGGATCCAACTTTCCGGCACGCCGAAGCGCAGCGACGCTTCGGTAATGTATGGCGCCCAGCGCTCGATCAGATCCTTGGCGTTCATCGCGCTCTCGCTGTCATAGGCGGAGGGCGGCGGCGGTTCCTCGGCCGGCTTCTTCGCGAGCAGACGCGCGACCGGCGCGGGGATGCGGATCGGTGTGGGCGCGGCGAAGCCGCCGAACTTCAAGGCCGCGAAAGCGGCAATGGTCAGCAAGGTCAGGAACAGAAACTTCACAGTGTCGATGGCGGCCGCGCGCGTGCGCGCGACGAAAGGCGAATGTTCAGACAAGAGGATGGCTCTCCAGCGGCAAATTGGTTGTCGTTGGTGCCGCGTGCCTTGCTGGGAACCAATCGTTCCAAGCGGCCCTGGTGGCGGCGCTTCGCGGAGACTGCCCACCCAAATGTCTCGCGCGAGTGGCTTACATCATGAGCGCCTGCGGCATTTCAAGTCCACGGCGTTTGGTTCCGTTCATTTCGGCGCCGCAAACACGGAACTTCGATCACATTTCGCGTGTGCTTGTCATTCGATGCGCACGGAACCCTCAGATGAGGGATTTTTGCGCGTCATAATTTGGCGGGATCGTATTCGGTCCAGCTCTGCTCGAGGATCTTCCAGCCGCCGCGTCTCTGCTTCTGGAACAGGAAGAGGTAGCTGCCATGGACATGCACCTGCCTGCCACCCTTCGCCGGCGCCAGGATCTCATCGTAGGTCCCGCTGTCATAGGCGAGCGTACCGGATGTGCTGCTGACCACGCTCTGCATCGTCAGCCGTGGATCATATTGCTTGAGAGCTTGCGCGAAATGCGTCCGGATCGAGCCGGCGCCTTCCCAGCGGCCGCCGGAGGCCGGCAGGAATACCGGCTGCGGCGCATAGAGCGTCAGGATAGCCTTCAGGTTCTTGGCGTTCCAATACCCGGCCCATTGCTGGGAGACGTTTTCGGGCGCGGCGCCGGCCGCGGAAGCGGCCAAAAGCACCAGAAATGCGATGCGTGGAATCATTGGCGTATTGCCTGAAAGGTCGCTGCTACGAAAGCGTGAGATCGACATGATAGCAAGCCGGTAAGTACCGCTTTAAGCGCGCTTGCGCTTGCGGGGCTCGGAAACATCTCCGAACAGCTTGCCGAATTCCATATCTAGTGCCTGAGCGATATTGAACAGTTTGTCGACACGCGGATTACGCTCTCCGCGTTCCAAATAGCCGATGTAGTTGCGATGCAAGCCTGCGAGCTCGGCCAGCTTCTCCTGGCTAAGCTTCTTCGCCACGCGGTGGCGCCGGATTTCGCGTCCGATCGCGAGGAGGTCTTCGTCTGAGCCCACATCAGAACGTTGCGTTCTGGCCGGATTCGCTCTACATACCACCAGTGTGTATTTTGAAAATCGCTTAGCCGATTCGACGAGGCGCTGTAATGAAACGGATTTATCGGATTCCTGGCGTAGACGAACATATCGGGCGGCGCCTGAAGGCGCGCCGAACCGAATTGCGGATCACTCAAAAGGAGTTGGCCGAAGCGCTAGGCTTGGCGCCGCAACAAATTCAGAAGTACGAGACCGGCATCAACCGTATGAGCGCTGCTGTGCTTTACACGCTAACCGTTGCATTGGACCTGCCGGTGGCCTTCTTTTTCGCGGGGTTCGAGGCAGCAACTCACAACGGCTAGCCGCGCCTTCCGGTGTGGCTAACTTATGTGCCGCGCTCTTTTTTGATGAGTTGGCTCAGCGAGTCGACCTTTTCGTCTCGCAAGACGTTCTCGAGCTTTTTGTCTGCGCGGTGGCCGCTGGCAAACCCATCGCCGTAGGTATCGCGCAACGTACCGACCTTCGTATTCCCATGTTTTCTATCGATGGTTCCATCTTTGTCGCGATGGCGCCCATCGAGCCCGGGCTCTTTCATTTTGGCCTCCTACAATTTTCACGCGAATCGACTTCGCTATTCAATTAGAACAAAAGGTGGCGAATCTGGCAATCGGCGTCGATGAGTGCTAATCGAAACGCCTGTGAGACTTGACCTTCGTGCCCCACGAGCCTATCTCCCGCTCAGCGCGTTGGCACTCGCCTTAGGGGAGTGCTGCTGTGCGTATCCAAGCACTTGGAAACCTTATGCTTTTAGGAGCTCTAGCCCCATGAAATTCCGTCCGCTTGGCGACCGCGTGGTCGTCCGTCGCGTCGCAGAGGATCAGAAGACCCCCGGCGGCATCATCATCCCCGACACCGTCCAGGAGAAGCCGCAAGAGGGCGAAGTCATCGCCGTCGGCCCCGGCGCCCTCGACGACAACGGCAAGCGCGTGACCCCCGAAGTGAAGGTCGGCGACTTCGTGCTGTTCGGCAAATGGTCGGGCACCGAAGTGAAGGTCGATGGCAACGAACTCCTCATCATGAAGGAGTCCGACATCATGGGCATCCTCGAGGGCCGTCCCGCGTCCAAGAAGAAAGCTGCGTAACCAGCGCGCCGCTTTCGCAACAGATTTCAGGAGAGAACACACATGGCAGCCAAAGACGTTAAGTTCGGCGCCGATGCCCGCGAGAAGCTTCTGCGCGGCGTCGACATCCTCGCCGACGCAGTGCAGGTGACGCTCGGTCCCAAGGGCCGCAACGTCGTGATCGACAAGAGCTTCGGCGCGCCGCGCACCACCAAGGACGGCGTCACCGTCGCCAAGGAAATCGAGCTGGCCGACAAGTTCGAGAATATGGGCGCGCAGATGGTGCGCGAAGTCGCCAGCAAGACCAATGACATCGCGGGCGACGGCACCACCACCGCCACCGTGCTGGCCCGCGCCATCGTGCGTGAAGGCGCCAAGTCGGTCGCGGCCGGCATGAACCCGATGGACCTGAAGCGCGGCATCGAGAAGGCGGTCGAAGCCGTTGTCGCCGACCTCAAGAAGCGCTCCAAGAAGGTCAAGGACAACGAAGAGATCGCCCAGGTCG
>DASXCJ010000040.1:0-23687 GCA_036491175.1 Rhizomicrobium sp.
TAACGAACCAGCCTAACCCGCAAATCCTGGGAATAGGGTCGCGCCATCCGCGCCTCCCGAATCAACCGCGATCCAAGACTCGCTTATCAAACCAGCTTTGGGAATCCACTCCGAGTCAGCTCATTCCAAAATTGCTCTAGTTCAAATGCGACGCGATCAGGCTGCGGCGCGCACCGGCTCGGCTTCGAGCTTCAGGTTCTCGCCCGCGAAATCCCAGTTGATCAATTTCTTGAGCACGGCTTCGAGATATTTCGGGCGTTCGTTCTGGTAGTCGAGATAATAGGCGTGCTCCCAGACGTCGACGGTGAGGAGCGAATTGACGCCCTTCGCCATCGGATCGATGGCGTTGGCCGTCTTCTGCACCGCGAGCTTGCCGTTCTGCGACACGAGCCAGGCCCAGCCGGAGCCGAATTGCTCCTTGCCCGCTTTGGCCAGTTCCTCGATCAGTTTGTCGGCAGAGCCGAAATCGCGCGCGATCGCCGCCTTGAGATCGCCCTTGGGCTTGGTCTCGCTCGGCGAAAGGCTTCGCCAGTAGAAATCGTGGTTCCAGACCTGGCCGGCATTGTTGAAGATCTTCTTCTCCGCCTCGCCGTCCTTGCCCGCCGTCGCGCGCACGACTTCCTCTAGCTTCATGTCGGCGTAGCGCGTGCCCTCGACCAGCTTGTTCAGGGTCTCCACATAGGTCTTGTGGTGCTTGTTGTAGTGGAAGCCGATGGTCTTGGCGGAGATGGTGGGCGCGAGCGCATCCTCTGCATAAGGAAGCGGCGAAAGCTTGAACGGACCGGTCATGGTAACCTCCTGAATGAGAGCAGCGCGCATCGCATGCCGATTGTGCGAATTTTCACCCGCATGCGCTTTTTCAGCCGCGTCGGCTCGGCGATGCGCGCTTGGAGATTCAATGAGTGGGCGGCGCGATCGTTCCGCCCACTTTTCGCGTGGTTATCGGCCGGAATTATTGAACGGTGCGCGCCCAACTCAGATAGTCGCGCAATTGCTTGGAGCTGACGCGCTCGCCCGGAACCTGCCTGCGCAGATTGGCCTCGAACCAGGCAATGGCGCTGCCCGAGGCGCGCGCGATGGCCACGAGCGGCGAGCCGAGCTTTTCGAGATAAGAGAGCGCGTTCTCCGCGGCGTCGTGCATGGACAGCGTCTGGCCGTCGAGATCCGCCATCCGGTCGCGCCGGCGCTTGAGGGCGAAGAGGCCGAATCCACCCGCCGGGATGGCGAGAAGCAGGAGAGGAAGAAAAGGTGTCATTTCATGTCCGCCCTGAAACCGGCTAAGGTCCCGTCCGCCGCAGCCCTCAGCAATGATGTATAATACATACATCTTGTTCTACAAAACGTCAATAGACATGATGCACGTATCTTCACACATGCCTGACACATCATATGGAGCCGCCCGATGATCAGCGCCGGACAGCTCCGGGCGGCGCGCGCGCTTCTGGGCATCGATCAGCGGCAATTGGCGGAGCTATGCGGCCTCTCGGTGCCGACCATCCAGCGCATGGAAGGCAGCGACGGCGTCATTCGCGGCAATGTCGATTCCCTGATGAAGCTGATCGGCGCGCTGGAGATGGCGGGCATCCAGCTCATCGCCGAGAACACGCCAAGCCAGACCGGCGGCCGCGGCGTGCGGCTGATGAAGTAGCGTCAAACTCCGTGTCATGGCCCGCCGAGTGCGGGCCACCCAGGTGATGTCGTTCAAGCTCATCAAACAAAACTCGTCATCGCCCGGCTTGTCCGGGCGACCCAATTTCGCTTTTCAAAAAAGCAAAATGGGTGGCCCGCATGAAGCGGGCCATGACGAGTGAGAAGAATAGAGTTTTGCGGTCACCTGGGCGGCCCGCACGCGGCGGGCCGTGACACGGTTGTTTCAGTTCAAATCCGCCGTTTCACCCCAGCAGCCCTTCCTTCTTCGCCCAGTCCAGCCCGCGATTCAGGCCGCGTTCGAAGCGGTCGAACATCTCGTCGATCTCCGCTTCGCTGATGATGAGCGGCGGGCAGAAGGCGAGACGGTCGCCCATCAGCGGGCGCGAGATCACACCCTCTTCCTGCGCGAAACCGAACACCGCCGCCGCCACCATCTTGGCCGGATCGAAACCGGCCTTGGTCGCCTTGTTGCTGACGAGCTCGATGGCGCCGATGAGGCCCACGCTGCTCGCCTCGCCCACAAGGGGATGCTCGCCCAGCCTGGCGATGCGCGCACCGAAGCGCGGCGAGACCTTGCGCACATGGCCGACGATGTCGCGCTCCTGATAGAGCTCGATGGTCTTGAGCGCGACGGCGGATGCGACAGGATGGCCGGTATAGGTGAAGCCGTGGCCGAAGGTGCCGATCTTGCCGGATTCCGCCTCGATCACCTGGCTCATCTCCGGCGACAGCATCACCGCCGAGATCGGCAGATAGGCCGACGACAACGCCTTGGCGACCGTCATGCTCTCGACCTTCACATTGTAGGTCTGCGAGCCGAACCAGTTGCCGGTACGGCCGAAGCCCGTGATGACCTCGTCGGCGATGAGGGGGATGTCGTGGCGCGCCAGCACCTGCCCGATGGCCGCGAAGTAGCCGCGTGGCGGCAGGATCACGCCGCCCGCGCCCATGACAGGCTCGGCGATCATCGCGGCAATGGTGCCGGCGCCCTCGCGCTCGATCAGCGCTTCGAGATTGGTTGCCAGCCGCGCGGAATATTGCTCTTCGCTCTCGCCGGGCTCGGCGTTGCGATAGTAATGCGGGCAGTCGGCGAACTTCACGAAATCGAGAGGCAGGTCGAAGCTCTTGTGGTTGCCGGGCAGGCCCGTGAGGCTCGCCGCCGCGATGGTGACGCCGTGATAGGCCTTGGTGCGGCTGATGATCTTCTTCTTGTTCGGGCGGCCGAGCGCGTTGTTGATGTACCAGAACAGCTTGATCTGGGTGTCGTTCGCCTCCGAGCCCGAATTGGCGAAGAACACCTTGCCCACGGGGAACGGCGCGATCTCCTTCAGCTTCTCGGCCAGCGCGATGGCGGGCTCGTGGCTCTTGCCGGAGAACAGATGGCCGAAGGCGAGTTTCTTCATCTGCTCCGCCGCGACGTCGGCCAGCACCGTCTCGCCCCAGCCCAGCGCCGCGCACCACAGGCCGGACATGCCCTCGATATAGTCCTTGCCGTGTTCGTCATAGACGAACACGCCCTTGCCGCGCTCGATGACCATCGGCCCGGTCTCGCGGAATTTCACCAGATTGGTGTAGGGGTGGAGCACGCTCTCCACGTCGCGGGTCTGGGCGTTGGTCAGGGTCATGGCAGCACCTTTGATCACGGAGCGCGATCCCCCGAAGTGTGAAGCGGTTCGGGTCAGATCGCGCGACAATTAAAGAAGCCTGATTACATGCTGCAACGCACAAAAGGTCAATTCACGCGCGCGTCAGCGCAGGAGGCGCAATGTCACGCGCGGCAGGCGGCGGTCGAGCGCGGCGACGGCTTCCGATGTGATGTCGGCGTCAGGCGGCGCGCTCGCGATCGTGGCGCGGTCGAAAACGATGTCCGCGCCCTGATGCTTGGCCATGCGCTCCAGAAGCGGGCCGACGGATTGCTCGATCCGGCGGCGCGCTTTGACGAGCCCCTTGTCGAGCTGCGCCTTGCGCGCCTGCAGGTCCGCCTTGAGCCTGGCGTCACGCGCCGGATCGGGATGGGCGCGCAACGCATCCTCGCGGCGCTTGAATTGCCGCTCCGCGGTTTGGACCAAGTCTCGCGCCTGCGTCTCGATGGATTGGCCGGCCTTGGACTGGCGCACAAGCGCCGCACGATCGACGACGAGGAAGCGCAGCACCGGCCCCGGCGTCTTCGGCGCTGCCCCCAAGCCGTCGCGGTCGAGCGCCACGCTCGCCCGCATGGCCGCGAGCATCTCGCTTGCCGGCTGGTTCTTGCCGAGGACGATGACGGGACCCGGCGCGAGCGTTGTCGCGGGCACCGGCAGCGCGCCCGTCGCCGGCTTCAGCACCGGGTCGGCGGCATCGGCGATCTCCTTCGTCACGTCGATGCCGTCCTCGCCCGCGAGCACCAGCGCCTTGTCGACCAGCACATTGCCGCCATGCTGCGCCGCGATGGCGTCGAAGATGGGCGCCAAGGTCTCTTCGATGCGCGCCCGCTCGCGCTCCGGATTGGCGGCGGGATCGGCGTAACGCTCGATCAGCGCCTTGCGGTCGAAGCCCAGCAGATGGATCTCCGGCGGCGCGGCCAACACGGGCGCCGCGAGCATCATGGAAGCGAGAATCCAGCCGCGCCTCACGGCTTCGTCTCCTTGGCGAGCGCCATCGCGGTCAGGCCCAACAGCATCCCGCCCATCATATAGAACGCCGGCACGAGATTGCTGCCGGTGAGGTCGATCAGGCGCGTCACGGCGAATTGCGTCGAGCCGCCGAAGATGGAGATCGACACCGCATAGATCACCGACACCGCGCCGGCGCGGATCGCGGGCGGCAGCGACTCCGTGATCCACGTCACCACCGGCGCGCCGCCCAGCCCCTGCAAGGTGCACAATACCGCGAGCCCGCCATAGAGCACCGCCACGGAATGGACATGCACCATCGCATAGAAGATCGGCAGCGCGACGATGAAGAACAAGGCGTAGGGGATCAGCATGAGCGGCTTGCGGCCGTAACGGTCGGAGAGCCAGCCGCTGACGAGATCGAACGCCGCCGTCACCGCGCCGACGACGATGGTGGCGCCGAACGACACCGTGTCGCCGAAATGCAGCGAGTTGATCGCGAAGGTGGTGGAGTAGTTGAGCACGTAGTTCACCACGGTGCCGCAGAGCAGCATCGCCATGCCGAGCAGGGCCACGCGCAAATAGGGCCTCAGCGGCGGCGGCTTCGGCGCCTCGCTCTCGCCATGGAAGGTCTCGTCCAGCTCGCGCCGCGCGATCAGCCCGAACGGCACGATCACCGCCCCGATCAGGAACGCGATGCGCCAGCCATAATCGCTGAGCGCCGCATGGCTCATCAGGCTCGACAGGATCGTGCCGACGACGCCGGCCATCATCGCGGAGAAATCCTGCGCGAAATAGGACAGCGAGGCGTAGAAGCCGCGCTTGCCGGGCGGGGCCGCCTCGATCAGATAGGCGGTGGCGGGCCCGACCTGCCCGCCGAGCGCGAAGCCTTGCAGCAAGCGGAACGCCACGGCGGCGATGGGCGCTGCGATGCCGATGGCGCGATAGGACGGCGTGAGCGCGAGGCCCAGCAATCCTATCCCCATCAGCGCGAAGGAGAGCAGCAGCGCGGGCTTGCGGCCGCGCCGGTCGCCCATCCGCCCGATGAAATAGGAGCCCACGGGCCGCGCCAGGAAGCCCACGCCGAACGCGGCGAGCGAGAGCAGCAGCCGGTCCTGCGGCGTCTTTTGCGGGAAGAAGCTGTCGCCGATCTGGGTGGCGAAGAAGGCGAACGTCACGAAATCGTAGAACTCCAGGCCGTTGCCGATGACGACCGCCGCGATCCGCCGCGCGGGCAGCCCCTTGCCGCTCATGTGCGGCTCGTCTTTATGGGCGCGGATTCCGGCATGGCCATCATCGCCAGCACACCGAGCGCGGTGGCGATCGTCAAGTACCAGGCCGGCGCCAGCGGCGAGCCCGTCACGCCCACCAGCCATTGTTCCAGCGCTTGCGCCGAGCCGCCGAAGATGGCGATGGCCGCGGCATAGATCGAGCCCAATGTGCCGGAGCGCAAGGACGCCGGCAGGTTCTCCGCGATGGCGACGAGCGCCGCGCCCGCGCTGAACGTCGCCAGGCTCGCGATCACGAACGTTACGATCAGCAAGGCGGCGCCGTCATTCTTCGCGGCGAGCCACATGAACAGCGGCACGGTCGCCAGCACCATCACGATCCGCGCCCAGATCATCACCGGCTTGCGACCGATGCGGTCCGACAGCCAGCCGCTCACCAGGCTGAAGCCGAGATTGCACGCGCCGAACACCATGCCGGACGCCGAAGCGACGCTGGCGCGCATGCCGAGCACGGTCTGCGCATAGGTCGGCAGGTAGTAGAGCGTGTAGACGGCGATGGTGGCGCTGGCGAGGATGATGAAGCCCAGCACCGACACGCGCAGATGCGGCCGCAAGGGCTCGCGCACCAAGCCACGCTCCGCCGCCAAGGTCTCCGGCAGCGCGCGCTGGAGAAAGAAACCGAAAGGCAGCACCGCCGCGCCGATCAGGAATGCGATGCGCCAGCCATAGTCGGCCAGCGCCCCGGCGCTGAGGTAGTGCGAAAGCAGGAAAGAGGCGAGCCCGCCCATCAGCGCGGCCAAGCCCTGGCTGGCGAATTGGAGCGTGGTGTAGAGCCCGCGATTGGCGGGCGTGGAAGCTTCGAGCAGATAGGCGGTCGCGGGGCCCACCTGCCCGCCCAACGCCACGCCCTGCACGATGCGCGACAGCACGACCAGGATCGGCGCGGCGATGCCGATGCTGGCATAGGACGGCGTCAGCGCCAGCGCGAGGATGCCCGCGCCCATCAGCACGAAGCTCAGCACCAAAGCGGGCTTGCGGCCGTGGCGGTCGGCATAGATGCCGAGGACCACGCCGCCGATGGGCCGCCCGGCGAAGCCCACGCCGAAGACGACGAGCGAGGCCAGCACCGAGAAGAACGCCGTCTTCAGCGGGAAGAACGCCTGGCCGATCTGCACGGCGAAGAAGGTGTAGGCGGTGAAATCGTAGAATTCGAGCGCATTGCCCGCGACCGCCGCGAAGATATGACGGCGCGAGACGGCGCTCATCGCACAAGCCTGTTCTCGGCGAGCCATTTGGCTACGACGGGCGTCAGATCGACCTGATGCGGGATATGACCGACGCCGTCGAGCGGCACGAAGGTCGCGCGCGCGCCGAAGTCGTGCGCCAGCGTCTCGCCCATGTCGAACGGGATCACCGGATCGTCCGTGCCGTGGATGACCAGAACCGGCATGCGAATCTGATCGACCAGGCTCTCCGTCTCGAACCGGTCGCGCATCAGCCAGTGCACCGGGAAGAACCAATAATGCCGCGCCGCGACATCCGGCGCCGAGGTGTAGGCGGACTCCAGCACCAGTGCATCGCCGCGATGCTCGCGCGCCATCCGCGCCGCGACGCCCGAGCCCAGACTATGCCCCCAGATGATGAGCTTGCCGTGCTTGGGCAGCGAAGCGAGCACCGCCCGCGCGTCCGCCATCAAGCCGTCTTCGCTCGGCGCGCCCGCATTGCCCGAATAGCCGCGATAGGACGCCAGCACCACGCCCCAACCCTGCCGGTGGAACGCCTCTCCCGTCGCCACGAAATCGACGATCCGCGCCGCATTGCCGGTGAAGAACACGAATGTCGGCTTGTCCGCCGACGCCGCCGCCATCGACCAGGTCAGCACCGTCCCACCACCCGGCACATCCACGATCCGCGCGCCATAACCCGGCGGCACATCGCCGATGGAGACATGATCGGGAATGAACACGAATGCCCGCTCATGCCACGCCATGTACCCCATCGCGCCGAGATAGAGCGCGGCGACGAAAGCGAGGACGATGCCGCCGGAAAAGAGAAGCGCCCGTTTCATTTCAAAGCCAGTTCTCGATCATAAGATCGGGAATATCCTTGAAATCACCCTCGTTGTCGGTGACCAAGGTCGCGTTCACCGCAATCGCGTGCGCGGCGATCATGCGGTCGAAATCGCGTCCCTTCACCCATCCGCAAAGCGCGATGATGCGCCCGTAAGCTTCAGCCGCGACTTTGCCGAAAGGCAGGATCTCGATATGACGCGATATGGCGTCGAGGCGGAATTGCCTTATCGCGGTGAATTCTTCTTTCTTGTAGAGACCGCGCTGGAGTTCGGCCACACTCAAAGCCGAAAGAAATATCACGCCGCTATTTTCGTCGAATTTCCGCAAAACGCGTTCATCGCCGTCCCGCAGATGGATCGCGATACTGGTATCGATGAGATAGGCCACGCGCCGCTATTCCCGGTCCGGCATTTCGATGGGCTCGCGCTTCTCGATCTCGCCGGGCTTCGGCAGACGGCGTAGCTCCTCGATCATCGCCTTGAGGTTCTGCCGTTTGGCGGGAATAAGCGTCGTGATGTCGCCCGTGCGCATGATCTCAAGCTCGGTGCCGTCCGCATAAGCGAACTCCGCGGGGATGCGAACCGCTTGGCTGTTGCCGGATTTGAAGACGCGGGTGCGAGACATGGCGGTCACCTCAAAGCCCATTTTATATAGGTTTTTAGCGATGTCAATCCATGTATATACATGGCCTATTTCACCTTTCGCCCCAACAGATGCGCATCGTACCAATCCAGATACCGCTGCAGCCGGTCCTTCAGGTAGGACGGTTTGGTGATGCCGTGGAATTGGCCGGGATAGATCACCAACTCGGTGTCGATGCCCAGGCTCTTCAGCGCCTGGTACATCTGCTCGCCATTGTGCAGCGGCACGTTCATGTCCGCGTCGCCGCCCAGGAACAGCGTGGGCGTCTTGATGCGGTCGGCATGGAGGAAGGGATAGGACACCTTCTCCCATACCGCCGTGTTCTTCCACGGCAGCCCGAGCTCGGTCTCGTAGTCATAGGCATATTCGTCATTGCCGTAGCCGCCGATGATGTCGGCGATGGAGGCGCCGCTGGTCGCGGCCTTGAAGCGCGTGTCGCTGGCGATGACGTAGTTGGTCAGCATGCCGCCATAGGACCAGCCGCCGACGCCCAGCCGGTTCGGATCGGCCACGCCCGCCTTCACCGCGTAATCGACCGCCGCCAACTCGTCCTGCACGTCGGGCCCGCCCCAATTGGCGTAGATCGCCGACGCATAGGCCGTGCCGCGCCCCGTCGAGCCGCGCGGGTTGGCCGCCACCACCGCGTAGCCATGCGCCGCCAGAAGCTGCCATTCGAAGCTGAACGACAGCGGGAATTGCGATTGCGGCCCGCCATGGATGCGCAGGATCGTGGGCAGATGCGCGCCCGCGCTACCCGGCGGCTTGAGCAGGAAGCCGTGCACGTCCGTGCCGTCCTTGCTCTTGAACTGGATCTCCTGCACCGGCGCGAGCTTCACATCCTTCAGCCATTCGTTCTGATGGCTCATCTCCTTGCCATCGACGAACACCGCCGGCGGCATGGTGGGGTTTGAGATCAGGACCGCGACATGGCCGTGGCCCGCGCTGTAATCGCTGACGCTGTCGCGCCCGCCGGCGACGTGCGCGATGTTGCCACCGCCCGCTTGAATGCGCGCGAGATATTCGGTGCGGTCGTCCTCGACCAGGAAGAGGATCGACTTGCCGTCGTCGCTCCACGAAGGCTGGCCGACATTGCGATCGAGCGAAGCCGTCAACGGCTTCACCGCGCCGCCGCTCGCCGGCACCACCGAGAGATGGTCGGCGGCATATTCGATCAGCTTGGGATCGCCATATTGCACGAAGGCGACGGTCTTGCCGTCGGGCGAGAAGGCGGGGATCTCGTTGCCGTCCGGCTGTTCGGCATTGGTGCCGGCGGCGGCGTGGTCGGCGATCTGCTTCGGCTGCGTGCCCTTCTGCGCCGCGATGATGAACAGCCCCCAATTGTTGTCGCGATCCGCATTGGGATGGCGCTTGGAGAGGAAGGCGATGGTCTTGGAATCCGGCGACCAGGCGATCATGCCTTCGCTGTAATTGCCCGGCGTGAGGATATCCGCGACATGGCTCGCCACGTCGAGCAGGTAGAGATGCTGGTGGCGGCCGGTGAGATAGCCGTCGACGTCCTGCATGAAGCGGAAGCGGTTGACGACGATGGGCTTGGGCGTCTTGCCCTCGCCCGGATCGCTCTTGTCCTCGTCCGCCACGATCAGCGCGATATGCTTGCCGTCGGGCGCCCAGGCATATTCGGCCACGTCGCCCTTGAACGCCGTGATCTTCTGCGCCTCGCCGCCGGCGCGGTCCATGAGCCAGAGCTGGTCGGCCTTGTTGTCGTCGGCGCGGCCCGACAGGAACGAAAGATACTTCCCATCCGGCGAGAAGCGCGGCGTGCTTTCGCTCTCCTTGGCGCGGCCCGTGAGCTGGACCGAGCGGCTGCCGTCCGTCCTGGTCATCCAGACATGGCGCGCGCCCTTGTCCGTCTTCTCGTCGAGCTGACGCACCGCATAGGCCACCCAGTCGCCGCCGGGCGCGAGCTGCGGGTCGCTCACGTCGCGGACCTGGAACATATCGTCAAGCTTGAGCACGCGCTGCGGCGCGGCTTCGGCCGATACGGCCACGAGCGCGGCCAGCACCAGAACGGCGGATGATCTCATGAAACAGCCCCTTGCAACGCGGCGGCCCTGCGCCGCGATCCCAGCCAATAAAGCACCAAGCCCGCGCCCAACATAGCCAGGCTCGACAAAGCGATCTTCAGGAACGTCGCCAGCGGATGGGCGTCATCCGCGCCCGGCACCAGCGTGCAGGCGATGGCGATGAGCGTCGACACCTGGCCCATGACGGCGAGCGCGATGCCGGTGCGCATCCCGCCAGGCGGCTGCCACGCGCCCGCGATGGGCGCCGCCCGCACTGCCTTCCAATAGGCCGCGAACATGAAGACGTAGCAGATCGTGTTGGTCAGCACGCTCATGGAGACGAGAAAGTCATAGGCCACGGCGGCCGTCGCCCCCGCCTGCCCCAGCACGACGAAGACCAGCATCAACCCGCCCTGCAGCAGGATCGCGGCGGTGGGCGCGCCGGTATGGCTGTTGCGCTTGCCGAACGCGGCGGGCAGGAAATTGTCGATGCCGGCGGCCAGCGGCAACCGCGCGCCGGCGCCGAACCAGGCGGTGAAGCCGCCCAATTGCGCCAGCGCCAACAAGCCGATGACAATCGGCGCGACGCCCGGCAGGCCCGCATGCTGGAACACGGCGTTCAGCACGTCGGAGAAGCCGCCCAGCCGCGACATCTGCGACGACGGCAGCAGCACCAGCATCGCGCCGGTGCCGACGATATAGAGGACGCCCACCGCCACGCCGACGACGCCCAGGACGCGGATGACCGTCTTGATCCCGCCTTCGATCTCATTGCGCAGGAAGCCCAGCGCCTCCAGCCCCGAATAGGCGAACACGATCGTGCCCCACAGGATGGCGGTGTTGGAGTTGAGCTGCGGAAAATAGGCCGAGGTCGCGAAATTCGTGGCGCTGTGGTGATGGGCGATAAAATAGAGCGCGAGCCCCGCGAGCAGCAGGAAGATCAGCCAGCTTCCCGCCGCGCCGAAATTGGTCAGCCATTTGTTGAAGGCAAGACCGACGAACTGGAACGCGGTGACGAACACGCCGATGCCGACGGAGAACAGCAGATAGAGCGTCTTGTCGTGCGGATCCGCGCCCAGGGCCGCCATGGCGAGCCCGCTGAGGAAATAGAGGATGCCCGCGAAATAGGGCATCAGCGCGAACCAGTAGAACCAGCCGCAAAGGAAACCCGAAAGCGGCCCGAAGCTCTCGCGCACCCAGGCATAGATGCCGCCCTCGGCCTGGAAGCGCTCGGTGAGGCTCGCCGTGGCCGCCGCCAGCGGCACGAAGAAGGTGATGAGCGCCAGCGACCACAGCGAGAACGACGCGGGACCGACCGCGGCCGCCACCGGCAGCCAGCGCAGGCCCGTGTTCATGACGATGGCGTAGAGCGCCGCGTCGAGGAATTTCAGCTTGGGTTTTTCGCTCACGATGTTTCCAGCAGACGCTCGAGGGGGCGGCGCAACAGCAGCGCGAGCACGGCCCCAACGGCCGCGATGGCGGCTTCCATGGTCCAGAACGCGGCCGGGCTCATATGTTCGTACAGGGCCCCCAGCCGTCCAATGACCATGTTGGAGATCGACAGGGTGAGGAACACGCAACCCATGAGTGTCGCTTTGATGGAGGGCGGCGCCGTACGGCTGACCAGTGCCAGCAGGGTTGGCCAGTAGTACAGAAATCCGATGCCGAGCAGCACTTCGTAGAGCACGGGGAAGAGCGCGGAGACCTGGCCGCCGAACAGGCTGCCCAGCGCCAGCATCAGATTGGCCGCCACGGTGATGAACGCGCCGGTCGCGATCTTGGCGAGTTCGCCCGGCGCGCCGCCGCGCGTGCCCTGCCAGCGCCACAGCACGAACAGCAAAGGCACCGCGATGATGCTGGTGAAGGAATCCACCGCGATGAACCAGGGCGGCGGGACATGGAAGCCGAGGACGTCGAGATCGACGCGCTGCTGAACCCAGATGAGGCCCATATTGGAATTCTGATAGAACGCGGCCGATTGGAAGATCGTCAGCGCCATCACCGCGAACAGCCCGGCGATGACGCGCAGCTGCGCGCCGGTCAATGCTTCCTTGCGCGCCTCGGGATGGCGGATGGAGGTTTCGGTGAGAAGCCGGTAGCCGGCCAGATAGGTCGCGAGCCCCAGCAGCATCAGCACGCCCGCGAGTCCGAAGCCCCAATGCCAGCCATAGCGGATGCCGAGGAAGCCGCAGACCAAGGGCCCCGTCACCGCGCCGACATTGATGCCCATGGAGAAGATCGAGAAGCCGCGGCTGCGGCCCGCCGCGTCGTCCTCCGGATAAAGCTGGCCCACCTGGGTGGAGATGTTGCCCTTCAGCAAGCCGCAGCCGGTGACGAGCAGCGCAAGCGCCAGCAGGAACGAGCCGTCGAACGCCATGGCGATATGGCCGCCGCTCATCAGGATGGCGCCGGCCATCACCGCCCGTCGCCGCCCGATCAGCCGGTCCGCGATCAGCCCGCCGAAGATCGGCGTGAAATAGACGAGGCTGGTGTAGAGCCCGAAGACCTGCGAGGCGAGCGCCAGCGTGCTCATCCGCCCGAACACCGATTCGAGCGCGCCGCGGAACGCGGTGAAACCGGCGATATGCTCGATATGGCCGGGCAGGAACAGCGCCTGGCTCATATAGAGCACCAGCAGCGATGTCATCCCGTAATAGGAGAACCGCTCCCACGCTTCGGTGAAGGCGAGATAGCCAAGCGCCCGCGGCTCGCCGAAGAATGTGCGGGCGGGCGGCGCCAATGCGATGTCAGCCATGAAATGCCTTCAGTTCCGATGTTTCGGATGGCGTGAGCCCCGCCGCGAGCACGAATTGCGCGCGCGCCTCGTCCTTGCGGCCCATGTAGAACAGCGCCTCGCCCCATTTCAGATGCAGGCGGCCCCATTGCGGGGTGAGCCGCGCGGCTCCCTGGAATTTGCCCAGCGCGAGGTCGGCGCGGTTTTGCGCCATCAGCGCTTCGCCCCAACCTTCCAGCGGATCGGCGAAATTGGGACCTTTCGCATGCGCGGATTCGAACTTCGCGATGGCGCCGGCCGCGTCGCCCTTCGCCAGCAGCGCCATGCCCCAGTCGCTGTCGGCGAACGGGACGGAGGGCGCATGCGCCGCGGCCCGCGCGAACCAGTAATCGGCGCGTCCCCATTGCCTCTCCAGCGCCGCGATCTGCCCGCGCATCCGCAGGCAGGTGTCGCAATCGCCGGGCGTGTCGGCGATCGCCGCGTCGGCGTGCGCGAAATCGCCCCGCTCCGCCAGCGCGCGCGCATAGAGCGCAAGCAACTGGCGGCGATTGTCCTGCTTGAAGAATTCGCGCGTCGCGGGCGGGATCGGCAAATCGAGCAGCGCGAAATAGGCCCTGGTCCCACCGGCGGCATCGCCGGCGAGGAAGCGCCCCTGCGCCAGGAACGAAAGCCGCGTCGCGGTCGTGATGATGTCCGCCGGCACGGGCTCGCGCGCCACGCGCTCGGCGCCGGCCGGGTCGTGCGACCAGCCGCGATAGGCGATCTCGATCAGCCGCGAATTGACGGCCGAGCCGGCATAATCCGGCATGGTCTCGACCTGGAGATCGAGCACCAGGCAGGTGGCGAAATCGCCCAACCGTTGCGCGATCTGCATCTGCCCGAAACGCAGCGCCACCGGCAGCTTCGCCGGATTGACGTCCGAGCGGCTGCCGGCTGTCATCTCATAGGTGCGGCGGAAATCGCGCAACGCCGCCTCATCCCAGCTCAGTTCCCGTTCGGCTTCGGCGCGGTTCTCGACGGCCAGCGCGTTGTCCGGATCCAGCGCGGCTCCACGCGTGTTCAGCGCGACCGCTCCCAGGAAATCGCCATTGTTGTAATTCTCGTTGCTCTGAAGCGACAGCGCCCAGGCCTGCTCGCCGGGCGGCGCGGTGGCCAGTATCGTTTGCAGAACCTTGTCGGCTTTCGCCTTGTCTCCGTTTTCGGTGAGATAGACCGCGTAGCGATAGGCTTGCGTCTTCTCGAACACCGATTCCGCCGCCTTCTGCAGCAGCGCGTCGAGCTCGCTTTCCTTGCCGGGGAAGACGACGCCTTGGTCGGACCCGGCGCGCGCCACCACCGCGATGCCGTCATCCTCGCGCCAGACCTCGCCGGTGATATGCGTCTCGTGGCCGAGCCATTGGCGCAGGTAGCGGTTGAACTCGCCGATGGAGACGCCGGTGTCGGGGATCTGGACCTTGATGTCATCGCCCCAATTGTTGGCGTAGGAGTTGGGGGCGCGCAGCGAATCCGTCTTGTCCTGAAGGCCCGCCAGTTTGTCGAGCAGGCGCGAGGCGACGACCTGCCCGGTTAGTCCGCGCTCGGCCATCGGCGCCGGCACCTGGAAGGATTCGATGACGAGGCCGCGCGCCTCATGCGCGCTCCAGATCGCGCCGGCCACGACGACCGCGATGACCAGGAAGACGAAGGCGACGGCGAGCTCGAACGCCACCTTCATCACCGCGCTGGCATTGGAATAGCGAAGCGCCCAGCGGCGGAGCTTGTCGTCGCGCTTGATGTCCTCGATCTGGAGGTCGGCAAGCGCGATCTGCCGCGCGATCAAGGCTTCGATCTGCGGACTGCCCGCGACCGTGCCCAAAGCGGCGGCGAGCAACGCCGGATCGCCCGGCGCGGCGCGCTTGCCGTGATCCGTCCCTTCCGCCATGAAAGCCCCCAAACGACTGTAACATATGAAGTTATCGACGCCGCGCCCGCAAGGCCTTAAAGCTCCGCGAGGCGGGACATAGCCATCGTGGCGCGGTTCAAGGCCGGCGTGGCGGCCTGCCGCGACGAACGTGCGTCAGGGGCGTGTCATGCGCGCCAGTTCGGCGTTCTCGCCAGGCGAAAGATAGAGGCCGGCGGCAAGGGCGAACTGCCTGCGCGCTTCGTCCTTGCCGCCGGACCAAGCGAGCGCCTCGCCCCATTTCAGGTGCAGCCGCCCCCAATTGGGCGCGATTTGCGCGGCTTCCTGGAATTTGCCGCACGCGAGGTCGGAGCGGTTCTTCATCATCAGCGCTTCGCCCCAGCCTTCCAGCGGATCGGCATAGTTGGGGCTCTTTTCGTGCGCGCTGCGGAATTTGACGATCGCCGCGTCCGCATCGCCTTTCGCCAGCAGCATCGTCCCCCAATCGCCCTCGGCGAAGGGAACCGATGGTGCATGCGCCGACAATCTGGCGAACCAGTAGGCCGATGCCGTCCAGCGATGCTCCGCCGCCGCGATGCGCCCGCGCATGCGCATGCACAGATCGCAGTCGAGCGGGGTGCGCGCGATCGCGGCGTCGGCCGTGTTGAAATCGCCCAGCATCGCGGAAACGGCGGCATCGAGCGGCGCCATCACGCGGTCGATGAACACCTTGGCCGCGGGTCCGAACTTCACGGCCGAGGTCCGCAACTCTGCGACGTCGGCTTTGACCGTCCGCCAGCGCTCGAACTGGAAGTCGGCGGTCAGCATGGTGGCGCGGCGGTTGATCAGCACGTTGGCTTGGGTGGTCGGCGCAAGCCCGTCATAGACGCGCTTCAAGCCTGCGGCGTCATGCAGGAAGGCGTAAGCCGTCAGATCGCTCACGCGCAGGGTCTCGACCTGTCCCAGAAAATCCGGAATTGTCATGGCTTGGCGGTCGACCGCGAGCTGTTCCTTGAAATCGCCCAGGCTGTTGGCGAGGCCCGCCCGGTTCTGCAGAGTGGTGAAGGCGAGCCCGCGCGGATCGATGTCGGCGACTTGGCCGGAATTGGTGAGCTCCGCCATCTTGTGCTCGGCCTGGTAAGCGGCTTCGTCGTGCGTAAGCGCGCTTTCGTCATTCGCGAGATCGCCATAGCCCATGACGAAATCCGGCCGCGTCTCGATCGCATCGTGCAGGACGCCAATCGCGCTCGCGAAATCGCCGCGCCCTTGATAGAGCGTCGACAGGCCGACATCCGCCCAGGCGTGGTCGATCCTGGAGCCGGTGGCGATCAGCGCGCGATAGGTCGCTTCCGATTCCGCGCTCCGGCCCTGATTGCCGAGATAGACCGCGTAGCGATAGGGCTGCGTCTTGGCATAGACCGACTCGGCCGCCTGCTGGAGCAGTTTGTCGAAATCGGCTTCGGAACCCGCGAAATTGGGGCTCGAATCCGCGCCGACCCGCGCCGTGACGGCGATGCCGCCCTTGCTGTCGCGAAAAATCTCGCCGGAGATATGCGTCTGATGGCCCAGCCAGTGCGCGAGATATTGATAGGCCTGGCCGATAGACACGCCGGTATCGGGGATCTGGACCTTGATGTCGCTGCCCCAATTGTTGGCGTAACTCGACGCGGCGCGGTTGGACTGCGTCTGCTTCTGCATGACCGACAGCTTGTCGAGCAGGCGCGCGGCGACGACGTCGCCGGTGAGCCCGCGCGACGCCATGTCCGGCGGGACGGAGAAGGACTCGATGACGAGGCCGTCCTCATGCGCCGCGCTCCACAGCGCCGAGCCCACGATGACGATCACAAGCAGCGCGAGCAGCGCCAGCGCCAGCTCGAACGCCACTTTCATCAGCGCGCTCGAATGCTCCAGCCGCAGGGTGCGGCGGCGGACGGTTTCGTCGGCGCGGAAATCCTCCGCCTGGAGACGGAGATACTCGGCCTGCGCCTGGGCGACCCTGGTCTGCTCGTCGAGGAATCGGTCCGCCTTGTCGCGGCTGGCGGCGCCGAGCGCGAGCGCCGACGCGGCGCCGTCGCCCGGTGTCGCGCCCCGCGCGTCGTTGGATCGTCCGCTGCCTTGGTCGCTCAACGCAAATGCCTCGCTTGGCCGGGCGCTTTATAGCCGATTTGAGGCCAGGAGGGCACAGCATCCGCGGATGCCGAAGACGCGCCGAACAGCGGCTACGCGTTTCACGGCTGCAGATGCCGCGTCGTGTCCGGCGCCTTCACGTCGCGATAGTCCCAGGTTTCGCCGCCCGGATCGCCGTTTGCGACGCCGAATTCGTTCTTGAGCGGCAGCCCGCTTTCGCGCGCGATCCACCAGCGCCCATCCACATCCTTGCCGTCCTCGCCTCGCGTCGTGACGAGGATGATGTCCACCGCCTCGCCATCGATCGTGTCCGTGCCGCCGGGGCGGCAGGTGCGATGCATCTTGGCGACCGCCTTGCGGTATTCGGCTTCTTCTTCAGCCGGATTCCAGGGCTTGACCTGCCAATTCACCGACGAGATGAACCCCGCCATCTTCGAATAGACCTTGCCGTCCACCTTGATGTCGTCGGACCCCATGAGCAGACGACCGTTATGCGTCATGGCGAGGATCTTGTGCTGCGGGGTATGGGCCTGCTTGACCATGGCGTCGGTGATCCGGCTGCAATCGTCGCCCCCCAGGCTTGCGCCGCCATAAGGGCCGCGGCCAGAATGAGAACCCGCATCGTCCGCCTCATCTTCGCCTGGACGGATACTAGACGCATATTGGTGGGAAAGCAGCCGCCGCGGGCCTCACCTTCCAGTTGCCCGCCGCCGCCGCCCGTTCCTATGATGGGCCTTAGAACACGGGGTGTCTTCCATGAAGGGCCTGATGCAGGACTGGCCGATGCTGGTCCACAAGATCATCGACCATGCCGCGCTCTATCACGGCGACCGCGAGGTCGTGTCGCGCACGGTCGAGGGGCCGGTCGTGCGGACCAACTACCGCGAGATCGCCGCCCGCGCCCGGCGCGTGGCGAGCGCGCTGCACAAGCGCGGCATCCGGCTCGGCGACCGCGTCGGCACCTTGGCTTGGAACACCCACCGCCATATCGAGGCGTGGTACGGCATCGCCGGGATCGGCGCCATTTACCACACGCTCAATCCCAGGCTCCATGCCGACCAGCTCGCCTGGATCGCCAACCATGCCGACGACCGCGCGATCTTCTTCGACATCTCCTTCATGAACATCATCGAACAGATCGCGCCCAAGCTGAAGAAGGCGAAATTCTTCGTGGCGTTGACCGACGCCGCGCATCTGCCCAAGACCAAGCTGAAGAACGTCGTCGCCTACGAGGATTTCATCGCCAAGGGCGATCCGAAATTCCCCTGGAAGGAGTTCGACGAGAACACCGCCTGCGGCCTCTGCTACACCTCCGGCACCACGGGCAATCCCAAGGGCGTGCTCTATTCCCACCGCTCCAACGTGATCCACGGCTTCATGGCGGGACAGGCCGACGCGATGGGCCTGCGCAACGTCGACGCGGTGCTTCCCATCGTGCCGATGTTCCATGCCAATGCCTGGGCGCTCGCTTTCGCGGCCCCCATGATCGGCGCCAAGCTCGTGATGCCCGCCAACAAGCTCGACGGCCCTTCGGTGTGTGAGCTTCTCTCCGCCGAAGAAGTGACGATGAGCGCGGCGGTGCCGACGGTGTGGCTGGCGCTGTTCCAATATCTCGAGGAGACGGGAAAGACGCTGCCGCATCTGAAGAAGGTGCTGATCGGCGGCTCGGCCTGCCCGCGCTCCATGATCGAATCCTTCGAGACAAAATATGATGTCGAGGTCGTCCATGCCTGGGGCATGACGGAGATGAGCCCGCTCGGCACCTTGGGTTCGCTCAAGGCGAAATTCGCAGGCCTGCCTTACGGCCAGAAACTCGACATCAAGGTGAAGCAGGGCCATCCGCCCTTCGGCGTCGAGATGAAGATCGTCGACGACAAGGACCGCGAGTTGCCGCGCGACGGCAAGGCCTTCGGCCGGCTCAAGGTGCGCGGCCCCGCCGTCGCCAAGGGCTATTTCAAGGGCGAAGGCAAGGATGCCTTCGACCGGCGCGGCTGGTTCGATACCGGCGACGTCGCCACCCTCGATTCCGACGGTTACATGACCATCACCGACCGCGCCAAGGACGTCATCAAGTCCGGCGGCGAGTGGATCTCCTCCATCGAAATCGAGAACATCGCGGTGGGGCACCCCGCGGTGGCCGAGGCCGCCGTGATCGGCATCCCCCATCCCAAATGGGACGAACGCCCGCTGCTGATCGTGGTGCTGAAGCCGGGCAAGACGGCGACCAAGGAAGAAATCCTGGAATTCCTCGACGGCAAGATCGCCAAATGGTGGATGCCGGACGACATCCTCTTCGTCGACGACATCCCGCACACCGCCACGGGCAAGATCCAAAAAACCGTCTTGCGCGAACGCTACGGAAAGCACAGGCTCCAAGCGGCGGAGTAAGAGGCGGGGGTTATGCGGTTTCTGGGCGTCGTGGCGCGGCTGTCCGCGGCGTCGTTCGCCGTGTCGCTTGTCCTTGGCCTCGTCGCGAGCTTCGGCACCCGCTTCGAATTCTTCTCCTACCGCATCGGCCTGTTCGAGATATTCCCCTGGTGCCTCTACTTCGGCATCGCGGGCGCGGCGCTGGGCCTTGTCTGGGCGGCGAGCGCCTTCTTCGCCAACACCGGTACGGGCGCGCGCTACGGCGTGATCGGCCTCGTCGGCTCCATCGTCATCGTCGCCGCGCCGATTTACGACATCGCCATGTCGGCGGAGCTTCCGCCCATCCACGACATCACCACCGACACCGAGCACGCTCCCGAATTCGTGGCGCTCACCAGCCAGCGCCCGGGCGCGGACAATCCACCCGAATACGAGGGCGCAAAGCTCATTACTTTTAAGGGCAAGATGTCGAGCGTCTCGGCGCTCCAGCATAAATATTACGAGGACGTCCACGCCGCCGCGGTCCTGCAATCGCCGGAGGCCTTGTTCCGCCGCGCCAACCGCACCGCCTACGCCATGGGCTGGGCCATCGTGGCGGTGGCGCCAGACGAAGGCCGCATCGAGGCGACCGATACGAGCTTCTTCTTCGGCTTCACCGACGACATCGTCATTCGCGTGAAGCCTGCCGGCCTCGGCGCCCGCCTCGACATCCGCTCCGAAGCGCGGCAGGGCCAGCGCGACTGGGGCCGCAACGCCGACCGCATCCGCGCCTACATGAAGAAGCTCGCGACGAGCTGAGCGTTCACAACAGCCAAGCCCGGGCGTCTTGCTGATGAAGGCGGCGCAGCGGGAGATCTTGCATGGCATATAATTTGACCCAGGCCGCTCAGGTGATGGACATCGCCGAGCAGCAATATGGCGCGGCGGCCGAGATTCGCTTCACCACCTTCACCTCCTGCATCGGGTTGATCGGGCTCAACGGACAGAACGTGTCCGGCGTGCATCTCGTCGCGGTGTCGAACCAGGGCACGCCCTTCGACCAGACCGCCGCGAATGCCGCCGTGGCGGCGCTCGGGCCCTATACCGACATCATCATTCTCGGGCACACCAACAGCTGGGGGGTCGGCCCGCTGGCCGTGCCCTTCGCCTATATGGTCGGACTCCTCACGACTCCGGCCATCGTGCCGAACGTGATGAATTTCGCCGACGGCATCTATGGCGCGCGCGTCAACAACGGCACCTTCCAGATCTACGCCGACGGCGAATATTTCGACGCGCCGTGAGCGCGGGCTCGCGGCTCCGTCTCAGCGCCAGGCAAGCCGATGGGGGATCAGAGCGCGATCGACCGTGACAAGAAGAAGATTTTCGACTTGGCATTGCGCCAGCAGCAGCCTGTCGAACGGATCGCGCGTCGCAGGCGGATCGGTGACGTGTTCCACCGCGTGAAACTCGTCAACCGGCAATATCAGGAAGCCAAACTTCACGAAATAGCCCGGAATGTCGGCAAGCGGTATCTTGGGATCGAGTTTGCCGAGCCGGGTCTTGATGGCGATTTCCCACAGGCTGGCCGTGCTGACAAAAATCTCGTTTGCCTGGGACCCGAGCAGAAGTTCGATCTTGGGGCTGACCAAGTGCATTTCGCGTCGCGTGAAAGGCACGACGATGTTGCTGTCAAGCAGCAACCTCATTTCATATCCGGCGGTTCGGGCGTGATGAGAAAATCTTCGGGCAGCGGATCGTCGAAATCCGGCGCGATATAAGAGAACAACCTATCGACGCCCCGCTCCTTCAGGTATTTTTCGCCCGCAGCCCAGTCGATGCCGCCTTTTTTTTTCTTCTTACAGGCGACCAACTCCATCACAGGTGTTCCACGGCGCGTAATGGTCACCCTCTCGCCCTTCTCCACAAGGCGGGCGAGTTCGGTCAGGCGGTTCTTCGCGTCTTTCATCGAGACTTCGGTCATATGCACAAGGTAGCTACCGGTAGCTACCTTGTCAAGCTATAGAGCCCGGCATTGTTCGCCACGCGGCCCTCGTCCTCGAGCTGGATGAGATGGGCGAGGACCGAGCGCGATGCCGCCGGATGCAGGCGCTTGTCGACATCGGCGTACATGCGCGCGACCATTTCGGGGATGGTCGACAGACCGTCACGGATGGCGGCGAGGATCTGCGCCTCGCGTTCCAGGCGATGGGCGATATAGGCATCGAGGAACGGCGCGGGATCGCGGATCGGCCCGCCATGCGTCGGATAGAGGATGCGGTCGGCGCGCGCGCGCAGCTTGCGCAGGCTCGCCATGTATTGCGCCATATCGCCGTCGGGCGGCGTTACCACCGTCGTCGACCAGCCCATGACGTGATCGCCGCTGAACAGCGCCTGCTCCTGCTTGAGCCCGAAGCACATATGGTTGGAGGTGTGGCCGGGCGTGTACACGCATTCCACCGTGAAGCCCTTGCCTTCGAGGACGTCGCCGTCCTTTACCCGCATGTCGGGCTCGAAATCGCGGTCGCCGCCCTCTTCCATCTTCACGCCGTCTTCCAATCCCGAGCCATGCGGGCCGAAGGCATAGGTCTTGGCGCCCGACCACGCCTTCAGCGGTGCGGCGGCCGGCGAATGATCCGAATGGGTGTGCGTGACGAGGATGTGGCTGACGCGGCGTCCGCCGATGGCGCGCCTCAGCGCTTCGATATGTTCGGGGATCGCCGGGCCGGGATCGATCACCGCGACCTCGTCGATCCCCACGATGTAGACGCCGGTACCCTTGAAGGTGAACGGCCCCGGATTGGGCGCGAGCACGCGCGCGATCAGCGGCGACAGCGCAATGCGCTCGCCGGCCGGAACGTCGAAATTCCTGTCGAACGGGATCGCCATGTCGGAGCTTGGCCCTAAGGTTTGGGTTGCTCGCGCGCGGCCATCTTGCCGTGGCGGGCGATGGCGTCGGGCCGCGTGCGGTGGAGGATGCGCGCCCAGCCATGCGGGATGCGCCTGGCGAAATGCTCAAAGGCGCGCGACAGCACGGCGGAGCGGTGACGCGCGCGCTGGATCCAGCGCCGCGCCGTGCGCGAGTTGGCCGACAGGATCATGCACCCCGCCACCAGCGGCGTCAGCGCCACCAGCGGCACGGGGATCGGCACGAACATGGTCAGCAATCCCACAGTCACCAGCAGGAGCCCGATCGCGATGTAGAAAGCCCTGCGCAAAGTTGCCGCCATTCAAAGCACGCGCTGTCTTACGCCAAAATGCGCGAAAAAGCCCGGCAAAGTTTAGCGGAAAAGTTTAGCGGATCAGTTTATGCGCAACGCCACGATTTGGCCGTAACGCGCGATCGCGTCGGGCCGCGTGCGGCGCAAGGTACGGCGGATGTAGCCCGGCGCGCGCTCCGCGAAACGCTCCATATTGCGCGACAGCCATTGCGAGCGGTGGCGCGCGCGCTGCAACCCGCGGCGCGCCCGGCGCGAATGGGCGGTGAGCAACGTGAACCCCGCCAGCAACATGAATATCCCGACAGGAGGCAGCGGCACGGGCACCATGATGACGAGCGCGCCCATCGCCGACAGCAACACGCCCAGCAGAACAAGGAAAACCCGGCGGATTTCGCGGCTCATGCGGTTTAAACGCGGGTTTGACGGGTTTCGATCCCTCTCCTAACGTCGCGCCCCCGGAACGTTGCTGGAGCAGCACATGAAATTCTACAATTCGATCGGTCCCAACCCGCGCGTCGTGCGCATGTTCATGGCCGAGAAGGGCATCGAGATCCCTTCCGAGCAGGTCGACCTGATGAAGGGCGACAACCGCCGCGCGCCTTATTCCACGACCAAGAACAGCATGGGCCAGATGCCGGCCTTGGAGCTGGACAACGGGCATTGCGTCACCGAGATCACCGCCATCTGCGAATATCTCGAGGACACGCATCCGAACCCGCCGCTGGTCGGCGCCAATCCGGAGCAGAAGGCCGAGACGCGCAAATGGACGCGCCGCGTCGACCTCAACATCTGCGAGCCGCTCGCCGCCGGTTTCCGCTACAGCCAGGGCCTGCCGCTATTCCAGTCGCGCATCCCGACGATTCCGGAAGCGGCGGACGGCCTCAAGAACGTCGCGCAGCACTACGTCAAATGGCTCGACGGCGAGATGGACGGCAAGGAGTTCCTCTGCGGCAAGCGGCTGACGCTCGCCGACATCCTGCTCTTCTGCTTCATCGATTTCGGTGGACAGGTCGGCCAGCCGCTCAATCCCGAATTCAAGAACGTCACGGCCTGGTTCAACCGGATGAAGGACCGCCCGAGCGCGAAGGCGTGAGGATTCTCCCCCACTTCCTCCCCCGCCGTTGCGGGGGAGGTGTCGGGCGCGGCGAAGCCGCGAACGACGGAGGGGGGAT
>DASXCJ010000041.1:0-11246 GCA_036491175.1 Rhizomicrobium sp.
CGCTCCCGCTCGTCCAGCACCAAAGCCATCAGCTGCCGACCCGCCATCTCAAGCTCCATCGCAAATGCCGGCAATCCTTGGCATTGCGACGCGACTCTTACGCGAATCTAATCCGACAAACTTGTGACTCGGGACACTAGCCGGGAAACGGATCGTCGCTGAAATCCTTTACGGCGTGCAGCTTCACCGGGATTGCGTCGCGCATGCCGAGATAGACCAGCATCGTCATCGTGTTGGACGAGGAGTCCCATTCGACCTGGGGCGCGACGCCGCCCGGCTTGCGGAAGGTCTTGCCGTCGAATTCGAATTTGCGCGGCTGCACGTCGCCCCAGCCCGACGCCAGGCCCGCCGCGAGGTTCTTGCGGATGGCGGCGCGCGCCGCCTCGTCGCCCTGGATGTTCTCGGCGTCGGGCGCGCTGACATAGACGTCGCCCTTGCCGGTGATCTCCATCCGCGCCGCGATGATCACATCGCCCTGATCGGTGGTGCCCTCCCAGCGCCCGGGCGGCGGGGCATGGCTCGAACATCCGGCGGTCAGAAGGCCCGCCAGCACAATGAATAAGGCCGCGACTGGACGCATGGTCTGCTCCGGCGAATCGCTGAAAGCATGATAGCGCATGGCAGACGCGACATCGCCGCTCTTGGCGGGGCGGCGTCGCGGCGTTAGGAACTGGCTTTAACCGAAAAGGTGTGGCTTGCGTGTCGTCCTTGCCCAAGAACTTCCTGGCTGAATCGCTCAACCGCATCCAGCCCTCTCCGACCATCGCGATGAGCATGCTGGCGCGCGATCTCCAAGCCCAGGGCCGTGACGTGATCGGCCTGGCCGCGGGCGAACCCGACCACGACACGCCGGAGAACATCAAGCAGGCGGCTATCGAGGCCATCCGCGGCGGCAAGACGAAATATACCGACGTCCCCGGCATCCCTGAACTGCGCAAGGCCATCGCCGCCAAGTTCAAGCGCGAGAACGGGCTCGACTACGCCCCCGCGCAGACCTTCGTCGCGCCCGGCGGCAAGGCGATCATCTACAACGCGCTTCTGGCGACGCTCAATCCGGGCGACGAGGTCGTGATCCCGACGCCCTATTGGGTGAGCTATCCCGATATCGTTCTGCTCGGCGGCGGCAAGCCCGTCACGCTCGATACGCGGCTGGAGGACGGCTTCAAGCTCAAGCCCGAGGCGCTCGACCGCGCCATCACGCCCAAGACGAAATGGTTGATCTTCAACCAGCCCTCCAATCCGTCCGGCGCCTGCTACACGAAGGATGAGTTGAAGGCGATCACCGATGTGCTCTTGAAGCATCCGCAAGTGTGGGTGCTGACGGACGACATGTATGAGCATCTCGTCTATGGCGGTTTCCAGTTCCACACCATCGCGCAGGTCGAGCCGCGGCTCTATGAGCGCACGCTGACGATGAACGGCGTGTCGAAGGCCTATGCGATGACGGGATGGCGCATCGGCTATTGCGGCGCGCCGGAGCCGCTGATCAAGGCGATGTCCAAGCTGCAGTCGCAATCGGCGTCGAGCGCATCGTCGATCTCGCAATGGGCGAGCGTGGAAGCGTTGAACGGCCCGCAGGATTTCATCCCGAAATTCCAGAAGATCTTCGAAGGCCGGCGCGATCTCGTGGTCTCGATGCTCAACCAGGCGAGCGGCATCGAATGCCCCAGCCCGGAAGGCGCGTTCTACGTCTATCCCGGAATCCGCAAGCTCATCGGCAAGACCGCGCCCAGCGGCAAGGCGATCCAGACGGACGCGGACTTCGTCACGGCGCTTCTCGATGCCGAGGGCGTGGCCGTGGTGCATGGCGCAGCCTTTGGGCTCTCGCCCTTCTTCCGCATCTCCTACGCGACCTCGACGGAGCAATTGGAAGAAGCCTGCCGCCGCATACAGCGGTTCTGCGGCGGCCTGCGCTGATACAACTTTAAATTAACTCGCGTACTTCAGCCTTTGGGTGTGGAGTTGAGCGAGGCCTGTCATGGGCGGGAAAATCGCGTTCGCCGCGGCGGTGGCGGTTGCCGCGTGCGGCGCCGCGCCGGATCAAACGGTGCAAGGCCATTTCACGATCTGCCGCGAGCAGCGCCAGCCCGATTGCGTTGTCGATGGCGACACGATCCAAGTCGACGATGTGCGCATCCAGCTTTCGGATATCGATGCGCCGGACACCTGGCGTCCGTCCTGCGAGGCGCAACGGGAAATGGGCGAGCGCGCGGCGCGGCGTCTGGCGCAATTGCTGAATGCGGGGCCTTTCCAACTCGAAAGCCACGAGGCGCGCGATCATGACGGCTACGGCCGCGAATTGCGCGTCGCCGTGCGCGGCGGGCGCTCGCTGGGCGATGTGCTGATGCAAGAAGGCCTGGCGCGGCCATGGCGCGGCGCGCGCGAGGATTGGTGCCGCTAGACGGCGTCCTTATAGCGATCGTGCCGCAGCGGATCGGGATCGAGGAGGCGGCCGGCCATGGCCCCGACCCAGTCGAGGCCGCGTGCCAGCTTCACGTTTTCGCCGATGACGAGGATCGCGGGCGTGCCGCTTTCGCTTGCCGCCGTGCCCAACCCGGCAAGCGTGGTGATGCGCACGTCCTGCTTTTCGAAGCTTGCATTGCTGACGATCGCGGCAGGCTCATCGGCCGCGCGGCCGCCCGCGATCAGCTTGTCCGCGATCTCGCCGGCATGGGCGAGCGCCATGTAGAGCACAATGGTGGGCGCGCCGCGCGCGATTGCGCTCCAGTCCAGATCGGGAATGTTGCCGTCCGTGCCGTGGCCGGTCACGAAGGTGACGGCGTGATTGGTGTCGCGGTGGGTGACGGGAATGCCGGCATAGGCGAGGCCGCCGATGCCCGCGGTGATGCCCGGCACGATGCGGAAGGGGACGGAGGCGCGGGCGAGCGCAAGCGCTTCCTCCGCGCCGCGCCCGAAGACGAAGGGGTCGCCACCCTTCAGCCGCAGCACCCGCTTGCCCTTGCGCGCGAGGCTGACGAGGCTGCGCGAGATGTCCGCCTGCTTGGCCGACTTCACGCCGCGCCTTTTGCCGGCATAGATCCGCTCGGCTGTGGGGCGGGCGAACTCCAGAAGCGTGGCGTTGACCAGCGCGTCGTAAAGAATGACGTCGGCGCTCGCGATGGCGTGCAGGCCCAGCGCCGTAACCAGCCCCGGGTCGCCCGGACCGGCACCTGCGAGCCAGACCCAGCCCGGCTCGAAGGCCGGCAGGCCGAGGGCGTCGGCCAGCCGCACCGCGGCGCTGTGGTTTTCGAGGGAAAGAGACATTTCACACTCTCATATCGTTGATAATACTAACACACAGCTCCAAGAGGTGAAATAGGAAGCGTCTGCAACTGGTGCAAACCCCCTCAGTCGCCTATAGCGTCGCTTTCGTTTCTTTGGAGGGGGATCTCATGCGCCGTGTACTTGGCGTTCTTTCGCTTATCGCCTTCGCGACCGGTGCTTCGGGCGCGTCCTGGACCACGCTGAACGATCCCGATGGGACGTTTACGGTGAACATGCCGTCGACGCCCAAGGTGTCGCACGACTCCATCACCAATACCGACAACACGCCGGTCGACATGCTGGAATACACGGTCGATCGCGGCGACAACGCGATGATCGTCATCGTCTCCGACCTCACCCGCTATCCGAATGCCGATGCGTCGAAGGTGATCGACGGCGCCGTCGGCGGAGCCTCGAAATCCGGCACCAAGACGGTCGATCGCATCGTGATCCTCGACGGTCAGAGCGGTCGCGACATCACGATCGTCGACAAGAGCGGGAACCATATCAACGATCGAATCTTCTTCGTGGGCGGCAAGCTCTATCAGGTCATGTATGTCGTGCCGGAGAAGCCCACCGCGGACGTCAACAGCGATGTGCGCCGGTACAGCCAGAGTTTCCACTTCACCCATTATTGAGGTTGGCGTTGCGTCCCAATACCTATGAGTTCGAAACCAAGGCCCTGATCACACCCAACGGCTTTCGCGAATACGACGCGCGCTGGCTGTTCGGTAAGGAACTCAATCTTCTGGGCGTGCAGGCGTTGGGGCTGGGGCTTGGCACCTATTTCCATGAACTCGGGATCAAGCCGCGCGTGGCCGTGGGCCACGACTATCGCTCCTATTCGCTCTCCATCAAGCAGGCGCTGATCGTAGGCCTGATGAATGCGGGCTGCGAGGTGGTGGATGTGGGGCTTTCGACCACGCCGATGTGCTACTTCGCGCAATTCGCGCTCGATTGCCCCGCGGTCGCCATGGTCACCGCCAGTCACAACGAGAATGGCTGGACCGGCGTGAAGATGGGCGCGGCCAAGCCGCTTACCTTCGGGCCGGACGAGATCACGCGGCTGAAGGCCATCGTGCTGGGCGGCGAGGGCAAGCCGCGCGCGGGCGGCAGCTACACGTTCGTCGAAAACTTCCGCGAGCGCTATCTCGCGGGCGTCACCGAAGGTCACAAGCTGTCGCGCCCGATCAAGGTCGTTGCGGCCTGCGGCAACGGCACGGCGGGCGCGTTCGCGCCGGAAGCCTTGCGCCGCATCGGCGCCGAGGTGATCCCGATGGACGCCGAACTCGACTACACCTTCCCCAAATACAATCCCAACACCGAAGACATGCACATGCTGCATGCGATGGCGGACGTGCTGAAGTCGAGCGGCGCGGAGGTGGCGCTGGGCTTCGACGGCGATTGCGACCGCTGCGGCGTGGTGGACGACACGGGCGAGGAGATCTTCGCCGACAAGGTGGGCGTGCTGATCGCGCGCGATCTGTCCTCGCGCCACAAAGGCGCCAAATTCGTCGCCGATGTGAAGTCGACCGGCATCTACGAGATCGATCCGGTGCTTAAAGCCAATGGCGTGACCACCGACTATTGGAAGACCGGCCATTCCTACATGAAGCGCCGCACCCACGAGCTCGGCGCGCTCGCTGGCTTCGAGAAGAGCGGCCACTATTTCTTCAACCCGCCGATGGGCCGCGGCTATGACGACGGCATCGTCGCCGGTATCGCGATCCTGGAGATGCTCGACCGCGCGGGCGGCAAGACGATGTCGGCGCTCGTCGCCGGCCTCCCCAAGACCTGGGGCTCGCCCACCATGGCGCCGTTCTGCCCGGACGAGAAGAAATATGACATCGTCGACGCCATCACCAAAGAGTATGAAGGCCTGAAGGCGCGCGGCGAGAAGGTGATGGGGCAGTCCATCGTCAAGCTCGTGACGGTGAACGGCGTGCGCGTCACCTTGGAGGACGGCACCTGGGGCCTGGTCCGCGCCTCGTCCAACAAGCCCTCGCTCGTCGTCGTGGTCGAAAGTCCGGTTTCGGAAGACAAGATGCGCGCGATGTTCGCGGACGTGGACGCCCGGTTGTCGAAACATCCGGAAGTGGGCGAATACGACCAGAAGATTTGATGGTAAGCTCTCCTTCCTTGAAGCGAAGGAAGCCGCCATGCCCGACATCGACGAATACAAGGGCTCCCGCGTCACCGTGGTGAACGAGGGCAAACGCTGCATCCATTCGCGTCATTGCGTGCTGAATCTGAACCAGGTGTTCCTGCCCAATGTCGATGGGCCGTGGATCAAGCTGGATGCGGCCTCGCGCGAGGCGGTCATCGCGGTGGTGGAGAAATGCCCGTCCGGCGCGTTGCGCTACAAGCCCGAGGGCGATGCCGCGCCCGAGCATGCGCCGACGGTCAATACGGTGCGGGTCTGGGAGAACGGCCCGCTTGCCTTCCATGCCGAGCTCGACGTTGCGGGCGATAAGGAGAGCTTTCGCGCCACGTTGTGCCGCTGCGGCAAGTCCTTCAACAAGCCCTATTGCGACGGTATGCACCGCAAGGCGCAGTTCGTCGCGACGGGCGAGCCGAAGGACGTGGAGTCCGAACCGCTCGCCGTCCGCGACGGTCCGCTCAAGGTGACGCCGACGCTCAATGGTCCGCTTCATGTGCAAGGCGCGCTTGAGATCTGTTCCGCTAGCGGCCACACCGTCACGCGCGCCATGGAAACCTGGCTGTGCCGCTGCGGCCATTCGAAGACCAAGCCGTTCTGCGACGGCAGCCATGAGGCCGCGGGCTTCACTGCGCCGGGCGAGGCCTAAGACAGCGCATCCCAGAGCATGCGCCCCGCCGTCACGAAGATGAAGAAAGCGAAGGCGAGGCGCAGGCGTCTGCGGTCCATCGCATGGGCGAGGCTCGCGCCGACCGGCGCCATGAAATAGGACGCGGGCGCGATCAGCAGCAATCCGAGCAGATTCACGTAGCCGAGCGAATAGGGCGGCAGTCCCCGCGCATGCCAGCCGGCGATCACCATGCCGATCGTACCGGGAATAGAGATGATGACGCCGAAGGCGGATGCGGTGCCCACGGCGCGATGGATCGGCACGCCGCACAACGTCATCGCCGGCACACCGACAGTGCCGCCGCCGATGCCCATCATGGTCGAGACGCCGCCGATGAAGGCGGGGAGCGCCAGGCCACCCAGGCCTTCGGGCAAATGATCCGCGATGCGCCGCGCCTCGCCGTTGAAAGCCAGATGCAGCGCGACCGGCACCGCCACGCAGACGAAGACGATGGAGAGCGTGCGCCCGCTCACGGCGCCCGCCAGCGCCGTGCCGATCACCACGCCCACGATCATCGGCGCCGCCCAGCGCCTGAGCTGCACCCAATCGACCGCGCCCTTCCTGTTGTGCGCCGTGACGGAAGAGAAGGAGGTCGGGATGATGGTGGCGAGCGACGTGCCCACCGCGACATGCATGCGTACGCTCTCGTCCACGCCCAGCACCCCCAGCACGTAATGCAGCAGCGGCACGACCACGATGCCGCCGCCCACGCCCAGCATGCCCGCGATCAGGCCGCCCAGGATACCGGACAGAACCAGGCCGAGCGCCAGCACGCCGAGTTCGCTGTTGTGGGCGAAGAATTCCATCACGCCGCCGCCCGTTCGGGCGAAAGCTGGGCGAGTGCCGCGTCGAGGACGGCGAGGCCGGCGCCCGGCCGCGTCGCGTTCTCGCTCAGATGGCGGCGGAAAAGGCGCGCGCCCGGCTTGCCATTCAACAGACCCAGCATATGCCGCGTCATCGCGTTGAGCGGCACGCCCTCGCTAAGTTTCTTCGCGATATAGGCGCGATAAGAGTCCACTGCGTCGTCGAGCGCGACCGGCGCGCCGCCGAAGAAGCGCGTATCGACCTCGGCCAGCATGGCGGGCGTGTGATAGGCGGCGCGGCCCAGCATCACACCGTCAACATGGGCGAGATGGCGCTCGGCTTCGTCGAGCGAGGCGATGCCGCCATTGATGACGATAGTGAACGCTGGGTTCTCGCGCTTCACGCGATAGACCAGTTCGTAGTCGAGCGGTGGCACGTCGCGATTCTCTTTCGGCGACAGGCCCGCGAGCCACGCCTTGCGCGCATGCACGATGAAGGTGTCGACGCCCGCGCTTGCACACGCGGCGATCATCGCGCGCAGGGAGGCTTCCGGTTCCTGGTCGTCCACGCCCAGCCGGCATTTCACCGTCACCGGGACGGTGGTGACGGCGCGCATCGCCGCCATGCATTCCGCCACCAGTTCCGGCTCGCGCATCAGGCAGGCGCCGAAGCGGCCGGATTGCACGCGGTCCGAGGGGCAGCCGACATTGAGGTTGATCTCGTCATAGCCTTCTTCGGCGCCGATGCGAGCGGCCTCGGCCAGCCGCGCCGGCTCCGACCCGCCAAGCTGCAGCGCCAGGGGATGCTCGGCGGGATCGAACCCGATCAGCCGCGCGCGGTCGCCGCGGATGATCGCTTCCGCCGTCACCATCTCCGTATAGAGCAGCGCATGCTTCGTCAGCCCGCGATGGAGCACCCGGCAATGCCGGTCGGTCCACTCCATCATCGGTGCAATACAAAATGTATGTGCTTGATTTTGTTGCATTATTCCGATATATTCCAAAGGCTTAGAAGGACGCCATCACACTTTTTTGTATCCGAAAATACGACGCTTTTCGCCAGGTTTCGCCGTCTGAGTGTGATGGATTTGTGATCGAAAGAGCTTCGCTGATGGCCAACATCCGACAATTAGCATCCGGTCACTGGCAGGTCCAAATCCGCCTCAAAGGGCGCAAGGCAACCGAGACGTTTGTCCGCCGCGATCATGCACGCGAATGGGCAACCGAAGCCGAAGCCCAAGCCGATCGCGGACAGGTGCCATCCGGTCGTCGTGCGCGCGGTGCGAAAACCTTTGGCGCCCTGATCGACTTGCATGTCGACGATATGAAGGAGGTCGGAAAATCGCCTGGCCGATCGAAGAGTGCAACGCTCGACATGCTGCAGCGCGAACTCGGTGCACTCAGGATTGCCGAACTGGATCGCGAGCGTCTCATTCGGTTCGGTCGTGAGCGCGCGAAGGGAGGGGCTGGTCCGGTGACCGTGGGCATGGACATTGGTGCGATCAAGCTTGTCATCTCGCACGCCGCGGCGGTGCATGGTGTAGAGGTAACAATCGAGCCCGTGCAGTTGGCGCGCATTGCTCTCAAGCGCCTCGGCTTGGTTGGCAAGGGCAACGAGCGCGATCGGCGGCCCGCAGAAGATGAACTGGCTAAACTCTTTGGACACTTTGACTCCAACCCGCGCCAATTGATTCCGATGAGCCGGATCATCAAGTTTGCGATCGCGACCGCCATGCGCCAGGAGGAAATCTGCCGTGTGACGTGGAGCGATCTGAATGCGCGGACCAAGATGTTGACCATTCGGGACCGCAAGGACCCCCGGGAAAAGAAGGGCAACGATCAGCGAATTCCACTGTTGGCTGTTTCGGGATACGACGCACTTGCTCTAATCGAAGAGCAACGGGTTATTCGGGGAAACGAGGACGATCGGATTTTCCCGTATGTTCACAAATCGGCGGGTACATCGTTTACCCGCGCGTGCCGGGACCTGAAGATTGAAGACCTACATTTTCACGATCTTCGACATGAAGCTACCAGCCGTTTATTCGAGGCCGGCTTTGCGATACAGCAGGTGTCGCTGGTAACGGGGCACAAAGATTGGAAGATGCTGCGCCGCTATACTCATCTGAAGCCGGAAACCTTGCACCTTGGGACTAACGTCAAGGCCGCGTAGATTCGTAGACCGTTGCCTGCGCTTCGATTCTTGCGTTGTTTCCTCTGTAGACGCGTCGTCTTATGGCCTTGATATTGCGAGTGCTGCACCCTTGGCATTGGGCTCAGACCCGCATTCGACGTCATAGGCAGATTAACATGCGCGCGAGCCTAACCTCCGCGTCATCGTACGGATGACGCCACCGTCATTCGCGTTTTTACCGTTAGGGAGCAAATGCTGCTTGGCAAGCCGCGGTCGGCCGACGAACCCCCAAGGGACTACCTGGTGCCCGATTGGAGGCTCCGTCCCGACTGCTGCTGCGGAGCTGAGCCGATCCGAGGACTGGCTACTGAACAGAGCGTATTAGATCTCTAACGTAACCCGACGCGAGTTCCTCACTTATAAAGTTTGCTTCGGTGTCGGTAGTTCTTTGCATATGATTGTGCAGGGAAATTTGCCGCCATGTCGGGACGACAGGACAGTGACAAGCCGAAGGACGGGGCCTGGCCGGGTCTCGATCATCGCTTTCGTGCACCCCTGATTGCGTACTTTCAGCGACGGGTTCATGACAGGGGCGAAGCCGAAGACCTCACCCAGGAAGTCTTCATCCGCCTGACGCGACGCCCGGATCAGCACAATGGCGAGACGATCGAGGCATACGTCTTCAAAATCGCTGCCAATGTCTTGAACGATTGGGGCCGTCATCGGACTTCGAGAAAAACAAGTGCGCATCGAACTCTCTCCGATGTATCCGAAAATATCAGTCTGCCGCCGAATCTGGTTGAGGATCGTACGCCCGAGCGCGTTCTAGCAGGCAAAGAAGCGCTGAAAGATATCGAGAAGGCCTTGTCAGAGCTAAGCGAGCGCACCCGAGAAATCTTCCTGCTTTCGCGGATGGAGAGTGTTCATCACCGCGACATCGCCAATCTGCACGGTATTTCGATTAGCGCGGTGGAGAAGCATGTTCTGCGCGCGGTCGCGTACCTGTCCGCCCGGGCGTTCCGCTCATGACCGCCTATGAAAACCTTCCGCCTGAGGATCAAGAACGGTTGGAAGTCGCAGCCGTTTGGTGGAAGCGGTTCCAAAGCGATCCGTCGATCGAAATCTCAACGGATTTCTTAGAATGGATTGCTGAACCGGCGAACTGCCGCGCCTTTAAGGCCGTCGAGAGCACGATGGCTGCGCTCGACGACTTCGGCGCAACCCCGAATATTCTGGATATGCGCCGCGCCGCGCTTACGCATTTGCGGAACGCCGGTTTCAAGCGCTGGCTAACTGCGCACACTATCACACGCGTCGCCGCTGCACTGCTCGTCGTCTCGCTGTTCGGTGGAGGCGCCTTGTACATCTACAGTCAACAACCAGATTCTTATGAGACAGAGATTGGCGAGCGTCGGGTCGTTGCGCTTCCTGATGGATCCCGCATCTCCCTCGATTCCGACAGTGAAGTGGATGTCCGCTACTCTAAGGCGGCGCGCGCAATTATGCTGAACAAGGGGCGAGCGCGTTTTGACGTGGCGCACGACGTCTCGCGGCCCTTCACGGTCACTGCTGGGACGAAGACCGTTGTAGCGGTGGGCACGTCGTTCAATGTCGAACGATTGGGGTCAACTGTGCTTGTGACCCTCATCCAGGGTCATGTGTTGATCAAAGACGCAGCAGCGGTGCAGCCGGCGTCCGCAGCCAAGCCGACCCCAGTGCAGACCGTCTCTCTTGTGGCAGGAGAGCAACTGGTCGCGGTTCAAGATACCAAGCCTATTGTTTCAGCAGCGGATTTGACCGATGCAACAGCTTGGGAGGCCGGGCACTTGGTGTTTCGCGGTGAGACGCTCGGCGAAGCCGTGCAGCGGATCAACCGGTACACCGATCACCCTATCGTCGTTGATCCCGCCGCTGCCTTGATCCGGATTAGCGGTGTGTTCAATGCTGGCGATGTTGGCTCGTTTGTCAGTGCTATCACTGGCTATTTCCCGGTGGAAGCGACAACCGACGCGAACGATACGATCACCCTTCAAAAGCGGTCTTAGGCGGTCGGGGAAGCGAACTTTACATTTTTTTGACTAGGGCCCAGACTCATAAAGTCCACCATACGATAGCCGCGACGAGGCAGACGGAGGCAAGGAAGTTTCTGGCGAGCCTGTCGTAGCGTGTGGCGATGCGTCGGAAGTCCTTGAGGCGGCAGAAGGCGTTCTCGATGCG
>DASXCJ010000042.1:0-3085 GCA_036491175.1 Rhizomicrobium sp.
GCGACCCGCGAGCGCTCCGTACCGGTCGCGAAGTGCCGCGCGTTTCAAAATCCGCTCGCGATAGCCGGCAACGCCGACGCGCTCCGCCACGTCGATCACCCGCCGGCCCCGCGCGCTGACGCCATCAGGGTTTTGCGTCACGAGGTTGCGCGTCAGCCAGTGATTTTCCCAGGCCGTGATCTCAGCGGCCAGCGCGCCCGCGCCCACCAGCGCGCGCTCGAAACTCTCGAGCTCGGGAGACTCCGTACGACGGAGAATCTGCACGCCCGCGCCCGCAAGCTGCGCGACGACTTGCTCGAAGGCAGCGCGCGAAGCGTCATCGAGCGCGGACCACCCTTCCGTTTCCATCACCGCAAGAAGGCGCGGCTTGTGCGCGGGCGGCAGTGCGGTCGGTCCCGAGAGCGCCTCGCGGCCGGGATCGCCGCCGGCGCGAAGCGCGACCTCGATGGCGACCGCCCACATGTCCTCCAGCGATCCGGCATGCGGCCCGTGCGTGCTCATGGAGGTGGCCTGGCGTTCGCCGCGGTTGATCGCGCCCTGCGAAGGCTTCAGCGCGTAGTTGGCGCAGAAGCTCGCCGGGCGGATGATCGATCCGCCGACCTGGGTGCCGAGCGCAGCCGGCACCATGCCGGCGCCGACGGCGGCGGCCGATCCCGACGACGAGCCGCCCGGCGTGTGCGCCGGGCCGAACGGATTGGTGGTCGGTCCCGGATGCGCGCCGCCGAGCTCCGACGTCACGGTCTTGCCGAGGATGACGGCGCCGGCCTCGCGCAACGCCCAGACCGCGGCATTGTCGCGTTTCGGAAAATTCCCCGTAAACGCCGCGCAGCCGAGCTGCGTCGGCATGTCCTTTGTTTCAAGCAGGTCCTTGATGCCAACAGGCATGCCGTCGATCTCTGACAATGGACGTCCACTTCGCCGGCGCTCCGTGCTTGCGTCGGCCTGCGCCCGCGCGCCGCTCTCGTTCAGCGTCACCCACGCCTGCACCACGCTCTCGCGCGCGGCAATGGTCTCGAGGCAACGCTCGAGATAAGCGCGCGGCGTGTCGCTGCCCGCTTCGAAAGCGGCAAGATGAGTGTGGAATTGAAGCGGGGAATAGAGGTTCGGTTGGTAGCTTCCGCCCATCGGTCTTGCCTGCCCTGGTCCGGCTTTTGTGCCGGTGTATAGACAGACTATCCGGATTTCGTCGCGGGGGCGAAGCTGCCCACACAAAGAAAGCCCGCCGATGACGGCGGGCCCAAGTGTTAGGGAGGAAACGCCGCCATGAGACGGCACCTGTAAGATAGGGCGAGTCGGCCGCGCCGCATGTGTCGCAGTTCACACAAGTGGGGCAATAACGGTCCTGTTACCAGTCGGTCTGGCCAAACCAGCCTGACTGTGTTCGCCGCTCGGCCAGCAGAACGGGCCGCGGGCTATGGTTCCTTGCGAGCCTGCGCTGAGGCTTCGGCGCCGGCTTTGCCTGCTTCGCCGATTGCGGCGGACTGACATCCAATGGCTGCATTTGCGCCAGGGCCTCGCGCAGATCGGGCGGAAGTACACCGGCCGGCGGCGGCGGAGCGGGCGGGTTGACCACCGCGGAGTCCGCTGCCTGTGCGACGCGAACCATCGGCGCGCTGGTGTCGAAGACGATGCGCTCGGGCCATTTCCGGGCGGAGTGAATCCGGATCGTCGGCAGATATGCAGCCGTCTCCACCGCCGGAGGCGGCTTCGGCAGACCCGCATTTGCAGCCAGCAGCAGCGTCAGCAATACGCCGCCAACATAGAGAAAATATCGCGCCAGAGGCATTTGCCTGCTCCGTGCCCTCCACCCGTTCGATTTGCTCATCTTCCCCGTCGCGCATATAGGATGGCCTTGTTGCGATTTCCGTCCGGGCCTTGCGCGATCGCACGGAAATCCTGTCACGCTTTCGCGAGGTTTGATCGGCTTCTGCGTGGCGCTATGATCGTAAAAAGGGGGATATCGTCATGGAGGACACCGCAGCGCGCCGCGCCGCCGAGACGCTGCTCGCCGAGCACAAGGCTGGCGCACAATTCAAGGCGATTCCCGGCCTCGCCTCGATGGCCGACGCCTACGACATCCAGGATCAATATGTGCCGCTGCTGCGCGCCGTCCATGGCGAGAAAGTCGGCTACAAGGTCGGACTGACATCCAAGGCGATGCAGAGCTTCTGCGGCATCGATCATCCGATCGCGGGCGTAGTGCTGGCGCGCCGCGTGCATCGTTCCGGCGCCAGCGTGCGCCGTTCCGACTATGGACGGTTCGGACTCGAATTCGAGATCGCGGTGCGGATGAAATCCGACATGCCTGACAGCGCGAATACGCCCGCGGCCGTCGCTGGCTTTGTCGACGGCGTCGCGGCCGCGATCGAGATCGTCGACGACCGCGCCGCCGACTACGGCAATCTCGACGTGAAGTCGCTGGTGGCCGACAATTCCTGGAATGCCGGCATCGTGCTGGCGCCGTTCGTCGCGAACTGGCCGGAACTGGAGCCCGTGCTCGGCAAGGCCACACAAAACGGCGCGCCGGTTGGCGAAGGTTATGGCCGCGACATCCTCGGCCATCCCTTCAATTCAGTGGCCTGGCTCAATGCGCAACTCGCCTCGCGCGGCGGGGCCTTGCGCAAGGGCGACATCGTCATGACCGGCAGCGTGATGAAGACGGTGTTTCCCACCGAGCCTGCGCATTTCAAGTTCGATATGCCCGGGTTGGGCTCGGTCGAGGTGAAGGTCACCTGAAGCGGGGGGCGTTTGAGACGCTTCACTTGGCGCCCATCACGTCGTTGCTTAAAGCGCGATGAGATTAGGATCTGCGCGGTACGAGCGCCGCGACCGACCATCATGTGAAGCGCTTCACTTGGCGTTCACGTGATCGTTGCCTAGTATCTCCCGAACTTTTACGACTGGAGGACGCGGATATGGCCAGCGGCGAGAAAAAAGCAAACCAGCGGCCCGCCTTCAGACGCGCCGCGCTCGCGCTCGCCGCCCTCGGAACGGCATCGCTTCCGTCGACAGCACAGGCCTACAATCCCGAAACCCACCAAGCCCTCGTCGACTATGCCTGGCAGATCATGCTCGCGGTGAATTC
>DASXCJ010000043.1:0-40866 GCA_036491175.1 Rhizomicrobium sp.
CCATGTCGAAGTTCTGACGGGCGGCGCCTCGGCCGAATACGGCTCGGACGCCGTGTCGGGCGTGGTGAACATCATCCTGCGCAAGGACTTCCAGGGCATGGAAGTCGACGGGCAGTACAGCCTGTCGGACCATGGCGACGCTGGCATCATCGACAGCAGCGCCATCCTGGGCTTCAACTCCGGCGACGGCAAAGGCAACGTCACGGTCTACGGCGAGTACAACCATCGTACCGCCTCTCCCGAGTCCGACCGTTCGTACGGCGCGCATGCGCTCGCCACCACGAACTTCACGGGTTGCGCGTCGCCTCCGACCCATTTCGGCGGCTTCTGCTTCTCCGGTTCGGGCACCATTGCCGAAGGCCGTATCCGTTCGGTCGCGCTCGGCGGTCCGTTCGCCGGCTCCGGCACGATGTTCACGCCCTCCGGTCAGCTGGTTCCCTATGACGGCCGCACCTTCAACTTCGCGCCGTTCCAGTTCTACCAGACGGAAGGCACGCGCTACGCGTTCGGTGCGTCGGGCCATTATGACGTCAACAGCCACCTCAACTTCTACACACGGTTGACGTTCTCCGATAACCAGTCGACCTCGCAGTTGGGCCCGTCGCCGCTCGCCTCGAACTTCAGCATCAATTGCGGCAACGCGCTGATGTCTCCTGAAGAGCGCGAGACGATCTTCGGCTCGACCACGACGGCCGGCACGATCGCGGCGCAGTGCGCCACGGCCGGCGATACGCCTGCGACGCAGCGCCTCGTCGCGATGTCCCTCCGCCTCACCGCGGTCGGTCCTCGCGTCACGGACGAAGACCACACGGCCTATCAGATGGTCTTCGGCTTCAAGGGCGATCTGGCCTGGGGTTGGTCCTATGACGTGTCCGGCCAGTACGGCCACACGGTCCAGGGCGAGCACCTGACCAACGACGCGAGCCGCTCGCGCTTCCAGAACGACCTTTTGGTCAATCCGGACGGCACCTGCGTTTCCGCGCCGTGCGTTCCCGTCAACATCTTCTCGGCCGGTGGCATCACGCCCACCCAGGCCGCGGATATCCGTCTCAACATGACGGCCCTGGCCCATACGGACCAGTGGGACATGCAGGCCTATGCCGAAGGCGACTTCGGTGCGCTCGGCCTGAAGTCTCCCTGGGCGAAGGACCCGGTCGCCGGCGTGTTCGGTGTCGAGTATCGCCAAGAAGCTGCCGCGTTCGAGCCGGACGACAATCTGGCCACGAACAACCTCGTCGGCTTCCAGGCTGCTGCCGCCACCCATGGCCGCTACGACGTGTCGGAAGGCTTCACGGAAATCCGTGTTCCGCTCGCCGAAGGCCAGCCGTTCTTCCAGTTGTTGCAGGTCGAAGGCCAGTATCGCTATTCGTCCTACAACCGCTCGGGTGCGGTCGACTCCTACAAGTACGCCGGCGAGTGGTCGCCGACGGACGACTTCCGCCTGCGTGCGTCGTTCGAACGTGCGGTTCGCGCCCCGAATATCTCCGAGCTCTTCGGTGGTCTCGGCGGTCAGTCGGCGAACCCTGCCTTCGACCCGTGCTCGGCAGCCGGTACCGGTCACATCACGACGACCACCCTGCTGTGCGAACAGACGGGCGTTCCTGCCGGCATCGCGACATCGCCGGCCGGCCGCATCGGTCTGAACTGCCCGACCAATCAGTGCGAAGCTGAAGTCGGCGGTAACCCGTTCCTTCGTCCTGAAATCTCCGACACGCGGACGGCCGGCATCGTGTTTACGCCGACCTTCCTCGACGGCTTCACGGCGACGGTCGACTACTACGACATCAAGATCGACGGCTTCATCACCGCGACGCCGATCGAGACGATCTTGCAAAACTGCTACTCGACCTCGATCAACGTCACGCAGAACCCGCTCAATCCGTTCTGCGGCTTCGTCCATCGCGACGCGCTGGGTTCGATTGCTTCGAACACCGGTTTCGTCGTCTCGGCCGAAGGCAACATCGCCAGCGACCAAGTCAAGGGCTGGGACCTCGAAGCCAACTACCAGAACGACCTGGGCAACTGGGGCTGGACGGGTGCGGGCTCGATTGGCATCAACTTCGTGGGCACCTTGGTCACGAAGAACGTGTTCAATCCCGGCAACGGCGCGTCCGACATCAACTGCAACGGCCTGTGGGGTCTCACCTGCGGCGAACCGGAAAACAAGTGGAAGTCCAACCTCCGCTTTACCTGGTACAGCCCGTCGGACGACATCTCGCTGTCGCTGCGTTGGCGTCACCTCTCGGAGGCCAAGAACGACCTCCAGTTCCAGAGCGGCGTCAATGCGGCTCGTCCCTGCGGCTTCAACATCTGCTACGTGTTGAACGCCTCGCAGACGCCGAGCCCGGTCATCCCGTCGTACGACTACTTCGATCTGTCCGGCACGTGGTCGGTCAGCGATGGCGTCGAGCTTCGCGCCGGCATGTCCAACATCTTCGACAAGAAGCCGCCGCTGATCGACAACAACTCGGCTCCGGCGAGCGACGTGAACGGCAATACGTTCCCGAACACGTACGATGCGCTCGGCCGCATCATCTTCGTCGGCGGTACGGTCAAGTTCTGATCGAACCGTACGGTTCAACTACCGAGCGGCGGCCCAAAAGGCCGCCGCTCTTTTTTTGTGTCCCCCGCTCTGACACAAGGAGGCGTGACGCACGCCCCTTCTCTTCTTGGCCAAGTGCAGGCCGCCCTCATGGCGGGCCAAGTCCAACGCGCCGTGAACCTCGCCCGCCAGGGGCTGGAGCAAGGCGAGCGTGCGCCCCTGTTCCTGACCTTGCGGGCGCGCTGGCTGGAGGCCAATGACCGCCCGCTCGATGCCGCCGCCGATCTGGAAGAGGCGCTTCTCGCCACGCCCGGCGATCCGGCCCTGCTCTCGACCTTGTCACGCGTCCTGAACGCGGCGGGCCGCTATGTTCGCGCCGCTGCCGCCGCGCAGACAGCGCTTGAGGCCGATGCAACCGCCGTGGAGGCCCATTTCCAGCTCGGCTTCTCCCTCGAACAGCAGGGGGAGCTCGATGCCGCCCGCGGCGTCTATGAAGAGGCCGCCCGCCTCGACCCCGCCGAACCGGACGCCCTGGCCCGCCTGGCCGGTCTCGCCGCCCGGCGTGGCGACTGGATGGCCGCGCGCAGCCTTGCCGCCCGCGCCCCCGATCGAGCCGCATCCCGCTTCGCGCTGATCATGGCGGATTTGGCGCAGGGTAAATCCGCCCAAGCCGAGGCGTCCGCTCGCCAGATCGCGGTCGTCCCCGGCCTCGCGCCCGCCATCCGCGCCGGCGCGCTCGGTTTCCTGGCCGACGCGCTCGATGCCCAGGACCGGACGGATGAGGCCTTCGCTGCCTATTGCGAAGCCCGGGCCCTGCAGCGATCGCTCGCCCGGGGACAGTTCGCCGAGACCGGCGGCCAATTCGCGGCCCGGATGGAAGCCGAATTCGCGGCCTTGCCCGCCTGGCCCGGGGACGAAACGGCGTCGTCCCGGTCGCCGATCTTCGTCCTCGGCTTCCCACGCTCCGGAACCACGCTCCTGACCGAAATCCTGGCCGGGCATCCCGGTGCAATCGTCCTCGACGAGACGCCTACCTTGCGAGACGCCATCCTGGACTCGACCGGCCAGTCTGGCGGCCAGTCTGGCGGCCTCTCGCGCTTGGCCGCCGCCGATCCCGCCACCTTGGCGGCCTGGCGCGCGCGCTATTGGCAGCGGGCGGGCGCGGACGGAGACGTCGTCGTCGACAAAGGTCCATTTAATACGCTGCATCTGCCCGTGATCGCGCGCCTCTTTCCGGGCGCGCGGATCGTCTTCGCCCTGCGCGATCCGCGCGACGCCGTGTTCGGCAGCTTCCGCCGCCAATTCGCCGTCACGCCTTACACCTACGAACTTCTGTCGCTCGAAAGCGCGGCACGCTTCTATGACCAAACCATGCGGCTGGGGCAGATCTATCGTGCACGCCTGCCGCTGCGGATACTCGATCTGCGCAACGAGGACCTGGTCGCCGATCCGGACGGCACGGTGGCGAAGCTCTGTGCCTTCCTTGGTCTGCAGCCCACCCCCGCCATGACGGATTTCGCGAGCCGCCCGCACCGCGCCATCGCCTCGCCCAACGCCGCGCGGCTTGCCCAGGGCATCCGAGGCCAGGCCGCGCAATGGCGACGCTATGCCGGGCACATGGCGCCGGTGCTGCCGCTGCTCGCGCCCTGGGTCGCGCGCTTCGGATACGCGCCGTGAGCGTCGAGCGCGTGCTTCAGCTTTTGCAGGCGGGCGACCTCGCCGGCGCGGCCACGCTTGCGGGCCAAGCCATCGCCGGCGGCGCGTCGCATCCGCTGCTTTTCGATGCACGCGGGCATCTGTTGCTGCAGCAGGGCCATGCGCAGGCCGCTCTCGCCGATTTCGAGCGTGCCCTGGCTTTGGCGCCAAGCAATCCCGCGCTCCACGATTCCAAAGCGCGCTGCCTGATCGCGCTGGACCGTGCCGGTGAAGCGCTCGCCGCCTGCGACCGTGCCATCGCGCTCGCGCCGGGCTTCGCCATGGCCCATTACGACAAGGGCTGGGCCGCGGAATCGCTCGGCGAGCTTGCGCTCGCGGCACGCTGCTACGTGCGGGCCCGCCGTCTCGAACCGCGCATGGCCGACGCGCCGGCGCGACTGGCGTCTCTGGCCGCCCGGCGCGGCGACCGCTCAGAAGCGAAAGCCTTGGCCGAAGCCGCATTGGCCCTCGATCCGCAAAACGGCATCGCCACGCTCGCGCTCGCCACGGCGCGCCTCGGTGACGGCGAGTTGGAGGGCCTGGCCGAACGGCTCACCACGCTCGCCAGCGATCCGCGCACCGCGCCGCAGACCCGCGCCAGCGCACTTGGCCTGCTCGGAGACGTCCATGACCGCCAGGATCGCGTCGCCGATGCCTTCACCGCCTACCGCGCCGCCAATGTGGAACTCGAGCGGCTTTATCGTCCACGCTTCGCCGGAATTCCCGGCGGGGTCGCGCGCGTGCAACGCCTGCAGGGGGAATTCGTGGCGATCGATCCTGCGCTTTGGCCGGCGCTTCGGGGCACGGGCGCCCTGGCGCAGGAAGCGCGCCACATCTTCGTGCTCGGCTTCTATCGCGCCGGCACGACCCTCCTGGGCCAGATCCTGGCCAGCCATCCCGACGTCGTCACGCTGGAAGAGAAGCCGGCGATGATCGACGCGGCCGACGATTTCCTCGACGCGCCCGGCGGCCTCGCCCGGCTCGCGGCCCTCGACGAAGCCGGGCTCGAACCATACCGCGCCCGCTATTGGCAGAATGTCCGCAGGCTGGAGCCCGCCAGCGGCGGCAAGACCGTCGTCGACAAGCTGCCGCTCAATTCGCTCGCGCTGCCGGTCGTCGCCCGGCTGTTCCCCGCGGCCAAAATCCTGTTCGCGGTGCGCGATCCGCGCGATGTGGTGTTCAGCTGCTTCCGCCGGTCGCTGTCCGTCAACCGCGACAGCTACGAAATGCTCGACCTGGAACGCGGCGCCCGCTTCTATGACGCGGCGATGAATTTCGCCGAGGCGGCGCGCGCAGTACTGCCGCTGAATATCCGGAATGTGCGCAACGAGGATCTGGTCGCGGATTTCGAAACCGAGGTACGCGGCATGTGCGGGTTCCTCGGCCTGGAATGGCGAGATTCGATGCTGGATTTCGCGGAACAGTCGCGCTCGCGCGCCATTGCAACCCCCAGCGCGGCCCAGGTGGCCCGCGGTCTCAACAGCGACGGCGTCGGCCAGTGGCGTCGCTACCGGGTGCAGATCGCCCGCATCGAGCCGATCCTCGCGTGCTGGGTGCGGGCATTTGGTTACTAGAGCCCGAGCCGGGTCGATGGAATCGGATCGGGGCCCTGGATTGCTTGTTTGCCGCGCAATCCGGCGCGAACCGGTTCCAGGTCGCGGGATTGCGCCCTAGTTTATTTTCCCACTATATCGGCCAGGAATAAGCATCGTCCTGCGACGCAACTGGGACGGGGTACGATATATATCGTCTCACGAGCCCGTGAAATTTCTCTCAAATTGTCGCGGCATGAACGATTTGAATTGTTGACCTTCGCTCCGCCCGGCACTCTCCCGTCTAGACAAAGAGCCGCGATGAGCGCCGCGGCGGCAGGGAGAGGTCAAGTTGAGTTCGCGCCCTAGTGATGCGCCGCGCCGAAGCGCGCCGCCGCCGATTTTTCTGGAAATCGACCATGCCATGCGGGCCGGCGACCTCGGCCGCGCCATCGGCCTGGCCCTCCGCGCCCTCGATTCCGGCTATGCCGATCCGGTCCTGTTCAACCTCCGTGCCCATTGGCGCAAGCACAATGGCCGGCCGACCGATGCGCTGGCCGATCTGGAACGCGCCCTGGAACTCGATCCACGCTCGCCGCCAATCCTGACCGGCATCGCCGATTGCCTGAACACGCTCGGCCACCACAAGAAGGCGCTCGCCGCCGCCGACGGCGCGCTGGTGCTGGAACCCGCGCTCGCCGCGGCCTGGTACCAGAAAGCGCTGGCGCATCAGATGCTGAATGACATCGACGCGGCGAAAGCGGCCTATCTCGAAGCCGTGCGCCACGATCCCGGCATGGCGGACGCACTGTCCCGCCTCGCCGCGCTTTGCGCGCAGCAGGGCGATAGCGCCAATGCCCGAACCTATGCCGACCGCGCGCTGGTGCTGCGGCCCGGGCATGACGTTGCCCATCTCGCCCATATCGCGCTCGATCTGGCCGAGGGGCGGCAGGAGGCGGCGGAAGCGCGCATCCAATCGCTGCTCGCCAACCGGCAGGTGGCGCCGTTGACCCGCGCCATCGCGCTTTCGCATCTGGGCGACCTGCGCGACCGGCAACGGCGCGCTGACGAGGCCTTCGCCGCTTATCGCGAGGCCGGCCATGTCTGGACCAGCGTCTACGGCACTCGCTTCGCGCGGCCGGACCAGGAGTCCGTGCCGCAGATGTTGGACCGCCTGACAGCCGCGTTCTCGTAAGCCGTGGCCCGGCTCGCCTTTATCCTGGGGTTCCCCCGCAGTGGAACGACGCTTCTCGGCCAAGTCCTGGCCAGCCGCGGCGATGTCACGCTGTTGGAGGAGAAGCCGCTGCTCAACAAATCCATCGCCGATTTCGTGGCCGAAAAAGATGGGCCGGCCAGGCTCGCCGCGCTGCCCGACGGCGTGCTGGAGCCGTACCGCGCCGATTTCCTCGCGCGCGCCCAGGCGCAAGGGATCGAAACCGAGGGTCGGCTCATCGTCGACCAGACGGCGTTCAACACCGTCTATCTCTCGATCATCTGGCGGCTGTTTCCCGGCGCGCCGATCGTTTTCGCGCTCCGCGATCCGCGCGACGTGGTGTTCAGCTGCTTCCGCCGCCTGTTCGGGCCCAACCAGTTCACGGTGGAGTTCCATTCGCTGGAGAGCACCGCGGCGCTCTACGACGCGACGATGCGCTATGCCGAGGAATGCCGCGAGCGGATCGGCTTCGCGCCGCTCGACTTGCGCAACGAGGATCTGATCGCCGATTTCGACCGCGAGACCAGGCGCCTCTGCGCCCATCTTGGCCTCGACTGGAGCGAGGCCCTGCGCGACTACCACCACGCGTCCGAGACCCGCACATTATCGACACGCAGCGCCACGCAGGTGCGCCAAGGCGTGTCAAATGAGGGCGTGGGCCAATGGCGGCGCTATCGCGCGCAATTGGAGCCGGTGATGCCGCTGCTTCAGCCCTGGGTGGAGCGCTTCGGTTATCCCGCGGATTAGCCGGCGCGGTAGAACGCGTTCACGCCGTTGAGGAGCTCGCCCACCATCTCGCGCTCGGCCGCACTGAGATAAGGATTCCAAACGTCGAAGATCAGGATCACACGCAGGCGGTCGCTGTCGTTCCAGGCTTCGTGCTCGATCGTGTCGTCGAACACCCAGGCCTTGCCTTCCTGGAATTCGCGCGTGTCGTTGCCGACACGGAAATGGCAATTTCCCGGCACGATCAGCGGCAGATGCACGATGAGCCGCGCATTGGTGTCGCCGGAATGCGGCGGGATGCGGGTGCGCGGATCGAGGGTGGAGAAGAACGCCGTCGGCGCGAAATTCGGGATGTCCGCGCGCGGGATGGCGGCGAGCGCCTCGGCCGTGCGCGGACAGCGGGCGCAGACATCGTCCTGCGTCGCCCCGTCCTTCCACAGATAGCGCGCGCTCCAGCGCGGCGACCAGTTGAGTTCCGCCCATTGGTTCAGCGGCACGCCCTGCGGATGGGTCACGTAAGGCTTGAAGCCTTCCGAATCCTCCTGCAGCAGGCCGATCAGCTCCTCGCGGATCGCATCGGTCTGGGCCTCCAGCGCGTCCATCCACGCAAACTGCTCGCGCTCGTAATATTGGATCGCGGGCAGGCGCGGGAAGTTGAGCATGGTCGGCGCCTGGACGTAGGCTTTCCTGGCGCCGGCCGCGATCTCGGCGCATTCGTCGATGCGGCTGAAATCGGCGCCCTCGTGACGCGCGCGAATGGCGTCCATCCGGCCGGAGAGGAACGCCGCCATCTCGGCCGCGTTCTCGCGCACGCGCTGGCGGGCCTGCTCGATCTGCGGCTTGAGTTCGCGCGGCAGCCGGTCGTCCGGCGGGGCGATGGTGAGCGCGTTCTTATAGATATCCGCGGCCTGGCGCTTGCCGCCGCTGCGCTCGACCAGCGCCCCCTTGGCGAGGAGCGCCGGCAGGAAATAGGGATCGACGGCCAGAGCGCGCTCGATGGAGGCGGCTGCGTTCTGCACGTCGTTCAACGCGCGATAGGCGAAAGAGAGATTAAGCGCGACCATCGGCTCGCGCGGGGCCAGCGCCAGAGCGCGCTCCAGCAATTCGCGCGCCGCATTGGCGTCTTTCTTGAAGAGCGCGTGCTGACCGAGATTGTAGAGCGCCTCGGGATGATCGGGCGCGAGCGACAGAACTTGGGTCCAGAGCCGCGCGCCCTCGTCCAGCCGGCCGCCTTCGACCGCCATGCGGGCGGACTGGGCAAGGCCGGCAATACGCGGGTCGTTCTGCTGCATCATTCGTCGCTGGGAAGGCCGGTGGCGCGCATTTCGACGCCACCATGCGGCGCCTCGCTCACCGCGCGCAACAGCGAACGCGCCACGGGCATCTCGCGGATCGCGGCCATGCCCTGAAGCATGCGCACGCCCGCCGCCGTGCTGGCGAAGGTCCCGTTCACGGCGTCGAAGAAACCCACCGGACGGGGATAGAGTTTGAACGTGGTCGCCTCGCCCGCCGGGATATGGCCGAGCTGCTTGGCGACGTCCACCGCCGTCCAGAAATTGCCGAGCTGGTCGACGAGGCCGCGCGATTTGGCGTCCGCCGCCGTCCACACGCGGCCTTTGGCGATCTGCTGCACCTGGGCGAGCGGCAACTTTCGGCCCGCCGCGACCTTCTGGGTGAAGTCGGCGTAGATCGTGTCGGCCTGATGGTTGAGGTTGGCGAGCTGGTCCGGCGTGAAGGGTGTAAGCGCGGAGTCGAACAACGCGTTCTTGCCTACACCGATGTCGTCGGCGCTGACGCCGAGCAGGTTCAGCGACTTGCCGATGGCGACCTTGCCGGTGAGCACGCCGATGGAGCCGGTGAGCGTCGCCGGCTCGGCGACGATACGGTTGGCGGAGGTCGAGATGTAATAGCCGCCCGACGCCGCCAGCATGCCCATGCTCACCACGACCGGCTTGCCTGCGGCCTGCGCCTTGCGGATCGCATCCAGGATCTGGTCCGATGCCGTTACCGAGCCGCCGGGAGAATCGACGCGCAGCACGATGGCCTTGATGTTCTCGTCCTTGGTGGCCTGGCGGATCGCGGCCGCGAGATCGTCACCCGCGATGACGCTGGTGTCGGCGACGACGCCGCCTTGGCGCACCGTGCCGTCGATGATCTCGCCCGAGGCTTCGATCAGCGCGATGGGGCCGGTCTCGCCCTTGGCCACTTCTTCGGTGGAGCGGATATATTTGCGCATCGACACGGCGACCGCGCCGTCGCCCGCACGGGTGAGCGCGGCCTGGCGGGCGTCGTCGTCATAGCCGATTTTGTCGATGAGGCCGGCTTTCCTGGCATCGTCGGCGAATTGCGGGCTGGCGGCGAAGACGGCGGCGACGGCCTTGGGATCGAGATGGCGGTCGGCCGCGGCGGCGCTGGTCGCGCTGTCGACCCAGCTTTGCAGGAAGGCGGTCGTCTGCTCGCGGTCTGCCGGTGTGCGGTCCTTCTCCATATACATGTCGGCGGCGCTCTTGTAGTCGGAGCGCTTCACGATCTGCGGCACGGCGTTGATCTTGTCGAACAGCCCGCGCAGGAAAATCGCGCCGGCTCCCGCGCCAGACGCGCCGAAGGGACTGCCCGGCTGCATCCAGATCTCATTGGCGGACGCCGCGGTGAGATAATCGCCCAATCCGTTGGCGAAAAATCCGGTGGCGTCGGCGACAACGAACTTGCCGGTACCGCGGAAGCGCTTCAGCGCCGCGCCGATCTCCTCGGCCTGCGCGACCGGCATGTCCGCCGTGCCGACGCGGACGAAGATGCCTTTCACGCGGCTGTCGCGACCGGCGCGATCGATGGCGAGGATCGTGTCCATGACGTTGGGCGGCGTCGCTCCGAAGGCGAGCGGGTCCTCACCCACCGAATCCCGCATCGGCGCGCGCAGATCGAGCGACAGCACCATGTTGCCGGGCAAGCCGTCGCCGCGGACCAGCCCGATGACGATCAGCACGACCAGAACAACCAGGATCGCGAGCGCGAATTTGACGATGCCGTTCAACGCACCAAGCGACACGGCGCGAAGCCAACGCAGGAAAGCGAGCATGGACTGTCCCTTTTCGATCACCGTGCGCCCCCAGGAGCGCCGGTCCCCTTATATGGTGAGCATATTAAAGAACGCCAATTGCGCTATCATGGATTCGGAAGAGTGTTAAGCCGTTGATAGGGCATGGATTTTCGGCATGGTGGATGGCCCTTGCGTAACCTATGCGGTGGCGGACCACATCGCCGTCGTCACCCTGAACCGGCCCGAGCGGCGCAACGCCCTCAATCCGCGCGCCTATGCCGAGATCGAGGCTGCGTTCCGGGCGGCGTCGGATAATGCCGAGGTGCGCTGCGTGATCGTCACCGGCGCCGATCCCGCCTTCTGCTCGGGCGAGGACGTGAAAGAGATGATGACCGGCGAGGCGCGCAGTGGTGAGCGTCCGGCCGCGATCAAGGGCAAGCCCACGCCGGCGGCCATGGCGGCGCTGGACTGCGCCAAGCCGGTGATCGCCGCAGTGAACGGGGCAGCGGTCGGCTGGGGCATGGAACTGACCCTGTTCGCCGATATCCGCATCGCCTCCGAACACGCCAAATTCGCCGAGTTGTTCATCAAGCGCGGGCTGATCGCCGATATCGGCGGGCTGTGGCGGCTGCCGCACATTGTCGGTCCGGCGAAGGCGGCGGAGCTTCTCTACACCGGCGACGCCATCGACGCGGCCGAGGCGTTGCGCGTCGGGCTCGTCACCGAAGTCGTGCCGCATGCCGAGTTGATGCCGCACGCCCGCGCCCTGGCCGCGCGCATCGCCGCCAATCCGCCGCTCGCGCTTACCGCGATGAAGGAAGGCCTGCGCCGCGCCACCTATGGCGATGCGCGCGAGATCGGCGGCTGGGCCATCGACACGATCTACCGGTTGTTCGCGACGGAGGATCACCGCGAAGGCGTGAAAAGTTTCCTCGAGAAGCGCCCGCCCGTGTTCAAGGGGCGCTGAGCATGGCGTGTTTCGACTCCGGCGGCGTCAGGCTCGCCTATGACGAGATCGGCGCCCGCGAAAGCGGCCGTCCCGTGATCCTTGTCCACGGCTTCGCCTCCAGCCGTGACGAGAATTGGAAGCGGCTCGGCTGGTATGGCGCATTCGAGCGCAAAGCCATCCGCTTTGCCGCCTTCGACGTGCGCGGCCACGGCGAAAGCGCCAAGCCGCACGATCCGGCGGCCTATGCGCGCGAGAAGATGGTCGGCGACGTCTTCGCGCTGATGGATCATCTGGGCGCGGCGCGCGCCGATCTGCTCGGCTATTCGATGGGCGCGCGCATCGTGCTCTCCGCGGCGCTGGCGCAGCCCGAGCGCGTGCCGATGGTGATCGCGGGCGGGATCGGCGGCAAACTGTTCGAGCCCGCGCCGCAAGGCAACCCGATGGCCGCCGCCATGGAGGCAGACGATTCCGCGACCATCGCGGAGCCGATGCTACGCAGCTTCCGCCAATTCGCTGACGAACAAGGCGAGGACCGCAAGGCGCTAGCCGCTTGTTCGCGCGCCGCGCATCCCACCTTCACCCGCGAAATGCTGGCGGGTTTGCGCGTGCCCACGCTGATCGTCGCCGGCGCGCGCGATGAGCTGGCGGGCGATCCGCGCGTGTTGGCGGATGCCATTCCCGGCGCGCGGGCGGTCACCCTGCCCGGCTGCGATCATTTCTCCGCCATTCCGCACGGGCTGTTCAAAGCCAGCGCGTTCGATTTTCTCGATGGAGTGCTCGAATGAAAGCCGCAATCGCATTCGCCGCCTGCCTGCTCTTCGCCGCCCCGGCCGGCGCGGTCTGCAACATGGGCGCCGCCGATGCCCGCGCCTCCGGCAGCGGCTGCGAGAAGGATTGGCTGGACGCGAACCTGCATCTCAACGACATCCTCGTCATCGGCACGCACAATTCCTACAAGCAGGCCATCGATCCCAAGATCATGGCGCTGATCGCAGGCAAGTCGCAGCCTCTCGCCGATTCGCTGGACTACAGCCACGCCTCGCTGTCGGACCAGCTCGATGGCGGGGCGCGCGCGATCGAGCTCGACGTCGTCTACGATCCCAAGGGCGGGCTGTTCGCCCATCCGCTCGGTGCGGCGCTCACCGGCACATCCTTGCCGGACGGCTATGCAGAGGCGATGTCCAAGCCGGGATTCAAGGTGCTGCATGCGCAGGATTTCGATTTCCGCGCGAGCTGCCCAGTCTTCCTCGACTGCCTGCGCATCGTCAAAGCCTGGTCCGCCGCGCATCCGAACCATGTGCCGATCCTGATCACGCTCAACGCCAAGGACGACTCGCCGCTGCCGCAAGGCACGCAAGCCCTGAAATTCGACACCGCGGCTTTCGACGCGCTCGATGCCGAGATCGCGTCGGTGTTCCGCAACGGCGAGGTCATCACGCCGGATCAGGTCCGTGGCTCCTACGCCACCTTGCGCCAGGCGATCCTGGAACACGGCTGGCCCACCCTGGCCGCATCACGCGGAAAGCTGCTGTTCGCGCTGGACGAGGATGAGCCCAAGATCTCACTCTATCGCGGCGGCCGCAAAACACTCGAGGGCCGGATGATGTTCATCAACGCGCCCGAGGATGCGCCGGACGCGGCCTATCTCACCCTCAACGAGGCGCTCACCGACACCGCGCATATCGCCAAGGACGTGCGGGCCGGCTTTCTCGTGCGCACCCGCGCCGATGCCGACACGGCCGAGGCGCGCAAGAACGACACCGCGCGGCGCGACGCGGCGCTCGCCTCCGGCGCGCAATATGTCTCGACCGACTATATGGAGCCGGACAAACGCTTTGGGCCCTATCAGGCGCGGCTGCCGGGCGGCGCTATCGCGGTGTGCAATCCGCAGCACGGGCCGGAGCGCTGCAGCGGACAGGCGCTGGAACCCTAGCGGAACGGAAGCTTCCCCAGGCCGTTGCTCCATCGCGATGGCTGCCAGGAAGAAGAAAAAGGCAAAAAAGAAGAAGGCCGGCAAACGCTGGTCCGGCCGCGTGACACGGCAGAGCGATGCGCTCGACCTGCGCCATGGTGTGTTCAAGCTCCACAGCCCCAAGAAGATCGCCGCCTCGCTCAAGCGTTCCGCCGAGCGTAGCCACCGGCGCAAGGCCGACCCTTATCGCTCGGCGATGTCGATGCTGGTCTTCTACATCAATCGCGGCGGCAAGAATCTCCCGGCGCGGCGCAAGCGTATCCTGGAGCGCGCCAAGCCCGAACTGCGCAAGGCTTTCGGCAAGGAGGAACGCCGATGAAGCTGCTCGTCTTTATGACAACTCGTGCGAGGAATCGTTCGGCGGGACTTGGTTAAAGGGCTGACCATGGCGAAGAAGCTCGAAGGATCCTGCCGCTGCGGCGCGGTGCACTTCTCGGTGATGAGCCACACGCCCTACCCCTATCAGCTCTGCTATTGCTCGATCTGCCGCAAGACGGCGGGTGGCGGCGGCTTCGCGATCAACCTGATGGGCGATGCCGACACGCTGAAGATGCGCGGCAAGAAAGTCATCCGTGTCTTCCACGCCCGCATCGAGGACGAGGACGGCCATTGCCACACCAGCAAGGGCCAGCGCCATTTCTGCTCGAAATGCGCCACCGCGCTCTGGCTCCACGATCCGGAGTGGCCGGAGCTGGTGCACCCCTTCGCCTCGGCCATCGACACGGAGTTGCCCGTGCCGCCGTCCAAGGTGCATTTGATGCTGCGCTTCAAGCCCAAATGGGTGAAGCCTGATTTCGGCCGCGGCGACGCCAAATTCCAGAAATACCCCAAGGCCTCCATTGAAGAGTGGCACCGCCAACGCGGCCTCTGGATCGACTAGCGCCCCTTGCCGTCTCACCGGACTGCGCTTACTTCACAGGACAAACGCCCTATCAATTGATAGGATGAAAAAGGCCGTTTCACCCTATTTCCTTGTGGGATTGCAACAAATGACGCCCTCGCTCGTTGGGAAAAAGCGCGGTCCGGCGCTGTTCGAGAGAATCTTCTGATGTCGCCGCTCCCCAAAACCGCCGACCGGCTGTCGCTTGTCCAGACCTATCGCGAAATCCGCGCCCTCAGCACGGCCTTGGCCGAGCCGCTGACGGCGGAGGACCAATGCGTGCAATCCATGCCGGATGCGAGCCCGACCAAATGGCATCTCGCGCATACGACGTGGTTCTTCGAGCGCATGATCCTGAGCCACGCGCCGGGCTATGAAGTATTCGACGCGCGCTTCGATGCGGTCTTCAACTCCTACTATCTCGGCCTCGGCACCCCCTTTACCCGCGCCAATCGCGGGCTCTTGACGCGGCCTTCCAGCCACGAGATCGGCGCATATCGCCAGCATGTCGACGCGGCGATGGAGCAGTTGTTGGTCTCGGCGGGCCCGGAAAAGCGCGCGCTGACCGTGCTCGGCCTCAATCACGAGCAGCAGCACCAGGAGCTGATGCTGACCGACATCAAGCATGCCTTCTCCTGCAACCCGCTCCTGCCGGCCTATCGCCCGGGCGCGCCCGTCGCGATGACGACAACGCCGGCGCTCGACTGGATCGCGCATGACGGCGGCAAGGTCGAGGTCGGCCATGACGGCAAAGTGTTCGCCTTCGACAATGAAGGGCCGCGCCACGAGGTCTGGCTGCGCCCGTTTCGCCTGGCGGCACGCGCTGTCACCTGTGGCGAGTACCAAGCTTTCATCGACGATGGCGGCTACAACCGGCCGGAGTTCTGGCTCTCGGATGGCTGGGCGCTGGCGCAGCGCGAGAGCTGGAATACCCCGCTCTATTGGCTCGGTGACGAGCGCCTGTTCACGCTGCATGGCGCGCGGCGGCGCAATCCCGGCGAGCCCGTGACGCATGTGAGCTTCTACGAAGCCAATGCCTATGCCGCCTGGGCGGGCAAGCGCCTGCCGACGGAGTTCGAATGGGAAGCACTGGCCACGCGCGAGACAGGTGACGGCAACTTCCTCGACCGTGACGTGCTCAACCCCAGGCCTTGTGAAGGCGGCAAGCCGTCGCTGCACGGCGACGTGTGGGTGTGGACGCGTTCGTCCTACGATCCCTATCCCGGCTATGCGCCGTTCGAAGGCCCGTTGTCGGAATACAACGGCAAGTTCATGATCGGCCAGGTCGTGCTGCGCGGAGGATCCTGCGCCACGCCGCAAGGCCATATCCGCGCCACCTATCGCAATTTCTTCCCGCCATCCGCCCGCTGGCAATTCAGCGGCATCAGACTCGCAGAGGATGCATGAGCCTCGCTGATTTCGCCCCCGCCACACGCTCCGCGCCCGCGCCAAAGGAGAGCGAGTTCTGCCGCGACCTCGTCGCCGGGCTGGGCGCTTCGCCCAAGACCGCGCCGTGCAAATATTTCTATGACAACGAAGGCTCCGCGCTGTTCGACCGGATCTGCGACCTGCCGGAGTACTACCCGACGCGCACCGAGATGGGCATTTTGCGCAAATATGCCGGCGAGGTCGCAACGCGCATGGGCCCCGACGCGCTTCTCATCGAATATGGCGCCGGCGCGCTCAAGAAAGTGGGCCTGCTGCTGGACGCGATGGAGAAGCCGCGCGGCTATGTGCCGGTCGACATCTCCGGCGAGTTCCTGCACCAGGTCGCGGGACGGTTGCGCATGACGCGGCCGAGCCTTGCCGTGCATCCCGTCGTCGCCGATTTCAACGAGCCCTTCGACCTGCCGCAGACCGGTGGGCGCAAGATCGGCTTCTTTCCCGGCTCGACCATCGGCAATCTCGACCGCAAGGAGGCGTTCCGCTTCCTGCGCCGCGCCGCCTCGCTGTTGCGCGGCGGCGGCATGCTGATCGGCGTCGACCTGGTCAAGGATCCGGCGATCCTGCACGCGGCCTATAACGACTCCCAGGGCGTGACGGAGGCGTTCAACAAGAACCTTCTCGTCCGCGCCAATCGCGAGCTCGACGCCAATTTCGATCTCGATGCCTTTGCGCACTACGCCTTCTTCAATCCCGTGCAGCAGCGCATCGAGATGCATCTGATGAGCCTGACGGCGCAGGGCGTGTCGGTCGGCGGCCATCACATCGATTTTGCCGAGGGCGAGACGATCCACACCGAGAACTCCCACAAGCATACGGTGGAAGGTTTTCGCGAATTGGCCGCAATGGCGGGCTTCACGCCGCGCGATGCGTGGTGCGATCCGGCGGGCCTGTTCAGCCTGCACTGGCTCGAGGCTACTCCTCCAGCAGACCCGCGTTGATCGGCTGCCAGACGACGCCGAGCACACCCTGCTGATCGGCCAGTTCGGCCACCAGGTCCGGGGGCGTGTCCTGGCCTCTCGCGCTGTTCCATTCCACGCGGCAATCGATCTTGCGCGTCTCGTCATAGGCGATGGCCAAGGTCGAGATCTTGAACCCGTGCTTCTCGATGAAGGTGCGCATGGTTTCGAGTGGCGGCTCCTCTCGCATCAGGCTGATCTTGAGCTGGGCGCGGTGCTCGCGGAACAGCCTGGGTTCGACCACCTTGAGCACCGTCAGCACCAGGAAGGCGATGACCGTCAATGCGCCACCAAACGCGAGGTAGCCGGCGCCGAATACCAAGCCGATGACCGTGATCAGCCACATGGTCGCGGCGGTCGTAACGCCGGTCACCAGCCGCCCGCGCCGCACGATGGCGCCCGCGCCGATGAAGCCGATACCGGACAGGATGCCCAGCGGGAAGCGCAGCGCATCCATGGTAGTGAAAGAGGACGCCGTCTTGCCGGTGACACCCAGCATCAGGTTCGCCTCGATCATCGCGGCGGTGGCGGCGAGGCACATCAGGATCGTGGTGCGCAGGCCCGCGATGCGGCCGCGCGTGCCGCGGTCGTAGCCGACCAAGCCCCCGGCCAGCAGCGCCGCGACCAGGCGCTCGGCGATATCCAAGGCTGTAACGTGCGGATCCAAACGAAAACGCCTCACGGGTCCGGGGGAGGGAACCCGCGAGGCGCAATCGCGTTCCGCATCGCCTATTCGGCCGCTTGCTTGCGGTCGTGCCGGCCTTCGCGGATTTCCTCGATGATTTTCCTGGAGAAGGCCTCAAGGTCGCCGGGGTTGCGGCTGGTGATGATGCCGCTGTCGGTGACGACCTCCTGGTCGACCCAGTTCGCGCCGGCATTCTCCAAATCCTTGCGGATGGACTTGTAGGATGTCGCCTGCCGCCCGCGCAGGGCATCGGCCTGCACCAGGAGCCATGGGCCGTGGCACACCGCCGCGACGATGCGGCCGGAGGACAGGAAACCCTTGACGATCTTCATCGCATCTTCGTCGATGCGCAGCTTGTCGGGGTTCATCACGCCGCCAGGAATGACGAGCGCATCGTAGTCCGCGATCTTCGCGTCGGCGAGTGTGAGATCGGCGGGAGCTTTGTCGCCCCAATCCTTCCCGGCCCAGCCGCGGATTTCGTTGCCGTCGGGCGTGGCGACATCGACCTTGGCGCCGGCCGCCCGCAAGCGGTCACGGGGGACTTCCAGCTCCGTCTGCTCGAAACCGTGCGTGGCGATGATGAGCACCTTGGCTTGATTAATCTCTGGCATGGGTCACCTCACCAGTAGGGCGTCGCGCCGTAGTAATTAAACAACGCGGTCTCGCGGGCCCTGTCTTCATAGGTCCATGGGTCGTTCTCGCGGAACTTCGGCGCGCCCTTGAGCTGCTCTTCGGTGAGGTTCACTTCGTAGCCTCCGAGCTTCTCGTTGTATGTCAGGAGCGACCACGGAACGGGGTAGAAGTCGTTCCCGATGCCGAGGAAGCCGCCGAAGCTCATCACCGCATAACCGACGTCGCCGGAGAGCTTGTCGATCATGATGCGCTCGATGGTTCCGATGCGGTCGCCGTTGCTGCGATAGACCGGCGTGCCTTCGACCTTGTCGCTGCCGATGAGGTTGCCGCTCTCGCGCGCGGAGAGATCGCGGCCGGCGGCGGATTGCTGCTGCTGTTGCATGGCTTTGCGCCTTTCTTTTTGGTTGTGGAACAGGAACGTGGCCGCCGCAGCGCGGTTCCTGGCAAAATATTTGTAACGTCAAGTTATTTCGCGTCGAGCGCGCTCCAGGCAGCGCGCAAATCGGCGGTGAAGCGGCGAAGTTCCGTTGCCTTGCTCCGCTTGTCCGGGATCCGCAACAAAAGTGAAGGATGGATGGTGATGAAGCCCTTCCCGCCATCGGGAAGTTCCAGCACTTGTCCTCGCGATTTCCCGATCGGCATGGGCTTGCCGAACAAACTGCGCGCGGCGGTCGCACCGAGCGCCACGGTCAGCACGGGCTTCACCAGCGCGCGTTCTTTTTTGAGCCAGTAGTCGCATCGCTCGATCTCGTGGACATTCGGCTTCTTGTGCAGACGACGCTTGCCGCGCGGCTCGAATTTGAAATGCTTGACCGCGTTGGTGACGAAAGCCTGCTCGCGGCCGATGCCGGCTTCTTCGAGGGCCGCATTGAGAATCCGGCCCGCCGGCCCGACGAAGGGATGGCCAGCGAGGTCCTCGTCGTTGCCCGGCTGCTCGCCGACCAGCATCAACCGCGCTTTCCGCGGCCCCTCGCCCGCCACGCCCTGAGTCGCGTGCTTATAGAGCGGGCAGCGGCGGCAGGCGTCGATTTCGTCTTTCATCAAGGATTTTGGCATCGACGAATTTGGCATCGTTCCAGCCAACGCGGGGCGGGAACCTCCGTTCCGGCTTCCTCTATATGGAATCTATATGCGCCGTCCGTTTCCGGCGTCTCGAATTCCTATGCCCGGATCGCGATGTTCCGCCTCCTGAACAGGAGCGTGCCCATGGCCGACATCGCCTTCCTCGCCGCCGGAATCGGCTTTTTCGTGATCGGCGAGCTCTATGCCCGCCTGTGCGAGGGGCTCTAGCCATGTCGCTCGACTATGGCCTCGGCGCCTTCGTGACGCTCTTCATCCTCGGTTACCTCGTCTACGCGCTAGTGCGCCCGGAGCGCTTCTGACCCATGACAATCAATGGCTGGATTCAGATCGCGCTGTTCTGCGCGATCGTCATCGCAATCACCAAGCCGCTCGGCTTCTATCTTGCGAAAGTCTTCAGCGGGGACCGCATGGTCCTCGCCCCGGTGGAGCGCGTGCTCTACCGCCTCTCCGGCGTCGACCCGGCCGAGGAGCAGAGCTGGATCACCTATGCGGTGGCGATGCTCGCCTTCAGCGTCGCGGGCTTCCTCGCGCTCTACGCGATCCAGCGGTTGCAGGGCGTGCTGCCCTATAATCCGCAGCATCTGCCGAATATCGGCCCGGACCTCGCCTTCAACACCTCGGTCAGCTTCATCTCGAACACCAACTGGCAATCCTATGTGCCGGAAACGACGATGAGCTACCTGACCCAGATGGCGGGGCTGACCGTCCACAATTTCCTTTCGGCGGCGACCGGCATCGCACTCGCGGTGGCGCTGGTGCGGGGCTTCGCGCGGCGCTCGGCGAAAACGGTGGGCAATTTCTGGATCGACCTCGTACGCTGCACGCTCTATGTGCTGCTGCCGATCTCCATCGTGGTCGGGCTTTTCTTCGTCTGGCAGGGCATGCCGCAGAACCTCGCGGCCTATGTCGATGCAACCACCTTGGAGGGCGCCAAACAGACCATCGCGCAGGGGCCCGTGGCCTCCCAGGAAGTCATCAAGATGATGGGCACCAATGGCGGCGGCTTCTTCAACGCCAATTCGGCTCATCCTTACGAAAACCCCAATGCGCTGACCGATCTGGTCCAGCTCGTGCTGATCTTCTCGCTCGGCGCCGCACTCACCAACATGTTCGGCCGCATGGTCGGCGACCAGCGCCAGGGCTGGGCGATCTTCGCGGCGATGGGCCTGCTTTTCCTCGCCGGCACCGCCACGATCTATGGCGCGGAGGCCGCGGGCAACCCTGCTTTCGCCCATCTGCACATCGCGGGCGGCAACATGGAGGGCAAGGAGGTGCGTTTCGGCATCGCCAACTCCGCCCTGTTCACCAACGTGACGACGGACGCCTCCTGCGGCGCCGTCAACACCATGCATGACAGCCTGATGCCGCTGGCCGGAATGATCCCCATGGTCAACATCATGCTGGGCGAGATCATCTTCGGCGGCGTGGGCTCGGGCCTCTACGGCATGCTGCTCTTCGCGGTCGTGGCGGTGTTCATCGCCGGCCTGATGGTCGGGCGCACGCCGGAATATCTCGGCAAGAAGATCGAGGCCAAGGAAGTGAAGATGGCGATGTTGGCCATCCTCATCCTGCCGCTGTCGATTCTGGGCTTCACCGCGCTCGCCGTGGTGCTGCCCGCAGGCCTTGCGGGACCGCTCAACGCCGGGCCCCATGGCTATAGCGAGATCCTATATGCCTACACATCGGCCACCGGAAACAACGGCAGCGCGTTCGCCGGCCTCACCGCCAACACGACGTTCTACAATTCGACACTCGGCATCGCGATGCTGGTCGGCCGCTTCTTGATGATCATCCCGATGCTGGCCGCGGCCGGATCGCTGGCCGCCAAGAAGATCGTGCCGCCATCCGAAGGCACCTTCCCCACCCATGGCGGATTGTTCGTCGGCCTCCTCGTCGGCGTGATCCTGATCGTGGGCGGCCTCACCTATTTCCCCGCTTTGTCGCTCGGCCCCATCGTGGAGCATCTGGCGATGAACGCGGGCCATCTGTTCTGAGAGAGCGCCATGAGCAAAGCACGCAGTTCCATCGCGGATGCCTCCATCATCCTCCCCGCCGTCTGGGGCGCCGTCAAGAAGCTCGATCCCAGGGCGATGGCGCGCAATCCGGTGATGTTCGTGGTCGAGATCGTGGCGACCCTGACCACGATCCTCTTCATCCGCGACCTGGCCACCGGCAGGGGCGATCATCTCTTCTCCTTTCAGATCAATCTCTGGCTCTGGTTCACCGTGCTGTTCGCCAATTTCGCCGAAGCCGTCGCCGAAGGCCGCGGCAAGGCGCAAGCCGACAGTCTGCGCAAGACCAAAACCGATCTCGAAGCCAAGCTGCTCGCCGACCAGAAGATGAAGGTGTGGCGCAAAGTGCCCGCGCAGCAGCTTTCGCGCGGCGATCTGGTGCTGGTCGAGGCGGGCGAGTTGATTCCGTCCGATGGCGATGTGGTCGAGGGCGTGTGCTCGGTCGACGAATCCGCGATCACCGGCGAGAGCGCGCCGGTGATCCGCGAATCCGGCGGCGACCGTTCGGCCGTGACGGGCGGCACGCGGGTGCTGTCGGATTGGATCGTGATGCGCATCACCGCGACCAAGGGCAACACCTTCCTCGACCGCATGATCGCCCTTGTCGAGGGCGCGGCGCGGCAGAAGACCCCTAACGAGATCGCGCTCAACATCCTGCTCGCGGGCATGACGCTGATCTTCGTCTTCGCCGTGGCGACGATCCCGAGCTTCGCCAAATACGCCGGCGGCACGATGCCGATCCTGGTCCTGGTGGCGCTGTTCGTGACCCTGATCCCCACGACCATCGGCGCGCTTCTTTCCGCCATCGGCATCGCCGGCATGGATCGGCTCGTGCGGTTCAACGTGCTCGCCATGTCCGGCCGCGCGGTGGAAGCGGCGGGCGACGTCGACACGCTGCTGCTGGACAAGACCGGCACGATCACCCTGGGCAACCGTCAGGCGAGCGAATTCCTGCCGCTTTCCGGCGTGAACGAGCGCGATCTGGCCGAGGCGGCGCAACTCGCTTCGCTCTCCGATGAAACACCGGAGGGCCGGTCCATCGTCGTGCTCGCCAAGGAGAAATACGACCTGCGTGGGCGGGAGATGACCGGCGCGGTCTTCATCCCCTTCACCGCCCAGACGCGCATCAGCGGCGTGGATCTGGACGGATCGCATATCCGCAAGGGCGCGGTGGACGCCGTGATCGGCTATGTCGGAATGAATGTGTCAGCCAAGGACGCGCTCAACGTCATCGCCGATCGCGTCGCCAAATCCGGCGGCACCCCGTTGGCCGTCGCAAAGGACGGCAAGCTGCTCGGCATCATCCATCTCAAGGATATCGTGAAGGGCGGCATCAAGGAACGCTTCGCGGCGCTGCGCAAGATGGGCATCCGCACGGTGATGATCACGGGAGACAATCCGCTCACCGCCGCCGCCATCGCCGCCGAATCCGGCGTCGACGATTTCCTCGCCCAGGCGACGCCCGAAGCCAAGCTGCGGCTCATCCGCGAAGAGCAGGCCAAGGGCAAGCTGGTCGCCATGTGCGGCGACGGCACCAATGACGCCCCCGCGCTCGCCCAGGCCGATGTCGGCGTCGCCATGAACACCGGCACCATGGCCGCGCGCGAGGCGGGCAACATGGTCGACCTCGACAGCGATCCGACCAAGCTCATCGAGGTGGTGGAGATCGGCAAGCAATTGCTGATGACGCGCGGCGCGCTGACCACCTTCTCCATCGCCAACGACGTGGCGAAATATTTCGCCATCCTGCCCGCGATGTTCGTGGCGTTCTATCCGGAGCTCCAGGCGCTGAACGTGATGGGCCTGCATTCGCCGCAAAGCGCGATCCTGTCGGCCATCATCTTCAACGCGCTGATCATCGTGGCGCTGATCCCGCTGGCGCTGTCCGGCGTGAAATACCGGCCCATCGGCGCGGCCTCGATCCTGCGCCGCAACCTGCTCATCTACGGCCTCGGCGGCATCGTCGTGCCGTTCATCGGCATCAAGCTGATCGACATGGCCGTCACCGCCATCCATCTCGTTTAAGGAGCGTCCCATGCTTCGCCAGATCCGCCCCGCCCTCATGCTGATCGTGTTGATGACCCTGATCACCGGCCTCGCCTACCCGCTCGGCATGACAGGCCTCGCCCAGCTTCTCTTCCCTCACCAAGCCAATGGCAGCCTGATCGAGCAGAACGGCAGGGTGATTGGCTCCGAATTGATCGGCCAGAATTTCTCCAGCCCGCGCTATTTCCATGGCCGCCCTTCCGCCGCCGGCAATGGCTATGACGCCGCCAACTCGTCCGGATCGAACTACGGTCCGACCTCCAAGAAGCTGATCGACCGCGTGACGGGCGACGCCAGGAAGCTGCAGGCTGAGAACCCCAATTCGGCCATCCCCGTGGACCTCGTGACCAGCTCCGCCAGCGGCCTCGACCCGGACATCACGCCGGAGGCGGCCTATTTCCAGGCGCCGCGCGTGGCCAAGGCGCGCGGGATCTCCGAAAGCGATGTGCGCAGGCTGGTCAATGAGAATATCCAGGACCGGCTGGTGGGCGTCATCGGCGAGCCCCATGTCAACGTACTGGCCCTCAATATGGCGCTGGACGCAATGCAGTCCCACAAGGACTGAGCTAAACTCACGGGATGAGCGACCGCCCCTCCCCGGATGCCCTGCTGCAACAGGCGGCGAGCGAGGGGCGTGGGCGGCTCAAGATATTCCTGGGCGCGGCCCCGGGCGTCGGCAAGACTTACGAGATGCTGTCACAGGCGCGCCGCCGCAAGATGGACATCGGCGACGTGGTGATCGGCATGGTCGAGACCCATGGCCGCATCGAAACCGACATGCTGACCAAGGGCTTCGAGACCATCTCCAAAAAGCGCATTCCTTATAAGGGACGCGTGCTGGCGGAGATGGACCTGGACGCCATCCTCCAGCGCAAGCCCAAGCTCGTGGTGGTGGACGAGCTGGCGCACACCAATGCCGAGGGCAGCCGCCATCCCAAGCGCTATCTCGATGTCGAGGAAATCCTCGCTCACGGCATCGACGTATATACGACGCTCAACGTCCAGCATCTCGAAAGCCTGAACGACGTGGTCGCGCAGATCACCCGTGTGCGCGTGCGCGAAACGGTGCCGGATTCGATCCTGGACCGCGCCGAGGATGTCGAGCTGGTCGACCTCACGCCCGAAGACCTGCTGCAGCGGCTGAAGGACGGCAAGGTCTATTTTCCCGACGCGGCCGAGCGCGCTGCGCAGAATTATTTCGTGCCCGGCAATCTGACCGCCCTGCGCGAGCTGGCGCTCAGGCGCACCGCCCAGCGCGTCGATGCGCAGATGGTCAATTACATGCGCGCCCATGCGATCCAGGGGCCGTGGGAGGCGGGAGAGCGCATTCTCGTTTGCGTCGACGAGCGGCCGGACAGTGTGGCGCTGGTGCGCTACACGCGGCGTCTCGCAGACCGGTTGCGCGCCTCCTGGACGGCCGTCCATGTCGAGATCGCGGGGCATCTAAGCGAGGTCGAACGGGATCGTATCGCCGAGGCGCTGCGCGTGGCGGAACGGCTGGGCGGCGGAGCGGTGACGATGCCGGCGGCGAATGTGGCCGATGGCGTTCTCGACTATGCGCGCTCGGACAATTTCACCCACATCGTGGTCTCGAAATCACGGCGCTCGCGGCTCTCCGAGCTGTTCCGGGATTCCCCGGCGCTGGAGATCATCCGCCGCGCCCGTGACATCAGCGTGCATGTCGTGCCGGAGCAGACGCCGCACGAACCCGCGCGAAACTTCACCCAGCTTCATCCGACGCGCGATCCCCGGGCCTATCTGGGCGGGCTTGCGCTCGCGGTGGGGGCGCTGGCGGTGGGGCTGGTGCTGCAGCAATTCCTCGGCATCACCAATGTCGCGCTCACGTTCCTGACGGCGGTGCTGGCGAGCGCGATCGCTTACGGTTTGTGGCCGGCGCTGTTCACCAGCCTCGTGAGCGTCCTGATGTTCAACTTCTTCTTCCTGCCGCCGCTCTACACCTTCCGCATCGCCGATCGGGAGAACGCCAACGCGCTGTTCTTCTTCGGCGTGGTCGCGATCATCGCGAGCAATCTGACGGCGCGGGTGAGGAGCCAGGCGCTGGTCGCGCGCGATCGCGCCAAGGCGACGGAGGATCTCTATCTCTTCAGCCGCAAGCTGGCGGGCGTGTTCACCTTGGACGACCTGCTCTGGGCGGCGGCGTTCCAATTCGCGCAGATGCTGAAGCTGCGCGTCGTCATCCTCTTGCCGGAGGGCGAGAGCGTCGCGGTGCGCGCGGGCTATCCGCCGGAGGACATGCTGGAGGACGCCGATCTCGCCGCAGCCAAATGGGTGTGGGATCACGGCACAGCGGCGGGGCGGGGCGCGGATACGTTGCCCGGCGCGAAATGGCTGTTCCTGCCGATGCGGACCGGGCGCGGCACGGTCGGCGTGGTGGGCCTCGACAGCGAGAAGCCGGGCGCGCTGCTGTCACCGGACCAGCGCCGGCTGTTCGACGCGCTGGCGGACCAGGCGGCGCTCGCCATCGAGCGCATCAACCTGGCGCAGGACATCGACCGCAACCGGCTGAACGCGGAGACGGAGCGGCTACGCTCGGCCCTGCTGACCTCCATCAGCCACGATCTGCGCACGCCGCTGTCCTCCATCCTCGGATCGGCCAGCAGCCTGAAGAGCTATGGCGCGGCGCTCGACGATGCTTCCAAGCAGGAACTGCTCGACGGCATCCTGGAGGAAGCGGAGCGCCTCAACCGCTTCATCGCCAATCTGCTCGACATGACGCGGCTGGAATCCGGCGCGCTGGCGCCGCGGCTGGAGGCGATCGACCTCGCCGATGTCGTGGGCAGCGCCTTGCGCCGGGCCTCCAAGGTTCTGACGGGGCACAAACTCGATCTGGCGATCGCGCCGTTGCCGATGCTCAACCTCGATCCGGTGCTGTTCGAGCAGGCGCTGTTCAACCTTCTCGACAACGCCGCCAAATATTCGCCGCCGGGATTGGCCGTGCACGTGAAAGCAGAGCGCAAGGGCCGCCATGTCCGCCTGACGGTGGCCGACGAGGGCGAGGGCATTCCGCCGGACGATCTGGAGCGGATCTTCGACAAATTCTATCGTGTCCACGCGTCCGACCATCGCCGCGCCGGGACCGGGCTGGGTCTTGCCATCAGCCGCGGTTTCGTCGAGTCCATGGGTGGCACGCTCGCCGCCGCGAACAGCGACAAGGGCGCGCTATTCATCATCACCCTGCCGGTGCCTGACGCATGAGCAACCCCTTGCGTGTTCTCGTGATCGACGACGAGCCGCCCATCCGGCGCTTCCTGCGCACGAGCCTGTCGGCGCAGAGCTATGTCGTGCTCGAAGCCGAGGATGGCGAAACGGGGCTGGCCATGCTCGGCCGCAACGCCGTGGATGTCGTGGTGCTCGATCTGGGGCTTCCGGGGATCAGCGGGCTCGACGTGCTCAGGCGCATGCGCGAGAGCGGATCGTCGGTTCCGGTCATCGTCCTGTCGAGCCGGACCGACGAGACGGGCAAGGTCACCGCGCTCGACATCGGCGCCGATGACTACGTCACCAAGCCTTTCGGGATGGACGAACTTCTGGCTCGCATCCGTGCTGCAATGCGCCATCGTCTCCAGCAGGAGGGTGAGAAGCCGGTGTTCAAGGCCGGGGACCTGGCCATCGATCTCGTGCGGCGGATCGTCACCGTGTCGGGTCACGAGGTAAAGCTCACCCCCCGGGAATACGACCTGCTGCGCCTGATGGCCGCCCATGCCGGCAAGGTGCTGACCCACAAATACATCCTGAAGGAGGTCTGGGGCGCGGAAACGGACGTGCAATATCTGCGCACTTATGTCCGCGCCCTACGCCAGAAGATCGAGGCCAATCCGGAGCAGCCGGCCCTGATCCAGACCGAACAGGGCGTGGGCTATCGCCTGCGTGCTGCCGATCCTGCTTGATCGCCCGCTTGATCCAATGGGGCTAAACCGCTCATATTTCGCCCTGCCAAAGGGGACATTCCATGAAACGCGCCCACATCGCCATTGCGGCCGCCACCGTTGCCGCGCTTGCGGTCGCCGCTTTCGCCGTCGAGACGCCCAAGGATGAGGGCGGCGCGAAACCCGCCGATCTCTATTCCGGCAAGTTCTTCAAGGCCGAGGAATCGGTGACGCAGGGCTCGGGCGGCGGCGTCTCCTACAAGGCGATCGCCGGCACATTGGTCGTGCACCAGGCGGATTGGAACGACGTGGCGCAGAATGGCGGAGCGAAGAACCCGGACGCGAAGGGAGACGAGTCTTCGGCCGAAGCCTCGATGTTCTTCGTCTACTATGCCAAGGACGGCGCCAAGCCCGAGACGCGGCCGATCACCTTCGTGTTCAACGGCGGACCAGGCTCGGCGACGGTGTGGCTGCATATGGGCGCGTTCGGGCCCAAACGCGTCGTCACGGCGGACAATTCGCACAATCCCGCCGCGCCCTATCAGATCGTCGACAACGACTCGACCCTGCTCGACGCCAGCGACCTCGTCTTCATCGACGCGCCTGCCACCGGGTTCAGCCGCGTCGCGGGCAAGGACAAGGACAAGGCGTTCTTCGGCGTCGACGCCGACGGCCAAGCCTTCGCCAATTTCATCCTGGAATTCCTCGCCAAGTACAATCGCTGGAATTCGCCCAAATATATCTTCGGCGAGAGTTACGGCACGCCGCGCGCCGCCGTGCTGGTCAACGACCTGGAGACCGAGCACGACGTCGACTTCAACGGCGTGATCATGCTGTCTCAGATCCTGAACTTCGACCTCTCGGTCGACCGGCCGGAGAACAATCCCGGCGTCAACCTGCCCTACCAGCTCGCGCTGCCGACCTATGCGGCGACGGCGTGGTACCACCACAAGCTTCCCGGCCAGCAGCCCAAGGATGTCGTGGCGTTCGTGCATGGCGTCGAGCAGTTCGCCATGGGCGAATACGCGCAGGCGCTGGAAGCCGGCGCCAGCCTGCCGCCGCAGCGCCGCGACTACATCGCCAACAAGCTGCATACGATCACGGGCTTGCCGGTCTGGTACATCGTGAAGGCCAATCTGCGCATCGACGGCGGCGAGTTCGAGAAGACGTTGCAGGACGCGAACGGCCTCGTAACCGGCCGCCTCGATACGCGGTTCGTGGGCGAGGCGCTCGATCCGCTGAGCCAGAAATCCGACTACGATCCGCAATCGGCCTCGCTCAGCTCGGCCTATGTCTCGGCGTTCAACGCCTATGTGCGCAACGACCTGAATTACGGCCAGGGCAAGCTCTATGTTCCGTCGGCGCGGGTGAACCGCGATTGGGATTTCCGCCACAAGGCGCCGGGCGCGCAGTTCCCATCGCGCGGCGCGGCGAACGTCATGCCGGACCTCGCCAATGCGATGAAGCAGAACCCGAACCTGAAGGTGTTCCTGAACGGCGGCTATTACGACCTCGCCACGCCCTACTACGAGGGCTGGTATGAGATGCATCAGCTGCCGATCCCGGCGAGCCTGCAGAAGAACATCGAGTATCACTACTACCAGTCGGGCCACATGGTCTACGCGCACCAGGATTCGCTGAAGGAACTGCACGACGCGGTCGCGGATTTCATCCACCGCACCAGCAATCTCCACTAGACGCGGCGGCTGAGAAACGCAGAGCCGGCGAGTGTGAAGCGGCGCAGCGCGTCCGGCGCCTTGGTGATGCCGATGCGCACGCTCCTGCGCACCTTGGCCGCCTCCCGCGCCTCTTTCAGCGCGAAGGGCGGCTTGAACAACGACAGTCCGTCCTCGGCCCTGGTGATGGCAAGCGCCTGGCACAGACGGCCGGGGCCAGAGCAAAGCTTGGCGATGTCTTCAACACCACGCCGCTTCCGCATCGTCTCGATCCCATGGCGCGGCTCGAGCGCACGGATCAGCACGGCGCTGACATCCTTGCAAGTGAAGTTCAGGCACCAATGGATACCGTAGGAGCGGTAGACATAGGCGTGGCCGGGCGGGCCGAACATGGTGCGGTTGCGCGCGGTCATCCGCCATCCGTAGGAGTGCGAGGCGGGGTCTTCGGGATCGTAACTTTCGACCTCGACGATGAGGCCGCCGACGGCGCCAAAGCGCAGATCGGCGCCGATCAATTCGCGCGCCACGAGGTCGGCGTCGCGGTCGAAGAAGGCGCGCTTCACGCCCCGCCCGCGGTCACGCGCACCTGATCGCCCTGGCGCAGCGAATCCGGCGGGTTGTTGATGACGCGGTCGTGCTTGGTGAGCGCGGAAGTGATCTCCACCGCCGTGCCGAGGTCGCGCACGATCGTCACCGGCTTGATGGCGACCTTGTTGCCGGGCGCGAGCGTCGCCACCGCCGTGCCGTTGTCGTTGAAGATGAGCGCGGAGGCCGGCACGCGGATGGTGTTGGCGCCCGCCGGCAGATTGAGCTTCACCTGCGCATAGTCGCCGGCCTTGAGCTTGTGGCCGGCATTGTCGGCCTGGAGCTGCATCAGCACCGTTCCAGTCTGCGAACTCACGGATTGCGCGCTCGCCATGAGCGTCGCCGTGAAGGTTTGGCCGGGATATTCCGGCACGGTGAAGCTTGCCTTCGCGCCGGGCGGGATCTCCGCCGAATAGCCCTGCGGCACATTCACATAGAGGCGGACCTTGCTGTCATCCGACACGGTGAAGAGCGGCACGGTGCCGGGCGCGCCGACCGTTACCAGCGCGCCGACATCGACGCCGCGGCTCGTGACCATGCCGTCGAAGGGCGCGGTGATCTTCTTGAAGTTCTCCAGGTCGGCGATTCGATCGACATTCGCCTTGGCGGACGCGACGGCGGCGTTCTTGGCGGCGAGATCGCCGTTCTTCTCGTCCACGTCCTGCGGCGCCGCCGCATTCGCCTTGGCGAGCTTGTTCCAACGCACGGCCGTCTGCGCGGAGAGGTGCTGGTTGGCGATGGCCGTGGCGAGATCGGCCTTGGCCTGCGCGAGCTGCTGGTCCTGGTCCGGCACGTCGACCTCGGCGAGGAGCTGGCCCGCTTTCACCGGTGTGCCGATGTCGACGTACCATTTCTTCAGATAGCCGGAGACGCGGGCATAGATCGGCGCGTTGTTGAAGGGCTGCACCGTGCCGGGGAATTCCAGATCGCGCGTCTGGTCGCTGGCGGCTAGGTTGATCACGCTCACGGTAGGCAGCGCGTTGGCCTCGTTCCACTCGCTCACATCATGGCTCGCGGTGACGCGCGTGATGGCGCCGACCACGACGATGGCGAGCGCGACACCGGCGGCGGCGGCGCCGACAGTCTTGAGCCGCTTGGGCGGCGAATAGTTCAGCATTTCGGGTTTGTCAGGCATAGGCCTCTCCAGCCGCCGCCGGCTTGGACGCGGGCGCGGTGTTCCGCGCCTTGCGGCCGTGGACGATGCTGAACACCACCGGCACGAAGACCAAGGTGGCGCAGGTTGCGAAAACAAGTCCGCCGATCACGGCGCGGCCGAGGGGGGCGTTCTGCTCGCCGCCCTCGCCCAGACCCAGCGCCATGGGCGCCATGCCGATAATCATGGCCAGCGCCGTCATCAGCACCGGGCGGAAACGCGTGACGCCGGCCTCGACCGCGGCGAGAAGCGCGTCGCCGGTGGCGGCCAGCCGTTCGCGGGCGAAGCTCACGACCAGGATCGAATTCGCGGTCGCCACGCCCATGCACATGATGGCGCCGGTGAGCGCGGGCACCGACAAGGTCGTGCCGGTCGCGAACAGCATCCAGATGATGCCGGCGAGCGCGGCAGGCAGCGCGGTGATGATCACGAAGGGGTCGAGCCAGGACTGGAAGTTCACGACGATCAGCATGTAGATCAGGATAATCGCCGCGAGCAGGCCATAGGTCAGGCCCGAAAACGCCGTGTTCATCGTCACCACCTGGCCGCGCAAATTGACCGTCACGCCCTTGGGCAGCGGCGTGGAGTCGATCGCCTTCTGCACATCGGCCGCGACGCCGCCAAGGTCGCGATCTTGCGTGGTGGCGTAGAGATCAATGGAGGGCAGCACGTTGTAATGCGTCACCACCGCGCTCGAATATTCGCGCGTGATCTTGCCGAGGCCCCCCAGGATCTGCAAGCCGCCGGACGCGCCGGTGATGGGGATGTTCTCCAGCCGCGGCAGAGTATCGACCTGATATTCCGGGGTTTGCGCCACGATGGGATAGGACACGCCGGTCTGCGGGTTGAGCCAGTAGGTCGGCGCGGTTTGCGAACTGCCGGCGATAGAGGTGACCACGCTGTTCGTCACATCGCGCTCGGTGAGGCCGAGTTGCGCCATGCGCGAGCGGTCGACATCGACGCGCAGTTGCGGGTTCTCGAAGGATTGCTGCATGCGGGCGTCCGCGAGACCGGGAATCTTGCGCAGCTTGTCGAGCAGCTTCAGCGCCGTGGCCTTGTCCTTGTCGAGCTTGGGACCCGTCACCTGCAGATCGATGGGCGCCGGCGCGCCGAAATTGAGGATCTGGCTGATGATGTCCGCCGGCAGGAACGAGAACGTCGAGCCGGGGAATTCGACCGGCAGCGTCTCGCGCAACTTGCGCATATAGTCGGCGGTCGGTGCGTGGCCGAGCGTCAACGTGACGTAGACGTCGCCGTCCTGGTAGCCGATGACGCCGGAATTGTTATAGACCGTGTTGATGGAGCTGGTGGGCAGGCCGATATTGTCCACGATGGAGGACACTTCGCGCGGCGGGATCGTCTTGCGGATCTCGTGCTCGATGTCGCCGAACAGCGCCGAGGCATGCTCGATACGCGTGCCGACCGGTGGGCGCACATGCATGGTGATCTGGCCAGCGTCCACCGACGGGAAGAAATTCGAGCCCAGGAACGGCAACAGCACGAAGGACGCAACCACAAAGCCCAGGAAACCGATGACGAAGACGCGTCTGTGATCCAGCGCCATCGCGAGGATGTTGCGATAACCCTCGCGGAAGGCGGCGAAGCGCGTCTCGAAGCCGCGTTGAAAGCGTGTCAGCGCGTTGGTAGGCGCGGCCTCGTGCGCTTCCTCGGAATGCGGCTTCAGCAGATACATCGCCATGGTCGGCACCAGAGTGCGCGACAGGATGAAGGACGCGATCATCGCGAAGACGACGGCCTCGGCCATCGGCACGAACAGGAATCCGGCCACGCCCTTCAGCGCGAACATCGGCACGAACACGATGCAGATGCAGAGTAGCGAGACGAAGGCCGGTTGCACGATCTGCGCGGCGCCGTCTAGGATCGCGGTCTTCACGTCCTTGCCGTGTTCGAGATGCCAGTTGATGTTCTCGATCGTCACGGTCGCGTCGTCGACCAGGATGCCGACGGCGAGCGCCAGTCCGCCCAAGGTCATGATGTTGAGCGTCTGCCCGTTCATCCACAGCGCCGCGAGCGCCGAGAGGATCGCCAGCGGAATCGAGATCGCGATGATCACGGTCGAGCGCCAGCTACCCAGGAAGATCAGGATCATCAGGCTGGTGAGCGCGGCGGCGATCACGCCCTCGCGCACGACGCCGGAGATAGCGGCCTTCACGAAGACCGATTGGTCGTTCAGCAGGCTGATCTTGAAATTGTTCGGCAGCGTCGCCTCGAGTTTGGGCAGCGCATCCTTTACGCCTTGCACGATGTCGAGCGTCGAGGCGGAGCCGGTCTTGAGGATGGTCGTCAGCACCGCGCGCTTGCCGTCGACATGGACGACGCTCTGCTGCGGCGGGTTGCCGTCACGAACGTGACCGACGTCGTGGATATAGACCGTGGCGCCGTTGACCGACTTGATCGGCAGGTTGTTGAGGTCGTCGATGGTGACGGCGGCATCGTTCAGCTTCACCGTGTATTGCTTGGCGCCGAACTTCACCGTGCCGGCGGGCAGGATCTGGTTCTGCGCGGCGATGGCGTTCTCGACGTCCTGCGCCGACAGACCGCGCGCCTGCAGCGCCTGGGAATCCAGGTCGATCTGCAATTGGCGCACCTTGCCGCCATAGGAATAGGGAATGGCGGCGCCGGGAATGGTCGTCAGCACCGGGCGCACGAAATTCTGCGCAAGGTCGAGCACCTGCTGCTCCGACATGTGATCGCCGGAGAAGGCGAGCTGCAGGATCGGAACCGTGGAGGCGTTGTAGTTCAGGATCAGCGGCGGCGTGGCGCCGGCCGGCATCTGCTTCAAGGTCGTTTGCGAAATCGAGGTGACCTGGGCGGTCGCCGTGCGGATGTCGACGCCGGGCTGGAAATAGATCTTCTCGATGCCCATGCCGGGGATCGAGGTGGATTCGATGTGCTCGATATCGTTGACGGTGGTCGTGAGACCGCGCTCATAGGGGGTGATGATGCGGCCGGCCATCTCGTCCGGCGACAGGCCCGTATACTGGAACGCGACGCCGATGACGGGGATCTTGATGTCCGGGAAGATGTCGGTCGGCGTCTGCATCGCCGCCAGCGGACCCATGATCACGATCAGGATCGCCATGACGATGAAGGTGAGTGGCCGCTCAAGGGCGACGCGAACGATCCAGATCATTCCAGCATATGCCTAAAACGGAGCCCCGAAAGGTCACGACGGGAGGCCCGCGGCGACGGGCCTTATTATTTGCTGCGAAACTCCGGCGTCACACAACGTGACTCGTCCCGAACGATATGTTACTGACCGGTACGTTCGCGGGCCGTATATACGAACCGCACCGTTCCATCGTCAAGGCACGAGGCTGTGACAAAAGGAAAGACTCTTCCGGCGACGCGCGCGCTTCTCCGCACCCGGCCCAAGGCCGCCGAGCGCATCCGCGAATCCGCGCGCGACCTTTTCTACCGCCAGGGCATCCGCGCCGTGGGGGTGGACGAGATCGTCAACCATGCCGGCGTCACCAAGCCCAGCCTCTATCGCAGCTTCCCGTCCAAGGACGAATTGGCCGCGGATTATCTGCGCCATATCGGCGAAGAGGGCCTCGCCCGGTTCGATGCCGTCGTCGCGGCGGAGAATCCGCGCGCCGCGTTCCATGCCTGGCTGAAAGACCTGCAGCGCAAGGCAACACGCACTGATTATCGCGGCTGCGGCGCGACCAACGCCGCGGTGGAATATCCCGAACGCAAGCACCCCGCCCGCAAGGTGGCGACGGACATAAAGCGCGACTTCCGGGCGAATCTCACCGCGCTGGCCGCCGCCCTGGGCGCCCACAAGCCGGAGCGGCTGGGCGACGCCCTTCTCCTGCTCTTGGAAGGAGTCTATGCGTCGGGCCAGCTTTTCGGGCCGGCCGGGCCAGCCCGCGTGCTGATCGAGGCGGCGGACAGCCTGATCGAGGCCCATACTGCCTGACGGCAGTTTCATCCTCCGGCCGCAATTCGTTACAATTTCGGCATACCTTCCTACTTGGTTCCTGATAAAAGAGCCCTGAGCGAACGATACTGGCGGGGATCGCGCGTTACAGGATACGGCAGCGACCGGCAGGATCAGTATGACCAACCAAAACATCGATAACCGCCCTTCGGGCTGGGTCGGGCAGAGCTATGGCGCGGGCGCCGTCCAGCAGGGCGGGTTCCGCTGGCGACGTTGGCTGATCATCGGCGGGGCGTTCTTTGCCGTCGTGGCGCTGATCTACTATCTCAGCCACAACCAGACGGCCGCCCAACACGGGGGACGTTTCAATCAGGGCGGTCCCATGCCCGTGGCGGTGGCCAAAGCGGTCTCCGGCGACATGCCGGTCACGCTGAATGCGCTCGGCACCGTGACGCCGCTCGCCACCGTGACGGTGCGGCCGCAGGTTTCCGGCGCCATCGTCAAGTTCGATTTCCAAGAAGGCCAGATGGTCAAGGCCGGCGCCGTGCTGGCCGAGATCGATCCGCGCCAGTACCAGGCCGCGCTGGAACAGGCCGCCGGCACGCTCAACAAGGACAAGGCCGCGCTCGCCAACGCCATCACCGACGAGAAGCGCTATCAGATGCTGACGCAGCAGAACGCGATCTCGCAGCAGACCTACGCGACGGCGCGCGCAACGACGCTGCAGGACGCCGCAACCGTGAAGTCCGACGAAGGCACTGTGCAGCAGGCGCAGCTCAATCTCTCCTATGCCAAGATCACCTCGCCGGTCGATGGGCGCGTCGGCATCCGCCAGGTCGACATCGGCAACCTCGTGCAGGCGGGGCAGACCAACGGCATCGTCACCGTCACGCAGATCAATCCGATCTCGGTGCTGTTCTCGCTGCCCGAGGACAATATCGACCAGATCATGACGCAGATGAATTCCGGCGCGACCTTGACGACGCAGGCCTTCGACCGAACCGGCGCCACCCAGCTCGCGCAAGGCAACCTCTCCGCCGTCGACAGCAATATCGACACCACGACCGGCACGGTGAAGCTGCGCGCCATGTTCGACAACACGGACAACGCGCTGTTCCCGAACCAGTTCGTGAACATCCATCTTCTCGTCAACACGCTGCACAATCAGACGCTCGTGCCGGTCGCTGCCATCCAGCGCGGCGCGCAGGGCTCGTTTGTCTATGTGGTGAGCCCGGACAAGACGGTGTCCATGCGCACCGTGACGACCGGCGTCACGAGCGCGACGCTGACGACCATCGCCTCGGGCCTGAAGCCGGGCGACACGGTGGTCGTGGACGGCGCTGACCGGCTGAAGGACGGCTCCGAAGTCACGATCCCGAACAACAAGACGAGCATCGCCGCGCCCAGCAACGCGCCGGCTGGCGCACAGGCCGCCGCGGGCGGCGGCGACCGCGCGGCCCGGTTCAAGAAGCTGCTGTCGCGCCTGCCGCCGGATCAGCGCGCGGCCCTGGAGAAGATGTCGCCGGACGATCGCCGCGCCTGGATCAAGGCGCATCGCGACCAGCTCTTCCATCACGGCGGCGGAGGCGGCGGGCCGTAAGCCCCGCTTCCGGCGCCAAACATGAACCCCTCCGCCCCCTTCATCCAGAGGCCGGTCGCGACATCGCTCTTGATGATCGCGATCCTGATGATCGGCCTTGTCGGCTATTCCTACCTGCCGCTTTCGGCCTTGCCGGAAGTCGACTATCCGACCATCCAGGTCCAGACCTTCTTGCCCGGCGCGAGTCCGGACGTGATGACGACCTCCGTCACCGCGCCGCTGGAGCGCCAGTTCGGCGAGATGCCGGGGCTGAAACAGATGTCGTCGATCAGCTCTGCCGGCGCCTCGGTCGTGACCTTGCAGTTCGACCTAAGCCTCAACCTCGACATCGCCGAGCAGGAGGTGCAGGCCGCAATCAATGCCTCGGGCACACTGCTGCCGACGACGCTGGCCGCGCCGCCCGTCTATGCCAAGGTCAATCCGGCGGACGCGCCGATCCTCACGCTGGCGCTGACCTCCAAGACCATGCCGCTGACGCAGGTCGAGGATCTCGCCGACACGCGCGTGGCGCAGAAGATCTCGCAACTCGCGGGCGTGGGCCTCGTCTCCATCAATGGCGGCCAGCGGCCGGCCGTGCGCGTGCGCGCCAACATGCAGGCGCTGGCATCCTACGGCCTCAACATCGACGATCTGCGCACGACCATCTCCAACGCCAATTCCAACGCGCCCAAGGGCAATTTCGACGGCGCGGCGCAGTCCTATACCATCAACGCCAATGACCAGCTCAAGAGTGCGGACGAATACAAGGCCATCGTCGTCGCCTACAAGAACGGCGCGCCGGTGCATCTCTCCGACGTCGCCCAGGTCGTGCAATCGGGCGAGAACACCCAGCTTTCGAGCTGGATGAACACCACGCCTGCGATCTTGCTGAACATCCAGCGCCAGCCCGGCGCGAACGTGATCAGCGTGGTGGATTCGATCAAGCAGATCCTGCCGCAGATCGAGGCGGGGCTTCCCGCCGCCGTCCAGGTCAACGTGCTGACCGACCGCACCAACACCATCCGCGCCTCCGTCGCCGATGTGGAGTTCGAGCTCGGCCTCGCCGTGGCCCTGGTTGTGCTGGTGATCTTCCTGTTCCTGCGCAACATCCCGGCGACCTTCATTCCCAGCCTGTCGGTGCCGCTCTCCATCGTCGGCACCTTCGCGCTGATGTATCTGCTGGGTTTCTCGCTCAACAACCTGTCGCTGATGGCGCTGACGATCTCGGCCGGCTTCGTGGTCGACGACGCCATCGTGATGATCGAGAACATCACCCGCTATCTGGAGAAAGGCGCCTCGCCTTACGAGGCCGCCATGAAAGGCGCGGGCGAGATCGGCTTCACTATCGTGTCGCTGACCATCTCGCTGATCGCGGTGCTGATACCGCTCCTGTTCATGCAGGAGGTGGTGGGCCGGCTGTTCCGCGAATTCGCCATCACGCTCTCGATCACCATCCTGATCTCAGCCGTGGTGTCGCTGACCCTGGTGCCGATGCTTTGCGCCAAGCTGCTGCGCCATCGCGATGAGAGCAAGCAGGGCGCCATTGCGCGCAAGAGCCAGGAATATTTCGACCGGGCGATCCACGGATATGACCGGTTGCTGATCTGGGTGCTGGATCACCAGCCGCTGACCATGTTGATCGCGGTCGCCACGCTCGCCGTCACCGTGCTGCTCTATATCGTCATCCCCAAGGGCTTCTTCCCGGTGCAGGACACAAGCCTCGTCCAGGCGATCACCGAGGCCGGACCCACCGTCTCCTTCTCCGCCATGGGCGACCGTCAGAATGCGCTGGCGAAGGAGATCCTGAAGGACCCGGATGTCCAGGGCTTGTCCTCCTTCATCGGCGTGGACGGGACCAACAACACGCTCAACAGCGGCCGCTTCCTGATCAACCTCAAGCCCAAGGACAGCCGCGACAGCGACGTGATCGACGTCATCGCCCGGTTGAACAAGACGGCGCGTAGCGTCGCCGGCATCGACGCCTATTTCCAGCCGGTGCAGGACCTCACCATCGATTCCACGATCAGCCGGTCGGAATATCAATTCGTACTGGAGAGCGCGCGCACCGCCGACCTCGACGTCGCCGTGCCCAAGCTGATGGCCCAGCTCGACAAGCGGCCGGAGATCCAGAACGTCTCGACCAACTATCTCGACAAGGGGCTGTCGGCCTATATCGCGGTGGACCGCGACACCGCGGCACGCTTCGGCATCACCGCCGCGACCATCGACAACGCGCTTTACGACGCCTTCGGTCAACGCATCATCTCCACCATATTCACCGAGTCCAACCAGTATCGCGTGATCCTGGAAGCCGATCCGGCGATGCAGAATTCCATCCAGTCGCTGAACGACATCTACCTGCCTTCCTCCGGCGGCGGGCAGACGCCGCTCGGCTCCATCGCGGGCATCCAGACACGGGCGGTGCCGCTGGAGAACGACCATCTCGGCCAGTTCCCGGCGGCGATGTTCTCCTTCGACGTGGCGCCCGGCACCTCGCTCGGCTCGGCGGTCGACGCCGTGCAGCGGGCGGAGAAGGACGCGCAGATGTCGGCCTCCATCACCACCAGCTTCGAGGGCTCCGCACTCGCCTTCCAATCGGCGCTGTCGAACGAATTGCTGCTGATCCTGGCCGCGATCGTGACGGTCTATATCGTGCTGGGCGTCCTCTATGAGAGTTTCATCCATCCCGTGACGATCCTGTCGACCCTGCCCTCCGCCGGCGTGGGCGCGCTGCTGTTCCTGATTCTGACGGGCCACGATCTCGACATCGTCTCGATCATCGGCATCATCCTTCTGATCGGCATCGTGAAGAAGAACGCGATCATGATGATCGACTTCGCGCTTGCCGCGGAGCGCGAGGAGAACAAGAGCCCGCGCGACGCGATCCACCAGGCCGCTCTGCTCCGCTTCCGCCCGATCATGATGACGACAGTGGCCGCGCTATTCGGCGCGCTGCCGCTGGCTCTGGGCGGCGGCACGGGCTCGGAGCTGCGCCATCCACTCGGCATCGCCATCTGCGGCGGCCTGATCGTCAGCCAGGCGCTGACTCTGTTCACCACGCCGGTGATCTACATCTATTTCGACCGCTGGGCGCATGAGTTCCGCGACTGGCGGCATAGGCGCTTCGGCGGCGAGGCGAAAGAAGCCTCGCTATGAACCCCACTGCCCTCTTCATCAAGCGCCCCATCGCCACCGCGCTGTTGACGACGGGCCTGGCGCTGTCGGGCGCGGTCGCTTTCTTCCTGCTGCCGGTGTCTCCCCTGCCGAATATCGACTTTCCGGTGATCTCCGTCACCGCCTCCATGCCGGGCGCGAGCCCCGAGACGATGTCGACCTCGGTGGCGACGCCGCTGGAGCGCCATCTCGGCACCATTGCCGATGTCAACGAGATGACGTCGTCGAGCTCCGTCGGCTCCACGCGCGTCACGCTGCAGTTCAACATCGACCGCGATATCGACGGCGCGGCGCGCGACGTCCAGGCGGCGATCAACGCCGCCCGCGCCGACCTGCCCGCCTCGCTGCGTGCCAACCCGACCTATCGCAAGATCAACCCCGCCGATCAGCCGGTCATCATCCTGGCGCTGACCTCGAACACGATGACGCCGGGGCAGATCTACGACTCCGCCTCCACCGTCATCCAGCAGAAGCTGAGCCAGGTGCAGGGCATCGGCGAGGTGCAGCTATCGGGCGGCTCGCTGCCCGCCGTGCGGGTGGAATTGAACCCGCGCGCGCTGTTCAAATACGGCATCGGGCTGGAGGATGTGCGTGCCGCGCTGTCCGCCGCAAACGCCAACAGCCCCAAGGGCGCGGTGCAGCAGGGCGCCCAGCGCTTCCAGCTCTACATCAACGATACGGCGACGCAGGCGAGCCAGTATCAAGGCCTCGTCGTCGCCTATCGCGACAACGCGCCGGTGCGCCTGTCCGACGTGGCCGCCGTCAGCGACGGGGTGGAGAATGTCCGCAACCTCGGCATGGCGAACGGCAAGCCCGCCGTGCTGGTGCTGCTCAACAAGCAGCCCGGCGCCAATGTGATCGACACGGTGGACCGCGTGCGCGACGTGCTGCCGCAGATCAAGGCGGCGATCCCACCCTCCATCGACCTCACCGTCGTCAACGACACGACCACGACCATCCGCGCCTCGATCCACGACGTGGAACGCACGCTCTTCATCGCCACGCTGCTGGTGCTGGCGGTGGTGTTCCTGTTCCTGCGCAATGCCCGCTCGGCCGTGGTGCCCAGCGTGGCGCTGCCGCTATCCCTGATCGGCACCTTCGGCGTGATGTACCTGCTGGGCTTCAGCCTGGACAATTTCTCGCTGATGGCGCTGACGGTGGCCACCGGCTTCGTCGTCGATGACGCCATCGTCGTGCTGGCAAACATTTCCCGACATATCGAGGACGGCATGCCCCGCCTCCAGGCCGCCCTGCTCGGCGCCAAGGAAGTTGGTTTCACCGTCGTTTCGATCAGTATTTCGCTCGTCGCCGTGTTCCTGCCGATCCTGCTGATGGGCGGCATCGTCGGCCGCTTCTTCCGCGAGTTCGCCATCACCCTGTCGATGGCGATCCTGGTGTCGCTGGCGATCTCGCTGACCACCACGCCGATGATGTGCGCCTTCATGCTGAAACCGGGCGACCGGAGCCAGCCCAAAAAGAAGACCCTGTTTGATCGCGCCCA